>NZ_JBVHRF010000020.1:0-1534 GCF_055567035.1 Streptomyces sp. NPDC027185 | reverse complement strand
ACGCCTACCAGAAGCTGACCGGACACAACCTGCAAGACGCCCTCGACACAGCCTCTCTCGATGTGGTCGGCGCTGATACCCATATGGCGTCCGCCTCCCTCGCAGACGAGGAGTTCATCAGCAGCTTCACCCGTCTGCTGGACGCAGAGGACGTCGACGCGCGGGCTCTGGCCGGTGTGCGCCCCTCCGAGGCTGTGCATCTTCAGCAGCAGATCACCGAGACACTCAGCACCCACGCGGTTGACGTCGCCACCGAGGCGTTCGTCGACAGCTTCGCCCGTTACTTGAACGCGCGGTACATAGAGGCAGAGGCGCTGCTCTCGCTGGTGGTCGGCCACCCCCGTCCAGCCGATAGCTTTGCCCGCGACACCCTCGACCGTGCGTTCTACGGCAAGACCAGTGGCTTCACGATCCCTGCTGCTCTCGCCGGCGTTGTGCAGAGCCTCAAGCTTCCCTTCGCGGATGCCGTGAAGATCCTTGAGCACCTCTACGGACCGGCGGTGACGGGCGGTCGGTGGGACATCGATCCGGACCATGTCGCCGCGGGAATCCCGGAGCAGCCGCAGGCCGCCGCGTTCGCCCTGTGCCTCCATCTCCTCGTCACCACCCAGCGTCTCCTCCCGGCCCTGAACATGCTCCGGGGACTGCGCGGGGACCAGGCCAAGATCCAGGCCGTCAAGGACGCCTACCAGAAGCTGACCGGACACGACCTGCAAGACGCCCTCACCACGGCCGGCATGCGCCACCCCGAGGCCGCGCACCTCCGGTCGCAGATCACCGAGGTGCTCAGCGCCAGCACCCACACGGCCGACGTCGCCACCGAGGAGTTCGTCAGCAGCTTCGCCCGCCTCTTGTGGACAGGGAAAACCACTGACCGGCAGCTGAATGAGCTGATGGACGGCTATGACCGCCCTGCCGACAGCCTCGCCCTCGACGCCCTCGACCGTGCGTTCCACGGCGAGACCAGCGGTTCCACGATCTCCGCTGCGCTCGCCACCGCGGTGAAGAACGACAACCTCACCCCGGCATACGCCCTCAAAGCCCTTGAGCGCTTCTATGGGCCGGCGGTGTCGGGGGGTCTGTGGGACATCGATCCGGACCATGTCGTCGAGGGAATCGAACTCGAGGAGCAGCCGCAGCCGCGGGCCGCCGCGTTCGCCCTGCGGCTCGATCTCCTCATGAACAATCCCCTCGTCCAGGACATCCCCCAGGCCCTGGACATGCTCTGGGGGCTGGACGGGGACCAGGCCAAGATCTGGGCCGCCGAGGACGCCTACGAGAAGCTGACCGGACGCGACCTGCAGGACGACCTCGACATGGCCGGCGTGCGCCATCCCGAGGCCGTGCACCTCCGGTGGCAGGCCATCGAGGCAGTCAGCGTCAACACCTACGTCGCGTCCCTCTCCACCGAACAAACACCGGCCTTCCAACCGGAGCCACCTGTCCTCCTCACTGATGAGCAGTTCATCGCCGGCTTCGCGGGTCATCTGTGGGCAGAGCGGGTCGACGTGCATGGTCTGCTCTCGTTGGTGGC
>NZ_JBVHRF010000019.1:0-3460 GCF_055567035.1 Streptomyces sp. NPDC027185 | reverse complement strand
GACGCCTGGATGCGCCGCGACCAAGCAGAGCGAGCAGCATTCGCCCACCTCACACCCACGACACAGATGCTGACGCTCAGCGGCATAACACCACAAGCCAAAGAACCGCGGACCAAAAACTGGTCCATCGTGGACTCCTTCATCAGCTCCTTCCAAAAGCTCCTGGACAGGCAGGGGAATACCCGAGAACAGACCCTGCGCAGGCTGATGGGCAGCTATCCCCGCCCTGCTGGCAGCCTCGCCCGCGGCCCCCTCGACCGCGAGTTCTACTACAAGACCGGCTCCACGATCCCCGCCGCCCTCGCCGCCGTTGTGCAGAGCCGCAAGTTCACCCCGGCAGGCGCCCTCATCGTTCTTGACCACCTCTACGGACCGGCGGAACGGGGCGGTCGGTGGGACATCGACCTGAACCACGTCGTCGAGGGAATCCCACGCGAGAAGCAGCCGCAGGTCGCCGCGTTCGCCCTACGCCTCCACCACCTCAAGCGCAAGGGCACCTCCGGGGACTGGGCGGCAGCCCGGGGCATGTTCCAGGGCCTGAACGGGGACCAGGTCAAGATCCAGGCCGTCAAGGACGCTTACCGGGAGCTGACCGGACAGGATCTGCATGGCGCCTTCGAGACAGCCGAGCAGAGTTTCATCATCGACCTCAAGAAGCTCCTGGACGGGCCGGCGCTCAACCGAGGACAGAACCTGAGCAATCTGGTGAAGCGCTGCGGCAGCCTCGACCGCGACGCCCTCGACCTCGCGTACTACCACCAGTTCGGCTCCACGATCCCCGCCGCCCTCGCCGATGCTGGCCCGACAGGCGCCCTCGCCGTTCTCGACCGCCTCTACGGACCGGCGGAACGGGGCGGTCGGTGGGACATCGACCTGAACCACGTCGTCGAGGGAATCCCACGCGAGAAGCAGCCGCAGGCCGCCGCGTTCGCCCTACGCCTCCACCACCTCAAGCGCAAGGGCACCTCCGAGGGCTGGGCGGCAGCCCGGGGCATGTTCCAGGGCCTGAACGGGGACCAGGTCAAGATCCAGGCCGTCGAGGACGCTTACCGGGGGCTGCCCGGACAGGATCTGCATGGCGCCTTCGAGACAGCCGAGCAGAGTTTCATCATCGACCTCACAACGCTCCTGGACGGGCCGGCGCTCAACCAAGGACAGAACCTGAGCATCCTGGCGAAGCGCTGCGGCAGCCTCGACCGCGACGCCCTCGACCTCGCGTACTACCACCAGTTCGGCTCCACGATCCCCGCCGCCCTCGCCGATGCTGCCCCGACAGGCGCCCTCGCCGTTCTCGACCGCCTCTACGGACCGGCGGAACGGGGCGGTCGGTGGGACATCGACCTGAACCACGTCGTCGAGGGAATCCCACGCGAGAAGCAGCCGCAGGCCGCCGCGTTCGCCCTACGCCTCCACCTCCTCAAGCGCAACGACACCCCCGGGGACACGGCGGCAGCCCGGGGCATGTTCCAGGGCCTGAACGGGGACCAGGTCAAGATCCAGGCCGTCAAGGACGCCTACCAGAAGCTGACCGGACACAACCTGCAAGACGCCCTCGACACAGCCTCTCTCGATGTGGTCGGCGCTGATACCCGCATGGCGTCCGCCCCCACCGAACCAACACCAACCCTCGACGCAGAGCCCTCCGCCCCCCTCCTCACCGACGACGAGCGGAGTTTCATCAGCGACCTCAAGAAGCTCCTGGACGGGCCGGCGGAACACCAAGGACAGAACCTGAGCAATCTGGCGAAGCGCTACGGCAGCCTCGACCGCGACGCCCTCGACCTCGCGTACTACCACCAGTTCGGCTCCACGATCCCCACCGCCCTCGCCGATGCTGCCCCGACAGGCGCCCTCGCCGTTCTCGACCGCCTCTACGGACCGGCGGAACGGGGCGGTCGGTGGGACATCGACCTGAACCACGTCGTCGAGGGAATCCCACGCGAGAAGCAGCCGCAGGCCGCCGCGTTCGCCCTACGCCTCCACCTCCTCAAGCGCAACGACACCCCCGGGGACACGGCGGCAGCCCGGGGCATGTTCCAGGGCCTGAACGGGGACCAGGCCAAGATCCAGGCCGTCAAGGACGCCTACCAGAAGCTGACCGGACACAACCTGCAAGACGCCCTCGACACAGCCTCTCTCGATGTGGTCGGCGCTGATACCCGCATGGCGTCCGCCCCCACCGAACCAACACCAACCCTCGACGCAGAGCCCTCCGCCCCCCTCCTCACCGACGACGAGCGGAGTTTCATCAGCGACCTCAAGAAGCTCCTGGACGGGCCGGCGCTCCACCGAGGACAGAACCTGAGCAATCTGGCGAAGCGCTACGGCAGCCTCGACCGCGACGCCCTCGACCTCGCGTACTACCACCAGTTCGGCTCCACGATCCCCGCCGCCCTCGCCGATGCTGCCCCGACAGGCGCCCTCGCCGTTCTCGACCGCCTCTACGGACCGGCGGAACGGGGCGGTCGGTGGGACATCGACCTGAACCACGTCGTCGAGGGAATCCCACGCGAGAAGCAGCCGCAGGCCGCCGCGTTCGCCGCACGCCTCCACCTCCTCAAGCGCAAGGGCACCTCCGGGGACTGGGCGGCAGCCCGGGGCATGTTCCAGGGCCTGAACGGGGACCAGGTCAAGATCCAGGCCGTCGAGGACGCTTACCGGGGGCTGCCCGGACAGGATCTGCATGGCGCCTTCGAGACAGCCGAGCAGAGTTTCATCATCGACCTCACAACGCTCCTGGACGGGCCGGCGCTCAACCGAGGACGGAACCTGAGCAATCTGGCGAAGCGCTACGGCAGCCTCGACCGCGACGTCTTCGACCGCGACGCCCTCGACCTCGCGTACTACCACCAGTTCGGCTCCACGATCCCCGCCGCCCTCACCGCTGGCCCGACAGGCGCCCTCGCCGTTCTCGACCGCCTCTACGGACCGGCGGAACGGGGCGGTCGGTGGGACATCGACCTGAACCACGTCGTCGAGGGAATCCCACGCGAGAAGCAGCCGCAGGCCGCCGCGTTCGCCGCACGCCTCCACCTCCTCAAGCGCAACGACACCCCCGGGGACACGGCGGCAGCCCGGGGCATGTTCCAGGGCCTGAACGGGGACCAGGCCAAGATCCAGGCCGTCAAGGACGCCTACCAGAAGCTGACCGGACACAACCTGCAAGACGCCCTCGACACAGCCTCTCTCGATGTGGTCGGCGCTGATACCCATATGGCGTCCGCCCCCACCGAACCAACACCAACCCTCGACGCAGAGCCCCCCGCCCCCCTCCTCACCGACGACGAGCGGAGTTTCATCAGCGACCTCAAGAAGCTCCTGGACGGGCCGGCGGAACACCAAGGACAGAACCTGAGCAATCTGGTGAAGCGCTGCGGCAGCCTCGACCGCGACGCCCTCGACCTCGCGTACTACCACCAGTTCGGCTCCACGATCCCCGCCGCCCTCGCCGATGCTGCCC
>NZ_JBVHRF010000018.1:1960-4752 GCF_055567035.1 Streptomyces sp. NPDC027185 | reverse complement strand
ACACAGTGGACGCGAGCAACTGAGGACAAGCCCTCGGCCTATTAGTACCAGTCAACTCCACACCTTACAGTGCTTCCATATCTGGCCTATCAACCCAGTCGTCTACTGGGAGCCTTACCCCATCAAGTGGGAGGGAGCCCTCATCTCGAAGCAGGCTTCCCGCTTAGATGCTTTCAGCGGTTATCCTTTCCGAACGTAGCCAACCAGCCATGCCCTTGGCAGAACAACTGGCACACCAGAGGTTCGTCCGTCCCGGTCCTCTCGTACTAGGGACAGCCCTTCTCAAGACTCCTACGCGCACAGCGGATAGGGACCGAACTGTCTCACGACGTTCTAAACCCAGCTCGCGTACCGCTTTAATGGGCGAACAGCCCAACCCTTGGGACCGACTCCAGCCCCAGGATGCGACGAGCCGACATCGAGGTGCCAAACCATCCCGTCGATATGGACTCTTGGGGAAGATCAGCCTGTTATCCCCGGGGTACCTTTTATCCGTTGAGCGACGGCGCTTCCACAAGCCACCGCCGGATCACTAGTCCCTACTTTCGTACCTGCTCGACCCGTCAGTCTCACAGTCAAGCTCCCTTGTGCACTTACACTCAACACCTGATTGCCAACCAGGCTGAGGGAACCTTTGGGCGCCTCCGTTACCCTTTAGGAGGCAACCGCCCCAGTTAAACTACCCACCAGACACTGTCCCTGATCCGGATCACGGACCCAGGTTAGACATCCAGCACGACCAGAGTGGTATTTCAACAACGACTCCACAACCACTGGCGTGGCCGCTTCACAGTCTCCCACCTATCCTACACAAGCCGAACCGAACACCAATATCAAGCTATAGTAAAGGTCCCGGGGTCTTTCCGTCCTGCTGCGCGAAACGAGCATCTTTACTCGTAGTGCAATTTCACCGGGCCTATGGTTGAGACAGTCGAGAAGTCGTTACGCCATTCGTGCAGGTCGGAACTTACCCGACAAGGAATTTCGCTACCTTAGGATGGTTATAGTTACCACCGCCGTTTACTGGCGCTTAAGTTCTCAGCTTCGCCAACCCGAAGATTGACTAACCGGTCCCCTTAACGTTCCAGCACCGGGCAGGCGTCAGTCCGTATACATCGCCTTACGGCTTCGCACGGACCTGTGTTTTTAGTAAACAGTCGCTTCTCGCTGGTCTCTGCGGCCACCACCAGCTCACCGAGTAAATCGGATCACCAGCAATGGCCCCCCTTCTCCCGAAGTTACGGGGGCATTTTGCCGAGTTCCTTAACCATAGTTCACCCGAACGCCTCGGTATTCTCTACCTGACCACCTGAGTCGGTTTAGGGTACGGGCCGCCATGAAACTCGCTAGAGGCTTTTCTCGACAGCATAGGATCATCCACTTCACCACAATCGGCTCGGCATCAGGTCTCACCCTCCATGTCATCCGGATTTGCCTAGATGACGGGCTACACCCTTACCCCGGGACAACCACCGCCCGGGCTGGACTACCTTCCTGCGTCACCCCATCACTCACCTACTACAAGTCTGGTCCGTCGGCTCCACCACTCCCCTTTCCCCGAAGGGTCCAGGGCGGCTTCACGGACTTAGCATCGCCTGATTCGATGTTTGACGCTTCACAACGGGTACCGGAATATCAACCGGTTGTCCATCGACTACGCCTGTCGGCCTCGCCTTAGGTCCCGACTTACCCTGGGCAGATCAGCTTGACCCAGGAACCCTTAGTCAATCGGCGCACACGTTTCCCACGTGTGTATCGCTACTCATGCCTGCATTCTCACTCGTGAACCGTCCACAACTCGCTTCCACGGCTGCTTCACCCGGCACACGACGCTCCCCTACCCATCACCACACCCGTTAAGGCTCATATGGCAATGACACGACTTCGGCGGTGTGCTTGAGCCCCGCTACATTGTCGGCGCAGAATCACTTGACCAGTGAGCTATTACGCACTCTTTCAAGGATGGCTGCTTCTAAGCCAACCTCCTGGTTGTCTCTGCGACTCCACATCCTTTCCCACTTAGCACACGCTTAGGGGCCTTAGTCGATGCTCTGGGCTGTTTCCCTCTCGACCATGGAGCTTATCCCCCACAGTCTCACTGCCGCGCTCTCACTTACCGGCATTCGGAGTTTGGCTAAGGTCAGTAACCCGGTAGGGCCCATCGCCTATCCAGTGCTCTACCTCCGGCAAGAAACACACGACGCTGCACCTAAATGCATTTCGGGGAGAACCAGCTATCACGGAGTTTGATTGGCCTTTCACCCCTAACCACAGGTCATCCCCCAGGTTTTCAACCCTGGTGGGTTCGGTCCTCCACGAAGTCTTACCTCCGCTTCAACCTGCCCATGGCTAGATCACTCCGCTTCGGGTCTTGAGCATGCTACTAAAACGCCCTCTTCGGACTCGCTTTCGCTACGGCTCCCCCACACGGGTTAACCTCGCAACATACCGCAAACTCGCAGGCTCATTCTTCAAAAGGCACGCAGTCACGACATACAAGCAAGCTTGCATGCGACGCTCCCACGGCTTGTAGGCACACGGTTTCAGGTACTATTTCACTCCGCTCCCGCGGTACTTTTCACCATTCCCTCACGGTACTATCCGCTATCGGTCACCAGGGAATATTTAGGCTTAACGGGTGGTCCCGCCAGATTCACACGGGATTTCTCGGGCCCCGTGCTACTTGGGTGTCTCTCAAGCAAGCCGTCAATGTTTCAGCTACGGGGGTCTTACCCTCTACGCCGGACCTTTCGCATGTCCTTCGCCTACACCAACGGTTTCTGACTCGCCCT
>NZ_JBVHRF010000017.1:1896-5299 GCF_055567035.1 Streptomyces sp. NPDC027185 | reverse complement strand
CTGCCCGGTGGCCCGTTCGGTGCCGAATCCGATCGGTGGTACAAGGGTCTGCGGGAGGGTCACGTGCAGTTCTTCGTAGGGCAGGACCTCTTCGATCACTGGGAAGGTGATGTCGAACATCTTCTTGACCGGGAGGGAGCCGGGGATGGTCGCGGAGAACTCGAAGCTGTCCTCGATGAGGTCGCTCTCGTCGTCGTCCGCTTCGTTCGCCGCGGTCAGGAGGTCGCGGGTGTCCTGGAGGACGCCGGTCGACGAGGTGGCCGCGGGGCTGAGGGCGCGGAGCGCGGAGAGGTCGGTCAGCAGCTCGGGGAAGAGGTTCGCGTCCTCGGTGGATGTCTGGGGCAGTGCCACCAGCAGCCGGCCGCGGCCGTCGATGTCGATGGAGTCGATGGTGACCGAACCGACGGCGGGCAGCATGGCGGGAGTGTCGGACCACAGGGTGCTGCCGGCTTCGGACCACAGCACCCGGCCGTCGACGTTGACGGCGCGCAGCGGGGTACGTGCGGTGCTGAAGCGCAGCAGTGAGGTGGCGCCGGGGCCGGCTGCCAGCAGTTGCGCGGTGATCGCCGAGACGGCGGCCGAGGGCACACTGCCGCGCTGCATGGCGGCCTGCCGGTACCGCTGTGTGTCCCACCGGCCGAGGAGGTCCGACGGCTGCACCGGGTGGGTCGTCGAGGTGCTCGACTCCTGGCCCGGTGCGCCCGGCGACTGTGCCTGCGGTGTGCCGATGTCGATGACGCGGGCCGCCCGGTGCCGGGCGCCGGCCTGCCGGAGGCCCGGCACGGTGAAGGACTCCCGCTTGACGCCCTGGGCCGTGGTGACGAGCAGCAGCCGGCTCGCCTCGTCGGCCGCGGCGCCGGGGAAGACCTGCCGGACGAGGCCGTCGAGCACCTCGGGCGTCAGGCGCTCAGGAGTGTGCCCGGACTCCCGCGTGGCCAGTTCGACCAGTTTGCGCAGGGCGATGAGCCGGGAGACGGAACGGCCGGGGCCGAACCGCTGCGCAGGGTGGAGCGCGTCGTACAGCTCCGTCAGGGCGGGGTCGCGCAGCGGCGCCAGGGCGCTGCGCATCATCCGGTCGCCCAGCCAGGCGTAGTGCGGCTGCTGGGGTGCGGTGGCCGTGAGGTCCTCGGCCACCAGGGCGTCGCCGTCGTGCTCCGCCGGGAGCACGGACGCCTCGGACGGCACCGTGTTCTCGTCGGTGTCCTGCGGCAGCGTCTGCCCGGACAGCGGCGCCGGCCGCGGCGCGTCGATGACGGCGGGCGGCACGAGGGCCCCGGCCGCCGCGTTCCGCGGGGTGAACGTCCGCCACTCGCCGCGGTTGCCGTCGGCGTCGTGGTAGAGGAGGAAGCTGAACTCCTTGACGTGCGGGGTGGCGGCCACCTTCGTGGTCGGCGCCACGACGTTCATCCCGGTGGTGTCCGCGATCTGCTGGGCGACGGAGTTGCCCGCCGCGTCGGTGGCCGCCGCCTCACAGGCGGCCAGCAGGATCCACGCCTTGTTCCCGGCGCGCTTCTTCAGCGCGGCGACGCTGGCGCGCCGCCGCAGTTGCGGGCCGAACTCCGCGCCCGACATCCGGACGGGACGGCCGTTCACCGGAACGGTCAGCCAGCCCTTCTCACCGTGCAGCAGTGCCAGGTACAGCTCGTCGCCCGACTGCCACGGCACGGTGTCGAGGTCGCTCTCGGAGACCGTGTGCCGGGTGATCCGCTTGCCGGTGCCGTCCTCGGCGTGGACCTGCCGCTCCGGGTCGAAGTGCGCGAAGTGCCGCTTGGTCAGGTCGAGATCGGTGTGGCTGAGCAGCCGCTCCCGGGTGTCCTCGGGGGTGTGGAAGGACCGGCCGACGGGCCGCAGGGAGCCGGGGGCGACGATGAGGAGGTTGTCGATGTCGGACGCCTTGACCTGGACGCCGTCCGACGTCGTCAGCTCCAGCTCCGACTCCGCGGCGCCGTCCTCGACGTCCTTGCCGAGCTCCAGCTCCGGCAGCTCCGCCTCGCTGCGGAACCACTCCCGCACGTCCGGGTGCAGCAGCTCCCGCAGCGCGCCCGCCGCCAGCGGCGCGTGGTACGCCGCGTACGCCTCCGCGAACCACGCGCCCGGCGCGGCGAACTGGTAAGGAGACACCGCGTGCGCGCGGGCGGCGGCGAGGTAGCTGACCCACTCACCGGTCTCCGGGTGCGTCTGGAAGACGCGCCCGTCGTGCTCCAGCTGGTCCGCGCCGCCACCGTCCCGCGTCCACGGCTGCGCCATGGCGTCCCGCAGCAGCGTGACCATGGCCGTCAGCCGCGCGAACCGCTCGGCGTCGCCGTCGGCCAGCTCCTCGGGGATCCGCGCGATCCGCCGCGCGTCCGGCCCCTTGCTCTGGGACACCGGCGTGATCCGGGACGCCACCTCCGCGACGAGGCCGTCGAAGGTCCGGGCGCCGGCGGCGGCCGGGGCGAAGGTGGCGGCGGTGAGGCCCGCGAGGGCGAGGAACGCCGTGGCGACCTCGGCGATCCCCTCGCCGGTGTACGTCTGCCAGCCGCCGAACTCCACCTTGTGGGCGTGCTCCTGGGACCACCCGGTCCGGGCGTCGACGGAGCGGCCCACCTCGTGCCGCAGCACCCACTCGACGAGGTTGCCGCGCGGCGACCCGGCGGGAGCGAGCAGACCGGTGCCGGTCAGCACCTGGTGCTCGCCGGCCGTGAGGAGGTCCCGCACCCAGCGCAGCGCGGTGTCGTCCTTGCCGGCCCCGACGCCCAGCCACGACGGCATGGTGAACGGGTGGCCGAGACGGAGGGTCCGGTCGTCGGACCGGTAGCCGCTGCCCCTCGTGCCGGACGCGTTGCCGATGACCGCCGTCAGCTGCGGGTTCTCCTCCACATCACGGCGCGGCAGGGAGCCGAGGACCTGCTCGATCCGGTCCAGCATCGCGTGCCCGAAGTGATAGCCGTCCTTCGTCCCGGCACCGATGAGCGTGCCGAACCGACGGGTCAGCTCCGCCTCCCGCGCATCCGCGCCGGCATTCCGCAACCAGCCACCGATCGTGCGGGGCGGGGTGAGCGCGTGCTGGGGGTGGGGGGAGGGGAGATCCCAGGCCGAGGCGCCTGCGAAGCCGAAGTAGTCCTCCATAACGGCATCGAAACCGGAGGCACCGTGGGTGGGCTGGGCGTGGGAGGCCCCGATACCGGTCAGGGCGTGCGGGGGCTGCTGGCCCTGAGGGGGCACCAAGTGCTCCGGGTCGAGATTAGGACCGAAGCCGAAGTACTGCGCCATCTCGGCATCGAAACCGGAGGCACCGTGGGTGGGCTGGGCGTGGGAGGCCCCGGTGCCGGTCAGGGCGTGCGGGGGCTGCTGGCCCTGAGGGGGCACCAAGTGCTCCGGGTCGAGATTAGGACCGAAGCCGAAGTACTGCGCCATCTCGGCA
>NZ_JBVHRF010000017.1:0-1798 GCF_055567035.1 Streptomyces sp. NPDC027185 | reverse complement strand
CATCGAAACCGGAGGCACCGTGGGTGGGCTGGGCGTGGGAGGCCCCGGTGCCGGTCAGGGCGTGCGGGGGCTGCTGGCCCTGAGGGGGCGCCAAGTGCTCCGGGTCGAAGTCGAAGTCGACATACTCCTCCATGTCGACATCAAAGCCGGACTCGGTGTCGGAGTCGTCGGTGTCGGAGTCGTCGGTGTCGGTGACCTCGGCACCGGGAGCGGGCTGGACGTGGGAGACCCCGACATCGGCCATGGACTCGGTGTCCGAGAACTCGTCCTCGGTCACCTCCTCTTCGGTGACCTCTTCCTCGGTGACGTCGCCGGGGGCCGCGATGAACCCGCCACTTCGGACGATGGGGTGCTCGGGCGGGAGCATCTCGCGGAGCCTTCGTGCCAGAGGGCTCTGACGGGGCAGCAGCTGCTTCCGCGTCAGGTCGGTGTAGACCCTCTCGGCCCACTCCGCCGACGGTGCGTCGACACCGGCGAGGTAGCGCTGCACGCCCTGCCGGGCCTCGTGCAGGTCGGTGCGCTCGATGTGCCGGGCCGTGTGGTGCCCGAGCGTGAGCATGCCGTCATTCCGGTGGGACTCGTCCGCCATCCGCAGTGAGCGGTACTCCTCGTGACTCATCAGGATGGACCCGTAGTGGTAGGCGTGTGCCTCGGTTTCCACCACGATGGTGCGGCCGATGGCCGGGCGTGCCTCATCGCCGCGGTCAGGCCAGATCCACTGGTCCTCGTTCTCGTAGATGTGCTCCGCGATCGCAGCGCGCACATTGGGGAGCGGCCCGCTGAACCGCTCCAGCGCGGTCTGCGGGTTCTGCGTGTCAACCCCGATCGCCCTCAACCACGCGTCAACGGTCAGCGGGCCGAGTTCCAGGGCGGGGTCCAGCACCCTCAGCGTTTCGGAGCCGTTCGCCTCCTGGACATAGACCGCCGGGGCAATGTGGTATCCCCACTCCACGGACCGGGCGGTGAGCCGTACGGCGGCGCCCTCGGCGTGTGCGGACCGGAGCGTTAGCTTGGGGCCGGTACGGGCCACGATGATCTTGCGGACGCGCGTGTTCCACTGCTGGAGCCGCATAGTCATCATGTGGGCGCGGATGTGGCACCCCTCCTCCACATGCCGGTGCGGCACGGGGCGCAGCCCTCGCTCTTGCTCTTGCTCCGGATGCTGGTACTGCAGCGTCGCCAACTGCTCGTACCACCGGCGCGCCTGCTCCTCGGAGACAGGCGCTGTGCGAGTGACGTCGCCGAGCGCCGTGGCGATCTCCTGCCGGAGCTCAACGTGATGAGCAGTGGTGTCCGCGGCGATGTTGAGGTCGCCCCGTAGATCGCGCTGGATCAGCGCCTCGTAGGCGCTCTCCACGGACCAGATCTTCCGCAGATTCCGGCCCAGGCCCCGGACCATGTCCAAGGCCTGGGAGAAGAGGCCGTCGGTCAGGAGAAGGTCGAGCAGCAGCGCGAACGCCTCGACCTGCGGCAGCCGCGGGAGCGGCACCCCCTCGGCGACATGGCGCAGATCGATGTCCCACAGACCGCCCGGTGCCGCCGGTCCGTAGAGGCGCTCAAGGATCACCAGGGCGTCCGCCGGGCGGAGGGCACCTCGCTGCATGGCGAATTTGAGGCCGGCGGGAATCGTGGAGCCGGTCTGACGGTTAAACGCGCGGTCAAAATTGTCGCGAGCGAAGCTGTCGGCGGGGCGAGGGTGACCGGCCACCAACGAGAGCAGACCATGCACGTCGACCCGCTCTGCCCACAGATGACCCGCGAAGCCGGCGATGAACTGCTCATCAGTGAGGAGGACAGG
>NZ_JBVHRF010000016.1:0-10116 GCF_055567035.1 Streptomyces sp. NPDC027185 | reverse complement strand
CGAGGTCTGCGATCGGCGAGATATTCTGACCTCGTGAATTCGTACCGTTCTGCTTTTTCCCGCTGACGTTCCGCTTGCGTTTTTCTTGCGTTTCGCTGACGTCTCGCTGATATTCCCAGCTCGGGCCTCATCCGAGCACTCCCTGCCCGTTTATCCATTCCGCTCCTTCCTCTCAGGTGATGTCGCCATGTACGAGCCCGACCCGACCGTTACCGACGAGATCTACGCCCTCGGCAACGCCTGGATTGATTTCGGCGACATGATGTGGGAGAAGATGCTCGCCATGGACTCCTCGGTCCAGGGTGTGCAGTGGACCGGCGACGCCCACGAGATAGCTGTCACCTGGGCCTGGGGCGCGCTGCGGGAGGCCAAGTTCAAGCCCGCCGCCCAGCATGCCTGGGATGTCGGCAACGCGATCAACGCGTACGGCGACTTCATCAAGGACGTGCAGGCCAAGGAGTTGCATGCGGCGAAGATGCAGGCGATCAAGATGCTCTTGGTCACGCTGCTCTCGATCGTCGCCGTGGTGGCGCTGGCGGTGCTGCTGCCGCTGAGCGCGATCATGGCGGCGCTGACCTCGGTGCTGGAGGCCATGGGCGTGGTCATGGAGGGCATCGCGCTCGCCGCTACCTATGCCGGTGCCGTCGCCCTCGACGTCATCTTGAACATCGTGGTGCAGATCGGCGCCGACATGGCCGGCGAGGCCTTCGCCTCCGCCGTCACCCACACCGACATGCCGGACTTCGGCAGCAAGGAGTGGTGGAAGCACGAGGCGCTGAACATCGGCCTCGCGGGTGGGTTCGCCCTGCTCGGTCCCCTGGCGAAGGGGCTCGGTGCGCTGCGGCGTGGAGTGGGCGACATGGCGCACGCCCCGCATCTGGCGCCGCCGAAGTTCGACCCGAGGGTGGAGACGCCGCCGCTCGGGGGCGGCAGGGGCGCCGCCGGGATCGACGCGCCGAAGGGCTCGTTCGCCCCGCCGCCGGGCATGGGCAACATCGACCTCATCAACAAGCTGCCGGACGGGCCGGGCGGCCTGCCGGGCCGCAACATCAACCCCCCGAAGTCGGACCTTCTCCACCCCGGTGGGGAGGTGCCCCTGGGCAAGGGCCCGCTCAACCCCGACCCGCACATGCCGGTGAACCCGACGCGCGAGGCCGGCGGGAACGTCGCCCCTCACAACGACCTCGCACCGTCGACCGGTGGCCGGCAGCAGGGCGCCCTGCCGCTCCAGACGCGGCCCGACCTCGATGGTGCCGCGCCGCACGCGAACCCGGCGAAGGACGGCGGCGCGCACGTCCCGGTGGGCAAGGGCACCACGCCCCCGTCGGGGGCACCCCTCACCCACGAGCGGCCCGGCGGCACGGGAGCTCACCCCGAGCAGCAGGTCGGTCCGGGGAAGACGCCGCCGAAGGAGGAGATGCCCACCTCGTCGCGGAAGGTGGACGAGAGCGTCGAGACGCCTCCCGTGACGCAGGTGTCCGAGCACGGCGCGGCGAACAACTCCGGCGCGCCGGGGGCCAGGACCGGCCAGAACGTGGGGCACGAGGGTCTGCGGAACAACGCGAAGCTGAATCTGGAGCCCACTCCGTCCGGCCGTCCCACCGCCGACACACCGCACCAGACCGGCCGTGACACCCGCACCGGCGACCTCTCACCGAACGCCAAGCCCCAGGAGCTGAACGGCAACACGGGCGCCAAGCCGCAGGAGGCCGGCGGCAACCCGGGCGTGAAGAACGCGGACCTCGGCGGCAACGCCAAGGCCCACGAGCCCAACAGCACCGCCAGGCCGCAGGACACCAACGCGCCCGGGGCGAAGAACGCCAAGCTCGACGCGGAGACCGGCAAGCCGCAGCCCAACGAGGCGAAGGCCCCGACCGAGAGGTCGTCGGCGCCGCACAACGAGCAGAAGGCACCGACCGGGGAGAAGCCGGCGGGCGACCGCACCACCGGCCACCCGTCGAAGGAGCTCTCGGCCAAGAACGAGTCCCCCGCCACCACCAGGAACAACGCCCGTAACGAGAACGGGAACACGCCGACCAACGCGTCGGCGGAGCGCCCGGAGAACACCTCGGCGTCCGCCGGTGGCAAGGACCAGCGGGCGCACGACGCCTCGGCCGAGGGCACCAACTCCGGCGACCACACCTCCCTCACACGCACCGCGGACGACACCGTCCACCCCGGCCCCGCCGAGGGCGGTCCGCTGCACTCGGGCAGCGGCCACACCGCAGGCGCCGCGGGCGGGTCCGGGCACACCGGTGCCGCCGCGCTGAAGGAGGCGGAAGCCACCAAGGCGAAGGCGTGGGCCGCCGAGCGCGACAACCTGAAGAAGAACACCGCCGAGAAGCTGGACCACGCCGAGCGGGTCCAGAAGCTCACCTCCAACGCGCACTTCGCCGAGGGCGGCCGCAAGCTCCAGGACACGTTCACCGAGATGACCGGGCGGTCCAAGGCGCTCCGGTCGCTGGACGACGTCGAGCGGCAAAAGGTCTTCGACGAGCTGGTGGGCGACGCCCGCACGAAGTTCGACGACCTCTTCGGGCCCTTCCGGGAGGGGCGCGACGTCCGTCCCGAGGCCCTCGCCAAGGCCGAGCAGCAGTGGCAACGGGAGCTGGACAAGCTCGGCGACACCATCCGCGGCCGGGCCCAGCTCCACAAGCTCCAGGTGAAGCTGGACGCCCGGATCGAGACGAAGGTCTCCGAGGCCACCAAGCAGTGGCGCACCGCGGGTCACGAGGCGGGCGTCATCGAGCGGTCCGCCGCGGAGTACGAGAAGAGCCTCAGCCACGCCGTGGACGCCACCTACGGCGAGCTGAAGTCGAAGCCGCACTGGCAGGTGAGCGAGAAGGGCAAGCGGTTCGACCAATTGGCGGACCACCTGCGCAAGGGGCTGCCGGAACGGGTGGGCCGCGAGCTGGAGTTCAGCGGCAGGCTCGACAAGAGCCTGGACGTCTGGCAGGAGTCCGGCTCCGGCCTGAGCGCGCAGGAGCGTGCCGCGCTGCACGACCGCTACGCGCACGGCGCGCAGCAGGCGTTCGACGACCTGGTGGACAAGGAGGCGGCCAAGCTGCTCGCCGCCAAGCAGCGGCTGCGGCCGTTCGCCCAGCTCTCCCGGTCGGAGCAGCAGCTCGCCCACGATCTCGCGGTGAAGAAGTGGCCGGCACGGGAGCAGGAGCTGATCCGGCGGCTGGACGCCGAGCTCCAGGCGGGCCAGGACTTCCGCCGCTTCCTCGACGATCTGCCCTCCCGTCTGGACAAGGACCTGACGGACGGGCTCCGCGGCGCCGGCAGCAGGGTGGAGCTGTCCGACAGCGTCCACGCCTCGCTGAAGCGCGACGCCGAGGCATTCCTGGACGACCTGCGGAACAAGCCGGTCGACGCCGGTGCCCGGGACATCGAGAAGTTCACCCAGGACGGGCTGGTGAAGCTCAACCGCAGCCTGGACGAGCGGTTCCGCTTCGAGAGCGGCATCCAGGAGCGGTGGAACAGCCACCAGCGCCCCGGCGGCGACCTCGGCCCGCACGGCGAGCAGGTGCGCGCCTGGCAGAACGACCTGCGCCACCACGCTCTCGCCGGCATCCGTAAGGATCTGGGCACCGACTACTCCCCCACCCACGTCGACGACGCGCTGACGAAGCTCGACAAGTCCTTCGCCGACATCGACAAGGCGGCACCGGACCTGCGGGCGGGCGCCGAGCGGCTGCCGGAGGCGACCGCCGGCGCGAAGGCCGCGTGGGACGAACTGACCGCCGGACGCCCGGGGCTGCACGCGCCCGTCGCGGACCGTATGTGGTCGGAGTTCCACCACGACTGGATGTCCGGACACGGCAAGATCTGGTCGGACGGCCGGATGGACGGCGTCCACTGGCACGCCCCCGAGCGGGCCCCCGACGTCCCCTACGACGCCGCCCGCGCCGCGGAGCACCAGCAGGCCAAGAACCACCTGCTGGACCACTACGAATCCCTCGTCGACCTGGCCGGTACGCAGGAGCGGCAGCTGTCGCAGCTCGCCGACGACGTGGAGCACGCGGCCCGGGAGTGGCAGCCGCCGCACGAGCGGTTCGCCGGCGCGGCCCACACCGCGGACCAGGCCGCCAAGACCGCCGGGGACGCGGCCACGGCGGCGCGGACCGCGGCCGCCGAGGCGAAGAAGGCCGCCGAGGCTCTGGAGCGGCTCGCCGGGAAGGGCGGCCGGGGCGACACGCTGCCCCCGAAGTCCCTCACCGCCGAGGAGCGGGCCGCCGCGGCCCGCAAGGACACCCTCCCCGCCGCGGACGAATTCGGCGAGACGCTGCACAGCGATGTCGCCAAGGTCAAGGAGACGCGGACCGCGGCCCGCAGCGCCGAGGACGCCGCGACCGCGGCGCGGGACGCGGCCACTCGTGCCAACAGCGCGAAGACGGTGGCGCAGAAGGCCACGGAGCGGCTGCAGCAGGGCGGCAAGGGTGCCACGCCGTCGGCGGACGCCCTGACCGCCGCGCGGGACGCCGCCGCGGACGCGCGCGAGGCCGCCGAGGCGGCGGAGAAGGCCGCCACGCGGGCCGAGGCCGCGGCCCTGGACGCGGGCGCCGCCGCAGCGACCGCCCGGCGCGCCGCCGCGGCCGCGGAGAACTCGGGCGCCCACCACCTGCGCGACCTGATCGGCCGCGAACGGGCGTACCGGCCGACCGCCGACGACATCAAGGCGGTGGTGGACGACGTCGCCGCCGACCTCCGGCGCGAGTTCGACAAGCTCACCGAGCTGCCCGAGCCGGGCCTGGTGAAGAACGTCGACCGCGACGCGCTGCACAGCTCCTGGTCGCGTTACCACCAGAAGGTCATCGACGAACTGCCCGTCCGCTTCGACCGGCGCTACGCCGACGACCGGTACCCGGCGGCCGACAAGGCCGTCGACGAGGTGCTGGCGACCCCGGAGTTCCGCCGGGACCCGCTCCCCGACGACCTCGTCCGCTCGGTCAAGCACCGCTACGCCGAGGACCTGGCCTCGGCCCGGAAGGCCGGGCCGGAGGGCGACGCGGTCGGCTCCGCCCGCGAGCGGCTCGACTTCGCCCGGCGGGCGGAGCAGCAGGTCGACGAACTGATGAAGCGGTACGACATCGGCGACACCGACCTCGCCGGCCGCAACACCACCCGCGACGAGTGGCGGCGCACCGCCCGCGAGGAGCTGCTGAACTCCTACCGCGACATGCGGGAGCTGCGCGCGACGGGCATGGACGCCGGTAAGGCGTCCGACCTCGCACTGCACGGTGCCTCCCGAAGGCTCGGGGAGCACCTGCGGATCGAGGGGCTGATGCCCGGTCTGAAGACCGATCTGCAGAACGCGGCCCTGCGGCACGACGCCGACCTCGCCGTCGCCGACGCGGCGGCGAAGAGCCTGGAGAAGGACCTCAAGGCCGCGGTGGACGACGCGTTCGACACCCTCCACGCCGGCGCGAAGGCCGATCCGCACAGTGCCGACCTCGCGGCCGGCCACGTCCGCAAGACCATCGCGACGCTGACGGGTGAGCGGGGGCTCGCCGGCCGGCTGCGCTACCACGAGGAGCTCGACGCCCAGCTGCGGGACCTGCGTTCGCAGGCCGACCGCAAGGAGCTGCTCCTCGACCCGGTGACCGTCGAGCGGGTCCACGACAAGCTCACCGCGGAGCTGGAGAAGATCGCCGACACCCACCTGGGCGGTATGCGCACCGGCCGCTCCCCGCTGGCCGGCGGCGAGCGGGATCCGCGCTTCCAGCAGTGGCGCAAGGATTCCCAGGCCGCCCTGGACCGTTTCGACGCCGAGGCCAAGCTGGACGAGAACCGGCAGTCCGCCACCCGGGAGGCCGGCGAGGTCTTCGAGGCGAAGTTCGGCGACGGTCTGATCCACCACGTCCCGGCGAACGGCAAGTGGTCCGGCGGCGACGGTGTGGCCTCCTCCTTCCGGCGCGACTGGGTCGCCCTGGACGATCACTTCCGCAACCCCGGCGCGAGCGACCTCCAGAAGTGGCTGGACGTCGAGAAGAACGGCGTCGACGACTTCCAGAAGGGCCTCGACCAGGCACGGGCGCGGCGCGAACAGCTGCGCATGGCACCGGAGCCGAAGGGCAAGCAGCCGACGGAGAACACGCCCGCCGGCACCCGCGACTCCGCGGACCTCCCCGCCTACGAGGAGAACCCGCACAGCTCCGGCCGGGCCCTGACCGGGGAACGCGAGACCCCCGAGCCCGTCTCCCGGGACAACGCCTCCACGCAGGACGGCGCCGGGGCGCAGCAGCAGGTCACCGAGGCCGAGCCGCAGGAGCGGCACACCGACAAGCCCACCCACGAGCAGAACGTCCAGGAGCAGGCCGGCCAGCAGAAGTCCGTCCAGGGCCCCGGCCGCACCCGCGAGCAGCAGGCACCGGCCCACGAGGCGGCGCAGCCCCGCACACCCGGCTCCGGGCAGCAGCAGACGTTCGTACCGGAGCACACCCGGCAGCCGGCGCCGGACCGGGCTCAGGAGCTGCGCGAGCAGTCCTGGAACTACCTCGACTCCCACCTCGGCACCGACGGCCCGCACCGCGGGTTCGACGCCACCCGGCACGCCGGCCGTCTCCGTGAGGAGTTCAGCGGCCACTTCGCCCGCGGCGTCGAGAACGGACTGCCGGAGTCCGCCGCCGCCGACGCCGCCGCGCGCAAGGTCGGCCCCGCCTACCGGCAGGCCCGCGCCGAGTGGACGGAGCGCGTCAACCTGCGGCAGGAGTTCCGCGCGGCGCTCCGGCAGGGCCCCCTCACGCCCCGCACCGGCCTGGTCGACGGCCTGATGGTGGAGAACGACCTCAACCGTCACCAGCCGCACTGGGACGAGAAGACCTGGTCCTGGTACGACGCCCAGCTCGCGCGGCTGGAGAACGAGTACATCCAGGCACGCACCGCACAGCCCGTGGACGGTCAGGCTCCGCGGACGGTGCAGGAGTGGGACCGTACGGTCCGCGCCGCAGCGCAGCGGCTGACCACCGTCGCCGCCCCCATGGCCCACTTCATCGCCCGCTTCACCGCGTACAGCAACTCCTACGACTTCGCGCCGCACTCGGAGTGGAGCGCGGAGACCGACCGCTGGTTCCGGGCCGAGCAGGACCTCTACCGCACGCAGGCGATCGAGGCTCTGGAGCGTGATCCGGGTGCGCTGGCCGACGTCCAGCGGAAGTACAGCGAGCGGATGGCGGTGCTGCGGCGCGGCGCCGAACTCCGCGAGCACCCGGAACTCCTCGACGCCGCGTCCGCCGCGTCCGTGCCGGTGCCCGCGCACGCCGAGGCCGGTGACTGGCGGACGGCCGTCATGCACGAGGCCGAGCACAAGCTCCGTACCGCGTACGAGAAGCTGCTCGCCCAGGAGAGCGCGGAAGCCGCGCACCGGCAGCAGATGCGGGAGAGCGTCGAGGAGCAGGCGCAGGACGACGGCCGGCCGCTGACGCCGCAGCAGGCGGAGGAGCTGGCCGACGAGGCGTCCCGGATCCGTGAGGAGGGCGCGACCGCCGAGGAACTGCGGCAGTCCGCCCAGGACCGGATCGCCCTGGACACCGCGCGCACGGCCGCCCGTACGCGCGGCCGTGCCGCCTTCGACCGCGCCGTGCGGGCCTGGAGCCAGGCGCTGCGCGCCCCCGGCACCGTGCCCGCCGCGCACACCCTCGACGAGGAGCTGACCGCGCGGGTCGCGGCGGCCGAGTGGGAACTGTTCGAGAAGCGGCTCGACGCCCACATCCGGACGACGTTCGCCTCGCCCGCGGACGCCCAGGGCACCCGTCTGTCCACCAACGTGCGGGCCGGGGTGCGGCTGTTGCACAACCTCCTCGCCGACCTCCCCGACGCACTGGACCTGCGGGCCCTTCGGGTGTCGGAACTCGCCCGTGCGGAGCGGGAGTTCGACGCGGCCGTGCGGTCCTTCACCGAGAATCCGACCGAGGAGCAGCAGAAGCTGCTCGCCTCGTTCGGGGCGCAGGGCACCACTCTGTCGCGAGCCGGGCTCGACACCCTGCGTAACCAGCACCTTTCCGCGCTGGACACGGCGTTCTCCCGGAACCTGCGGCCGGACACCGTCGCGGCGGCACGCGGCGAGGACCCCGAGGCGCTGGCGCGCTGGCAGCAGGTGTACGAGGAGACGACGGCGGGGCTGCCTCAGCAACTGGCGCGGCAGGCCGCCCGGGAGGCCGTCCTGGCGCAGGCGCTCACGGACGTCAAGGACGCCGCGACGACGCTGGGCGAGGAGTCCGAGGCGGCTCAGGCGTTCCTCCGTCACTTCCCCGCACTGACGCCGCAGCAGGCGCTCGCCGCCGCCGTGGCGACGGTGCAGCACGCCACCGCCACCACCGTCGACGCGGCGTTCGAGAAGGCCGTCACCGGCGGCGCGGACGCCCTCGCCGGCTGGGAGAAGACGTACACCGAACTGACCGGCGCGAACGCGCTGCAGCCGCGGCTCGTGGCCGTCGCCGCCAAGGTCTCGGCGCTCGCCGGGGCACAGACGGCCCTCGCGCAGGCGCTCACGGAGTGGCAGGCCCACAACCCCGGCCGCACCCTGTCGGACGAGGCGGCCGTCCGCGTCGCGGACGGTTTCCGCGAGCGCGCGGCGGCCGACTTCGACGCGTCCTTCGCCGGGGCCCACTCCGGTCTCACTGAGCTGACCGGCGGTCTCGTGGACTGGCGGCTGCGGTTCGCACAGCTGGAGGAGAGCCTTCCGGACCACCTCCTCTTCGAGGCGGAGGTGCCGGCCGCGGTGCGCGCCGCCGACGCCGCGTTCGCCACCCTCGCCGGCCGTCACCCGCTCGACGGGGACACCCCTGCCCTCCTCAAGGAGCGGTTCACCGACGCCCTGATGACCACCTACCGCCGGGTGTGGGCACCGCACGACCTCGCGTCGTCCTGGCACCACGACGACGCCGTTCAGGTGGAGACCGGTCAGGCCGACGTCCCCGTCATGGACGGTTCCACGATGGGCGGCTCGGCGTTCGGTGAGGACCTGAGCACCGAGGAGTGGGACACCACGTCCGACACGGCCGAGGAGACGGCTCTCCCGTACGCGGTGCCACCGGTGACCGTGCCGGTGCGACCGCTGACCCGGACCCAGGCCGCCCAGGAAGAGCTGGCCGCGGCCGTGGCCGCGGTGCGGCAGGCCCGGACGGAACACGAGAACACGGTTTCCCCCGAGGCGTTGGCGCAGGCGAAGCAGCGCTTCGCCACGGCGCGGGCGGAGTGGCGGGCGGCGCTGACCGCCGAGGCGCTCACCGTGCTGCCGGCGCTCCGCAAGACGGCCGAGGAAACCACGGCAGAGCTGCAGCAGGCGGCCACGGCGCACGACGCGGCGCAGAACGCCCTCGGGGCCGCCGCCCGGACACACGATCAGGCACGGACCCTGCTGCGGCACGCATTCGGCGCCTACATGACGCTGCTGATCGCCGTGGAGAACGCGCGGACGGCGGACGGGGCCGCCGGTAGGCGGCAGCCGAAGCCGACCGCCGCGGAGCTGGCGAAGGCGAAGGCACACCTGACGCAGGCGTGGACGGCCGAACAGGAAGCCGCGGCAGCGCTGTCGGAGGCCGAGCAGGAGGCACAGCGAACCCACCAGGAGAAGGCCGCGGCCGAGAAGAGGTCGACGGCGGCACAGAAGCGGCTGGACACCGCAATGCGGCGCGCCGGACTCTCCCCCGCGCAGACGGACACCCCGGCCACGGGGCAGGCGAACACCCCGGCCACAAGGGTGGGCGCGTGGCTCCTCGAAACGCCGGTGGCGCAGTGGTCGGCTCTCCCGAAGACCACCCAGATACCGCCCGCCGTGATGGAAGGCGCGCTGGAGAACGCCGAGGACCATCTCGACGCCAAGCTCGGCACCGACGAGGCCTACGCGCAAGCACAGTCAGCCCTGGAAACACGGCTGCGGGAATACGACGCGGTCATCAAGTCCGACCGGGCGGCCCGCAGCGGCGCACACCCCACCGACCAGGCCACCCTGAACCAACTCGACAAGACCCTCACCGAAGCGGAAACCCGCCTCCGGACCGCCAGGGCCGTCCTGCACGACGCCTGGATGCGCCGCGACCAAGCAGAGCGAGCAGCATTCGCCCACCTCACACCCACGACACAGATGCTGACGCTCAGCGGCATAACACCACA
>NZ_JBVHRF010000015.1:0-21198 GCF_055567035.1 Streptomyces sp. NPDC027185 | reverse complement strand
AGGGCGTCCGCGTCACCGGCCGGGCCGACTGTTCGCCGACCGCGGCTACGACTACGACAAATACCGCAGCCTTCCACGAGCCCGCGGCATCACACCGAAGACCGCCCGCAAAGGCACACCCCACGGCTCCGGCCTGGGCAAGACCCGCTGGGCCGTCGAGCGCACCTTCGCCTGGCTCCACCAGTTCAAACGCCTGCGGATCCGCTACGAGATACGCGCCGGCCTCCACCTCGGCCTCCGCCAACTCGCCTGCAACATCATCTGCTTGAGACGAACCCGAACCCCATTCCGAAATGAACAGTGAGGCACTGCACTTCTCCTCATCGTGGAACGCGGCTTGCGCGTGGCCGAGGTGGCCGTCGGGTCGAACATGAGCTACGGCATACAGGGCCGGGAGCTTCGTCGCTGCGCCGGTATTGCGCGTGCGGAACGTCCGGTCGGTGACGGCCTTCTGGGCCCAGCCCTCTGATCCCGTCAGCCGATCGCCGGGCCGACTCATTCTCCATTCCGGGCACGCAGGTCCCACGGCGGCTACCTTGTTGCTGGCCGCTCGATGCCTGGGTTCGCTCAGGACTTGCCGTGACGCGCCCGGAACCTCGTCACCGTGCCCGCGGCACCATCGGCTCTCGGCATCGTCTGAGTCGAGAAGACTCTGTTTGTCGCGGGGCCGTGTCAGCCCTGCGCTGCGAGAGCGCGCACCAGGCCGAGCATGCCGATGCCGATGGTCAGACCGTGCTGGCTAGTCAGGGGCGCCGATTGGTCACCTCTTTCCCATTTCGCCCGAATTTCCTCTAGTTGTTGGGGGGAGAGAGCGCCGCGTCGACCGTCGGGGTGGTGACGGCCTTGAACGGGATACAGGTGCGGCGGCCTGGGGCGACCTGCACCACCACGGCGATCTTCTGGTTCGGGCCAAGGGGCTCGGGCCCGAACGCGCGATGGTCGTGCCCGTCGGGCAGCGCTTCCCGTACGCGAACCGACGCCCCGACATTTCGCTCGAACCACCCGGTAGGCTTCGGCCGCCCGGCGCCCGGCCACCATGTTCTTGTGTGTGGGCCCTCGTCTGCGCCAGCCTCCGTCTCCAAGCCGTAGACGCTCTGTCCCTCCCAGACGGGGTTGGCCCGGTTCCGGTTCTTCTTTTTCCTCGTGCGGCTGACTGCCATGGCAGCACTTCCTGTTCGGGACCCGGGGCGGACCCGTTCGGCTACTCAATGAGACGGCAGGAGTATGCGCAGTGCTCCAAGCGAGGGAAGCAGCGGCGTCCTCCCGGACGGCGGCCCGTCTCTCGCGGAAAGGCACGGTTTCGCGAGCGGCTGGTTTGCCGGGCATCGGCGCTCGGTGTGGTGCCGTGGCAGTGTCCGCTGCACGGCGTGCGGAGCATTCTTCGCGCAGGAGCGCGCTGCGTGGTGACGCTGTCGGTGTGCTGATGCGGCGCTGCGGCGCGGAGGGTCAAGCGGGCGGTGTGGAGCGGTCCCCCTGGGGAGCGAATGCTCTCGTCGTCTGAGGGCTGATGGGGAGCTAACAGAATGCTCTCATGAGGCCATCGCGCCACTCACCGTCATTTCGGCAGGTCAGAATCAGTGAACTACCTGTATCACCAGCAGACGAAGATCCTGTGGGCGCCCAAAGACACCAAAAACCGCCTGCCGCTCCCCCGAAGGGCGCCTTGCCAGGCGGTGACAGGCAGCGTCACCGGGCAGATGGCTCATGAAACGCCAGCCCGCTCGCGCAGCACCATCTGCCCACTACTCCCCCGCCCCTTGCACCACCCCGCTGACCAGGGCTAACGTCCCCCTCAGCCGATACCGCTTCCCTCAGAACCACGCAGGGGTCAGGTTCGGCGCTGCTGTCCTCGGTAACCGTCGACACCCAGGCGATGGGACGAGGGACGACCGTGGCGGTCAGCAGCTGGTAGAAGTCGGTGCGGGGCATTTCGGCAGGGTCGAAGTCAACACGCATGAGGATCAGCATCCATGAGCGAAACCGTGGATTCTACGAAGGATCCACGGCACCACCCCACCGCGGAGTTCAACGGAAAGTGCCTGGTATCAGGACCATCGAGCACCAGGGGCCGACACCGCACCGGCCACCGCCCTCCCCACCGTCTGCGGGGACTTCGAAGTCCCCGCCCACGCCCGCGGCGGACAGGTCACCCTCGGCGTCATCGGCGGCGTCATCTTCTACGGCCTCGACCGGCCCGCCCATCAGCCACGTGACCTCGAAGACCTCATGGACCGGTCGAGCACGTCCAACGCCCCGCCACCGGGGCCACCGGCGGCCGCATGAACCTGATCAATGACAACGGCCGGCACATGGTCCGCATGATGTGCGTGATGGCCCGGCCCTGAAGTCCTCCGAAGACACCACACGCGCGTCGCCCGCCAGCATCTCTCCGCCGCCCAGGACGGCGAGGTCCAAGGCCGGATCACCTCTTCCAGAACCCCGGGCGCGGGTGGCGCTCTGCGGGGTTTCATCGGCGCGGCCCGACGCGGCACCCCGTTCTTGGCCTAACGGACAGCTCACGGCAGGACCCAGCTCACGATGCTGGAACAAATCCGTCGACCAAAGGCTCAACTGTGCCCGATCGCCAAGCCGTAGTGAACCAAAATGCCCTACGAAACAACGTCGTTGAGGCCGATGAGCAGGAGGCCGCGCTGCTCGCCGACATCGAGCGGCTCGTGCGGTGCGAGTCGCCCTCCGACGACCTGACGGCCGTGGCCCGGAGCGCGGAGACCGTGGCCCGGGTCGGGGCCGCCCGGATCGGGGCCGAGGCCGAGCGCGTCGTCATCGACGGCCGGACCCACCTGCGGTGGCGCTTCGGCGGCACCCCGCGCGTCCTGCTCCTGGGGCATCACGACACGGTCTGGCCCGTCGGATCGCTGGACGGCCGTCCCTTCGAGGTCCGGGACGGCGTGCTGCGGGGCCCCGGTTGTTTCGACATGAAGGCGGGCCTGTCCATGGCGTTCCACGCACTGGCGGCGCTGGCCGGGGCACACCCGGGCCAATCCGGCTCCGCGCACCCGCTGGACGGTGTCTCCCTGCTCGTCACCGGCGACGAGGAGCCGGGCTCGCCCACGTCCAGGGAGCTGATCGAGCGGGAGGCCCGCGGCTGTACGGCCGCGCTCGTGCTCGAGGCCGCGGGGCCGGGGGGAGCGCTGAAGACCCGGCGCAAGGGGGTCTCACGCTACGAGGTGCTGGTGCGCGGGCGGGCCGCTCATTCCGGGCTCGAACCGGAATGTGGTGTGAACGCGACGGTCGAGGCCGCCCACCAGGTCATGGCAGTGGCCGGGACGGGGGACCCGGAACTCGGGACGACCGTCACGCCGACCTGTATGGCCGCGGGCACCACGAACAACACCGTGCCCGCGTCGGCCCGTTTCGACGTCGACGTCCGGGTCTGGGACACCGCCGAGCAGGACCGGGTGGACCGTGCGATGCGCAGCCTGCGGGCCCGGCTGCCCGGCGCGGCGGTGGAGGTGCGCGGCGGCCCGAACCGTCCGCCGCTGGAGGCTTCGCAGCCCTTGTTCGACCGGGCAGGCCGGATCGCGCGGGAACTCGGGCTGGCGCCACTCACCGAGGTGGCCGTCGGAGGCGCCTCGGACGGGAACTTCACCGCGGGCGTGGGTACCCCCACCCTCGACGGTCTGGGCGCGGTCGGCGGCGGCGCGCACGCCGAGGACGAGCACGTGCTGGTGGCGGAGTTGGTGCCGCGCACGCGGCTGCTCACGGCGCTGGTGGCGGAGCTGCTGCGGGAGCCGGACGGCTGTCCGGGCACACCAGGCGGCCAGGGCGATCCTGTGCGTCCGCACCAGCTGCCGGACGAACGGGGCTGAAACCATGACCGACGTGAGTGACCTTCTGCACGACCGCACCGCGCCCTCTTCTCCACTCCCCGCCGCCGCGTACGCCGTGGCCGACGCCGTCGCGCGCACCGCCGGTGTCGGCATCCGAACCTTGGACAGCGTCGCCGACCTGGAAGCCGTCCGGCGCCTGTACGAGCGGATCTGGCGAACCGGCGAGAGCAGTCCGGTGGTGACGGCCGACCTGCTGCGGGCCCTGGCGAAGGCCGGCAGTTACATCAGCGGCGCCTACCGCGGGGGCGAACTGGTCGGCTCCTGCTTCGGATTCTTCTCGCCGCCGGCACACGGCGCCCTGCACAGTCACATCGCCGGGGTGCTGCCCGGTGCCCGGCGGCGCAACATCGGCTTCGCCCTGAAACTGCACCAGCGGGCCTGGGCGTTGACCCAGGGGGCGGGCGAGATCTGCTGGACGTACGACCCGCTCGTGCGGCGCAACGCGTACTTCAACCTCGCCAAGCTGGCCGCCGAACCGGCCGAATACCTCCCGGACTTCTACGGGCCGATCGACGACAGGATCAACCGGAGCGACCACAGCGACCGGATCCTGGTGCGGTGGACGCTGGCCGTGCCGGACACCGCGGCAGCCTGCGCCGGCCAGCCGCGGCGGGTTGACGCGCGGGCGGCGCTGGCCCGGGGGGCGGCCGTCGTGCTCGGGGTCTCCCCCGGCGGCGGGCCGTCGGAGGCACGCACCGCGCACAGGGCACGGACCGTCCTGGTGGCCGTCCCTGAGGACGTCGAAGGGCTGCGGGAGAGCAATCCGGCCTGCGCGGCTAGTTGGCGCGGCGCGGTACGTGACGTGTTGGGCGGGCTGCTTGCCGACGGTGGGCGGGTCCGCGGGTTCGATCCGGCGGGCTGGTATCTGGTGGACCGCGACGACACCTCACAGGAGACGGCATGAAGATCGACGGAGTGGAGCTGCGCACCGTCGAGGTGCCCCTGGTCACCCCGTTCCGCACGTCCTTCGGCACCGAGACCGTGCGCGAGGCGCTGCTGGTGCGGGTGGTCGGCGCGGAGTCCGAGGGCTGGGGCGAGTGCGGGGCAGGCACGGCTCCGCTGTACTCCTCGCAGTACACCCACGGTGCGGCGGACGTGCTCGGCCGCTTCCTGGTCCCGGCACTCGGCGTGGTGCCGGATCTCGCCGCGCACCGGGTGGCCCCGGCGCTCGCGGCGTTCAAGGGGCATCGGATGGCGAAGGCCGCGCTGGAGACGGCGGTGCTGGACGCGGAGCTGAGGGCCCGTGGGGTGTCCTTCGCCGAGGCGCTGGGTGGGGTCCGCGACCGGGTGCCGTGCGGGGTGTCGGTGGGGATCACCGAGTCGGTTCCGGCGCTGCTCGACGTCGTCGGCGGGTATCTGGAGGCCGGCTATCTGCGGATCAAGCTGAAGATCGAACCGGGCTGGGACGTCGAGCCGGTGTGCGCCGTACGCGAACGGTTCGGCGACATCCCGCTACAGGTGGACGCCAACGCGGCCTACCGGCTGGGCGACGCCCGTCATCTGGCCCGGCTCGACGCTTTCGGCCTGCTGATGCTGGAGCAGCCGCTGGCCGAGGACGATCTGCTCGGCCACGCGGAACTGGCCCGGCGGATCAGCACCCCGATCTGTCTCGACGAATCGATCGTCTCGGCCCGCGCCGCCGCGACCGCCCTCACCCTGGGCGCGTGCCAGGTGGTCAATATCAAGCCGGGCCGGGTGGGCGGCTACCTGGAGGCCCGCCGGATCCACGACGTGTGCGCGGCGCACGACCTGCCCGTCTGGTGCGGCGGCATGCTGGAGACCGGCCTCGGCCGCGCCGCGAACGTGGCGCTCGCCTCGCTGCCCGGCTTCGCCCTGCCCGGCGACACCTCGGCCTCCGACCGCTACTACCGCACCGACCTCACGGAACCGTTCCGCCTGGCTGACGGCCATCTCACGGTGCCGACCGGCCCGGGCCTCGGCGTCTCCCCGCTCCCCGAGGTCCTGCCTGAGGTGACCACCTCGACGACCTGGCTCCCGCTGCCGGCCTCTTGAGCCGGCGAAGTGCCATCCGGTACGTCCGGACGGACGGAGCGGATGGCATCCTTTCGTCATGTACGACGAACTCCGGTCGCACGGCCCCGCGCTATGTTCTGCGCTGTGCTCATCTCTATGACCAGACCCCCCCGTGCCGGCCTCGGACGGGTGCTCGAGGAGCTCGGCTCCACCCTGCTCGACGTCATCTGCGGCGACGCCGAACGCGCCGGTGACATCGGCGGGGTCGTCATTCATGATCCGCTCGACGAACCCGAGCTCCCGGACCGGGCCCTGGTCCTCGGCGTCGCCCTGCACGAGCCGGACGACATCGCCCGCGTCCTCACCCGGCTCGGCGAGCGCGGCGCCGTGGCCCTCGTGGTACGCGCGCCCGTCGTCGCCGACGACGTGCTGGCGAAGGCCGCCGCGTCGTCGGGCGTGGTGCTGCTCGCCTTCACGCGCGGCGCCTCCTGGACCCATCTGGCGGGGATGCTGCGCACCCTCACCAGCGACGGCCCCGAGGGCCCGGCGGGGGGCCGGATCGAGTCCGGTGACCTGTTCGCCGTCGCCAACGCCATCGCGGCGCTGCTCGACGCCCCCGTCACCATCGAGGACCGCAACTCACGGCTGCTCGCGTTCTCCAGCCGTCAGGAGGACGTGGACCACTCGCGGGTCCAGACGATCTTGGGCCGTCAGGTCCCCGAGCACTACACCCGCATCCTCAAGGAGCGCGGCGTGTTCCAGGCGATCTACCGCAGCGAACGTCCGGTGCACGTCGCTGAGCTGCCCGAGCCCGAGGGGCCGGGCCGGCCGCGTGAGCTGCCCCGCGCCGCGATCGCGGTACGGGCCGGGGACGAGATCCTCGGCACGATCTGGGTGGTGGTGTCCGAGCCGTTGAGCGAGGACCGCAGCGAGGTGCTCTACGAGGCGTCGAAGCTGGTGGCGATGCACATGGTGTGGCAGCGTGCCGACGCGGACATGGAGCGGCGAAAACGGGCGGAGCTGCTCGCCACCGCGCTGGAGAGCGGCCCGGGGACCCCGGAGGCGATCCGCCGGCTCGGTCTGAAGGACGAGCCATCCGTGGTGCTCGCGCTCACCGTCGTGGACGCCGGGGGCGAGCACCGGTTGCCCGCGCGCACGGCCACCGAACGCAAACGCCTCGCCGACGCCTTCGACATGCACCTGGCCGCGGTCCATCCGCGCGCCACCGCGGCGCTGATCGGCGACATCTCCTACGGCGTCCTACCGCAGCTGTCGCAGGGCCGGCACGAGGCCGAGGAGCGGGCAGCCAGGATCGCCACCGAGTTCCTGGCCCGGGTGGGCTCACCGCTGCGCCCGCTGATCGGTGTGGGCCCCTACGCGGATGATGCGTCGGCGCTCGCCCGCTCACGGACCGGCGCCGAGCGGGCCCTGCGGGTGCTCCGCTCGGGCAGCCCGGGGCAGCAGGTCGCCCGTCTGGACGACGTCCATGTCGAGGCGCTGCTCTGCGAACTCGCCGACCTCGTCCCGCGGGGTGATCTGCCGAGCGGTGCCGTCGCCCGCGTCATCGCCTACGACGCGGCGCACGAGACGAACCTCCTGGAGACGCTGCGCCACTGGCTCGACGCGTTCGGCGACGTCGCGACGGCGGCGGCCGCGATGTTCGTCCACCCCAACACGTTCCGCTACCGCCTGCGACGGGCGGCCGAGGTGGGCCGGATCGACCTCACCGACCGCTCCGCGCGCCTGTCGGCCATGCTCCAGCTGCACCTGATGGCGCTCAGGGACGCTCCGGGCCGCTGAGCGGGCCCGCGGCCGGGCCCTCCAGGTCGAGGACTCCGATCAGGAAGGCCAGCCATTCGGCGTCCTGTGCGGCGGCGACCTCGGGCGAGGTGGCCGCGCCGTGTCCCGCCTTGTCGAAGACGTGCAGCACGATCGGTGCGTCCCCCCGCTGCGCCGCCTGCAGCCGTGCCGTGAACTTGCGCGCATGCCACGGCGCGCACCGCGGATCGGCCGCCCCGGCCTGGACGTAAACGGCGGGGAAGTCGCCGGGTTCGATCAGGTGGTAGGGCGAGAGGCCCAGTAGGCGCCGGATGTCGCCGGGGTCGTCGGGATCGGCCCACGCTTTGCGGATCACGAAGTTCAGGTAGGGGTCGCGGATGCCGCCGACGAGGTCGAGGAGCGGGGCCCGCGGCAGCACGGCGCACCACAGGTCGGGGCGCCCAGTGACGGCGATCCCGCACATGAGGCCGCCGTCCGAGCCGCCGGACAGGGTGAGCCGGCCGGGCGCCGTGAGCCCGGAGCCGATCAGGTGCTCCGCCACCGCGACCAGGTCCTGGTCGCGTACCTGCTTGTGTTCCCGGTGCGCGGCCAGGTGCCAGTCCCGGCCGAACTCGCCGCCGCCGCGCAGGTGCGCCTGGACGAGGACGCCGCCCGCTGCGACGAACGCGGCCATCTCCGGCTGGTACTGCGGCAGCAGCGGTACGTTGGCCGCCCCGTACGCGGAGATCAGGGTCGGCGCGGGCCCGTCCGGACGGTTGCCCGCTGGACGCACCACGTGGTACGGGATCTCCGTGCCGTCGGCGGCGATGGCATGTTCGTACGTGACCTCGGCGACGAGGGTAACCGCGGGTGCGGACAGCGTCTCGACGCTGGACTCCCCCGGCCGATGCCGGTAGACGCCCCAGGAGCTGGTCAGGGTGGAGAACGCGAACACGAAGTCGTCCGTGGGCGGGCCCACGGCCAGCCCGGTCAGGGCGAAGAACGGGGCGGACAGCGCGCCCTTCCCCGGCAACGGCACCTCTCCGGTGACAACGCCGTCGTGGTCGATGACGCGCACCCGGGCGTGGGTCCGGTCGAACTCGCTGAGGTAGAGGTGTGCGCCGACCGGGGTCAGCGACCGCAGCACCGTCTCACCCTCGGGCACCAACTCCGTCCAGGTGGAGAGATCGTGGGGATCGGTGGCGTCGAGGGCGAGGGCGACGACCCGTCCGCGCGGTGCGTCCACGTCGGTGACCGCGATGTAGCGGTCGCCGACGATGTGCCCGGCGACGGTTCCGGCGCAGTCGGTGAGGAAGGGCCGCCACGGGGAGCCGGGACGGGTCAGGTCGCGTACGGCGACCGGGACGGGGCTGCCCACCCGGTGGCTGGCGACGGCCCAGCGGCCGTCGGCGGAGAGCTGCACGAGGGTGTACTCGCGGGAGCCCGCGCCCACCGGTACCGGCTCCATCGCCGTCGCGGCCGCGCGGTCTGCCGTGGCGAGCCGGTGCAGGTACACGGCCTGCCGGAACTCCTGCGGAGTGCCGGTCAGGGCGAAGAAGTAGAAGCCGCTGCTGTCCGGCAGCCAGGAGACCCCGCCGGCCCAGGCGCTGTGCAGGACCTGCGGCGGCGCGCCGTCGAGCAGGCGCCCCGAGTCCGCCTCGACGAGCCGCACGGTGTTGTGCTCGCTGCCGTCGGTGCAGACGCCGAGCGCAAGCACCCGGCCGTCCGGGGAGGGCGCGAACCACGACAGCACAGCGGGCCCGAACGCGGCGAGGTCGACGACCGTACGGCCTGGGCCGTACGGTTCCGCGGCCACGACGAGGGCGGACCCCTCCGCGCGGAACCAGCGGCCCGACGCGTGGCGTGGCAGCAGGGGCCGGGCGCCCGCGTCGTAGGTCTCGATCAGCTTGTGTACGGCGGCCGGGTCCTGGTTCCGGTAGGCGGTCGACGTGGCGAGCCGGGCCTGTTCCCGCTGCCATTGCCGCACCTCGTCCGTCTCCTCCTCCAGCCACCGGTAGGGGTCGGGCACTCGGAGCTCCGCGACCTCCTCGAAGGCGTCGACGGTCCGTGCGGGCCGGAGCGGGCTGCTGCTGTTCACCGGGGTGCCTCCTCGTGCTGCGCGGAACGGGCGTCCGCGAATTCGGCGCGGGTCCTCTCGAACGCGCCGGGGATCCGGCTCACCCGGCGGAAGTGGAGCAGCGCGTCGTAGGCGGCCGGGAAGTCATCCACCGGATCGAGCCCGCCGCCGGCAAGGGTGCCGTGCACGCCGTCGAAGAACCCGGGGGGCGCGTCACGCGGGGTGAGGAGGGCCACCCGGGGCGCAAGGTGTTGCAGGCGGGACTCGACACTCACAGGGACGAGGGCCCGCCGGCCGAGTGTGACGTCGCAGTCGAAGGGGCGTGGGGAACGCTGGGTGAACCGGACCTCCGGCCCGGATCCGTACGTCATGCCGACCACAACGAGGTCCGCTCCCAGCGTGGGTGCGAGGAGGCTGCCCAGGGTGGGGCGGCCGTGGAACGGTGTACGGCGCACATGGGAGTTGTGGGCGCTCACCACGACACGCTGTTCACGCTCCAGGACCCAGCGCACGCTCCGAGCCATGAACTCCTCGCGTGGATAAGGAAGTCCGGGAGGGGGCGCCCCGGCCAGCTCGGCCGCGAAGGCTTCCAGCGAGGCCCCGCACTGCGCGAGGACGCCGGAGCCGTGCCGGCAGGCACGGTGTGCCATCCGCTGCAGGCCGTCGAGCAGCCGGGCTCGTTCCGCGGAGTTCATCGCCGCGTACCGGACCGCCGCCCGCGACCGCTCCCCCAGGTCGCTCAGCGCCAGCAGTTCCGCGTCTCCGGGCTCTGCGGGCAGCCGGTCGAGGCAGGCGCGGACCGCGGACAGCGGTGAGGTGGACGATCCCGGCAGGTCCATCCCGTAGAAGGAGACCGTCCCTTCCCCGGTGGTGTTGTGCCGCCGCATCCAGCGCAGCTGGCGCCGCATCGGCTCGCACTCCCCGAAGCCGTAGGTGATGCCTGTCCTGCCGACGTCCTGCACGCGCCCTGGTCCGCCGTGCACCCAGGCGTCGACGCCGAGCCCCTCCGCGAATCCGGACTCCAGGACGAGCCCGGTGAACCCGCACTCCCGCACCAGATACCGGAACAGCTGGTCCCTGAGCCCGTAGAACTCGGTGATGTGGTGACCGCCCTCACCGAGCGCCACCACCCGTGCGTCACCTACGATTTCACGCAGCCGCGTCACATCGGACGGACTCACCGCCTTGCCGAGCGGCCTGCCCGGCCCTTCCCTCTGCGTGTTCATGATGACCGGCCCCCTTCGTCAGCGGTGGAAGTACCAGAGTTCCGGCGTGTACAGGAAAGTCAGCAGCGACTGGAACGACGCGGGCGGCCCGGAGAGGGAGTCCTTCCACACCACGAGCGTGTGCGGGGTGGGGAAGTAGAGCACGGGGAGGTCCTTGCCGAGGTAGGTCACCTCGTCCGCCAGGGCACCGGAGTCCGCTCCGAAGGTCGACGCGTTGATCAACTTGTCCGCCTCGGCGTCCCGGTATCCGCCGAGGTTGAAGCTGCCCCCGGTGTTGAACACGGTGTTGCTGCTCGGATAACCGGCCGCCAGGTACAGCGGCCCGTAGTCCTGCGCGGCCCACCTGTCCTTGTTGGCGGGCGCGAAGGAGTTGCCGTAGTTGCTGTACAGGTAGTTGAGCGACTTGGTCTCCAGCGTGATCCTGATGCCGAGTTTCTTCGCCTCCGAGGCGAACGCGGTGTCCCGGGCACCCACGTAGGCCGGAGTGCTCGCGGAGGCCAGCGTGAAATCGATCGCCTGCCCGCGCGGGATTCCGGCCCCGCACTCGTCCCCACCGGTCCCCGGGCGGACGCAGGTGGTGGTGCCGCCCGGTGCCACCTTCCAGCCGTGGCCGGTGAGCAGCATCTTCGCGGCGGCCGGGTCGTACGGGTAGGGCGCTTTGTGCCCGAAGGCCGGCGGATAGGGGGAGCCGCTGCCCGCGGGGCTATGGTTGACGGAGGCAGCCCCGCTGTACACGCCGCGGCTGCGGACGTAGCCGTCCTGGTCGATGAGGTGCTGCAGAGCCTGTCGCACGTACCGCTGCGCGATCACCTTGTCGAAGTTGCCGGTGGTGTCCTCGAAGTTGAGGGTCAGCGGGTCGAAACGGGCGGGGGCCGCGGTGCCGTACACGTGGTAGCCCTGCTTCTTCAGCGCGCCGATCTGCATGATGAAGCTGGAGTCCAGCGTCCCCACGGTCAGGTTTCCGGCCTTGAACTGGTTGAGGACGGCCGAGGCGGAGGTGAATGACTTGAAGTCGACCCAGTCCAGGCGCGCGTCACCGGGGCCGCTGTAGTTCCGGTTGGGGACCAGGGAGTACGAGCCGGTGGTGGGGTCGAACCTCTTGAGCCGGTACGGGCCGTTGACGATCTGCCACAGCGGGTTCCCGGCGAAGGTGGCCGGGGCCTCCGACTGCTTGGTGAGGTAGCGGTAGACGGCCGCGGCGTTCTTCGGCCGCGTGTAGTCCAGGTGCGGTCCTCCGGTGCGGGCGATGCTCCACTCCTTGGCGGGCATCACGTACAGCAGAGTCAGCATGGACATCAGATAGGACGGGTTGTAGGCCGTCTCCGTCATCAGCGTGAGCCGGCGGGACGAGGTCGCCTTCATCGTCACGCCATCGGGAAACTGGCCGGGGGTGTAGAAGCTCCAGTTGGCCGGGCTCTCCTTGATTGCCGCCTTGAGCAGGGCCAGTGAGAAGACGACGTCGGCGGCGGTGACCGGCCGGCCGTTGGACCACTCGTAGTTCTTCATCTCGATGGTCGCCGTCCGCCGGTCGTCACCGTACCGCGGCGGTTTGGCCAGGCTCAGCGAGGCGTCCATCACCTGGTCGCCCTCGCCGCTGGGGCGGTAGAGGGAGCGCCAGAGGACCCCCTTTGCGATGGCGGTGCCGTTGGCGGAGGCCGGCGGATACGGATAGATGTAGTTCGGAGTGAGGCCCGGGGTCAGCGCAACGGTGGCCGTGCCTCCGTCCTTGGGGCTGCCGGATTCCCTGGGCAGCGTCCGGTAGCCGCCCCGGAGGGCCTTCGCCAGGTCGCCGCCGCCACAGGCCGTGACGAGAAGGGCAAGGACGGCGACGAGCACCGCGAGGCGACGTCCCCGCGCCGTGCCGGGCAGATGTGTCATGGGTGGCTCCCTGCGAAGAGTGGACGGGGTGGTTCAGCCGGCACGGCGGCCGAGGGCGTCGCGCAGCGCGTCGGCCAGGAGGTTGAGCCCGAGGACGGTGAGAACGATGCACAGGCCGACGGGGTAGACCAGCCACCAGTAGCCGGCCGAGAGGTACGTCGCGCCATCGGCGAGCTGGCTTCCCCAGTCGGCGGTCGGGTACGTCAGGCCGAAGCCCAGGAAGCCGAGGGCGGCGACGACCAGGATCGCATCGGCGACCTGGAAGGTGATCACGACGACGATCACACTGAGCGCGTTGGGGACGAGGTGGGTGAGGAGGAGCCGGCGGCGGGAGGCGCCCATCACCCGTGCTGCCAGGACGAACTCCCGCACCCGCAGGGTCAGGACCTCGCCGCGTACCAGGCGGGCAGAAACCAGCCAGGAGAAGGCGCCGATGACCAGGCTCAGCGAGACGGCGTTCGCGTGGAACCGCGCCGAGAGGATCAGCACGAAGAAGAGGAAGGGAATCGAGAGGAGGGTGTCGACCACCCGCATCAGGAACCCGTCGACGACACCGCTGGCAAGTCCGGCGACGGCACCGTAGACCGTCCCGACAACGGTGGCGAACACGGCCGAGAGCAGCCCGATCTGCAGGGAAACACGGCCGCCCGCCATCAGCCGGCCGAGCACGTCGAAGCCCTTGAGGTCGGTGCCGAGGGGATGCGCGACGCTTGGCGGCAGTGCGGCGTTGACCAGGTCCACGTCGGTCTGGTTGGTGCGGTGGAGCAGGGGGCCGAGGAGGCAGAAAGCGACGACGAGGACGAGGAGCAGTCCGCCCACGAGTCCGAGAGGGTGGTGGCGCACGGTGCGGAGGGCGCGCTGCACGCCGGACCGTTTCCCCGAACCGGTCAAGGCAGGAGCGTGGGTTGAGGTCATTTCTCCAGCTCGATTCGGCGGTCGGCGGCGGCCACCGCAAGGTCGGCGCCGAAGCTGCCGGCCACGGTGAGGGCGCCGCCGATCAAGGTGTAGGCGAGAAGCACCGGGTAGTCCTCCTGGTGGAGGCTGTTGAGGAACAGCAGCCCGAGACCTGGGTAATTGAAGAGCGATTCGACGATCAGGTTCCCGGCGAGCAGGCTCGGAACGAGCGTGCCGACCAGGGTGATCAGCGGCAGGCAGGCGTTGCGCAGCAGATGCCGCCGGAGCACGAGACGCTCCGGGAGCCCCTTGGCCCGCGCCACCCGGATGTAGTCCTGCCCGAGCTGTTCGAGCGCCGAGGAACGCTGGTACTGCGAGAAGATCGCGACACTGGTGACGGCGAGCGTGATCACCGGCAGGGCCATCGCCCTCGGGTCGGTGAACACCACCCACGCCGAGTGCGACGACGATGCCTCGGCGGGGAACAGCGGCAGGGCCTGGCTGAACACCGCGATCAGGACGAGCCCCAGCAGGAACGACGGGGTCGCGTACAGCACGTAGGAGACGGCCGTGGTGGCCCGGTCGACGATCCTGCCCTTGCGGACCGCCTGCAGGATCCCGAGCGGAACGGCGATCAGCAGGGCGAGCAGCAGCCCGGCGAGCGAGAGCATCGCGCTGCGGGCCGCGTGCTGCCCGAGGACCGTTGCCACGTTCTCGTTCAACTTGTACGACCTGCCGAGGTCGCCGTGGGCGAGCTGGTCCAGATAGCTGAGGTACTGGACGATGACGGTACGGTCGAATCCGTGCTCACGGTTGAAGTCTGCGACGGCCTCGGGCGAGGCCCGCTGCCCGAGGACCACTCGCCCCGGGTCCTCGGAGACCATGTGCAGCAGGAAGAAGACGATCGCGGAGATCCCCAGCAGAACGACGGCGGATATCGCCAGGCGCCGGACGATGTACCAGGTCATGCGTGTTCCTCTCCTCGCCGGTGGGTCGTCGGCCTGGTGCCTGGGAGTGCTGCGGGGGTCTTCTCCGACTCCCACAGGGGGTGGTGGCAGGCAACCTGGTGGGTACCGCCGAGGGACGACGGTTCGGGTTCCATCGCCGCGCACAGCTCGGTGGCCCGTGCGCACCGGGTGCGGAACCGGCAGCCGCTGGGCGGGGCAACAGGACTGGGCAGTTCACCGCGGACCCGGGTGCCGGCCGGCGGCTTCGGGGCGGCGGGGTCGGCCTCGGGGACGGCCGCGAGCAGACCGGCGGTATAGGGATGGGCAGGCGCCCCGTACACCTCATCAGCCGTGCCGGTCTCGACCAGCTTGCCGAGGTACATCACGCCCACCCGGTCGGCCAGGTAACGCACCACGGCCAGGTCGTGGGAGATCACCACGCTGCTCAGGGCACGTTCTCGCTGGACTCTGCGCATCAGGTTGAGCACCTGGGAGCGGACGGACACGTCAAGGGCGCTGACCGGCTCGTCCGCGACCAGGACCGTGGGGTCCAGGGCCAGAGCGCGGGCCAGGCCCACCCGCTGACGCTGTCCGCCGGACAGTTCGTGCGGGTAGCGCTCGAGGACGCTCGCGGGCAGGCCCACGTCGCCGAGGAGTTCACGGGTCCGGGCGGCGCGGCCGCCGATGCCCTGGATCGCCAGGGGCTCACGCAGGATGGTGCCGATGCGCATCCGGGGGTCAAGGGAGGCATTCGAGTCCTGGAACATCATCTGCAACTTGGCGCGCCGGGTCGCCAGTTCGCGAGTGCTCATCCGGGTCACCGGCGCACCCTCGAAGATCACCTCACCCGCGGTGGGCCGGGTGAGCGCCACGAGCATCCGGCCGAGCGAGGACTTCCCGCAGCCCGACTCCCCGACCAGGCCGAACGTCTCGCCGGGCGCCACGTCGAAGCTCACGCCGGAGACCGCCTTGACGGTGCGGCGGCGCCCCAGGAGGCCCTGGCGGCCCAAGGGGTACTCCAGGCGGAGGTCGGCGACCCGAAGCCGGGGCTCCGGCGCAGGCACGGCCGCGGGTGTGCGGACGGACACGGCGGCAGCAGCGGCGCGAGGCCGCTCCTGCCCCTCCCCGACCGGGTGCCAGCAGACGTGGGTGTGCCCGTTCTCCGCCGCGGTGAGCGGCGGCCGCTTCTCACGGCACCGCTCGGTGACCGCCGTGCAGCGCGGAGCAAAGGCACAGCCCGGGGTGGGTGCGGCCAGGTCCGGTGGGGCTCCGGGAATGCTGGCGAGGCGTTCGTTCCGGTCCTGGGTGAGTGACGGGATCGAGGACAGCAGCGCGTGAGTGTAGCGGTGCCGGGTGTGCCGGAACAGCTCGGGGGTGGGGCCGGTCTCGGCCAGGCTCCCGGCGTACATCACGCCCACCCGGTCGGCGTGCCGGGCGATCACGCCCATGTCGTGGGTGATGAGGATCATCGCCATGCCGAGCCGCGAGCGCAGCTCGTCCAGGAGGTCGAGGATCTCCGCCTGGACGGACACATCGAGCGCGGTGGTCGGCTCATCCGCGATGACCACCTTCGGCTCGCACACCAGGGCCATCGCGATCATCACACGCTGCCGCATGCCGCCGGAGAGCTGGTGCGGATAGTCGTCGAGCCGCTCCACGGGCCTCGGTATTCCCACCAGGCCGAGCATCTCCGCGGCCCGTTCCCGTGCGGCCCGCCGGGACGTGCCGCGGTGCCACCGCAGGGGTTCGGCGATCTGCTCACCGATGCTGCGGGTGGGGTTCAATGCCGTCATCGAGTCCTGGAAGACCATCGCGATGTCGTTGCCCCGCAGTTGCCGGTACGGGGCGGCCGGCAACCCGACCAGTTCGGTCCCTTCGAGGTCGACGGATCCGCCGGTCACCCGGCCGCCGGACGGCAGCATCCCCATCACCGCCAGGCCGGTCATCGACTTGCCCGAACCGGTCTCCCCGACGATGCCGAGGGCCTCGCCCCGGTCGAGGGAGAGCGTCACACCGGACACCGGCCGGACGGTCCGGTCGCCGCGCCGGATCTCCACCGACAGATCGCTGATCGTCAGCACGCGGCCACTGTCCGCGGACTCACGCGCGCTCTCCGCACCGTCGCTCGGGCGCACGGGGCACCTCCCTTTCCTCTTCCTCGACCACCCGACGATTTTGAGACACCTGTTCCAGACGTCGTTCGTCGGCTTCACTGAACCTGGGGGCGTGCGCCGGTCCGATCGCACGAAGTGCTACCGGTCAGGCCGGACGACCCAGTTCCGCCCGCAGCAGACGCCGTACGTTCTCGCCGAGCACCGCGACGATGTCCTGCTCGGCCCAGCCGCGCCGCTGCAGCGCCTCGGTGACCAGCGGGAGCCCGGCCGGCCCTTCCAGTCCGGGCAGGTAGGCGTCGGCCGGCACCCCCTGGACGAAGTCGAGAGCGCAGCACGGCGGGATGGTGTCGGCGAGTACTTCCTTGACGAAGTCGGGTCCGAGGCCGACATGGGAGATTCCGGCCACCGAGACGATGTGCTCGATGTGGTCGACCAGCCGGTCCACGCGGTAGTCGCTCGCGTGCAGATAGGGGGCGAAGAAGTTCACGCACACGACTCCGCCGCCCTCGGCCACTCCCCCGATCTGCTCATCCGTCAGATTCCGGTGGTGGTCGAACAGGGCCCGCGCGCCGGAATGTGTCGCGACCACCGGCCGTGACGCCAGCTCCAGGACGTGTTCGACGCCGGCCGCCCCGAGATGGCTGATGTCGAAGAGCATGCCGAGACGTTCCATCTCGGACAGCGCCTCGATGCCGGCCCGGGTCAGCCGCCCGCCCGTCGCGTCCTCGCCGCTGCCGTCGGCCAGGGCGGTGCGCCCGAAGTGCGCCAGGGAGGCGATCCGCACCCCGAGCCGGAACAGCGTCTCCAGGAGTTCCACGTCCTCGCCGACACCAGGCGCGCTCTCCAGCGCAAGGACAAGGGCGATCCGCCCCTGCGCCAGGGCCTGGTCGATCTGCGCACCGTCCCGGCACAGCGCGACGGCGTCGGGGTTGCCCTCCGCCAGCCGGTGTGCCGCCTCGATCATCCGCAGCGTGCGCCGCAGCGCCCCCTCGGGCCGGTACGCGTCCTCGACGAACACGGGCAGCGCCTGAAGGTCCACTCCCCCGGCGCGCAGCTGCGGCAGCCAGCGCTCCCGGAAGAACGCCGCCCAGCGGTCCACGGGCCGGGCGGCCACGGCACACAGCAGGTCGTTGTGCAGGTCGGCGACGACCGCGCGTCGGTGCAGGTCGTCCGTCACGGCGTCCTCCGCTCGGCGCGGCCGTTGTGCAGGTACAGCGCGCGCCCGTGGCCGTCGTCGCCGAGGAAGGCGAGCGGCGCGTGGCTGCCGCGCTCCGGTTCCACCGGGATCACGGTGTCGCCGCGCAGGCCGACGAGTTCCGTGCGGTAGGACGGTTCGTCCAGGTCCGCGGCGACGCCCAGCGGCTGACGCACCAGCCACAACCGTCCCGCCGCGTCCTGGCTCACCGTGGTCCGCGCGGTGCTCGACGTATAGGTGCCGGTGTACCGGGACGCGTGCGGCACGGGCGCGTTCGGGTCCGGGACCAGCGGCACGGGCAGCGTGATTCCGCCCAGGACCCGCTCGGTGATCCGCGCGTGGAGCCGCCGCGACAGGCCGCCGTTGGTGAGCACCGCCACCGCGATGTCCCGCTCCGGTACCAGACGCAGGAACGCCGACTGGCCGATGGTGTTCCCGTCATGCCCGACGACGGCGGGTCCCGACAGGTCGAAGAGTTCCCAGCCCAGCCCCCAGGCCGCGCCCTGCTCGATGTCGGGCTGCGTGACGTGCGGCTGCTGCATGGCCCGGACGGTCTCGGGACGCAGCAGACGTCCGCCGTCCGGTCCCGCACCCCCAGCGAGATGCATCCCGGCGAAGGCCAGCAGGTCGCGGGCGCGCATCGCCAGCATCGACCCGGCCGGCGCGTTCGAACGGGCCAGCGCCCACACCGGCGTCGGCTCCAACGGCTCCCCCACGTGCCCGACGGCCGTGCGGTACACGATCGCCTCGTACGGATCGCTCGCCGCGTGGCTCATCCCCAGCGGCCCGAATACGTACCGGCGGGCGCACACATCGAACGGCTGCTTCCGCAGGACTTCCACGATCCGGCCGAGCAGACAGTACCCGGCGTTGTTGTACGAGAACATCTCGCCCGGCGCGAAGAGCTGTGGCACGTCCCGCAGCACTCCCACGTACCGCTCCAGGCAGTCGTCGCCCTTCCCGGTGTCGGTGAAGATGTCGCCCTCGAACCCGGCGGTGTGGCTGAGCAACTGGCGCGGCGTGACCCGGCGGCTCGCCTCCGCGTCGGCGATCCGGAACTCCGGCAGCACATTTGCCACAGGGAGGTCCAGATCCAGCAGCCCCTCCTCGGCCAGCTGCATGACCAGCGTCGCGGTCACCACCTTCGTGATCGATCCGATCTGGAACAGCGAGTCCGCCGTGGCCCGGACCCCCGTGCCCGTACTGAGCACCCCGGCCGCAGCCTCCACGTAACGGCCCTCGGCCTGCACGGCCACGGCGGCTCCCGGCACCTGGCACTCGTCGATCAGCCCCGGCAGCCTCTCACGCAGCCACACACCGATATCGCCCCGCTCCGACCCGGCAGACTCCCGCACGGTTTCCCTCCCCTGCTCGATTGCCAGGGAGCATATGACCTGCGGAAACCCGGGTTTTCGTCCGTCCCCACCAGGGAGTGGCCCGGGAAATGTGCGCTCCACCGAGTTGGACGGGACGCCGCCCTCGACCCATCGATGACGCACCTTGCGGTGATCTTCGTCGACGGCGACCTCCGACCAGCTCCGAGCGGTGGCCGGGAGGCGGTCGAAGATGCCGGCGGCGGACCAGCGGGCAGGCGTCCGTGGACGGTCTGCCACGGGCCGAACCGCTCGGGAAGCTGAGCAGTCCAGGGAAACAGCCGGTCAGGGCCCTTTGCAGTTGGCTCAAGAATAGCCACGCACTCCACGTGCGAGGTGATGTGAAGCCCTCGGCGGCGCAGCATCTGGCCTGGTGGAGGCCTTGCCCGCGATCCCTGAAAAGGGGACTTTCCCTCCAAATAATTGATCTAGTCGTACGAATTTCTTTAGGGTCAAGCCTCACCCCCCGTCCCTCGCCCACTCGCACGGAGTGGCAGCGAAAGGGCCCGTCCGCCGACGAGTTGGCCGGCGGTTGAAGGAGCAAGGAGTTCGCCCTGTGGCATCCCATCGTCGGCCCAAGCAGCCCGGCCGCACGCGTATCACCGTGCTGAGCACCGCGGCGGCGGCTGCCGTCGCGCTGAGCGCACAGGCCGCCCAGGCCGCCCCCGGCCGGAAACCCGGCAAGGACGAGGTCAAGGCGGCGGTCGACAGACTCTACGAACAGGCGGAGCAGGCCACCGAGAAGTACAACGGGGCCAACGAGGAGCGGCAGAGGCTGCAGAAGGACCTCTCCTCGATCCAGGACCGTGTCGCCCGCTGCCAGCAGGAGCTGAACGCGATGCGCAACGGCCTGGGTTCGCTGGCGAGCGCGCAGTACCGCTCCGGGGGCATCGACGCCTCGGTGCAGCTCTTCTTGTCGTCCACCCCGGACGACTACCTGGACAAGGCAGCCAGGCTTGACCAGTTGGGCGGACAGCAGGTTGCCGCCCTGAAGAAGATCCAGGACAAACAGCGGGAGATCATCCAGGCACGCGCCAAGGCTTCCGGAAGGCTCAAGGACCTCGCCACCGCACGTACCGAACTGAACAAGAAGAAGCAGGAGGTCCAGGGCAAACTCGCCGAGGCGCAAAGGCTCCTCGACACCCTGACCGCCAAGGAGAAATCGGCCCTCGCCGACGAACAGCAGCAGGCCGGCCGCGCCGCCACCGAGCAGGTACGGCTCGGCAACGACACTGCCGCCTCCGGCCGGGCCGCCGCCGCTTTCGCCGCCGCCCGAAGTCAGCTCGGCAAGCCGTACCTCCGCGGCGGCACCGGCCTCGCCACCTACGACTGCTCGGGCCTGACCTCCTGGGCCTACGCCCGGGCCGACGTCCACCTTCCGCGCACCTCCGAGGAACAGGCAGGCGTCGGCACCCGCCTCACCCGGAGCCAACTCCAGGTCGGTGACCTGGTCTTCTTCTTCAACGACCTGCACCACGTCGGCCTCTACGCCGGCAACGGACAGATCCTGCACGCCCCTCGCACCGGCACGGTCGTACGGTACGAGTCGATGGAGACCATCGGCGGACCGTTCATGTTCGGCGTCCGCGTCTGACCCGCCCCCTCACTCACTGATCATTTCAGAATGAGGTTCGGGGTCGTCTCAAGCAGATGATGTTGCAGGCGAGTTGGAGAAGGCCGAGGTGGAGGCCGGCGCGTATCTCGTAGCGGATCCGCAGGCGTTTGAACTGGTGGAGCCAGGCGAAGGCGCGCTCGACGACTCAGCGGGTCTTGCCCAGGCCGGAGCCGTGGGGTGTACCTTTGCGGGCGATCTTCGGTGTGATGCCGCGGGCTCGTAGAAGGCTGCGGTATTTGTCGTAGTCGTAGCCGCGGTCGGCGAACAGTCGGCCCGGCCGGTGACGCGGACGACCC
>NZ_JBVHRF010000014.1:0-47272 GCF_055567035.1 Streptomyces sp. NPDC027185 | reverse complement strand
GCGCGCGGTCTGCTCCGCAGACACGACGCGCCGCCGCTACGCGGCGGAAGAAAAGAAATGCTCCGCATTTCCGTATTCCGGCTCCGCCGGAATACCCCAGCCAACTCCGTTGGCTGGTGCCCGAATTCGCTCCGCGATTCGGGCGAAAGGAATTCGCTCCGCGAATTCCTCGGCTGGCTACGGGGTGGGGCCTGGCCTTACGGGCCCTCTTCAGGTGGCTTTGACGGCCCGTCAATTCTCTGTCGGAGTGGCCCTGCTGAATCCGACCCATTTTCGATCAGGTGGCCATCATAAGTGAATGTCAATTCATTATGCAAGGCCTGAACGGTAATTACAGGCCGCATGATTTACCCCCCAGACGCCCCGTCAAGATCAGTGCCCCGGACCTCAGGCGGCGAAGCCGATGTTGGTCACGTACTCGTACGCACCGTAGTCACTGCCCAGCTCGACGGTGATGTCATCGAACCAGGCACGGTCGAGAGCATCCTCGTCGTGCTCCACCCACGCCTGGACCACGGCGTCCCAGTGACGCACATTCAACGTCCGGTAAGCCACCACCCGTTGCTGAGGCCGCGTGACCTGCGACTGGTTGAGCGGATGGAACTCCACCCGCGTACCACGCCCCTCACGGTTGAGACGGCCGAGCAGATACCGCGCGACATTCTTCCGCCGCACCGCCCGGTACACCTCCTCGATCCGCACCAGGTTCCGCCGGCTCGGGGAGCGCCGGCCATCCAGCCACGCCTTCAACGTACGGTCCGTCACCGCCAACCCCGCCTCCCGCGCAGCAGCACGAGCATGATCAGAACGCGTCAGATAATGCAGACGCGCCATCAAACCACGAGGCACCGTAACAGGAGTCGCAATGAACCCGGCCAACTTATCCAACTGCCGTGCCACCACCTCATGCCCCTTAACACCCTGGGCACCGAACTTACCGAACTCAACATTCCTATCCGGCACCTGACACCCCTTCCAGAACTCCATACCGCCTTCTACATACTACGCCAAAAGCAGACGCTGCTGGGGCGATGTATATACCTGCACGGCTTTCTCCTGCTGGAAATTCCCGGCAGGAAAAAGGAACAGCTTCCCGGAAAAATGACGGGGTCAAACCACGGAGACGAGCAGCCCACCGCGCGGGTGTTCGCCGGCGCCACTCCAGCGAACACCCGCACTCGATGCCCCGGCGAACCGACGGCCGGACAGCGGCGGCGCGGCAGGAACACGACTCCGCGCACCAGGCACAGCGGCGGCGCGGCGCACCCGGCCCGACGACGGCGCACCGACAGCACGGTCTCACCGACGCCGGAGGAGCACGACGAGCGACAGCACCGAGCACAGCCCCCAGACCGACGCGGCCACGCGGCAGCGGCACGGCGGCGGGCGGGACCTCCAGCTGAGCTGCTGCCCCTGGAGGGCCCCTCCCCCAGACCCGACCGGTCCGGAGCCGGACAAGGCCCGGCCCGCGCGGGCACCGGGCGCACCGCTGCACGGCCGCCTGGGCGACGACGGCCGGGCCCCGGACCACCCGCAGGTGTGGGTGCCGACGGCGGCCCGTTGGGCAGCCCCACCGCCCGACCCGGAGCACCGTCGGCTCGGGGGAGGCCAGCGTCACAACGACGACCGCCAGGCGCAGCACGACGCCGACGTACGACACAGCCGGACGCACCAGCACCGCGACCGGCGCGCGGGCCGTACGGACAGCTGAGAGGAGTACAGGCCCGCCGCCCGGCGCGGCGGGCGCGGAGGACCGGCATCGGCAACGCCTCGTATGACGCAGTGGGCAGGTGGTGGAGCGGGCCCCGGAACGGCTGGCAGGCACGCGGGCGACCGCCGCGCGGCAGCACGACGGCGCCGACAGCGGAACGGCAGCGGCGGCGGCCGGGCGACGGTCGGCAGCATTGGCGGGCCGGCGGTCGCTGCGCGACCGGCTGAACAGCACGGGACCGCGGTGCGCAACGACAGGACACGCAGCGGACAGCCGCGAGGCGGCCGGACGACGGAACGGCGGCAGCCCGGCGGCGGTCCAGCGGACGACGTTCAGCACCAGACGCGAGCACGGCCAGGCCACGGCGGACAGCCGAGGGACTGCGCGCAGCGGCGGCCGGGCAGCGCGCAGCGGCACAGCGACGGGCGGCAGCCGGGCAACCGGACGGCGGCACGGCGGACAGCGGAGACGGCCGGACGGCGGCTCAGCGGTGGTGGCGACGGCCCGGACGCGGCACCGGGCGCGGCGACCAGCACCTCGCCTCGGCGCGGGCAGCACCGAACCGGCGGACGAGCGGCAACCGGCCGCCGCGCCGAACCGGCCGCGGTCCAGCCAGGGCAGCGGCCGGAACAGACAGCAGAACGCCCTCGAAGACGGGGCCCGTGCTGGACCGTGTAGAGCACGGCAACACGACAGCACAAGGCGCGGCGGACAGGCACGGGCAGTTGCGCAGCCACGGCGGCGCCGGGTGGCGCCCCGGGTCACGACAACAACGTGGGAGCAGCGGCTCCGGACCAGGCACAGCCTCCGCGGAGCAACCGGCGGCCCAGCGGCCGCCCAGCCTGGCGACGGGACACGCGACGGCACAGCGACGGCATGGCGGCGGGCAGCCGACGGCATGGCGGCGGCACGGCAGCACGCCAGCGGGGCCGCAGCGATCAGGCGGCAGTTCATGCGGCCGCGGCCCCCGGCCGGGGCGAGGGGCCCGTACGGCTGAACGCTCTGTGATCAGCCGTTGAGCGGGGTGTCGTAGTGTGTCCATGGGGACCAGTTGCCGTTGTGGTCGCGGTTACGGCCCCAGTACTCGGCGCTCTGGTCGTAGTAGAAGACCCTGAAGGACCATCGGTCGCTGGTGTCGTAGTCATAGGCGTACGCTTTGCTCCACGCGTTTCCGCCCATGGACTGCCAGCGCGACCAGTCCCCGTCGGAGTCGGTCCAGCGGGTCCACACCGCATGGTCGGTGCCGACGATGAACTCCTGCTTCGTGCCGTTGGGGAGTTTGTAGCTGGTTACGCCGTACTCGCAGATGTAGGCACCGCCTCCGCGTGAGCAGCTGCTCGCTTCCGCCGGCGGGGCCACCACCGCGACGCTCGCGACGGCGGCGGCCGCGATCACGGCTGCCTTGAACTTACGGACTCGCATGACTTTCTCTCTTTCGACGTGCGATCGGCCCGTTCGGGCAGGAACGCGGTGCTAATGGCAGAACTTTCCACCACGCCGCTGTCGCCCCGCTGACTTCCTGCCGCCGTTCCTCTGACGCGCCGCGCCTCGGCCCCCTGCTCGATGCCGGAGGCGGCGTACGGCGGCAACTGCGGCGGCCCGGAGCGGCCGGGCGGCGAACGGGCGGGCGAGGCATGGACGGACCGGGGGTCGGCCCCCGGGCGCAGGCAGCGGGCAGCGGGCACCCGGGCCGGCAAAACCCGGCTAGGCGGCGGCCGGGACGGGCTCTCCGGCGGCGCGGCGACGAGCGGCGACACCGACCCGGCTGAGACCTGGCGGGACGGCGCCGCCAACAGGGACCGCGCCGTCAGTCACGGCCGGGGCAACACCGCCCGGCACGGCGACGGACCGACAGGGATACCACGCAGCCGCCCAACCCCTGGCACGGGCGGAGCCGAACCGCCTGCGGCCCGGCCAGGGCAGCGGACGGAACAGGCGGCACGACGCCTCGAAGACAGGCACTGTGCGGACACCCGCCTGCACAACCCGCCGCAACCGGGCGGGCAGCAACGGCGCCGGATACCCACAGCCGGTTCGAGGACCGAACGGAGCACAGCCGGGCGACGCACCCGCGCCGAAACGCTCCTCGACAGTGACAACGCGGCCCGGCCAACCAGCAGCAGCACGCCCCGGAGAGGCCCGTCCTGAGCGCAGGCAGCGAGACGGGCCCCGGACGCGGGCAGCGGACGGTACGACGGACGGAAGTCGGAGGGCGCTATCGGCGGCGCACGATCAGGCCTGCGACGGCCTCGAGGGCAGGGGGGATCGCCAGCACGGTGCCCACCGGCCCCGCGGCCCGGGGGTGCTCCAGGAGGACGTAGCCGACGGCACCGACCACCAGAAGCAGCACCACGGCCGCGAGGACGAGGAGGAGGTCCCGCAGTCCCGGATCCACCCCGGCGCCCGCCGCGGGGGCGGGGGCGGGCGAGGCCGGGGGCACGGGAACAGGCCCCGAGGGAGGCATGTCGCTGGTGCCGCTGCCCGCGACCGACTCGTTCGTGCTCCAGGCCGAGATCGACGAGAGCGACGGCGACATCGGGCCGACACCCGCCACCTACCAGGCTCTTGTCGACGACGCCTACGGCCTCGGAGTCGTCACGCCCAGCGGGCACGCGAAGAAAAGCGCCGTACTGCCACGAGAGCAGCTGCGGCACCGGCTCGCGGGCGCCGGAGCACGGACGCCCGCCTGGGCGTCGTCCTGGATCGGCCGGAGCGGGTGTGCCTCGACCTCGACGCGGCCCCCTGACGGGGTCACATACAGCCGGGTGATGTGAAGGACGCCGCAGAGTGACGGCAGGCCCTCTGCATGATCTTGGGAGAGAGAGCCTCTTCCTCCTCATTGAGGAAGAGGTGTCGGCTTCCCTGAACACATACCCATGACGGTTGAGCTGCGACGTTCCCCCTACGGCGGGGAGGCACGTGGTACTTCCCGTGGTACGCGAGGTGGAACTCGCGTTAGTGCCTGCGGTGGAATTCATGGTGGTACGCACGGTGGTACCGCATTTCGTGGTTACGCCCACAGCGGCGCCTCGGCAGAGCCGCGAGCTGGCGAGGGAGGCCGAACCGCGTCCTTCCTGTAGGGTCGCAGCGTTCGCTCGACCTGCGCTCTGAAGCGCGTTCTTGGCGGGGTGCGGGGAAAGCTGGTCTGCCCCAGCTCGGTCTGTGCGGATACCTCGCCGCATACCCCTGCCTCATACCCCCTTTGAGCTGGTGGTTTTCTTCTTCGGGGTAGGCGGGTTGGTAAGGGGCGCTGAGGAGAGTTCACGGCAGTCGATCCGAGAGGAGCTGCCGTGAACGCCGTACCGACGCTGGTGACACGTCTGAACGCCGAGTGGACGCAACTGTGCGCCGAGCGTGGCAACGGTGAGCGTGTACGTTCCTGGCTCCTCGCTGCCGGTGTTCTGAGGGAAGGCGAGGCTCCGGTCGGGCTGGATGAGCTGTGCACGGCGTTGAGGCGACGCTCCGATCTTGAGGGTTCGGACTTCAGCGATGCGTGGATGCGCGTGCTGCTGCACCAGGCGGCGGCGCCCGACGGGCGGGAGGCGCGGCTCGGTGCCCGCGTGCTGTTCCAGGCGATGCTGCCGTGCGCCCGGCGCATGATCCGCTCTACGCGGCGGCCCGGTGAGGACCTTGAGGTGGTTTCGCACCTGGTGGTCGCCTCCTTGTGGGAGGTGGTGCGCAGCTACCCGGTGGCGCGGCGGCCGCGGCGGATTGCGGCGGGGCTGCGGATGGAGCTGTGGCACCGCGTCTCGCGGGAGTTGCGACAGGAGCTGGCGCCCTCGGCGGAGGTGGGCGAGGAGCGGCTGGCGGAGTGCCCGGGCGAGGAGGAACCTCTGCGGGCTGCTGAGCAGGCGCTGCTGGTGCGGGCAGCCGAGCGGGTGGGGCTGCGGGGCGGGGTGGGGTCGGTGGAGGAGTTGGAGGGTGCGCGGGGCGAGATGGTCGCGCTGCTGGTGTGGGCGCTGGAGCGGGAGGTGCTCACGGCGGAGGCGGCTTCGGGGATCTGTGCGCATTACCGCGAGGGCGCGCCGCGGGATGCGGAGGCGGCGCGGGTGTTGGGGGTTACTCCGGTGGCGTTGCGGCGGCGGCGGAGTCGGGCGGTGGCGCAGTTGCGGCAGGTGGCGCCGCAGTGGGTCGAGGCGGCGTGAGAAGTCCGCTGAAGTTTTTCGGCTGCTGGTGTCACATCCGGGCTGGTCCGGCTCCCTTTCTCTCTGTGATGTGCGGGAGTCGTGCATCGGGTCAGCGGAGGAGTTGGCGTGACGCAGGAGCTGGGGCGTGAGGGAGATGCGGTGGAGTTGAGGGATGAGGAGCTGCGGCTGGTGGCGATTCGCCGGCGGGCGACGCAGCTGGCGGTGGCGTTGGTGACGGATCCGTTCGCGGAGGGCACCGATGCGCAGCTTCGGTTGTACGTGGAGCGGGATGCGGATGAGGCGCAGGTTCTTGTTCGGGAGGTGCTGGCGTTGCCGCCGGCGCGGTTGCGTGAGCGGATCGCGGAGCTGACGCGGGGCCGGTGGGTTCCGGGCGAGGCGATGTCATGAGGCGCCGGGTGAAGGAGGCGGAGCGGGGCGGAGCGGTGTCGGAGGAGTCGGTGGTGGCGTCGGATACGGGGTGGGCTGCGGGGCCTTTATCGACGGGGGCGTTGGCGAACTGGACGGCGGTGGTGCGGTGGGGGGCCTGGGGTCTGCTGTTGGCGGGTCCGCTGCTCGGTGGGTGGGCGCTGGCGTCGGCCGGTCGTCCGGTCGCCGCGTCGGTGCGCACAGAAGCGCCGCGGGTGCAGGGGGTGTCGGTGGATGCGGTGGCGCCTGCGGGTTTCGCGGAGTTGTACGTCGCGGCGTATGTCCGGGCTGGGGAGGGTGAGTCGGGTGTTGAGGAGCTGGCCGCGTTCTATCCGGCGGTCCGTTCGATGGTGTGGCCTGCGCGGGGCGTAGGGGGCGTTGCGGAGTCGGTGTCGGCGGTGCGGGTGCGGCAGGTCGCGTCCGGCTACTGGTCGGTGACCGTTGCCGCATGGGTGGCCGAGGGGCCGGAGAGCGGCGAGGGGCGGGTGCGGTACTTCCAGGTGCCGGTGCGCGGGGCGGGTGGTGGCGCGTGGGTTGCGGCGGCGTTGCCGGCTGAGGTGGCCGCGCCGGTGGGCGGTGCGGCTCCTGGGCTGTCGTACGGGTCGGCGCACGCGCCGGTGGCGTCGGACCCGGTGGTGCAGGCGCTGCGGGGCTTCCTGGGCGCGTATTTGACGGGGCGCGGTGAGCTGGATCGCTATGTGGCTGCGGGGACGCGGTTGCAGGCGGTGCGGCCTGCGCCGTATGCGGCGGTGACGGTGCGGCAGATCGCTGAGCACGGGCCGGGGCCGGCCGAGGGTGCCGAGAAGCAGACGCCGCCCGATGGTGTCGAGCGCCGGCTCCTGGTCGATGTCGACGGCGAGAGCGCGGCGGGTGTGTGGCCGCTGACGTACGCGGTCGAGTTGCGGGCGCGGGACGGGCGGTGGGAGGTCGTCGCGTTGGAGGCCGCCCCCGCGCTGGAGGCGTCCGGCCGTTCCGATTCTTCTTCTGAGAAAGGACAGGGCTCATGAGTGGGTTCGTGCAGGTGGCAGGGGCTATTTCCGATGCGAACGCTCTTGCTGGCGAGCTGAAGAACTTCTTTCTTGTGGGGGTGCTGGGGCTGATGTACGTCGGCTCGGTCGCCTTCGTGTGGGGGCAGACCAGGAGCTTGTTGAAGGCTGTGGTCGCGGCGCTCGGCGGGGCGGTGGTGTTGGCCATCGTCGTCAACATGACCACGCTGCGGGACAAGATCGGTGAGGATCTCAAGCACCCTGGTGGGACGGCGGCCCCGGCCGCCGTCCGGGTCGTCGACCGTGGCGGCGCGGTGGGTGGTGTCCGGTGAGCGCGGCAGCTCAGGTCGAGCCGATGGTGGGGCAGTGTTTCACCAAGGCGCGTCGGCACGCGCTCGTGGTGGGGCATTGGCCTGGGGGTGGCCGCATCTGGGGAGGCCCCTACACCGTCCCGCAGATCGTGGTCGCCGTGGTGGCGTTCGCGGCTGCCTTCGTCTCGCGCGGGCTGTGGGCGCACCACGGTCTGCTCGACGTGCTGGTGCTGATCGGTATCCCGTATGCCTTGGCCGTGGTGGTCGGGCGGATCCACATCGATGGGCGTAGTCCGCTGGCGGTCGCCGCCAGCGTGGCCGGCCTGGTGGCGGGTGGTGGTTCGGGCCGGTTGGAGGGCCGCTCGGTGCGGCGGGGGCGGCGTCGTGCGCTGCGTGGAGTGTGCACCCTCACCTGGCAGCCAGCCTCCGGCACCGGTGCGGGCGGAGTGGCTGCCGTGGCGGATCACGCAGCGCCGGTGCCGTCGGTTGCCGCTGTGCGGCCGGTGGAGGTGCGGGTGGCGTCCGGGGTCGGTGCGCTGCTCGCCGCCCGTCCCGAGGGTCTTTCGGTCGTGGCTGAACAGGGGCGGGGGTAGGGATGCGGGTTCCGGTGCGGCATGTCAGCGGCAACGTCATCTGGACCCGGCACGGGACGTGCTGGGCGGTGTGGCGGGTGGAGGGCAGCGGCCACGCGAAGTCCTCGCGCACGGTCAAGGAGCGGCGGCTTCGTGCGCTGGAGGGGCTGGTCAAGCAGCTGCGGGGGGAGGCGATGTTGTTGTCGCTGTGCCCTCAGGTCGACCCCGCCTCGGTGGTGCGCCAGATGACCGAGGGCGTCGATCTTGCTGCCAGTGAGCGCTACGCGCAGCTGGCGATGAGGGTGTGGGACCAGCTGGAGTGCATGGAGCTGACGAGCCGGGCGGACTGGCTGGCCGTCCCGCTGCCCGCGGGGACGCGGGCGCAGGCCGCGGGCGGTGCGGTGGCGGCGGCGCGCGCGGAGATGGCCTTGCAGCTGGGTCTACTGCCCGCGCCCGTCAGCGCCCGTGAGGAGAACCGTCGGATTCAGCAGGCGCAGGCGCTGGCCGCGTCGTGGCCGTCGACGGTCGGGCTGCGTGCCGCGAGTGAGGCGGAGATTTTGTGGATCTACGGGCACAGTGCTCGGCGCGGGGTGCTGGAGCCGTTGCTGCCCGAGTCCGGGCAGGGCGCTGGTCGGGGTCGCGGGCGGGGGGCTGCGGCCTTGGGCCAGGTCGTCCTGGCGGAAGGCGCCGCCCCCGCCGCCGGCGGTGATGACGAGGGTGAGGGGGTGTCGGGGCAGGGGGTGTTCGGGCGGCGCTGGCTGCAGGTGGCCACCGAGTGGGGCGAGTCGTACCAGACGTTCTTGTCGCTGGCCGAGATGCCGGAGCGGTTCGTCTTCCCCGGCTCCGAGTACCTCGCGGCGCTCGATGAGTTCGCGTTCCCGGTGGACTGGGTGATGCGTCTGAAGGTCACCCCTGGGGCGGTGGCCGATGCCAAGGCCCGGCGGTCGGCCGATGAGCTGGCGAACCAGCCCGGGGAGTACGAGGGGGAGGCCGCGGGCGTGCCGTCCCACGTGCACGAGGCGGCTGAGAGCATGCGTGACTTCCGCAGCGCGGTGACCCGCTCGAAGGCGGAGGTCGAGGTGCAGGCCATGGGCACGCTCTGCGTCTGGGGGGCTACGCCGGCCGAGGCCGAGGCCCGCGCCGCCGACCTCAAAACGCACTTCGGAGAGAGTGACTACACCTTCGTGCGCCCTCTCGGGGAGCAGGAGCGGCTGTTCTACGGGATGCTGCCGGGTGCCCGTACGCCGAAGGTGATGCTGTCGTACGCGCAGGTGTTGCTCGCGCGGGACTTCGCGATGGCCGGTCCGTTCGCGGGTTCGGCGCTGGGCGACGGCCGGGGGCCGTTGTACGGGCTGCAGTTGGCCGGTGGTGGCACGCGGCCGGTGTTGACGGACTGGTCGCTCGGGCCGCAGAAGGCGGCGTCCGCGTCGGCGGCGTTCATCGGGGAACTCGGCGGCGGCAAGAGTGTGGCGATGAAGTCGGCCGTCTACGCCGTCCTCGCCGCGGGCCGCAGGACGGCGCGGGTGGGCAGCCGGGGCCGGGCGGTCATCGTCGACCGGACGCCGCAGCAGGAGTGGCGGCGCTTCGCCGAGGCGTGCCCCGGCACCACCCAGGTCATCACGATCGACGGCCGGGCGACGGTCTCCCTCGACCCGCTGCGTACGATCAGCGACCGTGCTCAGGCGCATCGCCGTACCGAGAGTTTTTTGACGCTGTTGCTGGGGATCGCCCCGATGAGTGACCAGGGTGTCGCGCTGTCGGAGGCGATCGAGGCGGTGCTGGCCGGTGCGGCGCCGTCCATGGCGGCTCTGATCGCGGAGCTGGATGAGCGCGGCGGGCGGGATGCGGCCTCGCGGGGCGTTGCGCGCAAGCTCGCCTCGGTGGCCCGCAAGGACCTGTCCCGGACGGTCTTCGATCCCGCGCTGCCGGTGGTCGACACCGCGGTGGCTGACACGGTGGTCTTCGCCACCGCCAACCTGGCGCTGCCCAAGGAGCATGAGCTGGCCGCCGACCGGCTGGCGACGCTGGAGTTCGAGAAGAGCTTCGGCCGGGCGGCATTCTATCTGATCGCGGTGCTGTGCCGGGAGGTCTGCTACGCCGACCCGCGCGAGTTCTGTGTGGCGGTGTGGGACGAATGCTGGTGGTTGACTACCTCCAGCCCTGAGGGCATGGGCCTGCTGCTGGAGCTGGTGCGTGACGGGCGCAAGCACAACGCCGGTGTGCTGGTGGGCTCGCACGACGCCGAGGACATCGGGCCGGAGTCCTCCACCATGGGGCAGGTCATCCGCGGGCTGTTCCCGAGGAAGTTCCTCTTCCGGCAGACGGACGTCACCCTCGCCGAGCGGGGCCTTGAGTTCCTCGACCTCGATGCGGGTGATACCGAGCTGGTGGAGCTGGTCACCACCGGGCTGTCCCCGGTGCACGTCTCGGATGAGGTGCGGGCGCAGCGGGCCGGGGAGTGCCTGCACCGGGACTTGTACGGGCGGGTCGGCGGGATGCAGGTGGTCATCCCCGCCGACGAGGCGGCGGCTGCGGCGATTCACTCCGACCCGGCGTTGACGGCATGACGTGGCGGCGGGTGGTGTGGCGGCTGCTGTGGGTGTGGGTTGCCGTGGCGGTGGCTGTCGGCGCGGCGGCCGGGCCCGCCGCCGCCGCGCCCGCGCCCGTTCCGTCGGTGACGGCCGACGTGCAGCCTCCCGCCCCGGCCGGGGCCGAGGGCTCCGGTGCGGCGGGGGCTCAGGGCGGCGTCGCGTACGAGGACACGGAGGCGGGGAAGGAGGCTGCGCGGAAGGCGTTGCGGGAGCAGAAGGAGAGCCTGCGCGAGAAGCTGCGGAAGTTGGGCATCGGGCAGGACGACCTGCTCGACAGCTTCCATGTCACCGACGAGCACGGCATCCCGATCTCGGCGTTCGCGGTGGATTCCGACAGCGGTGAGTGGTCCGACTGGGACCTGAAGGTCGAGGCGTGGCTGACGAGCCTGCTGTTCATGGGCTCCAAGTGGCTGGTGGGGTTTGCCTGTTGGCTCATCGCCTGGGCGCTGGGGTTCAAGCTGGCCATGTTGCTCCTGAAGCCGGCCATGGCGGTCTCCGACTCCCTTTACAGCAGTGTGGTGCTGCAGATCGGGCTGCCGGGGTTGTTCCTCGCCTTCAGCGGCACCGTCGCGGCCTGGCACCTGCTCTTCGGGAACCGCTCGCGCGGATGGGGCGAACTCGCCGCGTCACTGCTGGTTTCCGCGCTCGCCGTCACCAGCCTCGCCTCGCCGCCGCAGGCGCTGCTGGGCGCGGACGGTGCGGTGGGTAAGGCCCGCGATCTGGGGGTGGCGGTGGCCGCCGTCGTCATGGGCCATGAGGACCCCACCGGTCGCGGCACGGCGGACACCGTCGCCCAGATCACCACCCCGCTCACCGACGAGCTGGTGCGGGCCTTCGTGGTGCAGCCCGCGCAGGTCCTCACCTACGGGCAGACGTTCACCGATGGCACCAAGGACAAGTGCGCGTCCCGGTTCACGTGGTCGCGGATCGATGCCGCCTTCGTGAGTCAGAAGGTCGCCGAGCAGACCAAGCAGCTCAAGGAGATTCCCGGCGCCGGCAGCCTCCTTCTGCCCGGTGTGGGCGGCAAGATCGACGATGTCGTCAGGGACAAGGCCATGCAGTGGGGTCTGGACACCTTCGGCACCAAACCCGACGCCGCGTTCGAGAAGGCGTGCGTCAGTGGTGACGCGAAGAAGGCGAAGCGGGCGTCGGTGGACAAGCTCGCCGGGGCCTTCTTCATGCTGCTGGCGACCCTGCTGGTCTGCGTCCTGCTCATCGGACTCGCCGGGAGCTACCTGGCCGCTCAGGTGATGCTCGGCGCCGAAGCGGCGCTGCTGCGCTGCGCGCTGGTCGCCGGCACGCTGCCCGGGCCCGGGCGGGCCTGGCTGTGGTCGCGTGGCGCTGCCATCGCCCGCGGCCTGGCCCTGCTGATCGTCCTGGTCACCGGGCTCGGGGCGTTCGTCGTGGCGGTGACGGCCGTGGTCTCCGCCGCGCCGCAGGACCTTCCCGGCGGGATCGTCGTCCGCTTCGTCACCGTCGACATCCTGTGCGTCGGCGTCCTCCTCTTCCGCAAGCGGCTGGTCCACCGGTCGCAGCAGATGGCCGCCCGTATCAAGCACCGGCTGGGCAGCTCGCCGCTCGGTGGTGCCGCCCCGGCCGGTCTCACCGCCCCTGCGGGGGGACGGCGGGGCGGTCTCGGCAAGATCGTGGGCGCCGGGCTGATGCTCGGCGCGATGGCCGCCACCGGCGGCGCGGCCGGGGCGCTGGGTGGCGTCGGCCGCGCCGGCAGCGCCCGGGCGCTCAGTGCCCGCTTCGCCCAGGGCGCGGGCCGCCTGGCGCGCGGCGCCCAGCGGACGGTGCGGGCCGGGACCCGGGCGGGGGTACGCGCGGGGCGGTTCGGGCTGAAGTATTCCGCCGGTCTCCCGGTGTACGGGCCGCGGGCGGTGCGCCGGGCGACGGCGGCGGCGCAGGCGGTGCCCGGTCAGGTCCGTACCTCCGCCGCCCAGCTTGCGGAGCGTCTCGAGGCCGCCCGGGCTGTGCACGAGCCGGTGGTGCGGGACTTCGCGCAGGAGTACTGGCACGGTATCGGCGGACGGTGGGTCCACAACCGCGTACGGGCCCACCGTGGCCTACCGCCGGTGGCGCCCCGGCCCCGCCGGGCAGCCCGCCCGGCCGCCGGTGCGGCGGCACGGCCGTCCGCCCGCCGGCCCTTCGCTCCAGCCGCCTCGGCGGCACGTCCGCAGCGCACCCGGCGGCAGCAGATGGTGCCGCAGCGGCCTCTCACCCCGCCGGCGTCCAGCCAGCAGGCGAGCCTGCAGCAGCGCCTGCACCGCATCCGCACCCGCTCCGCCGCTGCCCGCGCCCCGCTCACCCCTCCGGCGCCGCGTCGCCAGCCCGCACCACCCCGGCCCGGGCCCCGGGGGCGGGCATGAAGAAGACCACCGCCGCGGCGGGTGTCGGTCTGGGCGGTACCGCGATCGCGTTGATCGGGGTCCTGGTGCTGTTCATCGGGACCGTCGCCAGCGGCGCCGCCGGACACCTGCGGAGCCAGGAGGCGACGGCAACGGAGCCTGTCGTCCAGGGCGGGCAGGTCGCCGATATCCCGGCGAACATGCTGGTCCTGTACCGGAAGGCGGCACCGGCGGCCTGCCGCGGGCTGGACTGGTCCGTGCTCGCCGCCATCGGCAAGGTCGAAACCGACCACGCCCGGCACCCCACCATGCGCTCCTCGGCCGGTGCTGTCGGGCCGATGCAGTTCCTGCCGTCCACGTTCACCGCGTACGCCTACCCGGTGCCGCCGGGCGGCGCGAGCCCGCCCACTCCCTGGGATGCGGCCGACGCCGTCTACGCCGCGGCGCGGATGCTGTGCGCCGACGGCGCCAAGTCCGGGACTGCCCAGGGTCTCTACCGCGCGGTCTACGCCTACAACCACGCCGACTGGTACGTGCAGAAAGTCCTCGCCCAGGCCCACGCGTACGCGGCGGCACAACCTGCCGACGGCCCGGTCTCGGGCCGGGAGGGGGCGTCTTCCGGGGCCAGCGCGATCGTGGCGGCGGCCCTCACCCAACTCGGTGTCCCCTACGTCTGGGGCGGCGGCACCGTGCACGGGAAGAGCGGCGGAGGCTTCGACTGCAGCGGCCTGACGTCGTACGCCGTGTACCGGGCCACGGGCGGCAGGGTGGCGTTGCCGCGCACCTCGCAGGAGCAGCGGCACGTCGGGACGCCGGTCTCCCGCGCGCAGATGCGGCCCGGTGACCTCATCGTGTTCAACAAGGACAACTGGGGCCACGTCGGTATCTACGCCGGTGGTGGCCGCATGGTCGATGCCCCGCGGCCGGGGAAGTCGGTGGAGGTCATCAGCCTGTCCGGGTACTGGGAGCAGTATGCCTGGGACATCCGCCGCGTCGCCTGACTGGCTTTGTACACGAGACTCTTCGCGTACAGAGCCAGCCTGACCGTGCCCGCGCCCCATCGGTCTTCTGTCCGGCAGTCATGGAAAAGGTCGGGGTGCGGTGTCACATCGGGGCCTGTTCGTCTCCCTCTCCTTACTGAGCGGCGTGGTGCCGCTGGTGAGGAGGCGAGATGTCCAACATCCTTCCGCGGTCGTCGGAGGTCTGGGACTGGGTGCTGCGGCTGCTGGGAAGCGGTCTGGCGCATCTGTGGTGGATCGCTCTCGCGGCGCTGGTCGCCCTGGTGGTGTGGGGTGCGGGCGCGGTGTGGTGGCGGCGGCGTGCGGTGCGGGAGCTGGCCGACCGTGCGCGCGTGGAGCTGGTTCCGGCTGCCACCTTCGTCCCGGAACTGCCGGAGGTGGGCCGGGTGGCGGGACGGCTGGCCAGCGTGCGGGCGGCGAGCGGGTTCCTTCCGCGGCGGGCCGCTGCGGTCCGGGTCCGCGTCACGGCCGGTGACGAGGGGGTCCTGCATTACGGCTGGGAGGGTCCGAGGCGGGCGGAGGGTGTGCTACGGCTGTCCGGGTACCGGCGGGTGGAGGCCGTCACCCCGTGCCACCGTGCCAGCCGGCGGCGCCGGATCCGGTTCGTCGACGCCGCGCCGCTGAAGCGGGGTGGCTCGTGGTGAGCGCCGTTCACCTGACCAAGTCCTCGGGCCTGACAGCCTCGCAGGACGAGCGGGCCGGGCGGGGCCGTGGTGCGGGCGGGCCTTGCTACGTGGCGCGGGCGGAGCTGGTGCTGGCGGGGCCGGACCATCGGCCGCTGGGGAAGCCGGGGCTGGACCCCGATCCGCTGGAGCACCTGGCGACGGTCTTCGCTCAGGTGCGGACCGAGGCCGGTGAGGAGGCCGAGCTGGTCGTCGACCTGCTCCCGGTGCCCGATGCGCAGGTGGCGCGGCGGCGGCGTGCTCTGATCCGGCGTACCGGGCGGCGGGGTCCGTCGGCGTACGGCGAGCAGCTCACGACGGGCCACGGCGGCGTGGTGGTGGACGTGCTGCGCGGCGGCCTGGGCATGACCGGTGCGGGTAGTGGCGGGCAGGGGCCGGTACGGGTGCCGCGGCAGTCCGATCTGTCCGAGGGCGTGGGGAAGTTCACGCCGGGTGCCGAGGTGGTGTTCGCCGTGCAGGTGTTGGTGCGGTGCGTGGCGCGGCATCCGCAGCAGGCGCAGGCCCGGCTGCATCAGATGCTGGCGGCGCTGGAGGCGTTCAGCGGCGAGAACCGGTTCGTGCCGGTGGGCCCGAAGCGGGGTTGGTGGCGCGGGTACTCGAACGTGTGGTGGCTGCGGCGGAGCTTCGACCGGCGGCTGGCGCGGGGGGACTTCGCGCCGCGGCGGCGGCAGTGGGTGACGTGGCCGGAGATCGCCGGGCTGCTCAAGCCGCCCACGGCCCGATGTGACGCGCCGAACGTGGCGCGGTGCGGTGGCGTCGTTCCGCCGGCGCCGTCCGCGCTGCCGACGTGGCGGGGGCAGCGCGATGTGCTGCCGCTGGGCTTGGTGACGGGCCCGGACGGCACGGAGCGGCTGGCCGGGGCCCCGGCGGCCGATGTGCTGTTCGGGGCGTTCTACGGCAAGTCCGGGTTCGGGAAGACGGAGATGGGCCTGGTGCAGTGCCTCGCCCGCGCGTACGCGGGTGACGGCTGCTGGTTCCTCGACCCGCACGGCGCGGCGTGGCAGCGGGCCCGCCCCTACCTCGCGCACCCCGCCGTCGCGGGCCGGGTGTGGGAGATCAACCTGGCCCGGCCGGCCCTAGAGGACACGATGGCCTGCTGGAACCCGCTGTCGATGGAAGGCCGGGCCGTTGAGGAGGTCCAGGACGTCGTCGGCTCGGTCGTGGGCGCGATCGCGTCCGCGCACGCCTGGGGGGAGAACGCGACGCGGGCGCGGACGATCCTCTCCAGCGCGGCGCGCACCCTCGCCCACCTCGCCCACCACCTCGTGCGCACGGGGTTTCCGCAGCTGCAGCCGACGGTCTTCCAGATCCGCACCCTGCTGGAGGACGAGGAGTGGCGCGAGGCGGTACTGGCGGTCCTCGACCCGCAGGAGGCGACGTTTTGGCGCCGGTCCTTTCCCGACATGGAAGCCGCCGCCCGCAACCCGGTGACCAACGCTCTCTACCGGCTGGACAACTCCCTGTCCCTGAAGGCGTTCCTCGGGTCCCCGCGGTCGGCGTATGACGTGCGGCGGGCGATGGACGAGCGGCAGGTCGTGTTCGTGTGCCCGTCCGGCACCGGTGAAAGCGACGACCTGGTCACCGCGCTGCTGCTGTTCGACCTGTTCCGGGCCGGGATGTCGCGCGCCGACACCGCGGTGGAGGACCTGGCGACGTACTGGGCATGGGCGGACGAGCTGACAGCGGTCGACGGCGCTTCCCACGGGCACATCGCCAAGATCCTGGAGCAGCTGCGCAAGTTCGAGGTGCGGTTCATGGGGATGACGCAGATGGCGATGCGGCTCTCCCCCGAGACCCGCGGCGCCCTCATGCAGAACCAGTCGCTGCTGTCGGCGACGGCCGCCGACTTCGACGAGGCCGGTTTCGTCGCCCGTCGCCTGCCCGGCATCGATCCGGAGACGGTGCTGGGCCTGGACAAGTACGAGTACATCCAGTCCGTCATGCTCCGCGGCAAGCGCACCGCGCCCTTCCGGGTGCGCGGCGTGCCGGTCGACGAGGTCTTCGCCGACTACCGCAACGAGGCGGGGCTTCCGGCGCTGGATGCGGCGATCGACGCGAACCTGCGCCGCCGCACTGTCGGCGAGATCCTCCAGACCCAGCGCGGCCTCGACGACGCGATCCTCGCCCACCTGTCCGCCGCCCGGCCGCCGTCCCCGGCCGGAGGCGGGGGCGACGTCGTCGTCCGCACCCTCCGCCCCCTCTGATCTGACCTCTTTCCGAAAGGCGCGCCCATGCCACGTCCGCGATTCCTCGACTCCACCGACCGGGGCCTGTCCACGCTCGCGCAGGAGATGCTGCCGGTGCTCTACCGCCACCGGTTGCTGACCGCCGGCCAGCTGACGCGGCTGCTGCGCCCGGAGGCGACCTCCACCCGCTACGTGCGGCGGCAGCTGGAGATCCTGCACGCGCGAGGGCTGGCCTCCGCATCGGTGCGCCGCACCAACCGCGCCGGAGAACTGCTGTGGTATGTCACCGCTCTGGGGTGTGAGGTCGTCGAGGGCGGCGGGGAACTCTCGCCGCGGGCCTACCGGATGACCGAGGAGGCCGCCGCCAGTGTGCTGCAGGAGCACACCGTGGCGGTCAATGAGACGGGGCTCGCCTTCGTCGAGCACGCCCGGCGGCTGGGGGACGAGTGCGGGCCGTTGGACTGGGACCCCGAAGTCGCCCACCGCTTCCGCGACGGCGCCGGCGACGAGGCGTTGCTCGTGCCCGACGCCGTGCTGCGCTACGTCCACACCACGGCGGCCAGCGCCGACGACGGCGGGCAGCGGATGCTGCTGACGTTCTTCTGCGAGATCGACCGGGCCACCATGAGCATCGCCCGGCTGGCCGCCAAACTGCACGCCTACGCCCGCTACGCCCGCTACATCCCCCAACCGGCAGCGGGACGGCGGCGCGCGAAGAGCGGCGGGGCCCGCCGGGAGGCATGGCGCGACCGCTACCCGGCCTTCCCACGCGTCCTCCTCGTCCTCGACGGCGGAGATGAGCGGCAGCTGGCGCGGCGGGCGGACGACCTGCGCGCGCTGGCGGGCGCGGACGCCCGCCTGCAACCAGCCGCAGCGGACCTGAGAGCGGGCGTGACCACCCTCGACCAGCTGCAGCGCTACGGGCCGTTCGCGCCGATCGTCACACCCGTCCTCCGCGACGCCGCGCCCGGCGACGTCCTCCTGCGCACCCCGACCACGGCCGCCCCGGCCACCGTCTGACCACCTGGAGACACCGTGTTCCGCTTCCTCCGCCGCCACCGTCCCGCGCCCGCCCCGTCGTACCCGGTCATCAACCTCACCGCGTTCGCCGACCGGCACGCCGAAGCCTGCTCCGACGTCGCCCACGTCACCCTTCCGCTGGGGCCGCTGATCACCGAGATAGTCTCCCTGCACACCCACACCCGGCACCTGGCCTGGCTGTCCGAACGCGACCGACGTCCCGAGGACTACCAACACCTGGCTCTCTCGATCATCCGTCAGCTCCTGGCGGGCACCACCAGACCGATGGCCGCGGCACGCTGGACGACCTGCTCACCGGCGCTCTCCCCGCGAAGGACGACTTCCCGCCGAAATCCAGTCCGCTCTCCGATACCGACGGCTCTGGCATATGCGAGCTGGAAGAATCGGTGCCCCATCCGGCCCCCGGACCGATGCTGCGCTGTGGAACAGACGGCCGGTGAGAGCAGCAATGGCCCCGCGCTCGCCCCGCGGCACACTCCGCGGCCCCTCCGCTGGTCGGCGGGTGCATCGGGCGCGAATCGGCGTTCGGAAACAGACTTCATGGTTTGCTTATTCACCTGTAAGGTGCAGGACAAGCCACCCGGATGGCTCATAAGCCCCTCACCGGCGAGCACCTGCACAAGCGTCAGCACACGGGAAAACACCGGAAAGAAGCCGGTAGGACGGGGAGAGGCCGATGCGGACCACGCAGACCCGGACGTCGATCCGAAACAGCGCGACCATGCTGTTTATCGCCGGCGCCGTCACGCTGACAGCAACCTCGTGCAGCACCGGCTCACCGGACAGCAACGCGAAACCGACGCCCGCCAAGACCGCGAGCAGCGGCCCGGCCTCCCAGAAGAGCCCTGACCCTCAGGATGCCGACAAACAGGATGTCCTCGGCACCTACAAGAAGTTCTGGGCGGAGCAGACGAAGGCGTATGCCCAGGCCAGCATCACCGGCACAGATCTGAAGAAGTACGCGACCGCAGACGCCCTGGCTGACGCGGAAGGGGACGTCGCCTCCTTGAAGCGGCTCGGTGTGGTGGCGACCGGCAAACCCGAGATCGCTCCGAAGGTGACCGACCTCGCCCTTTCCAAGAAGGTGCCGGCGGCCACCATCACGGACTGCCTCGACGTCTCGCACTGGCGGCGCATCGAGAAGAAGACCGGCAAGGAAGTACCTCGCGGAAGCAAGACGCTCAGCCGGTACGCCACGACCGTTCAGGCCGAAAGGTGGGGGAAGCAGTGGATGATCCTCAAGGTCACCCCGCAGCAACACGCCTGCTGAGGCTGTCCCTCGCCGCCGGTTTCGCCCTCCTGCTGAGCGTCCCCTCCGTGGCACGTGCTGACGACTCGCCCGTCGTCGGGAGCGGCGACTGCGCAGGAACCGACAAGTTCGTCACGGTGTGCGCAGTGGATCCGGAGAGCCTTCCGGACCGGGCTCCGCAAGCAGCTACCCACACGAAGAAGGACGGCGGTAGGAAGCAGGCCGCAGCGCCAGCTCTGTGTCACGTGGTGCCGCTCGATCCTCAGCCGCCGGTCGGCAGTGCGCTGTGGGAGGGCCACCGGCCGGGCGACGGCAAGATCTACCAGCGGAACTGTCCGTACAACAGCGGTGACAGTGTCGCGCCGGCCGCGATGACCCGGACGTTCTGGGCGAAGAACCCGCCGCCCGCCAAGACCGTGGACCCAGTGGTCCTCGCCCGGCAGGCGGTGGACCGCATGAAGCTGTCCGGGCCGGAGATCGGCATCGCCCCGAAGCCATCCGGCAAGGGGCTGGTCGGGCTTCCCGTGTGGATGTGGACGGCGAGGACGGCGGAAGCGTACGGGCCGAACTCGGCCTCGGCCACCGCTGGTCCGGTCACCGTCACGGCGACGGCGACGGTGTCGAAGATCGTGTGGGACATGGGTGACGGCGAGTCGGTCACGTGCACCGGCCCCGGCACGCCGTACGAGCCGTCCTTCGGTAACAAGGCATCTCCCGACTGCGGCCATCGCTACCGCCACTCCTCCAAGGACGAGCCCGGTAAGGCGTATCCGGTCACGGCGACATCGACGTGGACGATCGACTGGCGCGGCGGGGGGCAAAGCGGCCAGCTCACCCAGTCCCGTCAGTCCCGCACTCAGGTCACCATCGGCCAGCTCAAGGTCCTCAACTGAGGACTACACGCACGGAAGGTCGCACGTGAAGAACCCCGCCCCTCAGATCCCCGCCCCTCCGTCCGCGACGCCGGTGCGTGCCGAGACGCCGATCGCGGCCGGCCCCGCCCCCCGGCGCCGCAAGCGGTCGGTGATGGCCCTCGGCGTGCTGCTCGTCCTCGCCGGGGTGCTGGGCACGTCGGTGCTCGTTCGCAGTGCCGGTGACCGGGTCGATGTCCTGGCGGTGGCCCGCGATGTGCCGGCCGGTCAGGAGATCACCGCTGCGGACCTGACCACCGCGGCCTTGCCCGCCGACCCGGCGCTCGCGCCGGTGAAGGCCAGTGAGAAGAACACGGTGGTCGGGCGGCGGGCCACGGCGGCGCTGCACCGCGGGGAGTTGCTGACCGGCGCGCAGTTCCGCGGCGGGCGTCTGCTGCACGCGGGGCAGGACCTGGTGGCCGTGGAGGTGCAGCGGGGCTCGGCGCCCGCCGATGCGCTCTCCCCCGGTGACCGGGTGAAGGTCGTCTCGACGCCGGGGAAGGACGAGACCGTCTCGAAGGCGGTCTCGCCGGATGCGCTGGAGGCCCGAGTCGTCAAGGTCGGGGTGCCCAACGCGTCCGGGGCGGTGGTCGTGCAGGTCGCGGTGGCTTCCACCGACAGTGCGCAGTTGGCGGCGCGGGCGGCGACGGGGCGGGTGGCGTTGGTGCTCGCGGCGGAGGGCTGACGGGTGCCGGTGATCGCGTTGACGGGTGCGCATGCGAGCGGGGTGACGGTGGCGGCGCTGGCGATGGCGTTGTCGGGGCCGCGGCCGTCGCTGCTGGCGGAGGCGGATGCGAAGGGCGGCTCGATCCGTACGGGGTACGGGATGGGGCAGTGGGGTGGCGAGGTGGGCCTGTGGCATCTGGCCCAAGCCGACCGTGAAGGCACTCTGCCGGAGGCGTTCGAGGCGCATCTGCGGCGGCTGGACGAGGCGGGCAGCCGGCTGTGGCTGCCGGGGCTGACCGATCCGTTGCAGGCCGCGGCGCTGGCGCAGACCTGGGAGCCGCTCGGGGTGCTGTTGCAGACGATGGACCAGCAGGCCGGGTACGACGTCGTCATCGACGCGGGGCGGGCGGTCATCGAGCCCGGGGGTGTGCATCCGTCGCTGTTCCCGCGGCCGTTGCTGCACCGGGCCGACCTGGTGGTGCTGGTGGTGCGCACGACGTTGACGTCGGTGGCGCAGTCGCTGCCTGTCGCCCGCGCGCTGCAGGCGGAGTTGGAGGAGCGCGGGACGGGCGCGGATGCGCTGCGGCTGTTGCTGGTGCAGGAGGGCGGGGTGCCGGCCTCGGAGATTCACCGGCGGCTGCAGATTCCGGTGGTGGGCACGCTGCCGTGGGAGGAGAAGAGCGCGCGGCTGCTGACCCACGGCACGGTGTCGCGGCCGGGGAAGCCGGGGCCGTTGTTCAAGCGGGCCCGTGAGGCGGCCCGTGCGGCGGGGGTCGAGGCGAGTACGCGGCGGCTGCGTATGCAGCTGCCCGCGCCGGTGGCGTCGCCGGTGGTGGCCAGCGTCGTGCAGCGGCTGACCGCGCCGCGGCAGGGGGCGGGGGCAGGTGGCTGACCACAACGGTGTCCACGCCGCCGGGCCCGGGGTGGGGGCGGGGCTGTCGGGGTTGCTCAAGGGCGCCCTCGCCCAGCGTCCGGCCCCGGCCCCGCCGTCGTCCGCGGGCGGCGGCAACGTGCCGCCGAGCGCGCCGGCCCCGGCTGTTGCCGGGGATCTGGGCCGGTTGCCGGGGGCGTTGCCGGTGTCGCGGGCGGTGGTGCGGGAGTTGCAGGACGCGGTCTCCCAGGACCTGGTGGAGCATGAGCGCGGTAGCGAGACGCGGCTGAGTGCCGAGGATCAGTTGGAGCTGGCCCGTTCGCTGGTCGCCAAGCGGGTCTCGGCGTGGTCGGTCGAGCATGCCCGGACGGCGGCGCCGTTGGATGCGGTGCAGCTGGAGACGCTGCGGCAGGCGATCATCAACGCGCTGTTCCGGGCCGGTCCGCTCCAGCAGTACCTGGAGGATCCGGCGGTGGAGAACATCGTGGTGGACGGTGAGCGGGTGTGGGTGGACTACCTTGACAAGCCGACGCGGCTGGTCGATCCGGTGGCCGATGACGACGCCAGCCTGATCGCGCTGATCAACCGTCTCGCGGTCCGCTCCGGGCACGGAGACCGGGTGCTGAACCCGGCCAGCCCGATGGTGAACTTCCGTCTGCCGGACCGCTCCCGCGTCGCGGCGACGCTGCTGACGAGCCGTCCGACCATGGCGATCCGCCGCCACCGCGTCATGAGCGCGTCGCTGGAGGACCTGGTCGAGTGGGGCACGCTGTCCCCGGCGATCAGCGCGTTCTTGCAGGGGTTGGTCGCGGCCCGGCAGACGCTGCTGATCGCCGGGGATATGGGCGTGGGCAAGACATCGCTGCTGCGGGCGCTGGTGCGCAAGGTCGGTGCGGGTGAGCGGATCGTGACGCTGGAGACGGACCGCGAGCTGTTCCTCGATGAGGACCCGGCGGTCGCCGCGCACGTGCTGGCGATGGAGGAACGGGCCGGCAACGGCGAGGTCGGGGAGGACGGGCGGGAGATCGGGCGGATCACGATCGCCGACATGTATCCGCACACGCTGCGGATGCTGTCGACCCGGGTGGTGGTCGGCGAGGTCCGCTCCACCGAGGTCGTCCCGATGCTCGATGCGATGAGTTCCGGTGGCCGCGGCAGCATGTGTACGCTGCACGCCGCCTACCCCCGGCTGGTGCTGCCGCGTCTGGTGCAGCTGTGCCAGGGCGCCGGGAAGGATGTCGACTCCACCCACCAGCTCGTCGCCAACGCCGTGAATTTCGTGGTGTTCTTGCGGCAGACTGACCAGACGCAGCTGGGCGGGCGCCGTCACCGCTACGTCTCCGACATCCTCCAGGTCACCCCGGGCGAAGGCGGGCGCCCCGCGTTCAGTCACGTCTTCGCCCCGGCAGGGGACGGTGATCCGCGCGGGGTGCCGCGGGATCTGCCGACGGGCGAGGCGATGCAGGAGCTGGCCGATGTCGGCTTCGACAAGCGGTGGCTGACCGAGGCGCGGTTCGGCGGTTGGCCGCGGCCGATGGAGTTGGTGCGGCGATGAGCCTGGGACAGCTGGGACTGCTCGGCGCGCTGTGCGGGCTCCTCGTGGCGGGCGGCGTCGTGCTGTGCCTGCGTGCGGTGCACGCGCCGTCCGGGGCGGGCCGCGGGCGGGGGCGGCGGACTTCGGTGTGGGAGCGGGTGTGCGCGGCGCTGCCGGGCCGGTGGGCGGAGCACTACCGGTGGGTGGTCGTGTGCGCCGGGGCGGCGTTGGTCGGGGTGTGGAGCTGGACGGCCCGGCCGGTGCAGGGCCTGCTGGTCGCCGCGGTGATCGCGGGGTTCCCGTGGATCTGGCATCCGGCGGGCACCTCGCTGCGGCGGATCGAGCGGCTGGAGGCGCTGGCGCGGTGGTTGCAGCACCTGGCCGGTGCCCACGTGGTCGGTCACACGCTGGAGGCCGCGATCAGCGGGGCGATGCGGCAGGTGCCCGACGAGATCCGGGACCCGGTCAGGACGCTGGAGGCACGGCTGCGGATGGGGGTGGCTCCCGAGGCCGCCTACCGGGCGTTCGCCGATGACCTCGATGACGGCGCCGTCGACAACGTCGTGCTGGTCTTCCTCACCCATATCCGTGACCGCGGGCGCGGCATGGTGGAGACGCTGCAGTCCCTGTCGGACCTGACCGCGCAGGAGGCCGCGGCGCTGCGGACCGTGGATGCCGACCGGCAGAAGGTGCGGACCCAGACCCGCTGGGTGGCGATCATCGTGCTGGCCATGGGCTTCACCATGGGCAGCAGCTTCGGAAGTGTGTGGAGCACGGCGGGCGGGCAGGTGTGGCTGCTGGCCATGGGCGCGGGGTTCGTCGGGGCGTTGATGTGGCTGCGGCGCCTGTGCGTCGTACGGCCCGCCCCTCGACTGCTGCGCCGCACGGCTGGGGTGTCGGGCCGAGGGGCCGGGAAGGCCGAGGAGGTGAGTGGCGCGTGATGTCGATGGCGAGCGCGGTGTGCGGTGCGCTGATCGGCGGCGGCGTCTTCGCGGTGGTGCGGGAGCTGTTGCCGTCCCGCCCGGATCTGAGGTCGGTCCTGGACCGTCTGGAGAACACCACCCCCGCGCCGGCCGCGCCGCCGCGGGGGACAGGGGGTTCACGCGGGGCGCTGTGGACCGAGCAGGTCGGTGCCCGGGTGCTGGGGTCGGCCGGTGCGCGGATCGGCGTGCCGGGCAAGGACCTGGATCTGCTGGGCATCTCTGCTGCCAAGCACATCGGCGACAAGGTCATCGGTGCGGTGGGCGGGTTCGTGATGCCGCAGATGGCCCTCGCCCTGGCCGCCCTGGCGGGCGTGCACCTGCCGTTCGTGCTGCCGCTGTTCGTCTCCGTGCTCTTCGCGGCGGCGATGTGGGTGTCCGCCGACACCAACGTGCGGGCGAAGGCGAAGCGGTTGCGGCTGGAGTACCGCTACGCCATCGCCTCGCTGATGGAGCGGGCCCGGCTGCAGCGCGGCGCGCACTCCGGCGCGGAGCGGGCCCTGTACGAGACGGCGGCGGTCGGCGACGGCCCGGTCTACGAGCGGATCCGGACTGTCTTGGAGCAGACGCGGCTGTCGGGTACGCCGCCGTGGGATGCGCTCAAGGCGCTGGCCGAGCAGTTGGACGTTCCCGAACTCGCCGGGCCCGCCGATACGTTCGCGCACGCCGGCGGGGAGGGAGCGTCCATCATCGCGGCGTTGGAGACGCAGGCCAGGGCGCTGCGCACGCGGCTGCAGACCGATGTGCAGGCCGAGGCCAACGCCGATTCGGAGAAGTCCGTGGTGCCGGGGACCGTGCTGTTCATGATCTTGTTCGCCACGCTCGGCTACCCGCTCTTCCAGAACCTCATCAGCACCTGAATCATCACCTGACCCAGGGGGATCCCGTGAAGTACACCGTCCGCAAGCTCCGTGACCGCTGGCTGATCTGCGTGGCCCGTATGACCGGCGCCCGCAGGGACGCGGGGCTGGAGACGCTGGAGAAGCTCATCCTCGGCGCGGTCCTCATCGCCGCCGCCACGGCCTTCGGGCTCGCTTTCAACGGAAAGTTCGACTCGCTGATGAACACCTTCAAGAGCAGCTTCTGACCGTGTGGCGTCGGTGGCATGCGAGGTGCGCGGGTGGGCGCGGGGATGCGGGGATGGGGACGCTGGAGTTCACCATCATCGCGCCGGCCGTCATGCTGATCCTGTGCGCCGGGCTGCAGCTGGGCATGTGGTACCTGGCGCAGGAGGCGGCACTGACCGCGGCCCGCAAGGCGGCCGCGGCGGGGGCGGCCTACCAGGCCCGGCCCGGCGACGGCGCGGACCGGGCCCGCACCTGGCTCGCCGGGGTGCATCTGATCAAGGACACCGTCGTCTCGACGAGCGGGTCGAGTGCCGACCGGGTCCGGGTGACAGTGACCGGCAGCAGCCTGTCGCTGGTGCCCGGCTGGACGCCGCAGGTCACCAAGAGCGCCGAAGTGCCGGTCGAACGATGGGACACGGGGGCAGGGTCGTGACCGGGCACGCGCGGGGGCGGTTGCGGTGGTGGTGTCAGGACCGGGGCAGTTACACCCTGGAGACGGTCATCTGCGTCGTCTTCCTGCTGCCGTTCCTCGGGCTGCTCGCCGCCTACGGCCTGGCCGGGGTGTTCGACTCCAGCGTCGACAACGCGGCCAACTCCGCGGCGCGGGCCGCCTCGCAGGCCGCCGACGCCGACCTCGCCCAGGTACGCGGCCGGGCCGCGGCAGAAGCCGCGCTGCGCCAGGACGACCGCAACTGCACCAGCAGCAGCGTGCAGATCGACACCAGCGGCTTCGCCGCGGCGGCCGGGCAGCCGGGCAGTGTGCGGGCCACCGTGACGTGCACGATCCCCTTGTCCCAGCTGGCGGTGCCGGGACTGCCCGGTTCCAAGACGCTCACCGCGACCGCCACCAGTGTCCTGGACCAGTACGCCGATCGCGGGGAGTGACATGCGCCTACCCTCCCCCTCCCCGGGCACCCTGATCCGCCGCTTGCGCCTGCGCACCGCAGGCGTGGAGCGTGAGCGGGGGTCGGCGACGTTGTTCTGGCTGATGGTCGGCGTGGTCTTCCTCAGCCTGCTGGCGCTGGTCGTCGACGGGGGCGGGAAGCTCAAGGCGTCGGCGCACGCCGACGACGTCGCCGCCGCGGCGGCGAGGGCCGGCGGCCAGCAGATCGACGCCGGGCAGGCCGTCCCTGGCGGGCAGGTCGTCGTCGATCCCGACGCCGCCGCATCCGCCGCCCGCGCCTTCCTGCGCGACGCCGGCGTCGAGGGCACCGTCACCGGCGGCGGACGGCGCCTGGAGGTGACGGTGTCCGACACCTACGACTGCCTGATGCTCACCGGCGCCGGCTTTCCCACCCTTCCCGTGACCGGACACGGAAAGGCCCAGCTCGTTCACCAGGTCGGAGACTGACTCATGCCTGTGCCGCATGCCCCTGCACGCCGCCCTTGGCCGCTGGCCCTGGCCCGCGCCGCCGGGAGCCTGGTCGCCCTGGCCGCCCTCCTCGTCGCCCTGCCGCTCGCTTTGCTGCGCATCGGCACCCTCCCCGCCCACCTGCCGACGCTCGGCGGCATCGGCGATGCGCTGATGGCGCCCGATGACGGCGGGACCGTCCTCTTCACCGTCCTGACCCTCGCCTGCTGGGCGCTGTGGGCATGGTTCGTGCTGTCCTTGCTGCTCGAAGCCGTCGCGCTGCTGCGGCGCCGCACGGCGCCGCGGGTGCGCGGGCTTGGCGCCCCGCAGCGCCTGGCCGCGGTCCTGCTGGGCGGCCTGCTGGTCATCCCCTCGACGGCCGCGCTGGCCGCCACCCCCGCCACCGCCGTCACCCACCACGCCACCGCCGCGCCCGTACCCGGCGCCGGCGCCAGCGCCGGCGCCACGTCGGTGCCGCGGACGGCCGTGCAGCAGCCGTCGGCTCACGACGGGCCCCGGCATGTGGTGGGCGCGACCGGCGAGACCGTGTGGGATCTGGCCGAGCAGTATCTGGGGGACGGGCGGCGCCACAGCGAACTGCGCGCGCTCAACCCCCACCTTCCGCAGAGCGCGACCCTTCCCACCGGCACCGTCGTCAACCTCCCGCCCGGCACGACCGTCCGCACCGAACTCGCCGCAACCGCCACCGACTCGAGCGGGCGTGCCGAAACCTACACGGTGGCCGCCGGGGACTCACTGTCCGCCATCGCCGACACCCAGCTCGGCGACGCCGACCGCTGGCCCGACCTCTACACCGCCAACAAGAACGTCATCGGGAGCGATCCGGACCTGATCTTCCCCGGCGAGCACCTCTCCCTCCCCCCACAGGCCGCCCCCGCGCCGGAGCCCGCCGCGCCGGACGGTGACGGCGCCGGTGCGACGGACTCGCAGACGTCCCGGCCAACGGACGGCGATGTTCCCGCAGCACCACAGCACGCCGTCCCGGACGACGAAGACGACAGCCACGAGTCCGTACCGGAGGGTCCGCAGAACGAGGACCGTCCCGAACCGCCCACGCCGCATGAAGCGTCGGGGCACACGGCCACCGGCGCCACCGCGCCGTCGGCCACCGCGTCGCCCGCGGCGACGGCGACCCGCGCACCGGCCGACGCCTCCCCCGCGCAGGCTGTCAGCCCGGCGCGGATCGCTGCGATCGGCGGCAGCGTCCTGGCCGCCGCGCTCCTGGCCACCCTCACCACCCGCCGCGTCCTGCAGCAGCGCCGCCGCCACCACGGCCACCGCATCGCCCTTCCCGAAGGCGACGCCGCCGCCACCGAGCAGAGCCTGCGCACCGCGGAAGCCGACCTGGAGACCTCCACCCTCGCCGCGGCGCTGCGCAGCGCCGCGGTCCGTCTGCGCGACGCGGGACGGGAGTTGCCGCAGCTGGCCGCCGCCGTGCTCGGCCCCGAGGAGATCGAGCTGTACCTGCGCGCGCCCGCCGAACCGGTGCCGCCGTTCACCGCGGACGACGATCTGAGCCTCTGGACCTGCCCAGCCCGCGGCGCCGACCTGCTGCCGCCCGAGCAGCGTGACGATGTGGAAGCGCCGTACCCGGCGCTGGTGTCGCTGGGGTGGGACGAGCGCGGCCATCTGGTGCTCATCGACCTGGAGAGTGCCGGGCATCTGCATCTGACGGGCCCTGACCGCCACCGTGTGCAGCGGACGATCGCGCTGGAGCTGGCGGTCAGCGAACTCGCCGACGAGCTGACCGTCGTGCCTGTCGGGCAGGTCGCTCCCGGGCTGCAGCAGGAGATGCCCGAGCGGGTCAGCGCCTGTGCCGACCTGGACGCGGCCCTGTCCGCGCTGCGGGTCCACCACGCCGAGCAGCAACGCGCCCTGGACGTTCTGGAGGCGGGCACCATGCGGCGGGCGCGGTGCGGGGTGGACAGCGCGGCGGCGTGGAGCGCGCACGTCGTCCTCGCCGGAGATCTCGACGCCCCGGGCGGCCGGGCGGCGCTCGAGGCGCTGCGGGCAGTGATCGCCGAGCAGCCGCGGTCGGCGACAGCCCTGGTCACTGCCGGCCATGACCAGGACGGGACGCCCGACGGCGCGCAGACCGTCCACGCGGACCTCGCCGCCGGGCCGGTCTCGTGGACACTGCCCGGCACCGAGGTGACGGTGGTCTGCACCGTCCAAGCGCTCAGCGACGAGCACTACGCCCAGGCGCTGGAGGTCCTGGCCACCACCCGCGCCGACGACGTCGCGCTCCCGCAGTCCCCCGCCACCGCACCGCGGGCCGTCCCCGACCTCCCCCACTCCCTTGACCTTCCCGCGCCCCCGCCGGAGCCCACCGGCCGCACGGAGGCCCCGGGCGCCGAACCGGCCACCGACGCCCGTGGGGACGCGGTGCAAGCGGCGGACCGTGAGGTGCCGCAGAGCCCGGCGGGAGCGGGGCAGGAGGGTGGGCTCATGGCCCAGTTCGCGGTCTTCGACGACGTCCCGCAGGACTCCGGCGCAGCGCAGGAAGCCTCCGCCGCAGACCTCGAGGCCGACGGGCCTGCCTCGCCGATGCCGCCCACGCCCAGCCCGGAGCCGGTGTTGCCCCCGACCGCCGCGCTCCCGGCCGCGGGAACCACGCGGGCAGACCTCGCCGAAGCCCCGGCGCCCTGCCAACCGGACGCGCCGGCGCCTGAAGACGAACCGGGCGAAGACGGGGAGCGGCCCCCTCACGTACTGGTGCTGGGACCGGTCGAGATCGACGGGCCGCGGGGATCCGTGGAGAACAAGCGGCGCCGCACCCTCATCGAGCTTGCCGCCTGGCTGGTGCTGCACCCCGGCCGCGACCACCACGCACTCGACGAAGCACTCTGGCCGGGCAAGGCCAACGTCCTGAAGTACCGCAACGCCACCGTCAGCCGCCTGCGGTCCTGGCTGGGCACAGACGACGACGGCGCCCCGTACCTGCCGCGCATCTCCACCACCAGCAACGCCCGCTACGCACTGGCGCCCGCCGTCGGCTGCGACTGGCACCGCTTCCAGCACCTCACCCGCAGCGCCGCCAGCGCCGGCGGGCCGCACGCCGCCGCACACCTTCGCTCCGCTCTGGAACTCGTACGGGGACGCCCCTTCTCCAGCATCGACCACCGCCGCTACGCATGGGCCGAGCACCTGGCCCAGGACATGATCTCCGCGATCGTCGACGCCGCCGCAGAACTGGCCGAGCACTGCCTCACCACCCGGGATCCGCGCGGCGCGCTGTGGGCAGCGACCAAGGGGCTCGAGGCGGCACCGGAGGAAGAACGCCTCTACCGGGTCGTGTTCCGCGCCTGCGCCGCGCTCGGTGACAACGAGGGCCTGCAACGGGCCGCTGACCGCCTCGAACACCTCAACATGGAGCTCGGCACCGACATGGAGGAAGCCACCGCCGTCATCCTCTCCCAACTGAGCAACTCCGCCTGATGCCGATGCTCCTGGCCGCCCTGGCAGGGCTCGTGGCCGGCGCGGCACTGCGACCCGTCGTCGTCGCACTCGCCGTCCCCACCGGCCACCCGCCGTGCGTCGCCTGCCCCGGCTGCGGACCGGCCCCCGTACCGGCCCGGGACTGGCAAGCCCTGGGCGTCTTCTCTCCGTCCGGCCGGTGCGCGGCCGGGCGGCACCAGTTGTGCCCGCCATGGCTCCCCGAAGCCGCGACGTCGGCCGCGTTCGTCGCCGTCGCGGCCGGCGGCGCCTCGGGCTGGTACGCCGCCGCCCAGTACTGGATGGCTCTGCTGGGCGCCGCGCTGCTGCTCATCGACAGCGCCGTGCACCGGCTCCCCGACGCGCTGACCCTCCCGGCCACCATCGGCACCCTCGTATTGCTCACCTTCGCGGCCGACGCCGGTGAGAGCGGAAGCCTGCTGCGCGCGGCGGCGGTCGCGGCCGCAGGCGGCGTGCTGTTCTTCGGCTTCGCGCTGGGCGGCATGGGCCTGGGCGACGCGAAATTCGCGGTGCCCCTCGGCGCGCTGCTGGGCTGGCACAGCTGGACGGCCGCTCTTCTCGGCCTCATGCTCAGCTACGTCCTCGGCGCCACCGCCGCGGTGATCCTGCTGCTGCGCGGACACCACCGCACCAGCCCACTGCCGTTCGGGCCGTTCCTCCTCCTCGGCACGCTGGCCTCCCAAGTCCTCGCCGACGGTTAGTGTCAGGGCGGATACCCGTTCTCTTACCCTGCCCTATACCCGCTGGTCACAGCGCTGAAGGCCCGCTCTGGGCGGCAGGCGAAAGGGCGCCCTCGCTCCCGGCAGCATATGCGAGCCATCCCGTTCCACCGGGCGACCGACGGCGACGTCGGACGCGTCCGCGTGCCGGATGTCCGGCGGACGAGTGCGGGCGGTACCTCAAGTGGGGCGCTGCTGTGCATTGCTGACCGGGGGTGACATGGCGACGGTAGATTTGGCACGTCACAGTGGCGAGACGAGGGGCGGACATGGCGGAACACGAGGTCGGGCGGGAACCGGCGCCTCCGAGCGCATTGGCGCAGCCCGTCGGTCCGCCGATGCCCCGGAAGCCGCCACCGGCGACTGCGTCTGCGTCGCTTGTGGCCTGGCTGCAACTGCCGCGCCCGGAGGTGCCTCCGGGGATCTGGCGTGCCGGGCACACGCCCCGTGCGGCCGACGATCCGGCGTTCGTGCCCTTGAGGCAGCTGGTCCGGGGTGCCGTGTTGTCCTTCCTTGCCGGGTATTTGCTGTGGTCGCTGTTGTGGAACGGCTACCTGGGCAAGTACTGGCTCTGGCCGTTCTACGCGCTCGTGCCGGACGACTGGCGCGGCACCATGGCCTACGCCATCGCCGGCTACCTCTACTACGGCATGGTCGGGCTGCTGCTGGTGGCCGTCTTCGGGCGGCTGGGACGCTGGCCCGAACTCGCCCGCCGCGCCTGGGCCCTTGCGGGCGGGCGACCGACCACCCGCAAGGCGGCTGCGCCACCGTCTCCGCAGGAGGACCCGTCCACGTGGCCGGAGTTGCGGGCGGACGGCGCGGCGGATGCCGCCGAGCTGCTGCACCGGGAGCTGAGGGCCGGCCGTGTGACGGATGTCGACCACGCGCGCATCACCCAGGCGTGGAAGTCCCGACCGCGCACCGATGTCGTCCGGGAGATCCTCGACCGCGGTGCTGCGGCGTGTCCGCACGGCTCGGGCAAGCGGGATCTGTCCCGCCGTACCGGGCACCACGACCTGCACACCCGGCAGGTGCGTGTCGGGGTGGTCGCCGACGACGACCGCAACCCGACCGAACTCCGTGACGCCGGGGTGGCGCTGGACCCGAGTCTGCTGGGCACCTCTGCCGTCGTGCTCGGGCCGGCGACCGCGACCGACCGCCTCGTGCGCCCGGTCGTGGAGTCCTTGTGCCTGCAGGCCCTGGCCGGTCAGGCCGCGGTCATCTGGGTCACCTCCTCCGACCACGGCGGTGAGCGCGGCGACTTCGACGCCGTGGTCCGCGCCGGAACCCAGGTAGCGGGGCACGGGCTGGACCTGTACGCCGATTCGCAGGACCCCGACATGGCCGGGGCGATGCTCGCCGAGGCACTGGTCGGCGACGTCGCCGACACGCTGCCCGGCGGGGACAGCCGACGCGCGGCCACCGCGCTCGCCCAGCTACTGGGCCCCTTCCGCGCCGCCCACGACCGCTTCCCCGACGTCGCCGAACTGCGCGACCTGCTGAGCGTCCCCGACACGATCGAGGATCTGCGTGCCTCCTTGGACGGGCCGCAGCATCTCGCCCAGCTCCGCGAGCTTCAGGCGTACGGGCAGCAGCCCGCGGACATCGTCTCCCTGCTGGGCAACCGCATCGCGCTGCTGGACCGCCCCGCCTTCGCCGGCTTCTTCACCCCGCCCCGCGACGGCGACGGCGCGGCCCTGCGCCGGATGTACGCGCTGCGCCATCTCGACAAGCCGGTGCGCATCCGCATCGAGCTGCCCGAGCGCGCGCACGCCGAGGCCGCCCGTATCATCGCCCGCCTCGTCCTCGCCCAGTTCGGCGCCTGCGCCGCCGCGCGCGACGACCGCGGCCTCTTCGCCGCCCTGGTCCTGGACGACGCCGCCCAGACCGTCACCACCCAGTCCTTGCGCGGCCTGCAGCGCCTCCAGGACAACCATGCCGGAGTGCTGCTCGCCCTGCGCACCCTGAACGACGTGCCGGAGGCGCTGCGGCGGCCGCTGCTGAGCCGGGTCGGATGCCAGATCGTGTGCGCGGGCATCACGACCTGGGACGCGGCGCCGGTCAGCGAGGCCTGGGGTGAGGCGTGGGTGGAGACCCGCACCGTCACCGACCGGCAGCTGGTGGCCGATGAGCCGATGACCCGGGTCATGCACGGCCTGCGGAAGATCGTCACCGGCCGGCACGTCACCGCCCAGTCCGTGACAGTCAAGCAGGAACGCCGCCAGCGGTGGTCGGCGTCCGACCTCGCTCACGAACTGCCCGCCCAGCACGCTGTTGTCGCCGTCACCTCGGTCCGCGGTGAGCGCACCGCGCCGCTCCTGACCCGGCTGGACGCATGAGACGCGCGCCCGGCCGGAACCCGCAGCCACGCCCCCGGAGGGCATGGCCAACACCGCCCACCGGCCGCCATGCTGGCCCGGTGACCACCGTTTCGAGGAGGCCCAGGTGTCCGTACGAGCAATAGGTGCTCGCGTGGCCGCAGCATTGGCCGCGGCCACGGTATTGGTGCTCGGCACCGCCGGGGCCTCCGCGGCCGCCGACGTCCCGGTCGGCCGTGTCGTCCTGGCGGCACCGGCCGCCCCTTCCCCCGATCCGAAGCCCAGCGACTCGTCCAGTCCTTGCGAGGCCATTCCAGGGCCGATCGGTGACACCTGCGACGATGACGCTCCGAGCCCCGGGGCGGGCTCGAGCCCACTGGATCCGGGCTCGGGAGGCGTCCTCGACCCGTTCGAGGCGATCACGAAGTCGTGCACGGACGGCGCCGCCTGGGTGGTCAAGCAGCTCAGCGCCGCCGTGAACGCCACCGGCACCGTCGACTTCACCAGCAAGCCGTTCCTGCAGCAGTACGCGCTGGTGTTCGCGGCCTCCACGATCCTGACGCTCCTGGTGTGGCTGTGGGCCGTCATGACGCGGGCTTTCCGCGGGGTGCCCTTCACCACCGCCCTCGGGGAAGCCATCGGTTATCTGTGGATGGCGGTGCTGGCCTGCGCCTTCACGCCGTTGGCGCTTCACATCGTGACCGCCGCGGCGGACGGTGTCGCGGAGGTCCTCGCCAAGGCCGGCGGCTCCAACGACAAGTTCTTCGGCGACTTCGCCCACACCCTGCAGGGCCGTGAGGGGTTCGGTCCGGCTCTGGTCCAGATCATCGCCGCGCTGTCCTCGATCGTCGCGGCCTGCGTCCTGTGGCTGGAGATGGCGCTGCGCACCGCGATCCTCTACGTCGGTGCGGCCCTCGGCCCGATCGTCTACACCGGCGTTGTCAACAAGCAGCTGTGGCCGAAGGTCCGGCGCTGGGCCGGGCTGATGGGGGCCATCATCATGGCCAAGCCGATCATGGTGATCGTGCTGATGCTGGCGAGCGCCATCAGCAACACGCAGACCGGTACCTCGTCCGAGCTCAGCACCATCGTCTCCGGTTTGGCGGTCATCGTGCTCGCGATCATCGCGACCGTCGCGGTGGGCCGGTTCGTCCCGGGTATGGGTGACCAGATCATGGAGCGGCAAAAGGCCCAGCGCCACGCTGAGGCGGAGGCCCGCCCCGCGTTCACCTCTGCCGTTGGCACCCTGAAGCAGGGCATCTCCGCACACAGTGACCGCACACCGCAGGCCACCCAGCCGGTGCCGCAGCAGCCGACCACGCAGGCGGCCAGCGGCATTGCCGCGCACGGCAGCCGCTCACCCGAACCGTCCCGCACCACGCCGAATCCCCGTCCCGGCCCGGAGCTCAGGCCCAGCCATCACAACGAGCCATGAACCGGCACAGGCGACGAAAAGTGAACATACAAGAAATAGGTAATTCACCATGCGCTTCACGCCCAAAGGGTGCTTCTGGTTTCTCGTGGTCGCGACGATCGTGGGGACCTACGTGGGCTACACGAGCTCGCACTGACACACTGCGCCGAGAGACGGAGCCGAGGGGGGAAACGGCATGAGCAGGCATGACAAGGACCAGCCGGTCCACGAGGTGAAACTGTCCGTGCCGAGAGCGGAACTCGCCCCGGCACTCCCCTGGCGGCGTCAGAAGCGCAAGTCCGGGCCCGGACTCGTCGTGAGCGTCGGCGTCATCGTGCTGCTGCTCGCCGCCATCGCCCTCGTCAACCGCGGCGGCACCAACACGGGACCGGCGTACCGCCCGCACACCCAGGAGGGGGCCCGCCAGGCCGCCGACGACATCGTCTCCCTCATCGGGTCGGAGAAGATGTTCAGCAAGACGGACCGCGACGAGATCCTGGAGGACGTATACGTCCCCGGGGCAGTCGACAAGCTTCGCCGCAACCTCGACCAGGCCTACACAGCCGGCGCGTTCAAGCCCCTGGGCCTGGACGACGACAATGCCGCACCCGACGGCTACACCCTCGTGTGCCGCGACGTACCGCTCGACACCAAGGTGACGGCGTACCACGGCGACACCGCCACCGTCAGGGTCTGGTCCCTCGGCGCCATCGGACTGGCCGGCCACCACTCACCGAAGCCCGTCACCACCAGCTGGTACACCAAGACCCTGAAACTCACCTGGACCGCCGGACGATGGCGACTCCTCCACCCGCCCCAGCAGTCCGAGGGCCCGACACCGAAGGCGCAGTAACTGCAGTCCGTCGGCGGCAGTACCTGGTGGGCCCTGCGCACGGCCCAGAGCCCACCAGTACATCTGCGGTTCGCTGAAGTGTGCGCGCGATACGCGGCGTGAGGCAGGGTGGCGCGGGCTACTTGATGGGGGTTCGGGCCTCCCAGCAGACATCGCTCTGACCGAAGGTGGTCACCACGCAGCCTCCGGCCTCGGCAACCTGTTGCTGGAATACCATCCGCGTTGTGCCCGTTGCGGATAGCCGGCCCCAGTCGTGCACCAGGCACATCCGCTGGCGCCGTGCTGTGCTGGCGTCGGCCCTCATCTGTTGGACGAGTTCCAAGAAGGCGGAGCGTTCACATGGCAGATGGCTCATGGCCTCGGTGCCATGGTCGGTCCAGATGCCGGTGATTTCCCAGCCGTTCCGGCGGGCAGTTGTGCGGCAGCCGATGAGGCGTTGCTCCAGGAGGTGTCGGGCGCTGTGTCCGGCGGACCGGTCGTAGATGTAGACGAGGGGGTTCTGCGTCATTCCTGGTTTCCCGCTTGCAGGAGTTCTCCTCGGTGCTTCAGGAGCCATTGACAGTCCTGGGCGAGGGCGGCGACCTGTACGTGGGCGGAGAGCCGTCCTGCGCCGAGACCGCGGCCGAGCTGAGCGCGGATTGAAGCCAGGCGACGGGCGGTTTCGTCTTGATGTCCGACGGCGTTCTCTGCGTCCAGGAGGAGGACGGCGATGTGTCCCCGCAGCAGCACTTCCAGGTCCGCGAGGGTGGTGAGGCTAGGACGCGTCGCCCCCAGCCGCAGGGCGCGGCGGAGGGTGACACTGATCGTCTCTACGTCGACGGGCAGGTCTTTCTGAGGGGCGTTTCGTGGGGTCATTGTGGCCGCCGGTCGGCGTGTTGGGGGCAGGCCACGATGTACCAGATGTGCACGCCGCAGTGAACCGGGGTGGACACCGTGCCAGCGAGTGTGAGCGGAGGGTGTGCGGCGCCGCACCAGAAGCACGCCTCGCCGTGGAGCCGGGCGATGCTGAGATCGGGCGAGGCGGGCGGTGGCACCTTCATGGTGGTCATGGTTCGTCTTCCTGTTCTGGCCTCAAAGGGCGAGGAACAGGTTCGTGGTGTCGGGGTGCTGGAAGTACCCCTGGCAGGGGTACTGATGAGTTCCCACGGGTTCGGGGGCTGGGGTGGTCAGGTGCTGGCGTGGCACCATTCGGCGAAGTTGGTCAGCGCCTTCGCGTCGGCCCGCTTGAGGCGTCGGAGCGTCGCGGCGTCCTCTTTCACCCATCGGTGTTCGCGCGTGTGCTGGGGTGCGATCCGCCGCGCTACTTTCAGCGCCTCGAATGCAGCGTCCGGGCGGCCAGCCCACAGTTGCGCGCGTCCCATCTCGATGTAGAAGCTGCTGCGCCGCTCGGCCGGGAGGGTCTGCGGCGGTTTCCATTCGCGGGCCAGGTGCAGCGCGCGGTCGAGGTGGGCGTCTCCAAGGCTCACGGCCACCGAGACTCCGTGTACGCGCACGCTGTCGGGGCCGAACGCTGTGCCCTGGAAGACCCCTTCACGGACTCGGTCGCCGAGGGCACGCGCGTCGTCGAGATGCAGGCGCGCAGCATCGTGGTCGCCGTACCGGCCGGCGAGGACCGCGGCCCGCATGTGCAGGGCGCCGCGGGCTGCCAGTGCGACGGGCGGCGCGGTGCGCGGCGCCCGGTCGAGGGCTTGTTCCAGAGCGCGGAGGCCTGCGGCATGGGTGTGGGCGGCGAGGTGGATCTCGGTGCGGACGTATGCCACGGTCGCGTCCACGATCGGGTCGTGTGCGTAGGTCGCGGCCCAGCGCATGAGGTCCAGGAGTCGGCCGGAGAGGTCTTGTGCGCCGCGCTTGTAGGCGACGGCGTCGGTGGCCCGGCAGGTGTCCACCAGCAGTCGCGCTACTGCCGGTTGCTCACGATCGGGCACCGCGTGCAGGGCCCGGCACAGCTCGGCGAGCAGGCCCGGCACGATGCGGGCGATCCGTGCGTATTGCGCCCCCAGTCGTAGTTCGACGACTGCTCCCACGGCTTCCCGCAGGGCTGACAGCGGGCGGATCGGGCCGTCCTCCGGGGTTTCGTACTCGGCCAGCACCGGTGCAAGTTCGGGCATCTGTTGATGCACGTGGTCCTCAGGGCGCTCCCGGTCCGGCAGCAGCCGGGCAGGATCGGTGCCGAGGGCGGCGGCGATGGCTTCGAGGATTCCGCCTGAGACCCCGCGTTCCCCACGCTCGATCTTACGAAGCGTTCCCAGCGCGATACCCGCAGTGCGAGCGAGGTCGACCTGGGTGAGGTTGGCGACGCGGCGTGCGTAGGCGACACGTGGGCCCAACCCGCGGTAAATGACGGTGGGCATGAGATCTCCATTCGGCACGCTTCGCTCCGAACAGTACCCGCGGCATCACGCTGAGGTACAGGCCAGGCGGCCGCGTGCCAGGAGCGGGGCCGATTCATCCAGGTCGGAGCGCGTCCAACAAGTCGGTCAGACCGTCCAGGCGCCAGTCGGCCGCAAGCGCCTGCTCCGAATCTGCCCACAGGTGCCCCAGCGGCCCCCGCCGTAGGTGCGCGGTGCGGAGCCCTGCCACCCGCGCGGGCGCGATGTCGTTGACGGGGTGATCGCCGACGTACAGCACCTCATCCGCAGGGGCACTGGCGAGTTCGACGGTGCGCGCGAAGAACTGGAGACTCGGCTTCGCTGTCCCCCACTCCTCCGACGTGGCCACGGCGTCCGCCGGAAGCCGCAGAGAGCGCAGCATCTGTCCGGCCCGGGCCGTTTGGTTGCCCGCGACGACCACCCGCAGACCCATGTCCCGGAGTGCGGCCAGCGTAGGACGGGCGTCGGGGTAGAGATCCGTCTCCTCCAAGACCTCCCCGCAGCCTGCCCGCTCCATCGCCGCTCGTTCGGCCGCGATGTCGATGCCTGGCTCGATGAGGCGCAACGCGTCGGCGTTGTCCCGTCCCTGCGCGACCACCGCACCGACCAGAGCGGACAGAGTATGGCGGTTGACGCCGATCCAGTCGGCCCAAGCTGCCCAGGTGCGGTCATCGCGGATCAGGGTCTCTCCGACGTCGAAGGCCACCGCGCGAATCATGCGAGTAGCCTACGCGCGCGGCGGATGCAGCCGCCGTGCTGGGTCGAGCCAGCGCTGCGTCTTCGAGGGCCGGTCGGCATGCGCGTCGAGGTAGCCCTGACACTCTCATCGTCTGTCAGGGGAACCATGGTGCTTCCGGCCAGGTCGGCGGCGTATGGCAGTACCCCCGCCCACAAGCGCCTAAGGCGCTCCGCAACTCCGGGCCTGCACACGTCGTGCCCCGGGCCGCCAGGCCCGGGGCAATGCGCGCGATGATGCGCTGGCACCTCGGGCTCCTCGCCACGACTCAGGGACCGCCGCAGCTCACCGGGCCGACGCGATCAGTGTCGCCCCCTACAGGTCCCTGCCCAGACCAACCTTGGTTTGGGCCTATCACCCGTGTAAGTGAAGGAATGCAAGTCACCCGCAGCGCAGCCCTGCGTGCCTGATCACTTCTGATGACAGCGCCTCGCGGTCAGGGTGTGGTTGTTTCCAGCCCTCGGCAGAAGACCTGAACATTTTGGTTCCGCTGGCTCGGCATGATGCCGGGTGCTGATATCTCATCGTCTCGCTCGACCTGTCGTCGCTGCTCTGGCTCTTGTGGCGTTGCCACTTCCTTCCGGGTGCGCAACTGAATCGCCGTCACGGCATCAAGACGAGGTCCGCGCCGGAGAGGACGAACTTGTCGCAGGTGTGGCAGTTGAGCTTCCAGGGGCAGGCGTCACCGTTGACGACGGGCTGGAACGTGCAGAAGCCGCCCTCGGCGGGGGTGGGCTTGCGGGTGAGGTCGACCAGCATGGCCTCGCCGCCGGACAGCACCAGGCCGGGTTCGGGGGCTCCGGGGCCGGCGACCCAGACGTCTTGGAGAGCGTCTTCCAGCTTGGGGTCAGTGTTGGCGAGGTGGACGTAGTGCTCGGCCATCGCTTCGGAGACTTGTCCGAGGTAGCGCTTGACGTGTGTGAGGTTCGCGCCGTTCTTCAGGAGATTCGTAGCGAGGGTGTGACGGGCTTGATGGGCGACGTGGTGGCCGATGTCCAGGTCCCTGACCCAGCTTCGGAAGGCCGTGCTGAACCATGTGTAGCTCACCGCGTGCTGACCCATCCGGACCGGCGGCTGAACAAGGCCATCTGGCATCGTTCGGCGCTGGTGGGAAGCCGACCGTGGAGGTGCACGAATCACGTGACGGTCTTCTCCTGTCGCTTTTCCAAAAACTGGTAAAGGCGTTCGGGGATGCGGATGGCTTCGTCGTAGTTACCGACCTTGGTCTGGTCATGCCAGAAGAGGGGAAGGCTGTTGAGCCGCCCTAGGCACTCCAACCGGACGTTGATGACCTCGTTGCATCGGCGGCCGGTTAGGACCAGGGCCTCCCAGATGTCCCGAAGGCCCCGGCCCTCGATGTCGAGGGCGTCCAGCTGTTGCAGGTTGCGCCCAGCGGCCAGGGCTCGGGCAGCTGCGTCAGGGAACGGGCAGCGGCGACGGGCCTTGTTGGTGCCGTGCGGGGCCGCGACGATGAAGCCGCGGACCAGCCCGGTCTCCTCGGCCAAGCCGGTGTCCATCGCCATCCTCAGCACTCGCCGGACACCGGCGAAGACGGTGGCGAGGGTGCCGCGGGTGACGACGCTGGCCTGGGACCCGCCGATCCGGTTGTGGATGCCCAGACCGAACAGTTTGTGCTCGGCCCGGTGTCGTTGGTCGGTCACGAAGGCGTCCATGTGGGCCTTGGCCAGCGCCCTGACGTCGTGGCCGCCGGATGGAGCCTGAGCCTCCAGGTAGGCACTCAGTTCGACGCTACCGCGGCGGATGTAGTCGAACAAGTTCCTGCTGCGGGGGTGTCCGGTGCGGACAGCCGGGCCGCCATCCGCTCCCAGAGCAAGTCGCGAAGCCAGCGTTGGGTCACCGCCGAGATGTCGATGGCACTCTCACGGTTGCGGTAGCTCTTGCCGAAGTGGAGGATCTCGATGAAGCCCGCGTCCTTGGTGTCTTGCCGGGTGAAGTAGATCAGCCGCAGGTAGCGGAGCATGCGTCGGGTGATCTTCGCCTGATGGTTGGTGAGCTGATCGAGATCCAGATCCACCAGCGACTGGGCGTCCTGTTTGCCGGCCTCAGTGGCCAGACGCTGGATGAATCGCACCGGCCAGTGTGGAGCATCTGGCAGCCCAGCGTGGTGGGCCATAGTCCACTTGATCTCCGCTTTCAGCAGCGGCCGGAGCCCCAGCAGCGAAAGCTTGCCGTTCGACCGGACGAGAGCGGGAGTCTGCCGGCACCAACGACGGAAGGCAGTCTCGTCGTCGTAGTGCAGGTCGATGGCCTTGCCGCGGTCCAGGAGCCACCGCCCCCGTTCACTGGCAGCCGGGCCCCGCCGGGGCTTCCCTCGCGCAGATAGTGGTTCTTGTGCCGCCGACACATCTTGATCGGGTGGTCAGCTCTTTTGGGGCAGGCCGTGACCACGCAGGCCCCGAAGGGGGGTAGCGGCTGGGCTTGGGTGAGCCATTCCTCGATGTCGAGTTCGGTCCCCTTGGCCCGGCGCCAGTGGCTGGACTTCTTGTTCCAGCGGTCGGCGTGCAGGAAACACAGCCCTGTCTTCTGGCTCCATACCGGAACCTCCGGACAGACCAGGCAAACTGGGGCATCGGCCCATGCATGCGGCTGGAGAGGCTCGGCGGTCCGCAAGAAGTCTGCGACGCTGCCGCCGGCGTCCCGAAAGGCCCGCCACTGGCCCTCGTGAACGTTGCAGTACTCATGCATCGTCTCCTCTCCGCGCTGGCAGCCCGGAACGTTGCACAACCATCCGTAGACAGCGTGGTCGGCGGGGACCTGAATGGCGTCCGGCCGCAGGACAGGGTCGAACGACGGTGCGGCGATCAGTGTTTCCAGCAATTCCAGCCGGTCGGCAACTTCCCGGCTCTTGGGCTGGCGGTCGAGGACGGACAGTGTGACGGGCAGCGCAACTGTCACTTCTCCTCACCCCAGACCGCTTGGAGAGCGGACGCAAACTCGGGTGAGTGCAGGTCGGGGTGACCATAAACCTCGTCAACCATCTGTGCCGAGGCCCAATTCCCCGCAGCCTTCGCCACCATCGGGTCGCCGCCAGAGGCATCGAGAATCTTGTTCGTGAACTCGTGCCGAAAGCCCTTGGGTGTCACCCGCCCGGCCAGCCCGGCTCTGCGGCCTGCCCGTCGCAGCATTCCCCCGGCCGCATCAGCAGTCCACGGTTCTCCCCGCCGGGGACCAGCGAGTTGGATCAGCAGCATGCCGTGGCCGGCAGCGTGCTTCGCGTACTCCGTCGTCATGTACTTGAAGTAGCTGCTGACCATGGCCGGGCTCACCCGGTGGTTCTCCCCCTTGGTGACCACGCCATCGACGATCTCCCAGTCCGGCTTGATCTTCGCGGCCGCCCTGTTCGGATTCCCCCAGCGGTGACAAACGTGCAGGTGGGGACGCACGCACTCACCGCAGTCAGCGTTCTCCCGAAGGTGTAGATCCACCAAGTGCAGACCGGTCTCCTGGAATCCGCCCGGCAGCATCTTCGGGTGCCGCGGCCGTGAGCCCTGCTTCGGCGCCAGCGGGTTGGTCGGCATTGAGCGGATCGCATGGCCTAGCAAGGCCCGGTCCCGGTCAGCCTGCGTCGGCAGCCGGCGAATCTCCAACTCCGACCGCAGCTGTTCATTCACCCCGTCCGAGGCGCAAAGGTACAGGTAGAACGCCTTCAGACACGCGGACAGAACTTGCAAGGCAGACGAGCCATACGGACGTTTCGGAGGCAGCCGCCACGGCTGGCCCCACGGCATAGGCACCTTCGCTCCCACCGCCCCCATATACCGATGCAGATCCAGCAACCTCACCGCGGACGTGGACAGCCCTTCGCGCACCCGCCACCGAAGGTGATCAACCAGGTGGTACGCGTACGTCTTCTGCGTTCCACGACCTTCATAGGTCCGCAGGAAGCCATCAGCCTCCTCGTCGACCGACCCGTCCGGCCAAACGATCGTGTACGACCAGCCGCCCCCAGCACGCTTCATCGGCTGTACCCGGAGATCCCCCAGGACCATCGCGCTTCGCGCCGGTTCGCCCCTCCACTCACGACTCCCCTGTAGCGGAGAGAACCCAGACGGTTGGTAAACCGGTACGGGTTGGGCTCAGACGCCCTCCAAATGAGGGACAAGGGCAGGAAATAGCAGGTCGGTAAACTCCAGCTTGAGGAGATGGTGCTCAAGCGACTCGTTCGCCAACGAGCACGACGGCGGCTCGATGCGGTGGTAGAAATGCCGGGTCTCCAGCTTGGCCAGACGGGGCTCGCAGCTGCCCCGCGCACTCCGGGGACGCAAGCTCCACGCTCCGCACGCGGTGGATCTCTTCCCATGACCGACCACAGCCCAGATCATCCAGGGTGACGTCCAGCCGCCCCCACTCGGCATGATCAGCGGTCAACTGCGCAAGGGCTCTCCCTACTTCCGAAGTCGTCGTCACCGACCGCATCGAGCACCGAATCAAGATCCATCGCATGTGGCCGCTGCTATCGCGCGTTCCGCTCCATCGGCGGCCTCCTCGCGCGTGTCTGGATGCGCAGGTAGCGCTCGCGGCGTGCGCTGTCGAGCAGAGTGGTGTCGCCCACCAAGGCCCAGGTGCGCCAGTACGCAGCTCCGCCGTGGTTCTCTCCCCTGCAGGAGCAGGTGCAGTCGTCCCCCTGCGCTTCCTGGCAGCGGGTGTCGCATCGCTCAGTGTCTGCGAACTGCAGGTACACGTCGACCTCGCCGAACCGCTCGGCGAGCGCGCGCAGGTGCGGGCGGGCGATCTCCCACCGGCTGGCCGGCTTGTTCCACTCCGGACGGATCCGCGTGCCGAGCTCTTCGAGAATCCAGCGGCGGTTGGAACCGCCCACATATGGCATCCAGCCCCACAGCCGCCGTCCACCGATGTTGCGGCGTACCCATGGACGGGCCACGGTGACCACCCCCTGGTGCATCTTGGTCATGGAGCGGCGTCTTCGCCAGAAGGCTTGGGCCGCGGCGCCTGGTGCGCGCCGACGAGAAGACGCTGGCCGCTCTGGCGGCTGACGGCACCGTGACCGCCGCCGATGTGCCCGCCATCTTGCGGCACCGCCAGGCCTGGGCCGGGCTGACCTCCGCTCTGGCACGCCACCCCGACCAGGTCGATGCGGCCATCACGCTCCTTCCCCGCCTGCCTGACCACGAGGTGGAACAGGTCGTCGGGGACTGGGATCCCGACCGCTACACCCGCACCAAGGGCGTCGCGCCAGCCCGCCCGTGCCGCCAGAACTGCTCGACGCCGTCCTGGGAGCCTGCCTCACCCCGCTCGCCAGCGTACATTCTTCACCCCGAGCCCGAAGAGGGCTGGAGGCGGTGTCCGCGTTCTCGAAGGACTGGTCGCTTGAGCTGGACGGCCACGCTGGCTGGGCGATGCTGGCCCGGTGCCCCAGCGGTGGGCGCAGCTCACCGCGCATCTCGTGTTCGGGGCGGCTTTCCGGCACCTGCTGCTGGACGAGGCCGAGACGCAGGCCCTCGAGGACGCCCGGCTCGGCCCCACCGACCCGGATGGCGAGGGCTCCCTGCCGACCCGGCGCCCGCTCTCAGCGAGGAACTGCTCCTCTCCTGCCTTCCGGCCTTGTGCCTACCCGAACTGGCCGACCTGTTCAACCCGCAGGTGACCGCCCGCCGGCCCCTGCACCACATCGCCCGCCGAATCCACAGCAACCCGCGTCTGGCCGGCTTCGCCGCCGACCAGCTGCACGCGGCCTCCGACGTACTCGTCAGCCGCGGCCAACTGCTCACCTGTGCCCGACGAGCAGGAGGACGACTACGGGTTCGACGGCCGCGCCCTTCGCCTTGCCTAGGACCTGGCCCTCCTCAGCGCCAACCCCGCCACCTTGCCGGGACACGTGCCCAGCTTGCCCGGATGGATCAGCCGGCCCTTTCTCTCCCCCCGAGCCTGCCCCTGACCCGCGCCCTCGCCAACGCGACCCGGGTCACGACCGCCCAGCCCGGCTCTGGAGCGCCTTGAGACGGCGGTCGGGCAGGCGCGGCTGCGGGCCTCAAGCCGACGTCGCCCGGCTCGGGTGCCGGACCGTTCCGGGCGGGAGGCCCCGCAGCGAGGGATGACCGTGCGGCCGGCCGAGGTGTTGGCAGCTACGACGAACCGGGCCTGCTCCAGCTAGGTCCTCGTCGCCCAGGGCACAGGCGTCGCCATCGGACCAGTTCCACTGCGGATGTCGCCCCCTCGTGGACGGGCGGGGGCTAGCCGTTCCTTCTTGCGGTGGCGACGTATCTGGCAATGTGAAGGTCCTGGAAGGTGGTATCCGGGGCTTTGCGGCGCAGTGGATCAACGGGGAGTCTGGGGCGCCTGTGCCGCTGCGCGGCGGCGTGCCCCAAGTGTGCGGCGCGGACACGCTCGCCGGGCTCTACTCGTGCGAGTTCCTCCAGCCATCGGATGAGCTCTGGCGGTTAGAGGGCACAGGCAGCGAAGACGGCGGCCATGAGGTCGGCGGTCAACGGACGGTCGCCATGCAGAGCGACGCCGAGGGTGTGGTGGGAGAAGCCGTGGCTGCGCCGTACCAGGTCCCGCAGGCTCAGCCCAGAAGCCGTCGGAGCTGATCGAGGGCTTTAGCCAGCTCCGTTCCGGTCTTCACCCGAGGAGGCATGAACTCGTGGTGGCGGAGCCATTGTTTGCGGACGGACGCCGCGGGGCCGGCGTTCTCGGTGGCTCGTTGGGCTCGGAGGTTGCGCCACCGCGCGTGCCAGGAGCGAAGGGTCGCTTCGTCCGCGCCGCAGGCGCGGAGAAAGCCCTGCAGGGTGCGCCAGGTGGGCAGCTTCGTGCCGCCGTGGGCGCCGGAGAGGGTGGCGATGCAGACGCCGCAGCGTCGGGACATCTCCGCGAGGGTGGGTTGCCAGCCCGCAGCCGCAGAGCTCGGAGGTCAGCGGCGAAGCGAGCCAGTCACCTTTCGGACGGCAGATTGTTCAGGGGGCGGACCACCCCGGTCTCCTTCTCTCGGCCCGCGGCCCGGGGCGGTGCGCCCCGGGCCGGACGGGTGTCAGGAGGACTGGGTGAAACTGCGGCAGAGTTGGGCGGCGACGGTACCCGCGCCGAGAACGGCCCAGATGGCGATCTGCTGATCGACGCTCCTGCCGCTCTTGGACGCGATCCCGCCGATCCGGGGCCTGCGAGGACGTCCGCGGACACGCCCACACAGACTGTTTGCCGACCGAGGCTACGACTTCGACAAGTACCGCCGCCTGCTGTGGAAGCGTGGGATCAAGCCTCTCATCGCCCGTCGCGGCGGCACCCACACGGTTCCGGCTCGGGCTAGACCCGCTGGGTGGTCGAGCGGACCTTCGCCTGGCTCCACCAGTTCAAGCGCCTGCATACCCGCTACGAGGTACGCGCCGACCTGCACCTCGGCCTCCTTCAACTCGTCTGCAGCATCATCTGCCTGGGACGACGACTCCGAACTCATTCTGAAATGATCAATAAGCAGTAGGAATAGATCCGTCAACGACCGGGCGCTCGGCCGGGGAAGCCCCAGCCGAGCGCCTGCATAAACTAATCGTGGCCTGATCAACACAACCATGTGCTGCAATGACCACTAGAAAGCGCCTTGGCCTTGTTCTGGGGGTCTTTGACCTGGTGCGGCGGCGGGGAGTGTGGAGGGGTCTGGGGGCGCCCCTGCGGAGCGCCCCCAGGCCGTTGTCACCGCCGCATCGACTCGCAGTTCTCGACGGTCAAGTTCTCCGGGGCGGGGTGGGTACTCATCGTGGCGATCAGACCGTCGCCGGTCTGGTGCCACAGCGGGCTGTCGCCCAGCCGCACGAACCCGTATCCCGTGAGCATCCCGGGCGTCAGGATCACGCCGTTGGTCTCGACGAGCACCGTGTCGGCACCGGGAGCGAGGCTGTTGCCCGCGGTGAGGCCCGCGGCCCTTCGCAGCAGCGCCCTGATGACCTCCTGGCCGTCTTCGGGATCCTCCATGAACATCGCGCCGCTCAGGTGCAGGACACGCGGCGGTTGCCCACCGCCCTGTCCGTCCGGCGAGAGCAGGGGCCTCGCGGGGTTCTCCGGCGTCAGCGCCGCGGTGTCCACGGTGCCGATCCAGTAGCGGATCTGGCCGAGCGCCGCGCCGGCGCTCTCCGATGTGCCGGAGGGAGCCCATTCGATGACCTGGAGCCGTCCTCGGACCAGCTCAGGGTTGTCGACGGGTGGTACCAGCGAAGTGGAGTCGGCCGGGGCGGTCTCCCGGGCGTCGCCCGGTGTGCGGGCAGGCGCGGTGCTGCGTGTGTGGGCCGGCGAGGAGCCCAGGTTGGCGAGCGGCAGGGGTGCCGTTGCCGACGGGCGCGGCGTCTGCTCTGCCGCGGGTTCCTGTGCCTGGGGCACGGGTGCCGAGAGGGTCCGCGGTGCCGGTGCCGGTGCCGTCGCCCGCGGTCCGATTGCTTGCGGCGCCTGCGGTGCGACCGTCCGCGGGGACGTGCCGGCGTTGTGCGGCAGGAGCTGAATGAACTCACTCACCGGCGGTGCCATGAGCCGCTCCGGCTCCGGCACGGTGATCGTGACCTGGAGCGAGGCGTCCTCGCCGTTGCTGCCCGTCCTCTCATCGATCCAGGACCTGACGGTGCGCGGTGTGCCCTGGGGCAGACCGGCCCGCTGCTGGTCCGTCAGCGTCACCGGTTCCCCGGCGAGGAAGGCGGTCCGCTGCCCGGTGGCCCGTTCGGTGCCGAATCCGATCGGTGGTACAAGGGTCTGCGGGAGGGTCACGTGCAGTTCTTCGTAGGGCAGGACCTCTTCGA
>NZ_JBVHRF010000013.1:0-49528 GCF_055567035.1 Streptomyces sp. NPDC027185 | reverse complement strand
AACTAGGAGCCGATCCGCATGAGCATCATCGCAGCTGCTGCTGTACCCCTGCGCCCCTGGGCTGTTGTCGACGCGGTCGACGCGGTCGACGACATCGTCGAGGAGGCGCGGGGCGTCCGGGGCGAGGTCCGGGACCTCGCCCGCCTCGGCGTCGACGTCGAGGTCATCATCCCCCGCCAGGGCCGCATCACGGTCGAGCTCAACGTGCCGGCCCCGGTGGTCGGCCTCCTCCCGGCCTTGGTCCGGGACCTGGAGCACAGCGCGCTCACCCGCACCCCGTCGCGGTGCACGGTCACCGGGACGATCTGCCAGGGCGACGTCAGCCTGAAGATCACCGTCGACTCCTCCCAGATCACCGTCGCCGAGCTGGAGGCGCTGATCGCCGCCGTCGATGCCGACCTCGACGACGTGCTCGACGGTGAGGCCCAGAAGGCGGGGCGAGCGGCATGAGCGGCGACATGTCGCGGTCGGAGGACCGCGAGGAGCTGTCCCGGCGGGTCGCCGAGGACAACCAGCGCTCGTCCGGCGGCTCGGGCAAAGCCGTCCCGGGGGTGCAGTGATGGACCGCATCCACCTCAACCGCCTGCGGCGGAGGCTGCTGGAGCGCGTCGACGAGCTGCACCCCGCCGCGCTGGCCGTGCTGGTCGGTGTCCTGCTGGGCCTGGCTCTCGGGGTCGGCCTGGTGCTGGAGCCCGCGCTCGTTGCCGTCGCCGTCGCCGCCGCGGCGCTGATGAAGGCGGCGGTCGTCCTTGCGGCCGCCGGCCTTCTCGCTCGCTGCGCCGTCCGCCTCACCGTCCACCACTTCGCCCGCCCGCGTACGGGCACCGTCAGGGGGTACTCCGCATGATTCGCTTCATCACCAAGCGGCGTCTGGCCGAGCTGGTCGGCCAGCGTGACCGGGCCGAGGCCCGCGTCTCCGCGGTCCAGCTGCGGCTCGCCCGCATCAAGAGCGAGCGTGACGACCTCGACCGCACGGTCGACGACAGCGCCCTCCTGGCCCAGAAGCGGGCCGCCGTGCTGACGAACGACCTGCGTGCGGAGGCGCAGCGGGCGAACGAGCTGGCGGCCGACCTGACGCGGGTCATCGCGGAGGCGGCCACGCTGCGGACGGTCGAGAAGCAGCTCCTGGACGTCATCGACCACTTCTGGCGGGCCGCTGAGGCGCCGGTCGAGGTGCTGGTCCGTGACGGCCTGGTGCACAGTGCCCACCGCACCCGTAAGGCGGCCGAGGACGCTGCCCGCGCGGCCGATCCGTCCATCGGCGACGGCCCGTGGGGGCCGACCCCGGCGGACAAGGACCGCCGGGAGGGCTGGATCGCTACGACGCACCGGCTGGCGGAGACCGAGCCCCCGCCGCACGTCGAGGACCTCGCCGAGCGCTACCACCACACGGACCGCGGGGTGCCCGGGGCTGTGCCGGACGGCTGGGCCATCACGCAGGCCCCGCGGGTCGGCGACGAGGTCGCGGTGGAGGTGCAGGCATGAGCACCCGTTACCTCCTCGCCCGCGCCGCGCGGTTCACGGTCCGCAACGTGGTCCCGTTCGCGGTGGCCGCCGGCACCATGGTCGGCGCCGCGCAGCTCACCGGTATCGAGATCGTGGCGATCGCCCGCCTGGAAGGCGGCACCGACGTGCTGCTGGCAACGGCGGCTGCGGTGCTGACCTGGGACCACGACGTCACCCCGCGGCTGGAGCGGATGGTCGAGCGCCTGTATCTGGCGGGAGCCACGACCGACCAGTGGCTGGCCCACTTCGAGCTCCAGGAGTCCTGGCGGGCGCCCTCGCCCACCGCGGCCGCGTTCCGCGCGGAGCGCGGCGACCCTGCCCACTGGACGGCCGCCGACTACGAGACGCACCAGAACCTCGTACCCCGAAGGCCCGATGATCTTCGGTGACCTGATCCCCCATCTCCCTGTGGTCCTGCACCGGTCGACCGGTGCAGGACCACCTCGTATGGAAAGGAGGCGGCGTGGCCGCCACAGCTACTCGCGGCGCCAAGAAGGCGGCGTCCGCGTCCCGGAACGCTCCGCCGAAGAAGACGCCGGGGCCCCGTACGGCGGGGCGGGCGGGGGGCGGTCCTCAGTCCGCTGACATCGTGGACGAGGTCCGGCGAACCGCAGCCGACAAGGCCGCAGCGCTGACTGCCCAGGCCGACGAAGCCGCGGTGCTGATCCGCCGAGGAGCGGCCGCCGACGCCCGGCAGACCCTGATCGAGGCCGCCGAAGAAGCCGGCCGCAGGCTGCGGCAGGCCGCCGAGGACGCGGACGCTGCCCGCGCTGCCGCGGCGAAGGACGCGGCCGACGAAGTAGCGGCGCTGATCCGCAGCGCCGAGGAGCAAGCCGGAGTAATCCGCCGGGCGGCGGCCGCCGACGCCCGGCAGGTCCTGGGCGAGGCCGCGGAGGAGGCTGGCGGCCGGCTGAGGCAGGCGGCCGCGGACGCGGACGGTGTGCGCGCCGCCGCGGCCCAGGAGGCACAGGGCATTCGGGACGACGCCCGGCAGCAGGCCAAAACCACCGTTACCTCCGCACGGGCGGCTGCGGGCCGACGCCGCTCCCAGGCCACCCGAGCCGCCAACGCCATCCAGGAACAGGCCGTTCGCGCCGCCGCGGCCCTCCGGGAGGAGGCTGAGCAGCGTGCCCAGCAGGTCCTGGCGGAAGCCACCGAGCAGGCGGAGCGGCTGATGGCGCTGCGCCGGGCGGCGGCGGAGACCGCTTACAAGACCGCGCTTGCCGACGCCGCCCGGATCCTCGACGAGGCGCAGCGGCAGGCGGCCGAGACATACGCGATCCGTCAGGCGGCCGAATCCGATGTGGAGCTGATGCGCCGCCGCGCTCACCTGGAACTGGGCGAAGAACTCGCTGAGCAGCGAGCGGAGATCCAGGCGACGCTGGACCGGGACCGCCAGAGCGCGGCGACGGCCCGCGCCGCGCTCCAGGAGCAGGCGGACGCGTTCGGCGAGCAGTTGGAGGCGGAGCGCGAGGAGCAGCGTGCCCGGCTCGATGCCGAGCTGACGGAGATGCGCCGGGTCGCCGAGGCGGACGCTCACTCGGCCGCGGCGCAGGTCCTTGCCGGCGTGGAGGAGGAGCGGAAGGAGCTGCTGGCGGACGCGGTCGAAGCCACCGACCGTGCCGCGAAGATGCAGCGCCGCGCCGATGCCAAGTACGAGAAGTTGAAGGCGGCCGCGGCGACGAAGAAGTCGTGGGCTGCCCGGCGGCGGTCGGTCACCAACCGGTTCTGGGGCGGCCTGCCCTGGCTGGGGCTGGTGGCGGCGGTAGGGCTGACAGCGCAGGGCGAATACTCGCTCGCCCGCCTGGTCGGCTTCAACGAGGCTGCGGCGCCGATGCTGCCCGTCGCGATCGACATCTACGCGATCTCGGCGTTCCGCCGGAAGACCGATGTGCCCTGGGCGCTGGGCATCATGGCCGCGGCCAACATCACCGCGCACCTAGCCGACCCGAAGTCGCACGGTCCCCAGGAGCTCATCGTGGGCGTCGTGCTGGTCTTCGTGACGGTCGTGTGGCGGGTGCACGGCCTGCTCGACCACGACAAGGAACGTTCCGACGAGCCGGGCGCCGAGCGCCCCCAGTGCGGTGACGACTGCGACGGTTCGTGCAAGGACCTTTCCTGCGACGCGTACGAGCGTCTGCTGCCCTGCGCCGGTGACTGCGAGCACGAGTGCGCGCAGTGCCAGCCGCCTACCGGATCCGGTAGCCGGTCCGGTAATTCGCGCTCTACCGGATCCGGTAACCGGCCCGGTAAGGCATCCGGTGGTCGGTCCGGTAAGGCGTCCGGTACCGGGTCCGGTAGCCGGTCCGGTAAAGCGTCCGGTAACGGATCCGGTAGTCGGTCCGGTAAGGCGTCCGGTAACGCGCCGTCCGCCGAGACGCGTGAGGCGATCCGTGCCCGGGTGCGCGAGCTCATGGACTCCGGTGCCGAGGTCTCCCACGCCGAGGTTGCCCGGCAGTTCGCACTCGATCCGGTAACCGGCCCCGAGTACGTCCGCAACCAGGTCCGCGCCGTCGAGCGCGCCCGCATCCGCGCCTGAGCCGGGTATCCCGGCGGCGCAGCCCTCCCCCCCCCGTAACCGCGGGGCTGCCGCCGTGCCTCTCCAGGGGGCGGTGGCCCCGCCCCTTTCCCTGTCAGGAGAGAGACATGAACGGCAGTAAATGGACCCCGGATCACCTGCAGACCCCCGCCGACCGGGCGATTCACCTGGAGCAGCGCAGGGCACAGCTCCTGCCGATCGTCGACGATCTGCGGCGCCTGGCCCGCGAGATGGCCGCTCTGGTAGGGGAGATGGACAGCATCGAGGGCGACCTGCCGGGCCAGGCCGCGCTGCGGGCCCGGCACGTGACGAAGCCGCTGTTCAAGGCCGCCGACGACGTGGAGTCCGCCGTCGGTGACCTGGTCGCGTTCAACGCGCGGTACCAGCGCTCCTACGAGGAGCTGCCGGAGAAGCGGGAGGCGAAGCGCCAGCGGAAGCTGGAGCGGAAGCTGGAAAAGGCCGGCCGCCGCCCCGAGATCGAGTCGGGGCAGCCCGGCACCGCCCCCGCGAAGGCCACGGCCACGGACGAGTTCGGGGACGTGTTCGACGGCCTGCGGCGAGGTGCCTGATGGCTGCGCAGACCAAGGCGGAGCGTCAGGCGGCCAACCGGCGGGCGCACTTCGAGCGCCGTCAGGCGGAGCGGGCCGCGCGCGGGCCGCGCGGGCTGGCCGAGTCGTGGATGGAGCGGGCTCGGGCCGTCGCCGCGACGCGGGAGAAGAACGGCGAGGAGGTCTGGAACGACCTGGCCCGCACGATCTCGGTCTGGGTCTCCCGCTACGAACAGTGACCGCCCGCTCAATCAATTCACCGGTCAATTTGGGGCTGTGACCGCCTCGCGCACGCGTAATGCGGAGGCGCGGACACACGGGCGCACGGACACGCGCGCGCGTACGCGAGGCGGTCACAGTCTGTCAACCCTTTCTGGGAAGGAATCATGAGCGACGAGACCGACGGCACCCCCGGCCGGGTGCTCCCGTTCCGGCCGACGGGCGGGGGCACGCCCCCGCCTCCTCCCCCACCGCCGCCGCCATTGCCACCGATGCCGCCCGCCCCGCCCACCGCGCCGGTGACCGACGAGGACGAGGACGAGGACGAGGGCTTCGAGGAGTCCCCGCCGACCCTGGTCCTGCCGACGCTGTCGATCCCCGAACCTGCGGTCCCTCCCTCGCCGGTCCCGGCCTCACCGTCGCGCAGTACGGCGGAGCTCCCGGCCGCGTTGCGGTCGGGAGCCCGTGACGAAGGCGGCGCAGAGGACGAGGGCGGCCGGGGCCGGGCCGGCCTGGGCGGAATGATGGTGGCCTCGATCGGTATCGCGGTTGCCGCCCTGCGCGGCATGACGCAGTGGGCGGAGGACCGCCGCCAGCGCTTCCAGGACCAGGCGCCCGTCCGCCTGGCCGCGGCGAAGGCGAAGGCCGGGCGGATCAAGGACCGCGCCGAGCAGGAGGCCGCCCTGGCGGCCATCGGCAACGACGCTGCGAAGGCCCGCGCGAAGGCCAGGGTGCAGTCACCGACCGAGTTCGGCCGCGACGCCACCACCAAGAACAAGGGCGGCGGCAAGGGCGGCTCGAAGGGGACGTTCGGCGAGAGCGGCGGCACCGGAGGCGGCCGCGGCGGGAAGTCCGGAACCGGCGGCAAGAACGACCCCGGTGCCAAGGGCAAGGGCGGCGACAAGAACTCGAAGGGGCCGGACGGCTCGGGCGGCAAGGGCAAGGACGGCTCGGGGGGCAAGGGCAAGGACGGCTCCGGGCCGGGCCCCAAGAGTCCGAAGTCCACCAAGTCGCCGAGCTCCAGCGCGTCCAGCCCGAGCCTGGAGCGCGTCCGCGGCCGTCAGGAGCGGGCCGCGGACAAGCAGCGGGCGAAGGACCAGCGGCGTGCGGACAAGTCGGCGGCCCGGCTGGAGGACTGGGGCAAGGGCCGGGACCGCAAGCACGGCTCGGAGGACGACCGGCAGGCCGCGAAGGACCGCATCCGCAACGGGCGCCTGGAAGCCAGGGCCGCCCGCCGCGACGCGGCCCGGGAGGCCCGCCGGCAGGAGCGGGCCGACGCCAAGGCGGACCGCAAGGCCCGGCGCAAGGCCCGGAAGGCCGAGGAGGACCGTACGACGCTCGGGCAGTCGATCGCGGAAGAGGCGGAGCGTCGGCTCACAGAGCGGCGCGGGGACCTCGACCCGCCCGTGCTGAGCAAGCACAGGAAGGACACCCCGGCCGAGGACGCCGAGACCGAACCCGAGGGCGGCTCGAAGAAGAAGCCGCGGGCACCGAAGGGATCGTCGACGGCGCCGCCGAAGGCCACGGCGCCGAAGCCGCCCCCCGGGGGCGAGGGTTCGGCGGCCGGGGCTGAGACCCCGGGGCCGGAGTCTGCCGGCGGGGCGACGGGGTCCGGGCCCGGGTCGCGGTCCCGCCGCACCCGCGAGCACCGGCCGCCGCCGCGGGAGGAGCCGCGGGCGGACGGGGAGTGGCTGCGGCCGCCGCCCGGCATGCGGGTGGAGTACAAGACCACGCTCCACCGGACCGACTGGGAGGCCCAGGCCAGGGCCAGGGCCGCGGAGGCGCGGGCGGAGGCGCTGCGGCGCCAGCCCCGGATCGACAACGTCGCCGCCCCGCGCCCGGGTCTCCCGCCCGGCCCCGCCGCGCCGCAGACACCGCCGGCCACCCCGGCTCCCCCCACTCCCTCAGCACCGCCGCCGAGCACCAGCTCGCCGGCACCGAAGAACACGAGAAAGGAGGCGATCCCGATGCCCGGAGGAGCGCCTGCACGAACCGCCCCGCCGGTGGGCAACACACAGTTCGGCGACAGTGACCTGACGGTCTACGACGTCATCGACGCGGACAAGGACATGGCGGAGGAGATCCTCGCGGGCGCCGAGCACGCCCTGCAGGTCGCCGACCGCTGCCAGCGCCTCCAGGCCGCCCTGGAGGGCCTGCGCGCCTCCCTGATCGCCAAGAACGTGCCCGGCGTGTTCGTCGGCTGGTGCACCCGGCTGATGGACCGGGCCGGGGTCGTGGAGGACAAGGCCACCGCGGTCGCGGCGGGCCTGCCCCGTGCCTCGGAGGCCATCGCCCTCGCCGGAGACACCGCGGCCGAGCACGACAAGCCCGTCGCCGACGTCGTGCGCGACATGGGCCACACCGCGCCCGCCGCATCCTCGTACCACAAGGAGTAGCCATGGGAATGGACCTCGCCCGCGCGGGCAGCAAGGTCGCCGAACTGTTCGTCGACGGCGTCACCTACACCGTCGCCACGGCCAAGCTGGGGATGGCGAGCATGGCGATGCTCGCCCTCAGCGAGTCCGTCCGCGGCGCCTACAACTACGTCGAGGACTGCGCGCGCCAGGTGGACACCCTGGCCGACACCGCGTCCGCCATGTGGGTCTCGGGCGCCGTCGTCGACGCGCACCGGGACGCCGCCGGTGTGATGCGCGGCGTGCTCTCCGACGCCGAGTCCCTGGCCGCCGAGGCGGAGGAGATGGCCGGCGACTTCCGCGCCGCGAAGACCGGACACGAGGCCGACTACGGACCCGTGCACGACGCCATCGTCTCCAAGCCCGGCGAGTTGGCCACCCGGGAGTACTACAGCAACCGCTGACACGCTTCGGGCGGACCCGCCCGAAGCGGAAGAGACCACCGACCCCGCGGGGCGGCCGGAGCCGATGGCCCGGCCGCCCCGCCCCGTTTCTGGAGGAACCCATGCTCGCTCGCGTGCGTGCGGTGGCCAGTCGCGCCACCGCCGGCCGTGCCGCAACCGTCGCCGGGGCCGCGGTCCTCACCGCGGGCCTGGCCACCGACTCCGTCACCGTCCCCGGCGTCCTCGCCGCCGTGACGACCGCCGGGATCGGCCTGGCGACCAACATCAAGATCCTCAAAGGCCCCGCCTCGGCGCGGGCCACGGCCATCGGCGTCTACGCCGCCCCCCACGCGGGCGCCTGCGGCCTCCTGGTCGCCGAGCGCCTGGCGCCCGACACCGGGGTGTCCCTGCTCGTGCAGGCGGGCGTGGTGGCGCTGTGGACCGGCGCCACCTGGATCATGCGCCCCGGCCGTCTCGCCCGCGATGTCGTCGACGAGGCGGTCGCCCAGGAGCTCGCCGAGTTCGCCGCAGCCGCCGAGGCCGCCGCGGAAGAGGCCGAAGAAGCCCCGGCGGTCACGTACGACAGCCCGCAGGCCCGGTGGTGGGGGGAGAACATCGCGGTCGAGGGCGGCGTCGCACCCGGCACCGTGCTCGTGGAGCACCGGCAGGTGACCGAGGAATGCCTCGCGCTCGTCATCGGCTCGGCGACGAGGGGGAAGGCCGTACCGCTCGGCAAGGACTTCATCCCTGACCTGTCCGCGTACCTGGACATGCCGGAGGACCTGATCGAGATCGGGCCCGTGCCCGGACGCGGCTCCGGAGTCCGGCTCCTGGTCCTGGGCGTGCGCCCGCAACCTGCCGAACCGGAACAGGACGCCGACGACGACGAGGCCGCGGTGTGGGAGGAGATCGCCGCCACCGCGATGCCCGGCGTCGAACTGATCGAGGCCACCACGTACACCGTCCGCAAGGAGCTGACCTGATGCCGGAAGTGCGCGAGTACGTACTCAAGACCCCGGCCGGCGGGGTGAAGCGCTACGACCACGAGGCGCTCTGCGACCTGCTCAAGGTCGAGGACTACACCCGCGTGATCTTCGAGCAGGGCGTGGGACGCCAGGCCATCGTGCGCGTCTACCCGGCCAACCCGCTGATGAACATGCGGGAAATCAACCTGAACGACCTGCTGATGGACGCCCGGGGCCGCGTCACGCTCGGCACCTACTTCGACGGCTCACCACTGCGGTTCCGCCTCTTCGACCCGAAGACCGGCAACGCGCAGAGGGGCGCCGTCTTCGGGACCACCGGCGCAGGCAAGTCCCGCCTGGTGCAGGCACTCCTGATCGCCTGCAAGCTCTCCGGCATCGTCGTCCACCTCGCCGACCTGAAGTCCGGCCAATCGGTGCCCGAGGCCAAGGGCCACGTCGCCACCCGCGTCACCACGCAGTACGAGACGATCCTCATGCTGCGCGGCCTGGTCGCCGAGGCCGAACGCCGCATGGCCGCGTACGCGGAGATGGGCCGCTCCGGCTTCGTCAAGGACGCCCCCGACCCGCTGGTCTACGGCATCGTCGACGAAGCCAACCGGCTGCTGGAGAAGGGCGCCCCGGTCCGCGACGAGGGCGCCCGGCTCATCAAGGAGCTCGGGCGGACGGGCCGGTCGGTGGGCGTCGGCATCATCATCGCCGCGCAGGCCGGCCACCTCGACGAGCTCGGCGGCAGCGACACCCTGCGCGGCATGCTCAAGGAGGGCGAAGTCATCCTGCTGCGCTGGTCGTCCGCGATGATGCAGCAGCTCGTCGGCGACGGCCTGGTCCCCCGCGGCGAGGCCCTCCAGCCGATCCCGAAGGTCGTCGGCCAGGTCCAGCGGGTCCGCCGGTACCACGAGACAGCGGCCGACGACGAGGACGACGTGAACTCGCAGGGCATGCTCTACCACCTCACGTCCCGCCGCCCCACCAGCATGGCCCGGACCTACGTCGTCGGCAGCGTCGAGCCGTGCGTCGGCTACGACCCGGTGATCCTCACTCTGTACGGCGAGCAGCCGCCGCCGGGCGACGCGATCGACCTGGAGGCGTACGTGACCGCCAAGGAACGCAAGGCGGCCGGCGGCCAGACGAGCGGCAGTACGGGCGGTCTCTCCGCGCCGCCGTCCGGCGGGCCGGACGAGCCGACCCCGGCGACGATGACGACCGCCCAGCGCATCCTCGCGGTGCTGCCGCCCGACGGCATGACCCTGGCGGAGCTCCAGGAAGCCCTGGCGGACGACGGCGGCCGCCCGCCCCGGCGCGGCACCATCACCACCACCGTCAGCACCATGCGCGACCGCGGACAGCTCGCCCGCCCCGACGGCACCCAGCGCATCATCCCCCTCCCCGCCGACTGACCGCCCCTTCCCCGCACACCGACCGCAGGCCCGGAGCACCCCGGCTCCGGGCCTGCCCCATGCCCACGCACAGCCCGCAGGAGGACTCGACATGCACGAGCCGACCACCCACTCCCGGCAGCCGCTCAGCGAAGCCCAGGCCGCCGCCGAGGCCGCCCGCCTCATCGCCGAGGGCTACAGCACCACCGGCCCCACGGCCACCCGCTACAAGGACAGCGCCACGCTGCCGACCACAGGAGACGCCGTGCCCTGCGCCCAGCCCGGCCGCCCGCCGATGAGCCAGAAGGCGACGGACGCCAGCGCCCTGATGCTCTCCGGCAGCGTCGCCGCCCTGTCCGCCGGCGGCGCCACCTCGCTCGTGCTCTACACGCTCGGGCAGGTCGACCCGGTCACCCTCGCGGTCGGCGCCGCCGGGCCCGTCGCCCTGGTCCTCGCCGCCGGATCCCTTCTGAAGTCCCTTGGCCGCGCCAAGACCGACGCGCACACCGAGCACCACCACCACTACAGCGGCACGGTCATCCACGACCACACCAGCGTTACGACGCAGACCCGCGGCCTGGTCGCCCGCACGCGCAACGAGCTGCACTGACCCACCGCCCCACCATCGAGGAGACCCACTGTGTTCACACAGCAGCCCGCCGTCCTGGTCCTGATCGGCCCGGCCGGTGCCGGAAAGAGCCGCATCGCCCGCGCGTTCCCTGCCGACTGGCGGGTGGAGCTCGACGCGCTGCGCCTGGCCGTAGCCGGGACGGCTGGCGACCAGACCGCCACACCGGACGCCGTGGCCGTCGCCGACGCGGTGCTCGCCAGCCGCCTGCGACGGCAACTCCCGGTCGTCGCCGACTCCACGAATGTGGAGCATCGCGTCCGTACGACGCTGATCGAACAGGCCCGCGCCCACCGGATGCCCGCCGTCGCGATCGTCGTCCGTACGGCACTGTCGACCTGCCAGGACCGGCAGTACGAGCGGCCCTTCGCCCGGCAGGTCCCTGAAAGCACCGTCGCCTGGCAGCATGCGGGGACACCGCCGCTCCAGCAGCTGCTCGATGAGGGCTTCACCGAGGCGCACTACGCCGACGAGCTGGACCTGATGGGCCTGCTGCTACAGCGGTCCGCGGTCGCCCCCCGCGACCCCGTCGCAAACGTCCGCGCGGACTTCGGCGACGACCTGGCCGCCGTCTTCACCTGGCAGACCTCGGTCGACGCCTTCGACACCGGCGCTTTCGGTGTCGCCGGCCAGGAGCTGACAGTGCGGTGGTGGAACGACGGCGACCCGTACGACCACCACTGGCAGGCCCGCACCGCCTGTCCGGACGGGTGTCCCGGCCCCGCCTGGGTCCAGGTCACCGGCCCGGCAGACCTGCTGGCCGTCTACCGCGGCCAGCAACCGGCCGACGATCCACGGTGCGAGGGGTGCGAGGCCGCTGGCCGGCCCCGGGGCTGAGCGCCCGCGCCCTTCTGCCTATCGGGGATTTTTAGCTGGCCAACTTTAACTTGACATAGCCAACTCAGAGTTGGCATTGTGTGGGTGTCGGGCAGCGGCCCGCACCGATCGAGACGAAGGAGTCGTCATGGAGCAGTTGCCGATCCCGCGGCAGGCGCTGGACCTGGACGGGCTGCCCAGCCGTCAGGTCGCCACCACCGAGGCCAAACTGCAGACCGCCCTCGCCGGGGTGGAAGCCCAGATCGTCCGCACGGACGGAAAGGCCAACGGGCTTTTCGCCGCTTTCCCCATCCCCCTCGCGGTGCTGATCGGCACCATCCCCGGTCACCACCTGTCCGTACCGGCCGCAGTCCTCGTCGGCGCCGGTGGCACTGGCCTTGTCGCCGCGATGCTCGTCGTCATCCTCGTGGTCCGCCCCAGCATCAAGGGGGCCCCGCGCGGCTCGTACCTGTACTGGAAGGACTGTTCGCCGGAGGAGGTCCTCGCCGACCTCGCCGAGGACCGCACCGCCGAGCACATCGTCAAGCTCTCCACGATCGCCGCCGCCAAGTACCGCGGGCTCAAGATCGCCCACGACATCACCGCCGGGGCCCTGGTCCTCCTGGTCCTGGCCCTGGGCGCAGCCCTCGCCCTCAACTGACCCGACACCTGATCAGAAAGGCTCGACGCCGATGAACCGGATCCTGAACCTGCTGCGCGGCCGCTGGCCCCGGCCCGCCGACCGCCGCCGCGGTGACTACAGGTGCGGTCGATGCAGGCTGCAGGTCACCGCATCTGTCCCCCTCGACAGCCCCATGGAACTCGCGCCCTACCTGATCGCCGCGTACAGCCACGAGTGCAGCCCCCTGCCCAACTGACCCCGGGGCAGGCGGCCACTCGGCTACCCACCACGCGCCGCCCGCCCCGGTCGCCCAACCCGCTCCAAACCGGAGCAGGGGGCAGCACCATCGTCCCTCAACCGAGACGGAGCTGATCACCATGTCCCCCAGCCGACCCGACACCCCCGAGGCCACCGCCGCGAAGCAGCGGATCACGGAGGCGGGCACTACCCGGGACCAGACCATCGACGCCGCACACCGCGCCTACTGGAGCGTCGTGGCAGCCGAGATCAAGGCGAAGCACCTCACCCAGGCCGCCGTCGCCGACCACCTCGACTTCTCCCGCGAGCACATCCGCAAGCAGCTGCTCCGTTACGCGAACTGACCGCACCACGGGGGTGGCCGGACTTCTGGCCGGAGGCACGGCCGCCCCCGCACTCCCCGCCCGCAAGAAATCCTCGAAGAGGCCGTCGGTCACATCCAGGACTCCGCTGGAACGCGCCCGCGCCGAATTGGCCTCCGCAGAACTCTGACGAACAGCCACGGCCCGCCTCATGAAAGGGCAGCACCATGACCACCCTGTCCGCAGGTCACCTCCACCGGATCCTGACCCTGGCCCTCCCGCATGTGGGCCACGAGGACGCCCCCGCAGCCCTCCGCGGCATCCGCCTCGACACCGACGGGAGCATCCTCCACGCCGTCGCGACCGACCGCTTCAGCCTCGCCGTCGCCCGCGCCACGCTCACCTCGCCCCAGGCCCCGGCCTGGTCCCGCACGGTCCCCGAAACCGACCTGGCCTGGCTGATCGCATGGCTGGACGCTCAGCCCGGCGACACCCTTCTCACGCTGACGCCTGGCGTCGACGACACCCTGACGATGACCGACGGCACCGCCCAGATCTCCGCACCCGCCCACGACGCCACCTACCCCGCATGGCGCGACGTCGTCCGGACAGCCCTGACCACCGTCACCTCCGAGGCGGCGCTGACCGGCCTCAATCCCCACCTGCTCTCCCGCTTCCAGCACGCCACCTTCCCCCTCCAGATCTGGCAGCCCGCCCCCGACGCGCCGCTGGTCGTCCTCGGCCGGGACTACCTGGGACTCCAGATGCCGATGCACCGCAGCAGCCGCCCCACCCGGCACGATGTCGACGCCGCCCTCGGCAACTGGGCCACCAGCCTCGGCACCACCGGCCCCCGCGCCGACCTCCTCCCGCCCCGGCCCACCCCGGACCTGGCCGATGCCCGCGATGAGGACCTGCTGCGGCAGACGCTGCACGCCCTCGACGAGGCCGCCGACACCCTCACCACCGACCTGACGGCGTGCACCGCGTGGCACCAGACCGCGGCCGCCACCTGGACCGCCCACCGCCTGCTGGTGGCCCTGCGCGAGACGGACCCCGCCCGCGCCGACGCCGTCGTCCGCGACCTGGACGAGGACCTCATGGACAGCGGCGAGATCGCAGACCTCGCCCACGCCGCAGCCGAGGACGCCGGATACGACCCCGACGCCTGGCAGGAGCAGAACGAGGCGCGCACGACCACTTCCGAGACGCAGCCCGCAGCGGTGGCCTGACGCCCGCCCGCACGGCCCGGTCCCCTGCCCGGCGCTGTCATCGCACACCCTCAAGACCTATTAGGCCCAACACCCCTAACCGTGGAGGCACTATGTCCAACGGACGTATCCGCGTCGCGATCGACTCGTTCGGCCACGAGGCCGGGCCCTGGGCGCACTCGGCGGACATCACACTCGACCTGCGCCGCCGCATGGTCGACGTTCACCAGATCCCCGACACCGAGCCGCGCACCGGCCTGGACCCCGAGTAACCACGGAGCAGTGAGAGGTAGGCGGATATCCGCCTACGCCGTCACCACCCCACGACAGCATGAGCCCGGGGCCGCCGAAACCGGCCCCGGGCTCACCGAGAGAGGAAGCTATGCCCAGCACCGACAGCACCGCCACCAACGGCCCCGCCTTCTCAGCCGAGGCGTACGCCGCCGTCGAGAAGGCAGCCAAGGGGCACCGCGCCCTGTACGTGCCCAGCGTCCTGGAGCACGCCGCCGAACTCCTCACCGCCCTGTGGGCCGCCGGCGAGAAGCACGGCGTCGCCCCCGCCGAGTGGGGCTGGACCACTGACCTGGCAGGCGGCACGCTCGATGTCGTCTCCCGCCAGTACGAGTACGAGAGCGCCCCGAAGTCCGGACGCACCATCGAGGAGATCATCTCCCTTCAGGGCTGCCTCGTCAGGGCCCTGGAGGAACTCGGGCTCACCGCCCGGTGCGACGGCCCGGGCGTCATCGTCGACCGCGGCCCCGACACCCCGCGTGGCGGCTACCACGGCGACGCCGACATCGACGTCCGCATCTACAGCGATGGCAGCTGGGCATTCTCATTCGCCGCCGACCGCGCGCCCGTCATGTCGATCGTCGCCCCGGCCTCCCAGGCCGGCGCCTCCCAGGTTGCCGAGATCATCCGCGCCTTCGTGCGCGGCGAGCTCGGCAACATCTTCCGCCACTGACCCACCACGCCCGACCCGGCGGGGCCGCCGAAACCGGCCCCGCTCCTCTTGAGGAGCCCATCGTGACCAACTGGTCCAGCACCACCCTCGTAGCCGTCGCGGACGACTACGACCGCGCCGCGGGCGACAGCAACGCCCCTCTCGACTCCCGCTTCGGCCGTTACCTCACCCAGCACCTGGACGGCCTGTGGGACGAGGATCGCACCGACCCGATCGCCTTCCTCGTCTGGGCCTGGCATGTCGCCACCGGGCCGACCATGTCCCCCGGCTACGTCCGCATCCGCCCCGACCTCGGCGCCGTCCGCCTTGCCCAGTCCCAGTACGACGGGCGCCTCCTGGTCGAGATTGAGGTCCCCCTCCAGCACAACCAGCTCGCTCAGAGCGTGCGCCCGCCCTACTCCGCCATGCGCGACTGGGAGACCGACCGATACGACTGCTCCGACGGCCCCCGGGCTCTGCAGGCCCCCGAGGACGAGTCGAAGCCCGCGCTGCTGCTCGCCGCCACCCTGCGCCTGCCAGCGGACGACTGGACGCTGGACCAGCCCGCCGGGAAGTGGCCGGTCGAGGAACTGCTGATCGACGACGCCAAGAAGGCCGTCGAGGTCGCGGTCCGCCACATCAACGCCGGCGCCGGACCCCGCGTCGCCAAGCTGGTCGGCGCTGAGGGCGGCCACTGGTGAGCGGCCTGCCCGTCATCGCCAGCCCGCCCGGCGGCGCCGGAATCGAAGTCCGCCGCCCATGAGGCACCCGCCGCATCCGGTATCGCGGCACACTGGACCGACAAGCGAAACGAGAGGTGTCATGGCAGAGGATCCGATCAGCCAGGAGATGGCCCGCATCCTGAACGAGAAGCTCCAGCGGGTGATCGACAAGCAGACGGAGCACACCATCGCCCTGGCCAACCACACCGCGTCCCTCGACCGGCTGGAGAAGGGGCAGGAGCAGCTGAAGGGGGACTTGGACGAGATGAAGGACATGTTGCGCCAGCTCCTCAGCAGCAACACGAGCGACAGCTGACCCGCCTGCCTGCGCTCCGAAGCCCCCGTCCGCGAACCTCAGCGGACGGGGGCTTCGTCGTGTTCGAGGACGGCCCCGGGGGCCGCGAACCGCCCCGCCCACCGACGCCGGCGGCACCCGCGGGTGGACGCCCGTCGACCACCGTCCGCAACCACCCGTCCGTGATTCGCGGACGCTCTCCCGGCCTTCATTTCATGCCCGGCGCGCGGTGACGGACCCGCCGAAGGCCGTCGCGGCAGCCCGGCACCGAGCCGCCACCTCGCCGAGCGCGAACACTTTTTCGGCAGCCGTCGATCGGAAGCTACTGTCAAAGCTCCCTGCGGACGAGCTGACTGCTCACCTACAGGTTCAAGATCAGAAAAGACCTAGGCACAAAGGGAGCTCCCCTATCGGGGAGCTCCAGCGCGGCCGGGCCGAACGGCGCACAAGCGCACAAGCGGGGAGGGCGGCCGCATGGCCTGGCTGACGAAGATCAAGGCGGACGCACAGGTCGAGTACCGGCTGCGCGAACAGGCCGGATGCGGCGTCGTCGAGGCCGACGCGGCGGAAACCGTCGTCCTGGACGACACGGTCGACGCCGCCCTCGACTACCGGCTGCGACCGGAGGGCGACGGCCACCTGGTGTGGGTCGGCAGCGGAATGGGCACCTTCGGGTACGCGGCGGGCGACCGCCTGGACGACGAGGCGAAGGACGCCGCGCGCCGGATCATGAACGGTTGCCACCCCGCCACCGGCGCCCGGCTGCTGGCCTCCAGGGCGTCGGTGCGTGCCCACCCCGACGCGCAGCTGACCGTCGCCCGGCTGACCGAGGCGATCACCGCGCTCGCCGCTGAGCAGGGCGTCGAACCGGCCGAACTCTTCGAGGGCAAGCCCAAGCAGCAGCGCCAGCTCGCCACGCAGCTGCGCATGGTCAACCGGTTCGGTGAAACGCACCGCCTGAAGGTCACCGAACTGCACAAGCTCGCGCGCGCGGTCGGCCTCGACCTCGACGACATCTACGGCACCGAGACGGTCGAGCGGGCACGCGCGAGCGCGGACAAACGCATCGACAAGAGGGTGCGCGGATGGGACCTCGTCCTCGATCTTCCGAAGAGTGACAGCGCGCTCTCCGGACTCATGGGTGACCTCGATGAGCACATTTTCCGCGACCTGGTGCAGCGCGCGAAGGACGACACGGTGCGCCAGGCCGAGCAGTGGATCGGCTACGCCGTCGCCGGCGAGGACGGGGAGAAGGTGCGCATCGCGACCGGCGGTCTGCTCGGCTGGTCGGTGGAGCACCTCGCCGCACGTCCGGTGACAGCCGGGGAGCCGGGCGACCCGCACCTGCACGTCCACGTCACGATCGCCAACATGGCGCTCTGCGAGGACGGCGAGTGGAGGGCCGTCGCCAACTCGGGGCAGGACTTCCACCGTCACGCCAAGGCCCTCGACGGGTACTTCAAGGCGCGCGTACGGGAGCTGACGTACGAGACGTTCGGCGTGCGCCGCGAGTACAACGCTGACACCCGCTCGTGGGAGATCCGGGGGGTGCCCGAGGAGCTGCGCGACACGTTCTCCCGCCGCCACGCCGCCGTCAACGAGCGGGTTGCCGAGGACGCCTCACGCGAGGAACGCCAGCGCGTCGCGGACCAGACCCGCCGCGCGAAGGTCGACGCCGATGCCTCGGGGATGCGCACCAGCTGGCGCACGCGCGCCGCGGCGGTCGTCGGCGACGTCGACGCGATGGTGGCGGCCGCCGCACCCGGACCTCCCGACGGCGGCGCGGGCATCGACGGACCCGGCGGAGGCCCGCGGCTGCCCGGCCCGGACGACCTCGCGCGCATCGTCTTCGACCCCGAGACCGGACTGACCGCCTCGCAGAAATCCTTCAGCCGCGCGCAGCTGCTCGGCGCCGTGGCGGACGCGATGGAGTTCGGCATCGGCGCCGAGCCGGGCCTCCTGGACGAACTCGCGGACCAGGTCCTCGCCGTCGAGGGGTACGCGGTGCGCCTGCCGCACGTCGGCTCCACCCTCATGTCGTCGACCGCCCGCTACACCACCCGCGACATCCTCGACGCCGAGAAGACCGTCACCGGCCAGGCCCTGGCACGGTTCGACGAGGGGGCGGTGCAGCTGACCGCCGAGCAGGCCGCGGCCGCCATGTCCGTCTTCGAGATAGCCAACGGCTTCGCCCTGTCCGACGAACAGCGCGCCGCCATCGAGCGGACGCTGACCGCCGGGCACGGCATCGACGCGCACATCGGCGCCGCCGGCACCGGCAAGTCCACGCTCATGGAGGCGTGCCGGATCGCGTGGGACGCCACCGGCCACACCTACGCCGGCGCCACCGTGTCCGCCGTCGCCGCCAAGTCGCTGGACGACGCCTCCGGGATCCCGGCCCGCTCGATCGCCTCCTGGCTCCAGCAGATCCGCGACGGCCAAGGGCTCACCGGCATCGACGTCCTGGTCGTCGACGAGGCCACCATGTCCAACGACCGGCAGGCCGCCGCCCTCATGACGGAGGCGCAGCGCACCGGCACGAAGATCGTGGCGATCGGCGACCCGCAGCAGCTCCAGGCGATCGGCCCTGGCGGCTGGTTCAAGGAGGTCCACCGGCTCGTCGGCGGCCTGGTCCTCACCGAGAACCGGCGCCAGCGCAACGACGCCGAACGCGCCGCCCTGGAGGTGTGGCGCACCGGCGACCACGAGCAGGCCCTGCGCATCCTGGCCGACACCGGCCGCGTGCACGCCGCCGAGACCGCCATCGAGGCGCACGGACAGATCCTGACCACCTGGGACGAGGTGCGCGGCCGCTGGAGCGATCCGCACGACCTGATCGACTCGCTGACCGTGCTGGCCGCCAAGAACGCGGACGTCGACCTGCTGAACCTGGGGGCGCAGCAGATCCGCCGGCAGCGCGGCGAACTCGGAGCCGAGCACCGCTACGCCCTGTCCGGCGGCGCGGAACTCAACCTCGCCGTGGGCGACCTGGTGCGCGTGCGCCAGAACGACTACCGCAGCCGCCGCGGCGAGGGCCCCGATGTCCTCAACGGCTACCGGGCCGTGGTCACGGCGATCGGTGAGGACCACCGCGTCGAGATCTCCTGGCGTGACAAGAAGTCGGGCGAGACCGTGTCCGCCTGGTACGAGCCGAAGGCCATCAGCTCCGGTGCCCTCTCCCTCGGCTACGCGATGACGGTCGCGGCGAGCCAGGGCCTCACCAGCGAGGTGAGCCTGTTGTACGGGCACGGCGCGAACGCCTTCGCCGTCTACCCGGGCATCACCCGCGGCCGAGCCGAGAACCACCTTTGGCTGCCCCTGGAGGTCGTCGAGGACGATGAGACGCAGGCCCGCCTCGGCGCGGCCCGTACCGAGACCGAACGCCTGCAGCGCGCCGTCGGCGCGTTCGCGAAGTTCCTTGGGCAGAGCCGGGGCGACTCCATGGTCTCGGACCTGCTGCGCGAACCACCGGCCCCGGCCGTACGGCTGCCGGAGCAGGCCGCCGCGCGCGAGCACGAGCTGGGCCACGAGGAGCGCGAGGCCGCGCTACGGCGGGCCCAGGTGGCGACAGCCGTCTCCCCCGGCCTCGCGCACCAGGCGCAGGAGGAGGCACAGCAGGCCGCCGCCGAGGCCCAGGAAGACCCCGCGGCCGACCACAACGATGCGCGGGAGCGGGCAGCTCGCGAGAAGCACCTGGCGGAGAGCCAGCGCCAGCGGGAGATGGCGTCTGTGAAGTCCTGGAAGACCCGGCCGTACGGCAAGCGGTCGGACGCCGACCTGGCTCGCACGGTCGGGCTGGCCCACGAGCGGGCCGGGATCGCCGAGCGCGGCGCCGCGCAGACGGCGCAGAAGGCACGTGCCCTCGAAGAGCGCCTTGCCCGGGAGAAGGCGTCCGGGCAGACCCGCGGGCAGGCATTCGCCGCCGCGGCGCAGAGCCTGCTGGACCAGGCGGAGGCGAAGGCCCAGGAAGCCGCACAGCAGCTCGACCGGGCGGCCACCGCGCGCACCCGAGCAGAAGAACGGGGCCGGTACCTGCGCGACTCCTTGGCGCCGAAGAAGAACATGACCCGCTGGGAGCGGATGCGCGCCAGCATCACCAAGAAGCAGATCGCGGCGGACATCGCCGAGGCCACAGCCGAGCAGGCGGCCTTCCGCGCAGCGGAGAGCGAGGCCCGCAGCGCGGGGAACGGCGCCCGGATGGAGGCGTGGGAGATGATCCGCACCAGTGAGTTCGCCGGGCAGTTCCACGGCGTCGACGCCCAGCAGCCCGCGCCGGCCGACGTCGCGACCGTCACCGAGCGGCTGGCGACGATGCGCGAGCAGCTCCCCGACATCGAGATCCGCCTCGACCGACGCGACGCCCAGGAGCTGACTCGTCTGCAGGGCGAGGTCACCCAGTACACCAACGCGGCCGCCAAGAGCCGGAAGACCGTGGCGGCCGGCCAGGCCGAGCAGGCTCTGCGCAAGACCATCGCCACGAAGTACCCCGAGCTCCACAGCACCGAGACCAAGAACCGCCGCGCGCACATCGTCGAGCAGAAGCGCGCGGCCGTCGAACAGTCCCGGGCCCGGGCTCAGGAGTCGGCCAGCTACCACCGCCAGCCGCCTTCCCGGGGCCGTGGCGGGCCGTCCATGGGCCGGTAAGGCCTGTTGGACCCAATGGCAGTAATGCCTGCTGACCAGCAGCAAGGCCTCCAGGCTTCCCGGGGCCTTGCTGCGCAGTGTGTCAGGGTGCGGCTGGGATGCTCAGGGTGCGCAGCATCACGGCGAAGTTCGGGGAGTCCGGGAACGGCTGCCGTCGGCCGATCCGTCGGTAGCCCCACGTCTCGTACAGCGCCTCCACCTTGGGATGGTCGGGGTCGACCAGCAGGGCGGCCATGGCCTCCGGCCGGTCCTCGATCAACGCGGCGTGCAGCCGCTCGGCGGTCCCGGTCTTCCGCCAGCGAGGGCGCACCATCAGCTCGGAGAAGTTGAAGGTGGACGCGTCCGCCGGCGGGTTGTTCAGGTGCTCGCGCCACCACTCCCGGCCCGGAGCGGCCGGGGCGCCGTACGCGAACCCGACCGGCTCGTCGCCGTCGTAGCCGATGACGCAGGCGAAGCCGGGGTTGCCGCCCCAGTGGTCCACGAACCAGGGGAACCGCTCGTCGAACTCGGTCATGTCGTCGGCGTAGGCGTCCGCGTGCACGTCCAGGAGGGTCTGCCGGATGGTCGGCAGGTCCTCGTGGACGAAGTGACGGAGGTCGACGGCTGTGGTGGTCACGAGCTGCTCCATTCGGTCCGGTAGCGGTCCATCCACTCGTGCGCGAGGCGCGCGGAGGGGGCGTGGGTGATCAGGTCGCGCTGAAAGTCGCCGAGCAGCTGCCGCATCCGTCCAGGCAGTGGCGTGCCCTGCATGATCGTGAAGACCTTGCTGCTGGTCGCGCACGCCTGCTCGACGTCGCCCTGGTGCAACTGCGCGAGGGCGAGCCGGGCCGTGGTGTGCGCGCGGTTGCGCCGGTAGGACTTCGGCAGCGCGGCCAGGGCTCGATGGGAAGCCGCCTCCGCCTCCGCGGGGTGTCCCACGACATCCCGCACGACCGCAGTCAGGCAGTGCAGCTCCGCCGCCCCGTAGAACGCGATCCAACTGGCCCGGGGCTCCGCAGAGTCAGCCTTCGCCAGGGCGGTCTCGGCGCGCCCGAGCTGGGCGAGGGCGGCACGGGACTCGCCGCCGTGGGCGAGGCTGACGGCGGTCCGCGCGGCGGCGAGGGAGGAGTGCAGCGGGCTGGTGCGGGCGATGGCCGTGGCCTGGGCAGCCTGGGCGGCGGCGACCGCCTCGGCGTAGTCCCGGCGCTGCCGGGCGAGCAGCGCCCGGCAGTTCCACACCTGCATCACCATCCCCGTGTCCTGGCCGAGGCCCGCAAGGGTCAGGGCCCGGTCCAGGTGGCGCCCGGCGTCGTCGAGCTGTCCGGCATCGATCAGTGACCATGCCGCGGTCGCAGTGAAGTCGGCGGCGAGCGCGAACAGCCGCTGGCGCACGCGCTGCGTGGCGGATCCCTTCTGCAGTTCGAGGGCCTCGGCGGCTCCGGCGAGGGCGGCCTGCTCCAGGCCGTGCCCGCCGCGCTCCGCGTCGAGCGCGACCAGGCGCTCGATGTCCTCGCGCAGCCGGACCACGTCGGAGGTGCCGACGCGGGCGGGCTGGGCCGAGGCGGGGCTGGTGGGCAGGGCGGCGGCCGCGGCGGTGGCGGCCACGCCGACGAATCGGCGACGGCGCATGTCGGGGTCCTCCGGTCGTACGGGAGCGGACGTGGACTTCCCCCGCGGCGCGAACCCTAAGGCCGTGGCGGACAGGCCCGTCACCGTTTGCAGAGCGCGGCGCTGCCGTTCCTGGGGCCAGCGGCTCTCCCCGGACAGCCATCGGTGCACCGTGCGCGCCGACGCCGTCCCCAGACGGCCGGTGAGGTCGCAGATCGCATCGTTGACCGCGTCCGCCAGTTCGGCCGGCGCCATCTGGTGCGCCGTCATCCACGCAGCCAACGGCTCGTTTCTCTCCGCCACGGCAGCACGGTAGGGCGTACGGGCAGACGGCCGCAGGTAACGGACGGGTCAATTCGTCACCCCGCCCGAGGCACACCGGCCTGATTTCGTCATGCCCTCCGGGCAGCAGCAGGCGGTTAGGTGTCGTGTACGGCCCCGCCGCGCCTCGCTCCCCCGGAGGCGCGGCGGGGCGCCAACACCCGTCCCCTGCTGAGGCACCGATGACCAGTGCAGGACCCCACCCAGACACAGCCGTGCTGTACGTGTGCGCCGACCGCAGCCCCCAGATGCCCGGCCTCGCCACTCAGCGAGCCGAAGAGGAAGCCCGCGCCTTCGCGCAGCAGCACGGCCTGACGATCGCCGAGATCATCACCGACGAGTTCGGTGAGCCGAACCCACAGCTCCGCCAGGGATGGCAGCGAGTCCGCGACCTGGCGGCAGCGGGCACCTTCGCCACCGTGCTGATCCGGTGGCCCTCCGCCATCGCTCCGGAGTGCGCCCACGAGGCCCGCTACCGCGAGACGTCGTGGCTCCAGGACCACGGCGTACGGATCCGCTACACCTGGGCACCCCTGGCCGACGCAGACGGCGCAACCTCGTAAACCCACGTCACGCCTTGTTGCCCCCATTGGACCTAACGGGGGCAACAGGGTGTCCCTGTGCCACCCGGTGCACCGCCGCCCTCTCCACCAGCTCCTCCGCCGGACGGCGAACCCTCTCGTAGCCCCCGGTGTCCTCTTCCCAGGCCACGCTCCCCTTCCCGCCGCGGCGGCACCGCAGCGGTACACCAACTACAGGGAGAAGTGGGGCAGTGAAATCGAGGACGGCGGGGTCCTACCGGGAGAGAGTGGAGCGCCGGCGGGGGATGCGGGTTCGGGGATGGGCTAAATGGTTCGGTGGTCTCGCCGCTGGTGCGCGGCGCAACGGAGTGTGGGGCCCGACCGATGGTCGGGCCCCACACTCCGTATGTCCTGCGCGTCGCGCTCGGCGCGGGCAGAAGTTGGTGGGGGTCCCGCTGCAACGGGAGTTCCCCTGGTGTCCCTGGTGCGTCCACAGCAAACGGATCGTCGCCCGGGGCGCGGGCACCACGTACCCGCGCTGTCCGGACCTCGCCGGGGCGGGGTCCGATGGCTTGAGTTTGGCTGCCACTGGCAGACAAAGGCAAGTTCCGAACGGTCGGTTATTACGCTACATGAAAAATAGCGGCTCTGATCTGCGGAAACGTAAATACGGTCAGGCTCCGGGCCCGAGTTTTTCGCGACAGTACCGCGACAGGGTTCAAAAAACTTCCGAGCGGCGCAACAGTAGAGTTTTTCATTCTCTGTATCGGGATTCATCTTTTCTTCGAGGTGTTTCCGTGGCCGCTCTGACCTGCGGTGACGGGCGGGATTTTACGTTTTCTCCGCGCTTCAGGCGAACCTACCCAAAGTCGCGAACGATGCAGCGTGTGCGGCTCATCGGCACGGCGGTGCGGTATCGACAAAAATTCCAAGGGGTGTATTGGGCGGTCGGGTATGTGCGTTGTGGACCAGTAGATTTTTCTGAGGTCCCCATTTCGGCTGCAACCGAACGGGGTCCGTCCACAGCAAACGTCCCCGAATTGTTTGGAGTTCAGGTGTCCCTGATCCTTCCCGACCGGTCCGGCACGTCCCCGCAGCCCGAGCCCGCCCCGCGCCCCCGCCTGTCCTGGCTCGACCTGGTCCTCCTGGTCGTGGTGCTGGGAGCGCTGGTGATTCTCCTCGCCCTGGGGATCGACCTGCCCGAGGCCGTCTCCATCGTGGGGGTGGCGGGCCTGGTCGCTGCCGAGCTCCGCCGCCGCCTCACCTCCTCCTGACGTCCTTCGGCCCGGGGCGCCCTGCCCCGGGCCACGGGCCAGCGGAAGGAGAAGACGGCGATGGCCCGCCCCATGAATGCCCTGCCCTCCGACAAGAGTGAGCTGGGCCGTTTCGCTGCCCATCTGCGTGCCCTGCGCGTCCGGGCCGGCAGCCCGACCCTGGCGGAGATGTCCCGGCGCTCCGGCGTCTGCATCGCTGCCCTTTCCGGCGCGCACAGCGGTACGAAAATGCCCACGTGGCGCACCGTGCACGGCTACCTCGGCGCTTGCGGGACGGAAACGAAGGACATCGCCTCCTGGCACGCTTGGTGGCGCGGCCTCCGGGCCACGCGCCTCACCGAATCCGCCGGTTCCGCAGCGATCTCGGAGGCCGTCACGCGGTGGCGGACCGGCGTCTTCGACCCCCCGACGCTGAGGACGGGTGCGGAGCTGGCCGCAGCACTCGATCAGTTCCGACGTTTCATGAGGCTGAGCCTGCGCGATCTGGCGCGGCTCAGCCACGGGTACTCCCACCACACTCTCGGGGTCGTCCTGCGCGGCGACCGCCCGATGAACGCCGACATCATGGTCGCCGTGCTCACCGCCTGCTCCGTCCACCCCCTCACGATCGGCCGCTGGCTCGAGGAACTGTCCCGGGTGCAGCCGGGGGAACGCCTGCGCGCGAGTCTCCTGGGATTCGGCCTGCAGAAGAGCGCCCACCCTTCGGCGCCGCGCGTGCGGCACGTCCGTCCCCCGGCAGGGGTCCCCCGCGACGTCATCGCTGCCCGGCGGCTGGCCGCACCGGCCGCGCGGCGCAGGTAGCGGTCCGCGACTGCGCGACCGCCCGTACGGAGCCCCAGTGGTGGGCGTCATGGGTGCTCACGTAGGGGCTGTGCCCGCGAACCGCGGACACAGCCCCCGCCTGTCCGGCTCTCCGGAGCGAGAGTGGACCGCCCGCCCGGATCCTGTTCGGTCCGTCGGGCCTCCTTGCCTCGAAATTCGAACAAGTGCTCTACTTTCGTGTATGGAACGTCCCGATATCCCCCCGGACCTGCTGGAGGTCCAGACCGACTGGTACCGCGTCTACGCCCGGCTCGCTGTGTCCCCGCCGGGCGGGGTGGCGCAGCAGCGGCGGAGGCTGCTGGAGCTGTCCCGGCACATCGCCGCCCACCCGTACTGGCGGACGCCGGCGGGCACGCCCGCGGCCCGGGTGGCGCTCAAGGAGCGGGCCCGCGCCGCGGCCGCGGAGGGGGTGCGGTGACGCTGACCGAACAGCAGCGCCGCATCGCCCGCGCCCTGCGCGAATGGACCGTCGAATACGGAGAGGAGCCCTCCGTACGGGAGCTCGCGACTGCGGTCGGCCTGAGCGCGTCCACGCTCAGCTACCACCTGCAGCGTCTGCGCGAGGCGGGGGTACCCGCGCAGACGCGGGGTCGTCGTCCCAGCGGGCGCTGCCCGAACTGCGGACATCTCCAATAGCAGGTCAGGGCCTGTTGGGCCTGTTGCCCCCAACAGGCCCAACGAACTCTGGCCTGCGTCAGGTCGGCGGTTCGCGGCGGAAGGCCACCGCGGGGATGCTGCGCATCAGCCGGCCCGCCTCGGTGAGGCCGAACCGGGAGGCCAGGAGCAGGAACGGGATCAGGAAGAAGAGCCCGATGGCGACCGGGGCCAGGTATTTCCCGAGGGAGGGGACCTGCGCGGCGAGCGAGACGCACACGGTGACGATGACCGCGCCCTTCACGAACGCGCCGGCCAGCCGCCGTCCGTCGGTCCGGTCGGGCTCGATCCGGGCCCTCTCGGGCAGTTGCTCCTCGGGCAGCAGGGCGAGGACGTTGTCGGACGCGAGACTGTGGGCGATGGACACCGCCATGGTGCCCAGATGCGCCGCCGCGCCGGTGCGGTCGGCGACGAGGCGGTCGGCGTCCCGTCTGAGGGCCTGCGTCACGCGGGTCGTGCGATCCCAGAGGGTGTCCTTGACCTCGCGGCTGATGAAGAGCTCGTCCACGAGGTGGGCGACGGCCCGCTGCAGGGGAAGGCGGACCTCCTCGGTGGCGGAGCTGAGCTTGACCGCCGCCTCGTGCCGCCCACCGTGCAGCGCGACCGCGGCACCGTTGGTGACCAGGTCCAGCACCTGGCATAGCGGCCTGTAGCGAGGGCGGACCGCGTCTCCTTGCCAGATCGTCCACAGCACGAAGCACCAGGCGAGCACCAAGACGATGGCCGCGACACCCCACAAGTCCGCGGCGGACAGCATGGTGCAGGGGCTGGTGTCGAGGGCACCGCCGGGCGTGCAGTCCGCCCTGTTCACGATCCACATCAAGGCGGTGAAGCCGCCGGTGGCGACGGCGACGTCCGGGACCCGGCGCAGGAGCGTTCCGCGCCGGTAGGCCAGGGCCCGGCGGATGAGGGCGACGTCCAGCGGGACGCCCAGTTCGGCCGCCGCCGTCTGCGCCGGGTCGAGGTGCTTGTCGACCCGCCACCGGTGCATGCGTAAGACCGGGCGCCACCACGGCGGCCGGGGATCACTCATCTTCTTCTCCGTTCTTCTCGGGGCCGGCGCCGGTCACCGGCGTGCCCGCTGCTGCAGGTCGGTGACCGCGTCGAGGAGGTCGGGGTGGCCGTCCAGGTCGAGGTGGCGGGGGTCGGCGGCGTACAGGGTCAGCCCGAGCAGCCGGTGGGCGAGGTCGGCGGCCCGCTGCTCGTGGCGCCAGGCATCGAGGCCGGTCAGCGTCGCGGGATCCACCTCGGTGCGGAACCGCTCTTCCTCGGCGACGGCGGCGCGCAGGGCCCGCGGCCACACCGTCGGCGCCACAGACGGCTCCGGGCCGTAGGTCTGGAGGGTCCGCAGGGACCTCGCCGCGGCCGAACGGTCCGCCCGCTCCTGCAGATCGGGAAGGGCGGCGAGCTGGGCGGCGACGCGCCGGATCCGTACACGGTGCTCCAGGGCCCAGGCCCGCTCGGCGCGGCGGCTGCGCTGCTCGCGTACGGCCTCCACCCGGTCGGCCTGGGTGGCCGGCGCGCTGCCGTCGGGCCGCAGGTATGCCGCCGAACGCTGCAGGTACCGGCGCTCGGCGGTCTGCCGACCGCTCAACTCCTGCCACTCGGCGATCCGTGCCCAGGTGATCCGCTTGGTCCGGGCCAGCGTGGTCAGCTCGGTCTCGTCGTGGTCCAGCTTCTCGCGCAGCATCCGGATCGTCAGCAGACTGGCCAGCACCTGGGCGTCGGTGGCATCGGGCTCCCGCCGCCCCGCGGCACGCCGCAGTACGCGGTCGTAGCCGGTGGCAACGTCGCCCAGCTCGCCGGGGGACGCCTCGTCGAGCCGGGGCATCCGCGGGGTTCCGGTGGCGCTGCTCAGCAGGGACCATGCCCGCGCACGGCGGTGCAGCTGCTCAGGAGTGGGCGCCGACGTCTTCATGACGACACCTCAGGTCGTCCGCCGGACGACGGATCCGCAGCAGACGACGGCGCTGTGCCGCCCGGGGGCAGAAGGGCGGGGTGGGTGCGGTGCTTGCGCCGCCAGGCCGCGCGCACCGCACCCACCCCCAGCGAGGTGAGAGCAACCATCACGGCCGCTATGTACTGGGCGCCGACGTCGTGGAAGAAGGTCGAGGACATATGAGGTGACGCGCACGTCAGCGTGCGCTGGCTCCTTCGGACACGGAGGTTCAAGACCACGCCACCGCGATTGCGGACGGGAACTCTTCCGGGGCGGCGCGGGCGGCCAAGCCGCCTGGCCCAGAAGTCTGCCGCTCGCCCCGTCCCGGTCGGAGCGATTCCGGCACCCCCGCAGAAACCGCCACGGTCCGCCACCCCGATCCAGCTGGTCATATGCCGTATCCGGGGAGGAACCGCCGAAGGGGAATGTCGTCGTCCGGCTGCGCCGGGACGGAGGCGGCGATGTGGAAGAGCTACGTGGCCGCGGGGGGGGGCGTGCTCCTGGGCGTGCTTGCCGGTGAGACGGGTGCTACCGGTAGCACCTCGGGCCGCTACCGGTAGCACCCCCGCTAGCGGCCGGGGAGGCGCCTGAGCAGGCCGGTAGCGGGTAGTGCCTTCCTCCGTGGAGCGGGACCGGTCAGCCTTCCTCGCCGGCAGCGGCCTCCGCGATCGCCTGTTGGACGAGACGGAGTTCCGTCTCGTCCAAGGCGTCCAGCGCCGCCTTGAGGTTGAGCGGCGCGGCCCCGGTCAGCGAGGTTGCGAGGCGCAGGATGGCCAGCTCGCTGCGTGAGCCCTGGATCGGCGGGGTGTCGGTGAGAGGGAACTCGCTCATCAGGCGGTGGGCGATGCCGATCCAGTTCACGCTGGGATGCGTGCCGCTGCGGTCGACGTACTGCAGGGGATCCGGCTGTGCGTCCCGCTCGGTCAGAAACCGCCGCAACCAGTACCCGTTGCGGTGTGCGCCGAGCAGCCGGGTCGCCGCCCGCATCCCCTCGTTGCCCACGCCGTGCAGCAGCTCCTCGGCGAGCTGCTCGCCCGCCCTGCCGTCCGTGACCGTCGGTGTCACCGGTATCTCCGTTCCCTCGACGCCCGCCGCGATGGCCGGCCCGCCTCATTGTTGTGGCTGCCGACTCGCGGTCGCGCTGCCCACGCCGGGCGATGGAGTGGCTGCGGCCACCGCGGGGTGGGGCCCGCTGCCCGCCGGCGGGCAGCGGAATGCCGTGCCGAGCGATGGCCCGGCACGGCGTGGAGGCGGTGTGCGGCGGGGTCTACGCGGGGGCCTCCTCGGCCCGCCGGCGGGCGTCGGCGGCGTGGCTGCGGGCGTCGGCGGCCCTGGCGCGGAGGCGGTCGGCGGTGGCCCGGTGCTCCTCCGCGAGGGCGGGTTCGGCGGTGACGAGGTCGTCGTAGAGGGCGGCGGCGAGGTCGCTCCGGTCGGCGGAGGCGTCGCGGTTCGCGGCGAGCTGCAGCAGCCCGTCGCGGTCGGTCGCGTTCTGGAGCTGGGCGTATTCCGGGTATGCGTCGCGGCGGGCCCGCCGCAGCTCGTCGAGGCGGGCGTGGAGGGCGGCGCTGCGGGTGCGCAGGGCGGCCTCGTACTCCTGGGAGCCGGGGGGCTGGGTCGCGTCGAGTCCGGCGGTGACCGCGTGCGGCTCGTCCGAGTGGCGCTGGGCGTAGAGGTGGTCGAGGTCCTGGGCGTGCTGCAGGGACGGGTCGGTGCCGTTGGCGAAGGCGACGCGGCCGGTGGCGGCCCAGGCGTGGAGGGCCCCGTGCCAGCGTTCGTGGGCGGACTGGCGGGTGGTGCCGGCCGCGGCGCCGATCTGCTCCCAGGTGGTGCCGGCCTCCCGCTCGGCGACGACGGCCTGGTCGACGAGGCGCTCGGCGCGGCGGACCAGGTCGAGGGCCTGGCGCAGCAGGTCGCCGGCGGGGAACGGGCGGACGGGGACGGCCCGGTCGGCGGCCGCGGCGAGCAGGTCGGCGGACGCGGCGAAGGCGAGACGGGCCTCGTCGCGGGGGGACAGGCGCAGCGGCGCGGACCCGGCGGGCGGGGTGTCGGTCGTCATCGTGTCAGGGTAGCCCTGACATGCCCTCAGTTGCCGGGGCCGCCCCGCCCTTTCCGGGCGGCGCCGGCGCCGACGGTCTCCCGCGTCCGCGTTCCGCGGACAACGGCCCGTCCGGCGGGGTCGTATCGGATAACCGCGTTCCGTTATCCGACCCGATGGCTATCTGACTCTTGATAATGTTCCTTCTCTAGAGTCAGAACTGAGGGAGGCTCACATGGGTGCAACGGGTCGGGGACTGGCCGTCCTGGCTGCGGGCAGCGTCGTCGACGCGGAACTGGTGAACGACGACGCACCCGCCGCCGCGCCGGACGTCCACACGGACCGGGACCGGCACCTCTCCCCCGAGACCGTCGCCGCCATCGAGGCGAGCGCCGCCGCCTCCACCCGCCGCGCCTACCGCACCGACCGCGCCTCGTTCGCCGCCTGGTGCCTCCAGGAGGGCCGCACGACCGTCCCGGCGTCCGGCGAGACGATGGCGGAGTGGGTGCGCCACCTGACCGTCACCCCGCGGCCGCGTACCAACCGGCCGGCCGGACCGCCGACCATCGAGCGCGCCATGTCCGCCGTGACCACCTGGCACCTGGAACAGGGCCACCCGAAGCCGAACATGCGCGGCGCCCGCGCCGTCCTGAACGCCTACCGCGACCGGCTCGCCGAACAGAAGGCGGCCGCCGCACAGCCGCGGCAGGCGACCGCGGCCCTGCCGACGCAGATCCGCGCCATGCTCGCCGGCCTCGACCGGACCACCCTCGCCGGGAAGCGCAACGCCGCCCTGGTGCTGCTCGGCTTCGCCACGGCGGCCCGCGTCTCCGAACTCACCGCCCTCGACATCCCCGCCGCCACCGTGGCCGAGCACGGCTACGACGTGACCGTGTACCGCAAGAAGGTCCGCAAGCACACCGCGAACGCCGTGCTCTACGGCTCCGACCCCGCCACCTGCCCGGTCCGTGCGCTGCGCGCCTACCTCGCCGCACTCGCGGACGCCGGACGGACCGACCAGGGCCCGCTGTTCGTCCGCGTCGACCGCTGGGACCGCCTCGCCCCGCCGATGACCCGCAACGGCCGCACGATCGGCGACCCGACCGGCCGCATGACGGCCGAGGCCGCCGCCGAGGTCATCGAGCGCCTGGCCGACGCCGCCGGCCTGTCCGGCGACTGGTCCGGGCACTCCCTGCGCCGCGGCTTCGCCACCGCCGCCCGCGCCGCCGGGCACGACCCGCTGGAGATCGCCCGCGCGGGCGGATGGGCCGACGGCTCCCGCGTCCTCGCCCGCTACATGGACGACGTCGACCGCGTGAAGAACAGCCCGCTCGTCGGGATCGGCCTGTGACGAGCCCGGAGGGGACCGTGCCCGGAGCAAGGGTGCCCGCCTGCTGGTCCTGGCCCGCCGGGCGGCCGGGCAGGGACGAGATTCACCGCCGCTTCTGGGATGGCATCGACACCACCGGCTACAGCGAGATGGTCATGGGACTCCTCCAGGAAGCCGCGGATGCCCTGGACACCGACAGCGAGGCCCTGGCGACGTGGCAGGCCGGCCGCTGCGCCACCTGCGGGGCGACCGACCGGCGCCTCGTCCTCGACCACGACCACGCAACCGGCCTCGTACGCGGGTGGCTCTGCAGCTCCTGCAACACGCGAGAGGGCACCACAGTCGGTCCCGGCACCGCCTTCGCCAGCTACCGCGAGCGACCGCCCACGACGATCCTCGGCCTGACGATCCGCTACCGAGACCCACTCACCGGCCGGTATGCGGCGCCCGCCCCGCCCAGGGGCGACGGCTGGGACGACAACGCCTCCGCCGGCCTCACCTGACCGCACAACAGCCCTGGTGAGGCTCGGTGTGCCTCCCAGGCTGGAGATGGGGCGCCCCGCGCTACACGACTTCCTGCTGTCCCTGGTGATGGCCAGGTCGAGCGCGGTGGTGTGCTGCTCGATGGCGTCGGCGGTCTGCTGGAGGTTGAAGCCGCGCTCCTTGAACTTGAAGTAGCCCATCACCGAGGTGATGACGGAGACGGCGGCGCCCAGGCCGACGAGGATGCCCTTGCCGGGCTGCGGGGGGTCGTAGAGGGCGGTGACGGCGGGGATCGCCGCGGAGCAGAGGATCAGCGACCACTGGAGCCAGTTGTGTCGGCGCCGGTAGGTCGCGCTCTCGGCACGCAGCCGGTCGATCTCCCGGGGAATGGCCTCCCGGTAGGAGTACTGCCGCTCGAAGGCCGCGCGGGCGACCTGCGATGCGGCCAGGACCCGTTCCTCCTCGGCAAGTTCGAGGTCGAGGCGCAGTTCCTCGGACGTTTTGGCCCGCAGCCGCACCACCCGGCCGTCATCAGCCTCCGCGTACTTGGGCTGCTTGGTGTCGAATTTGACGATGAAGACGGTGCATCCGACGGCCAGGGCGACCCCGGCGAGGAGGCCGACGATGTTGAGGGGCGCCATGTTGAACCGGCGCCAGGTGAGCGCGGTCGCCGTGGCGAGTGTCAGGAGGAGGAGCGGCACCCCGAGCCACCCCACCAGCTGGGCGACTTCGACCATGCGCGTGCGTTTGATCTGACGGTGAAGGTCGGCGACGACGCGTCGGTGCTGGATCAGGGCGGCGATGGCGTGCTCGGCGGCCGGGCCGGACTGCGGCATGTGCGGCTTCCCCCATGAGCTGAAAGGACGGGCGGTCGCGCTCGTCGGTGCCCCTGTTGTAGCGGCCCGGCCGGCCCCGGCTGTTTGTGTCCGGAGGGATTGACGCAAACCCTTTCCGTTGGCCGGATCGAGGCTGGCACGTGCTCGGTCACGTGCAGATCGCCGACGGCTGGGACGCCAACGCTTGGCTGGCCTCACCTCCTTCTGCCGCTCAGGTGCCGCCCTGGTAAGACCTGTTGGCCCTAATGGGTCTTACCAGGGCTGAGCTGTGAGTTGCGAGCGGCGAAGTTTGGGGCTTGGCACGGGAGGTACCGTGCCGGGATGACCGACACCGGTGGGCAATGGCAGCGGGCGCTCGTACGTACGCGGCTGCTGTACGCCTGGTACGACGCCGTACATCGGCCTGCCGCCTCCGCTCCGCTGGGCCAGGTGAAGCTGTGGGAACACACGGTGTTGGCCACGGCGATCTGGCGGACCGCCGAGGACACGGCCACCTCGGTCGAGGACATCCGGCTGACCGCGGTGGCCGCGCGGTGCGAGCGCGACGGGACACACCTGCTCTCCCCGCCGCCGCCGCTTCACCCGGGACGGGACGGCGAGTTGCCCCCCGCGCACCGGGCGGCCCGGACCGTGCAGTCCGCGAGGGCCATCGCCCTGGCGTGCGCGGGCGGACGCCCCGGCGTCCGAGGAGGGGCATGGGCGACGGACACGGTCGGGTACGTGGCGCGGGCGCTGCGGGCCGACCCCGACCTGCCGGTCGTACGGGGCGGCTGGGGCGAGCACCGCACCGCCGCCGCCCGCACCCTGGACCGGCTGCGGGCGGAGTGGCTGTCCGCTCGCTGGCGTCCGACCTCAGCGGACCGGGCGGCGATCCGCTCCAGCGGGCTGCTCGAGGCCGAGGTGCACGACTACCCGCAGGTCCCGCTCCCGGGGTCGGCGGGGGCACCGAGCTGGCTGCAGCGGGCGTATCGCCTGGCGGCGATGACGGATAGGCTCCGCGCCGCCGCCGACCTGACGGGCGACCCGCTCGCCCTGGTGCTGCAGGCACACGCGGGGATGTGCGCCGCCATGGTGGGGCCGGCCGAGGACGTCGAGGCGCTGTGGGTGGCGGCAGGGTCCCCCGCGGCGTGGGCGGAGTGGGAGACCGGGCAGGTGCCGGACCTGCTGGTGCAGCAGGTGATGGCGATCGAAGCCGCTCTGCGGGCCTGCGCGGCAGGGCTGGGGGCGATCGCGTCGGGGCGGCCGGACTGACACCGTCCGCAGTTCGCGGACGGCTGTCAGACGGCGCCGCGCGGATACCATGCGGCCGTGGACTGGTCGGAGCGCATCCGCGCACTCGGAGGCGAGCGTCCGGCCGAGGTCGGCCCGGACGACATATGGGACGTCCCCGTCGGCACCCTCGTCGTCGCCGAGTCTCCGTGCGGATGCGACAGCGCGTTCTGCTCTGCGGGCACCGAGCGGACGGTGGTGGCGTGCCCCGCGTGTGCGGCTAACCGTGACCTTCACCTGAGAGGCCGGTGGGGTGACCCGGCCGCCATCCTGTGCCCGTGCGGCCACACCTGGACTCCCGCGGACACCGCCTGGGCCCGGCTCACTCTGCAGATCGCCATCACCACCGCCCTGCGGCAGCAGGCACCCGGCTAACCGAGCGGCGCCAGGTCCTCGCTGCGCACCACGGGCCAGTCCGTCGCGTCTTCCGGGCAGCCTTCGAAGCGGACCTGGTAGCCCGATGGCGGCCCCGGGCGCACGCTGCGCAGCTCGTCGTTCAGCACCCACGCCGCGCCGCGGACGACGCCGGTGCGGCCCGCGTGCTCTCCGGCCGTCACCTCCACCCGGGTCCCGGGTGCCCAGCCCTGCCGCTCGGCGGCCAGCTCGTGCGAGACGGCGGACGTCGCCCAGGACGTGCAGATCTCCACCGCGGAACGCACGGACCCCCGGGCGATCCCGCGCCCGCCCGGCATCCCGCCCGCGTTCGCCACCGGAGGATCGGCCGGCCACTGGCGCGTCAGCCACGCCCACTCCTCCGCAGCCTCGCCGTGCAGCTCCAGGAGGTCGCCCAGCTCGCGCACCCATGACGCGCCGCCGACATCCAGGTGCCACAGCAGTGCCCCCGGGTCCACCTCGTGCGGATCGCGGGTGAGGTGAGGGGCCAGCCCGGCGAGGACGACGGTGAGGATCCCGCGGATCGCCCGCCCGTCCCAGCTGGTCGCGGGCCACCTGTCTCCGACAATCTGGTCGGCCCTCTCCGCCGCCCGCCGCCACATCCGGTTCCGTCCGTCAGCCATCACAGCAGTTTCCCGTACACCGTCAGCGGCTCGCCCTCGGGTGGCCGCCTGCTGTGCGGGCGGGGTGGGAGAGACTGCGGAGGTCCGTACGAGGAGGGGATGTCACATGGGGCAGATGCAGGCGGCCGAGATGCGGCTGGTGCTCAGGTACTTGGAGGCGGTGCACCGGGACGACGACGCCGTGGCACGGCGCATCGAGCGGGAGACCTCGGCCCTGGCCGTGCTGACGGCGAGGTGGCTGTCGCAGTCCGCCGAGACCTTGATGCTCCGGGCGGCCGGTGTCGACCGGGTGAGGACCCCGAGGCAAGCGGCGAAGATCGAGCAGAAGATCGTCGCGGATCCTGTGGCGGGCGTCTCGCGGCTGCTGGTGGACGCGGTGGAGCGCTGGGCGGCCTGCGGTGGCTCCCCCGAGGAGATCGCGCGCACGGCCCTGGCCTACGTCATGAGGGTGTTGCGGGAGGACGGCCCGGGGATGACGGACCTGCTGGCGCGGATGCGGACACAGGCCGAAGCCCGGTGATCCGGAGCCGCAAGGAAGGAAGCCCCCAGGTTGGTCCTGTTGGGGGCAACAGGACCAACCTGGGGGCGACGGCGGACTGCGGAGGTCACTCGGCGAGGACCGCGACCGGGTTCATCCCCAGGTAGCCCAACCGCTCGTCGACCGCGGCCTCTGCCTCACGCTGACGGCCGACGTGCGGCCTGGTTGGTTCCAACAGGTCTGATGGGCGGCCGCCTGGCATTTCGGCCGCCCATCAGATGGCTACGGCAGTTCCCGGAGGCCAGTGGTGGCCGGGGCCGGGGTTTCCGGGACGAAGGCGGGGACGCCGCCGAGGTGCTGTACGGCGTGGGCCTGCCCGAGCAGGAAGCGGAATCGGTTGAGGAGGCGGCGGGCCAGGGCCGCGACCTCGGCGGACCCGCGGTAGCTCTCGATGTCGACGAGCGCGTTCTCCAGCTGGAAGAAGTCGCTGTGGTGCAGGGGTACGCGGAGCTCGTCCGGGTCGGACTGGATCACGGAGGCCGTGCCCGCCCGCTCGTACAGGGTGCCGATGAGGCGGGTCCGGGCGGTGCTGGGGGCCATGTCCGGGCGGGCCCGGGTCCTGATGGTGTCCCCGTGCTGCAGGACCTTCTCCAGGGCCTGCAACTCGGCGAGGGTGATGCCGATGTACTCGGCGGGCGCGGCCTTGGGAGCCGTGGGGGTCACGGGGGCCGGCGCGGGCGCGGTGCGGTTCCTGCGGAAGAACACGAGGTCTCCAATCGGGGTGGGGCGGCGGGGTGCCGACCGACTCCCCCGAGAATGCCAAGTTAGAGTTGGCGTGGCAAGTAAAAGGTGGCCAACTAAATATTTCTGGCCTGTATCTCTCCGCTCGGAGGGGCGGACGTTTGACCCGTTGGACCCAACGGGCCGAACAGCGGTTTTCCTGCAGGTATGCCGAGGCAGGAAAGGACGGCGCGGCCTCGGGCGGTACGGTCAGGGCGTGAACCGTAGAGCCCCGGAGTCCGGCCGACGAGGAGCAGTATGTCCATGACCGTGCTGGAGCAGCTGTCCAGCTCCTCCCCGCAGCTGGACGTCGTACGCGACTGGCGTATCGACGAGCTGATCCCGTTCCTGGACGAGCCGCAGGAAGCGATCGAGGCCGCGATCGCGAAGCTGCTGAACTACCGCGACGACGTCCGCCCGCAGATGTACGTACCGCCGGGCTACACGGTCCCGCCGGCACCCCTGGCTGGCCACCGCACCTATGTGGTGGTCAATCAGAAGGGCGGCGCGGGCAAGACCACGACCTCGGTCGAGCTCGCGGCGGCCTGGGTGGCGATGGGCTACACGGTCCGCATCATCGACGCCGACCCGCAGGACGCCTCGGTCACCCGGGCCTGGATGCTGCCGAACTTCGACGGCGTCCCGGAGAAGGAGCGCTACACCCTCGCCGACGTCCTCTACGGACGCCAGCCCCTGGACGAGTGCACGTACGAGACGGCCGTGAAGGGCCTCTACCTCGTACCGTCCTTCGAAGACCTCAAGCACGTCGAGTTCGACGGCCGGGCCGCCCGCGACCAGATGCTGCGCGCCGCCATCCGCCGCTCGACGGTGCCGGTGGACATCACGATCATCGACGCGCCGCCCGCGCTGGGGAAGCTGAGCATCAACGGCCTGGTGGCCGCCGACCAGGTCATCCTGCCGATGCAGGTGAGCGCCCTGGACGCGAAGGCGCTGCTTGACCTGAAGCGGACGATCGAGGGGGTGCAGAACGTGGAGAACCCCGATCTGGTCGTCGCGGCCGGTGTGATGACGAACTGGAACAAGAGCAACCTGGTCCCGCAGATTGCCGCCACGATCCGCCGGGACTACCCGGGCGCCATCGTCGCGCCCGCCCGCCGCAACGTGAAGGCGGCGGCCGCCCCCGCGCGAGGGCTCCCCCTGCGGGCCCTGGACCCGAAGGCCACGACCGCACTCGACTACGCCCAGCTCGCCCACCTCCTCCTGCCTGCGAAGGAAGCTGCCTGATGCCCAAGATCGGATCTGGAAACGGGACCGGCAATCAGCCCCCGGCGCACCCCGGCCCCAGCTCGGTCGGTGGCAGCGGCATCCTCGGCAACCTGATCGGAGGAGGACGGCCCCCCGGCGGCAAGAGCAAGGTGCCGGCCTACGTCCGCAACGACCTCCTCGACCGGCTGCGCAACACCGTCGTCGGCCTCCAGCGCGACCCCAACGTCGACGTCCCGCCCCTGTCGCTGTCGTCCTTCGTCGAGGCCGCGATCGAGTCGGCCATCGCGGAGGTGGAGGCGGAGTACAACAGCGGCCGCCCGTACCCGCCCAGGCCGCACGCCAGGCTCAAGACGGGCCCGCCCATCGCCTGAGCATCCGCCTCGAAGGCCCCGCCGCACCGTCGGCGGGGCCTTCTTCTGTGCAGGTCATAACCAGTTAGGCGCGTTAGGCCCAACAGGTCTAGAGGGGCGCCCCGGGCCGTGCGGCCGGCGCGGCCTGGATACCGTGCGGGCATGACGACCGACGTCCTCGACGAGCTGCCCGATCTCCGGCGGGCGGTCGACGGCGCTTGCCAGGCGGCCACCTCCGAGGCCCGCTGCCGACAGATCCGGGCCCACGCCCGCGAGCTGATCCGCGCCCTGCACCACCCCGACCACCCGCACACCGCCGACGACGACCTGGCGGACATCCTCGGCCGGGACTCCCTCCAGGAGTACGAGCGCCTGGCCCTCGCCGGCCAGCTGCGCGCCCGCGGCGGCGTTCGGCCCACCACCGAGGCGACCGCCCTGATCCGCTCCGGCGTCATGGCCCTGCTCCAGGCGCAACTCGGACTGCCGGTCATCCACCTCCGCGCCCTGGAGACGATCCCCGGCAAGGAGCCCGTCGACGTCGCCCGCCGCGAGCAGCTGCGCGCATCCCTGCAGACCGTCGCCGACCGCATCGGCCGCCGCACCCACTGGACCGTCGACGGCGGCCTGCTCACCCCCGACATCTCCAGCCGCGTCCGGATGCTCGCGATGGCCGCGGTCGTCCTCGACACCGGCGCCCGCGTCGGCGAGCTGTGCGCCCTGCGCCTGGAAGACCTGTCCCCTGCCCTGGAGGAGGTCCGCATCGTGCGCCGTCCGCAGCGGGCACGCCCCGGCAGCCCGGTCACCGTCGAGGCGTGCCCCCTGCGCCGCTCGACCCAGGCCGCGCTGCAGCGCTACCTCCTGGTGCGCCGCCTGCTGATGACCGCGGTCACCGGCGGCGCGGACGCCCTATGGGTCTCCGTACGAGCCAACCACGGCGGGGCCGGCGGCGAAGACGGCCCCGGCCCCCGCCCACCCGGCACACCACTGCGCCCGCGCGGCGTCGCCCGTGCCTACACCGCGACGGTCGACGCCGTGAACGCTGCGCTGGCCGGTACCGAGGGCTGGACACCGCTGCCGACCCGCATGGAGCAGCTGCGCCGCGGCGTCGATGTCGACTCGCACTACATCCCGCAGCGCCCCGATCGGTGCTTCACCGACCTCGCCATGGCCCGCTTGGATCAGGCAGCCCGCGCACTTGCCGCCCTGCCCGACCTGCGCTCCTCCACGTCGGCCGGCCGCGCTGCCCGCGACAGGGCCCGCCATGCCCTGCTGCAGGCGTGGCGCGGCGGCGTCCGGCACCAGGTGCAGCTGGGCGCCCTCGCGGATGCCGGACTGCTCGCCTACGACATCCCCCGCACCGGGTGGGACCCCGAGCTGCTGCGTGCCCTCGACCGCGCCGCGAGCCCGGCGGCGCCATAGACCCGTTAGCCCCAACAGGTCTGATGCGGCCTCACCTCCTCTGGCGGCGATTCGGCCACTGTCGGCATATGGGTTGATCATGAGGAGAAGGAGCCAGAAGGCGCGGTGTTCCTGCGCATCCTCGCGGCGGCGATGATCCGAGACAAGGCCAACTACAGCGCCAGCCGGATCACCTCCTGGAGGGCATCGCACGAGGCCAGAAAGGCCGCCAAGGAAGCGCACGAGTACGCGGACCTCGGGAAGGACCCGGTCGCCCTGGAGTACCTCACCCGGGAACTCACGGTGCAACTGGCGGACGCAACGCTCCGCCTCACCGAGCAGGCCAAGGCCATGGCTGGCGATTTCGCCAAGTACAACCGGCTCCCCTGAGTGTGGATGCATATTTGTTGGCCAACTCAGTATTGACGCGCCAAGTTTGAGTTGGCATTCTTGTGGGTGTCGGGCAGGGAGTTCGACACCCACAGGAGGCCCATCGTGACCGAGATCGCCCGCATCGCCGCCGTCGAGACCGCCGCCGACCGCCACGGCAACGTCGCCGCCGACGAGGCGCTCGACGCCCTCGCCCCGGCCGCGGCCGCTGCCCTGCGCCTGCTCGCCGACGCCATCCGCCGCGGCACCGACCACGACGACGTCGTAGAGGCCCTCAAGCAGGCCGGCGTGCACAACGCCTTCGCCGACGTCCTCGACGCCGCCTCCTGCGCGGTGACGGGCGAGATGGAGGACCCGTACGAATTCGACGCGAGCCTGCACGCCGACAACCTCTCGGCCGCCGCCAGCGACGTCCGCGATGCCTTCCGCTGGCTTTAACCGAAAGGCCAGCCCAACCACTGTCAGACCTATTGGACCTAATGGGTCTGATGTTCGTCAGGGCCTCCGGCTCCACGCCCGGAGGCAACGACTGGGCCTGAATGCCCACCACCTACGGAGGACGTATGGGATCTGCAGACCGCTGGCCGGACCTCACCGGCAAGACCTGGGCACACAAGGTCTCCACTGAGATGACGGACGACGAGGTGAACGACGCGCGAGCGGCCTTCGCTGCCGTTGGCCGCAACGACTACGAGGGCGAATGGCTCCGCCGCCACGGACTCCCGGAGGACTACGGTGACCGTCCCCGCTGCCTGGACTGCAACGGTGACGACCTCACGTCGTGGCGCTCCGACAGGGACCCGCACCTCGCCCGCGTGAGCTGTGGCGAATGCGGCCACGCCTGGAAAGAAGAGGCGTGACCGTGTACCGAAGGGACCAGGCCAAAGCCTGTTGGCCCTGTTGGCCCTAACGGGGCCAACAGGGCAGGAAGCGTCAATCGATCAAGCCCCCGTCCGCGAATCGCGGACGGGGGCTTTTGGTAGCCCGGCTGCAGAGCTCAGGAACCCTGCTGGGCGCCCAGCCCGGAGTCGGGGGCGGGTAGGCCGTGGCGCGCGGCGATCAGCTCGTCGAGGAGCGCGAGGACCTCATTGTGGAGGGCGGTGGCGGTCAGAGGGTGTGACGCCTCGGCGCTGGGCGGAGGGCCGAAGGTGAGGACGGGCCGCAGGCCGCGGAGCCGGGCGGCGAGGCCGGGGCCGTCCAGGTGCTCGGCCCAGTTCGTCAGCTCGACGGCGGGCGCGGCGAGGGCGAGGTCGGGCCAGGTGTCGTTGAACGTGGCGAGGTCGTGGACGGCTTCGCGCAGGCGGCGCTCGTTGGCGCGGCACCAGTCGTCACCGGCGCGGTCGCGGGCGCGGGCGGCGCGCAGCTGGTCGGGGTAGCGGTCGGCACCGTGGCTGGCGGCGCCGCGCTCCAGGCGGACGGCGCGGGATTCCGCGCTGGTGCGGGAGGAGAGTCCGAGGGCGGTGGCGATCTGCTGCCAGGAGCCGTCGCGGGACCGGGCGGCGCGGGTCAGGTCGCGCTCCAGGACGTCGAGGTCGGCGCGCGCCTGGTCGAGCTGGGTGAGGGCGGCGAGGACGTCCTCCAGCGGTACGTCCGCCGGTTCGGCGCCGTCGGCCTGGCCGTAACCGTCGGCGGCCGCGCGGACCGCGTGCATGGCGCGGACGGGGTCGTGCCATGCACGGCCGGCGCCGTAACGGTCGCGGAGGAGGTCCTGGGCGTTGCGGAGCTGCTGCTCGCGTACCTCGGGGTCGATCTTCGCCATGGCGGGCAGCCTGCCACCCCACGCCCTATGTCCGCGAATCACGGACGGGGCGTGTCTGCCCGTCCGCGCACCTCGGCTCGGCCGTTCTCGAGTGACACCGGCCGCGCGGCGGTGGCACCTCCTTCCTGATCATGCAGAACATGACCGAGAAGGGGCCCAGCGGGGCCCAGGAGGGCCTGCGGCGCCCGCCGGACCCGCTTGGGCCTTGATCGCCCCCGAGGGCCGTACGCGGCCTCTCAGGGGCGCGAGGTTCTGTTCTTGTGGTCGCCGCGCGTAGCGCGTCTGTTTGCTGTGACCCGCAGGTGTTCACGGGCGGACGGCCCGCGCGGCGCCCCGGCACCCTGGCGGGTGCCGGGGCGCCGCCCCATCCAGAGCTATTAACAGGCCTAGGCGCTCATTACTCACCGGTCCTGGCGCGTCCATGACCTGCAGACTCCGGGCTCTCCCTCGCAGTCCCAGCCGGTCACCGACGCCGCATTCTGCACAGGGAGCCACGCCCGCGAGGCGGCGCCGGGAGGGTGAGGGGTGCTCTGACCTGGGGTGTTGGGTGCGACGCGCGCCCAACACCCCAGGTTCGGCGCGGGCAGCCTGGGCCTGTTAATGGCGGGTGGGCGCCGGGCCGCCGTGCGGGCGCCCGGCGTGGCATCCGCCGGCGGACGGGAGGAGGCTGGAGACATGGGCAGGAGACACATCCGCCGGTGCGACCAGTGCGGCACCGAGCTGCCCGACGGCAGCAGGCGCTCGCGCCGGTACTGCGGCCCGGCCTGCCGCACCAGGGCCTGGCGGGTGTCCCGCGCCCGCGAGGCCGCGATCGAGGCCGGCGGCCAGGCGCTCCAGGCCCTCATCGAGGGACGCCCCCACCCGTGGCCGCGCTTCCGCTGCCCCGAGTGCGGCGACACCTGGTACGCCGCCGACACCCCCCTCGGAACCCGCAAGCGGTCGGACAGCCGCTGGTGCTCACCGAGGTGCCGGACCCGGGCATGGCGCCGGCGCTCGCGTTCAGCAGCCGTCACACGGTGACGCCTATGTGTGACGCGAACGGCCGGAGAACCCCGTGACGACGGAACTGCTGCGGGAGGCGGCGGCCGCACTGCGGCGCCGCGCCACCGAGGCCGCGGCCTCCCCCGACGAACGGTGGACAGTGGACCAGGACGACGACGGCGCCCTCGTCCTCGCCGGCTACCTGCCGGAGGACGTCGCCCCCGACGGCACCGTGGGCGGCGGCACCCTGGCCTCCTTCGCCTACCCGGGCAACCCGGACCGGGCCACCCACGCCCGCGCCCTGGCGGCGGCCGCCCACATGGCCGCGCTCGACCCGCCGGCCGCCACCGCCCTCGCCGCCTGGCTGGAGACCACAGCCACCCTCGAAGAACAGGCCGAACGCCTCGGCGACGTCGACGGTGCGGCGCCGCTCGTCCGCCCGGCGGCCCGCTTCGCCCGCGCCTACCTGCGCACGCCGCCGGCCCGGTGAACGACGGTGGCTCGGCGCCGGTCGGCCCGACGGCTCCCGCCCCCGGTACCAGCCGCGCGGCACGGTGCCCCGTCAGCCCCAGGGGTGGTCTTCCAGGCTCCCGAGAAGCCGCTGGATCGACGCCACGTCCCGCCGGATCGCATCCGTCCAGGGCCTCACGTCCTTGCGGTGCTCCGCCACGGGGTCCATCCACTCGTCGTGCGGAGACAGCCTGTCGAAGCCGAGGGAATCGTTGGGGTTGTCCCGCCACTCCGCGGTCGCCTCGCCGTCCCCCCAGGCCATGAACCACCGGTCCTCACCGGGCCATTTGACAGCGACGGCCTGCTCGTACCGATGGATGCGGATCTGCGGGTGCCGGCTCTCCGGCTGCTCTTGTGCCACGCCGCCTCATCATGCCGCTTCCGCCCGTACCGCGACGCCGGTCTCCCAGGCCCCGCACGGCCGGGCCGACCCTGTCACTCCCCCGCCGGGGAGCGCGGCGCGGCGGCCCCGACCCACATCCACGGCCACTCGCGGATGTGCCCGAGGATCTTCTCCGCGGGCACCTCGATGTCCCGCGCCTGCCCGGCCTCCATGACGGACAGCAGCAGCCGCACGTAGTCGACGTCCCAGGTGACCGCCGTGTACGGCCGGCCGTCGTCGTCGAGCGCCAGGAGGAAGCCGTACCCCCCGGCGGTCGGCTCCAACCCGGCCACCGCGCACAGCGCCAGGTAGCCCGCGGGCCCGTGGAAGTCGGCTTCGGTGGCGAGCATCGCCCCATGGATGGTGATCACATCGTCCTCGTCTCGGTCGGGCCGCCCGCGGCGGCGCAGGTACACGAAGAGGCTCCGCCGGTGTCCCGACGGAGCCTCAAAGGGTTCGAATATTCGAATATTTGATCTATTTTCAGGTGGCGGCCATGTCCACGAACCGGGAGTAATGCCCCTGGAACGCCACCGTGACCGTGGCCGTCGGCCCGTTGCGGTGCTTGGCGACGATCAGATCGGCCTCGCCGGCGCGAGGGGACTCCTTCTCGTAGGCATCCTCGCGGTGCAGCAGGATGACCATGTCCGCGTCCTGCTCGATGGCCCCGGACTCCCGCAGGTCCGAGAGGACCGGCCGCTTCTCGGTCCGCTGCTCGGGCCCGCGGTTGAGCTGGGAGAGCGCGATGACCGGGATCTCCAGCTCCTTGGCCAGCAGCTTGAGGTTCCGCGACATCTCGGAGACTTCCTGCTGGCGGCTCTCTGCCCGCCGGGAACCGCCGCCCTGCATCAACTGGAGGTAGTCCACGACCAGCAGGTCCAGCCCTCCCTTGGTCTGCTTGATCCTGCGGGCGCGGGAGCGGATCTCCAGGCACGTCAGGTTCGGGGAGTCGTCGACGATGAAGTCCGCCGCCTCGATGCTGGGGGTGCGGTTGACCATCTTCGTCAGGTCGCTCTCGCTGACCGTCCCCGCGGTGATGTGGTGCAGGGCCACCTGGCACTCGGCGCTGTAGAGCCGGTTGGTGATCTCCGCCCGGCCCATCTCCAGTGAGAAGAACGCCGCCGTCTTGCCGTTCGCGAGGGAGGCGGCGCGGGCGAAGTCCAGGGCGAGGGTCGACTTGCCCATGGCCGGGCGAGCACCGACGACGATGAGCTGGCCGGGCTTGAAGCCGCCGGTCAGCGCATCGAGGTCAAGGAAGCCGGTGGGCAGACCGTCCATCGTCCCCGTGCCCTTCATCCGGGCATCCAGGCGGTCCCAGAATCCCGGGACGTCCTCGCGGACGTAGGCGTAGCCGGCGGACTGCTCCCGGGTCGCCAGGGCGTCGAGGACCTCGGCCTCCACCGTGCTGCGGACCTCGTCGATCTCGCCCTCGCCGGAGTAGGCGGCCTGCGCGATCCGCACGCTGGCCTCGATGAGGCGGCGGCGCACCGCGTGCTCATGGACAATCTCGGCGTAGTACTCCGCGTTGGCCGCCGTCGGCACGGACTGGACCAGGTCGTGCAGGTAGGAGGCGCCGCCGACCTTGGCGATGTCGCCGCGCTTGGTCAGCTCCGCGGCAACCGTGATCGGGTCGACCGGCTCCCCCTTGCCGTACAGGTAGAGGATCGCGGCCTGGATCGTCTCGTGCGCCGGACGGTAGTAGTCGCGCTGCTGCAGCGGGGTGTCGAGGACGTCGGCGATCGCGTCCTTGCTCAGCAGTTGGCCGCCGAGCACGGACTGCTCCGCGGCGACGTCGTTCGGCGGGACACGGTCGAAGCCGTGCTGGGAGGGGCCGACCTGGTCGTCAGGGGCGGTGTGGGGTGCGACGATAGACATGCGGATCTCCTAGTGAGGTTCTTCTGTGGCGGCCGGTTCTTAGCGGGAGCGGCCGCCACAGGCGTTTGCGGAACGATCGGGTCAGACGGACTGACCGGCACGCAGCCGGGCCAGCAGCCCGGCGCCGTCGACGGAGGCGGGCTGAGAGTCGCCGCGCTGCTGCCGGTCGCGCTCGGCCATACGGCACCGAGGGCAGTCACCGGCCTCGAAGGTCGGGTGCTGCTCGCACCGCGCCGGGCCCGCCGGACGGCCGGGACGCTGGCCAGGCACCGCGGGCTGCGGAGCCTCGGGCCAGGTCAGCGCGTCCTCCAGCACCTTCCAGGTCGGCTTCGCCCGGCCCATCCACTCGGCCACCCGGCACAGGTGGTCCAGCTGATGGCCAGCAGCAACGAGGCCGGGCACCTCCGCAGCGATGGCGGCCGCGCGCCTCGGCAGGCTCTGACGTCCCCCGGCCCTCATGCCAGTAGCCCACGCCTCGACAACAGCGGTCACCGAGGAATCAGCAGCAGACGGAGGGAAGGCGGCGGTTTTCGGCGAAGCCGACTTCCTCTCTCCTCGCTTGCCAGCCTGGGCCTCAGCTGCGTTGGCCAGATGCTCTGAGGCAGACCGGACGGGAGAGAGAGGTTGGTCTAGTTGATGTTGGTCTCGTTCAACCCCCTGCGCAGGGGGTACGGGACCCCCTGCGCAGGGGGTACGTACCCCCTGCGCAGGGGGTACGGGCTGACCTGCGGTTTTCTGAATCGCCGCAGGTCGTGCCGTACCCCCTGCGCAGGGGGTACGGAAGTCGGAGAGGTGCGGCGCCACGAACAGTTCGATGGGCGGCATCGCGGCCTTCGCCTTCTTCGCGGCGGCGCGGCTCTTAGAGACCTTGTCGCAGTGGGCCTTGAGGGCGGTGCGGACAGCCGTCAGCCACTGGTCGAACTGGGCCTCACGTTCCTTGCGGGCCTCGGGGAGCTCGCCCTTCGGGCCGCGGTTGAGTGCGTACCACTCACTCGTCGATCGCGCGCCAGTGTGGGAGGCCGGCGGTGTCTGATGGACGATGTACCGATTCCGGCGGACCAGGCCGACCATCGTGCGCACGACCTCAATCGCGCCGATGACTTCCAGCTGCAGCATGAACTTCGACACGTTCTCCGGCTTCTTCAACTGGAGGATCCGCGCCAGTGTGGCCAGGCCCGGCCAGACCTCGGTGTCGCTGCGCTCGCTGGTGTTGATGTGGGCGGACAGGCCCCAGTACAGGGTCCGGGCGTCGGAGTCCACGCCGGAGAACAGCACCCAGTCGCCGAGCTGGCTGAACGGGGCGCGTCGGCCGAGGGTGACCTCAAGGGTCTCGTCGAGGTCGTTCGGGTTGATCGGCTGGCGGGTCATCGGGCCACCGCCTCGGCGGCCGATACGGATGCGGTGGTGTACGTGGCGAAGCGGACACCGGCTGCGGGCGGCGGGCAGACCTTGATCACGGCGCCGTCGTACGCGGCCGCAGACGGTACCAGCGCGGACTTCGCGGAGGCGGGGAGGGGACAGTGCATGGGGTGCGATCTCTCCGGAGGGGGTAGAGAGCCGCACGTCGGCGATCATCACCAGGTAACTGGGCGGGTACGCGAGCGGTGCTGCGTGAAGTCCGTCTGGGCGGTTACCCTGCTGATGGTGACCGGGCCCGATGGGTCGGGAGCCCGGCATCAGCCGACGTACGACTCAGGAGCTGTGGCTTGCAGGGCCGGTGGACTGAGTCAGGTTGTGAAGGTCGAGGGCCGCTCCTGTTGGCGCAGGGGCGGCCCTCGGCGTTACGGGGCGCGAGCGGTCATGACGACCATGGTGGAGTCCTTCCGCCGGTTTCCGAAACCGGTGATGAGCTGGTATGACGCGTGGTTGCACCCGGCGATCGTGCCGGACGGCGTCGTCGTGTTGTACCGAGTTCCGGGCGCGGATACTCCCCGGTCCCGTTCTCCGGGAGAGAACTTGCGGGCGGAAGCGTCCCGCCACGCGGGAAGAACGGGGCGTCGACGGCGTATCGCCGTGTCCCGCTGGCCCACGGTCAGTGGGTACGCGTAGCCTGCAACGCATCGCAGGCACCTCCCATCAGGTGCTTGGTCCGACGCCGCCGACCACCACAACCGGCGAGCGCGACCGGCAGGCCCCCGCGGGGGCCTGTTCGCGTTTCGCGGGTCATCTTCCTCCCTCCTCGGTTTCATGGGGGCAGCCTGCGACTTCTGGGTGTGTCGGGGCGGCTGGTGGATCATCCGGGAACCAGTCGAGGTGGGCCTGGGTCAGCGGTTCGGCAGCCGGGCTCGGCTTCCGGAGCTGTTTCAGAGCCGCGTCAACTCGCTCGACGGGCGTCGCGCCAAGGTCAAACCACTCGCCATGCCTCCGGTCCTCGACGAACTGAGCGTGAAGACGAGTCTCCGTCTCCTGCCCGCCGGGCCAAGTGGCGAGGAGGGATAGAGCCAGCGGAGAGCCAGCCTGCAGGTCGGCAAGACGACGTTCGGGCGTCCGGCTGTGCCCGATCTTCACCAGCGGAGAGCCATCAGCGCCGATGAGGTAGACGCTCATCTAATCCTCGCCCTTCGGCACGGACGAGATCTTGTTGACGTACGCGGCGGTGGCGTCGTCCGAGCGCTTGAACCGGGGCCACCTCTCGCCCACTGGATCGGCGAGTTCGGCTTCGCGGGTGCGGTCGATCAGCGCGGCCGGCCCCTCCGTACGCAGGAGCGTGAGCAGCTCCTCCCAGGTGAGAGCGTCGAAAGAGTCGACGAGGCGGCTGGCGCCGTCGGTGAGCAATGCGGCCTGCTGCACCCTCGCGAGTTCCACGGAGCCGGTGATCGCTTCGGCGGCGGCGGCCGGGTCGGTGGCCGCGACCCAGTAGCCGCCTGGCTTGTTCCGGAGACGTCGCTGGACGCTGACGAGCTGGGACACGCGGGCAGCGTGCTCGGGCGTCCCAGTAGGTCCCTGAAGGGCGGCCTGCATCTCCTTGGCTGCGACCTCTTCCACCCGCTTGTCGACGATCGTGCTGATGCCGTCCGTCCCCAGGTCCAGGACCAGGACGTTGTCGGAGAGCACCAGGTAGTCGAGGACGTCGCCGCGCTCGCGGATCATCACCACGGTCGAGGCCGGCACCGCCTCCTGGTCGAGGTCACAGGTATCGCGGTGTAGCTCGTTGACCTCGGTGATGGCGCTGCGGAGGGCGTCCTGGAGGGATACCTCGTCGTCGCCGATCAGGTTGATCAGGGTGGTGCCGAGCTGTCGTACGAACCATGGGGTGCCGTGAACGCACCCCATGGGCAGATCCTTCGGGGCGGACAGGCCGTCCAGCACGACCACACCAGTGGGGCTCACGTGGACCGTGTCCTCGTTCGTGGCGCCCACACCGTGGGTCGATGCCATGGATACCTGCACGTCAGGCCCCTTCCGGGCGGTAGAACGGCGTGATGCGCTCGCTGGAGGTGATCTCCAGCGTGTCGGGGTCGAACGTGCTGGAGATGAGGGTCGAGAACCGCTTCGCCTTGAGCTCACGGTGGGCGTTGGCCAGCTCCTGGTTGAGCCAGTGGACGACACCGCCGGAGCCGCGGGCGTGGACGCCCGCGATGTAGAGGAAGGTGCCCTGACCGTCGGGGCGAGGGAGCCGGCTGAAGTACGCGATGTCGCTGTTCTCGCCGCGGTCCATCGGTGAGCGGTAGATCTCGCCGGTGTTCCGGTCGGTGAGGAACCAGCCCGCCTCGTCCTTGTCGAACCGGAGGTGAGGGTCGCCTTCGAGGATCTGCTCGATCAGAGGGGACAGACGAGGTCCGCAGATCACCACCAGGTTGTTGCGGTTGAGCCGGACGTTGCCACCCAGCGGAATCCGCTCGAAGGTGATCTCCAGGCCGACCTCCTCGGCCAGCTCCCGCAGGTGCTCGTAGGTCTGGACGTCCTCCGTGGCGATCACGGGGCCCTGGACCGGCTTTTCGCTGCCGTCCTTGAGCCGGCCGTCCTCCAGCTTCTCGGCAAGCGCCACGATGACCTTGCCAGAGCCGAGAAAGAGCCGCTCGGGCGGCGCTCCCTTGGCGAGCTGGCTCACTCGTCCCTTGCTGATGCCCAGCTCCGCCGCGAGCTGGGTGCTGTTCAGCTTTCCCACCCGCAGGGTCTCGTTCATCGCCTCGTTGCGTACGGCTTGGAACTCGTTCCCGTAGTCCTGCGCCCGGCTGACGAGGCTATGGGCCGCCTTGGCCCGCTCCAGCGGGTCGGACAACTCCTTCAACTGGGACAACGTGATGTCGAAAGCCGCGTCGATCTGCCCCTGCAGTGAGGGGGACGTCGCCGCATCGAGCCGTTCCTGTTCCATTCGTGCCTCCCTTCGTGGGGTCATGTTTACCTCACTAAACGGCATGAGTTCAAGGCTGTTGACTCGAAGTGGAGAGTCGCCCTATGGTTTCGGTGCGCCGCTGGTTTAGTTCGCTAAATCAGGTCGTCGCGCTAGCTATACCTGCACTTCAAGCGTCATTTGGCGGCTCTGATACGGCCCGCGAGGGCTTAGGTCGGATGGCCGCTCGTTCCTTGAGAACTCCACAGTGGACTGAATTTCGGGCCGCGGCGCCCCTGCCGTCATTACGACGAGATGACCCTCTCGCCAGCGGTTTTCCGCTGGCGAGGTCTTGAGCGGGGGGTTGGCCGCACGGCAGCCCGAGAGCGGGATAGAGGGCCCCAGGGGTGGGGCCGGGGTGCGATTCCCTGCCCGCTCACCGCGCCGCCAAGACGGCGCGACCCCCGACGACGAGCGCCCGAAGGGCGCAACGGCGGTGCAACGCCGTGTCGCGGGGGTCCACGGATCAACAACTAGGAGCCGATCCGCATGAGCATCATCGCAGCTGCTGCTGTACCCCTGCGCCCCTGGGCTGTTGTCGACGCGGTCGACGCGGTCGACGACAT
>NZ_JBVHRF010000012.1:0-73162 GCF_055567035.1 Streptomyces sp. NPDC027185 | reverse complement strand
CGCATAATCACGTCGCGGTGTGAATTTCGGGCATGCCGAAATTCTTCCCGGTGAGGAGTCGTGCGGTAGTGGTGTGCCGCGATGCGGCGGATGGCCGCCACAGAACCGTTCCGGCTACGTGGCAACTCGGAGAACAGTACACGAGGGGTCTGAGTGCTTCAAACCCGTGTCGGGCCGGGATTTCGCGGGGTAGCTTGGGCGCCATGACCCAGCATGCGCACGTACAGCAGTGGTGGCCCGCCTGACGGCGGCCGACCACAGCGCATGCACGACCACGGCCGCCGCCTCGGCGGCCGTTCGCGTTTCTTCCTCCCGCAGTCGGCCGGCGAGTGCGGTGGTCCGCGCGGGGCGCCGAGCGGCGTCCGCGTATCAGGACGGCAGGAGAGGACGACATGGCGAGGACGCGGATCTTCAGTGGTGTGAAGCCGACGGGGCATCTGACGCTGGGGAACTATCTGGGGGCGCTGCGGCGGTGGGCCGAGGTGGATCAGCACCGGGCGGACGCGTTGTTCTGTGTGGTGGATCTGCATGCGCTGACCGTGTCGCACGATCCGGCGCGGGTGCGGCGGCTGACCCGGCAGGCGGCGACGTTGCTGCTGGCCACGGGGTTGGATCCGGAGCGGTGCACGGTGTTCGTGCAGAGCCAGGTGGATGAGCACGCGCGGCTTTCGTACCTGATGGAGTGCACCGCGTCCGACGGGGAGATGCGGCGGATGATCCAGTACAAGGAGAAGAAGGGGCGGGGCGGCGCGGAGGTACGGCTGTCGTTGCTGACGTATCCGGCGCTGATGGCGGCGGACATCCTGGCGTACGGGACGGATGAGGTTCCGGTGGGTGAGGACCAGGCGCAGCACGTGGAGCTGACGCGGGATCTCGCGGTGCGGTTCAACCAGCGGTACGGGCCGGTGTTCGTGGTGCCCCGGGCGACGCGGCCGCCGGTGGCGGCGCGGGTGAAGGATCTTCAGGAGCCCACGGTGAAGATGGGCAAGTCGCATGCGCGGACGGCGGGGATCGTCTACTTGCTGGACGAGGCGGAGACGGTGCGGCGGAAGGTGGCGCGGGCGGTGACGGACACCTACCCGGATGTGGTGTACGACCCGGTGGAGCGGCCGGGGGTGGCGAATCTGCTGGAGGTGCTGGCGGCCTGTACGGGCGAGGAGCCGGGGGCGCTGGCCGGGGCGTACGGCTCGTACGGGGCGTTGAAGAAGGACGTCGCGGAGGCGGTGGTGGAGCTGTTGCGGCCGGTGCGGGAGCGGCATGCGGAGCTGGCGGCGGAGCCGGAGTACGTCGACGGTGTGCTGCGGGACGGGGCCGAGCGGGCGCGGGCGACGGCACGGCCCCGGGTCGATGCGGCGTACCGGGCGGTGGGCTTGCTGCCGCCGGGGTGAGTCCGGGGAAGCGGTCCCCTACGGGTGGAGTCCCGACCCGTAGGGGACCGCTCGGGGGCGAGGGGTCAGCCGTTGCCTGAGGCGAGTTCGCGGCTGCGGTCGCGGGCGGCTTCGAGGGCGGCGAGGAGGGCGGCGCGGACGCCGTGGTTCTCCAGTTCGCGGATGGCGTTGATGGTGGTGCCCGCGGGGGAGGTGACGTTCTCGCGGAGTTTGACGGGGTGCTCGCCGCTGTCGCGGAGCATGACGGCGGCGCCGATCGCGGCCTGGACGATGAGGTCGTGGGCCTTGTCGCGGGGCAGTCCGAGGAGGATGCCGGCGTCGGTCATGGCCTCGACGAGAAAGTAGAAATAGGCCGGTCCGGAGCCGGAGAGGGCGGTCGCGGCGTCCTGCTGGGACTCCGGGACGCGCAGGGTCTTGCCGACGCCCGCGAAGATCTCCTCGGCGCGGCGGAGGTGGTCGCCGGTGGCGTGGGTGCCCGCGGAGATGACGGACATGGCCTCGTCGACGAGGGCGGGGGTGTTGGTCATGACGCGGACGACGGGGGTGCCGGTGGCCAGCCGTTCCTCGAAGAAGGCGGTGGGAACGCCCGCGGCGCCGCTGATGACGAGGCGGTCGGCGGGGACGTGCGGCGCCAGTTCGGTCAGGAGGGTGCCCATGTCCTGCGGTTTGACGGTGAGGATCAGGGTGTCGGCGGCGGCTGCGGCCTCGGCGTTGCTGACCGCTTCGACGCCGTAGCGCTCGCGGAGCTGGGCGGCGCGCTCGGGGCGGCGGGCGGTGACCAGCAGGTCGGCGGGGGCCCAGCCGCCGCGGATCATGCCGCTGAGCAGGGCTTCGCCGATTTTTCCGGTGCCGAGTACGGCGACCTTCTGAGCCATGTTGCGCTTCACCTCGCCGGTGGTGGTGTGTCAGGGGGCGGTGCCGTCTCCCGCCGGTTCTCCGGTCGGGCCGCGGCCGGGCGGCGGCGCGTTCCCTGGGTTGCCTGGTTGCGCGGTCATCCTCGCACCCGGGGGTGGTGGTCGACGGGGGTGTTCCGGGGTGCGGACGGCGGGCCGCTGTCCCCTGGCCCTTGCGGGGTCCGGGTGGCGCCTGGGGTACGTGGGGCGCGGCTCGTTCCGGGCCCCGCGGCTCTCCGGCGCGTTCCGCTCGCTGAGGCGTGCTCCGTTCCCTCCTCATTCCACCTTGTTCCGCCCGTTCCATGGGGTGTTCCGCGTTCCACCCATTCCAGCCAGGGACCGGTTCGTTGCTGGTCGCGGGACGCGTTCTACCCCGTGCCGGAAAAGTCCGTAGGGTCGGCATTTCGTGATCATGCAGGGGCCGGGCGGGGTGACCGGTGCGGTTCCCGGCCCGGTGTTCCGGGTCCGAGCCGATGTCTGGAGAGTTGTGAAGCGCCGGTCCGTCCGTTTCCGCCGTGGGGCCGCCGCCTCGTCCGCCGCGCTCGTCGCCGTCCTGCTGGTGTCGTCCTGTACGCAGGGGGCCGAGGTCAAGGGGGCGGTGGGTGCGGGCGGGGTCGGGGATCCGCTGTTCCCGGCGCTCGGGAACGGTGGGTACGACGTGCGCCACTACGGGCTGGAGCTGGCGTACGACGTGGCGGAGCGGCAGCTCGATGCGACGGCGCGGATCACCGCGAAGGCGACGCAGGACCTCCGGGCGTTCCGGCTGGACCTCCAGGGGCTGCGGGTCACCTCCGTGAAGGTCGACGGTGCCCCTGCAGGGTTCTCCCGTAAGGGACACAAACTGACGGTGCGTCCGGCGGAGGGACTGCGGAAGGGGAGCACGTTCCAGGCGATCGTGGCGTACGACGGGGTGCCGCAGGAGATGACGGACGCGGACGGGTCGTCGGAGGGGTGGGTGAAGACGGCGGACGGGGCGTTCGTGTCGGGGGAGCCCGCCGGGGCGATGACGTGGTTCCCGGGGAACAACCATCCGCGGGACAAGGCGGCGTACGACTTCCGGATCACCGTGCCGCGCGGGTACACCGCGGTCGCCAACGGGGAACTGCGGTCGAGCGTCACCTCCGGGGGGCGGACGACGTTCGTGTGGCATTCCGGGGAGCCGATGGCGACGTATCTGGCGACGGCGACGATCGGGCGGTTCGACGTCCATCAGTCGCGGACGGCGGACGGGCTGCCGCTGTACGTCGCCGTGGACCCCGAGGAGGCGGCGGGCAGCCGGGAGGCGCTCGACCGGCTGCCGGAGGTGCTGGCCTGGTCACGGAAGCTCTTCGGGCCGTATCCGTTCGCGTCGGCGGGTGCGATCGTCGACCACACACCGGAGCGGATCGACTGGGTGGCGCTGGAGACGCAGACGAAGCCGGTGTACGCGAACGCCCCCGATACGTCGACGGTGGTGCACGAAACGGCGCACCAGTGGTTCGGGGACTCGGTGACGCCACTGACCTGGGAGGACGCCTGGCTGAACGAGGGGTTCGCGCAGTACGCGGAGTGGCTGTGGGAGGCGCACGAGGGCGGACGCACGCCCCAGGAACGGTTCGACGCGCTGTACGCGCTGGAGGAGGACGACGAGGACGAGGCGGACGGCGTCTCGTACGAGGAGCTGTGGGAGTTTCCGCCGGGGGACCCGGGTTCGCAGGAGAACGTGACGGGCACGCCGGTCTACGACCGGGGCGCGATGGTGCTCCAGCAGCTGCGGAACGCCGTCGGTGACCAGGTGTTCTTCCGGATTCTGAAGGAGTGGCCGGCGGCGCACCGGCACGGGAACGCGAATTCCGAGGAGTTCATCGACTTCTGCCAGGAGCGGACGGACGAGGACCTGACGGATCTCTTCGACGACTGGTTGTACGGGGAGGGACGGCCGGACTGGGAGTACTGAGCCGGTGGCCCTGGGGTGCGCGCCCCGGGTGAGGAGGGTGCGCGTCCTCGGGCTGGAGGACCGGGCTCCCCTACGGGTCCGTCCCCGTACGGGATGCCCTTCACGGGCGTCCCCGGCCGCTACCTCCGCTTCCCCTTGGAGGGTTTCGCCTTCCGGGGGTTCTCCGCGCGTTTCGCCGCGGGGTTGCCGGTACGGGCGGTGCGGCGGCGTTCGTGGCGGGAGCGGGCGGCGGCGTACTCGGCACGGCGCAGTTTCTCGCCGGGGGCCTCGACCAGGCTGCGGCAGAAGTAGGCGAGCAGGGAGCCGAGGAAGCCGATCAGCAGCAGGCTCTGCGCGGAGCGGTCGGCGGCGCTCGCCGAGGACGGATCGGGGCGGCGGACGAAACCGTCCCAGGTGCGGCGGAACGCGAGCGCGCTGCAGACCGCGAACCCGGCGATGACCAGGACGGTCACCAGCGGGCCGACCTCTCCGATCGCGAGGCCCTGGAACGCGAACCGCAGTATGAGCGCGCCGACCGCGGTGAGCAGCAGTGATCCGGCGGCGACGGCGACGCGGCGCAGAGCGTAGCCGCGGTCGTGGTGGAGCCAGCAGGTGCCGAAGAAGCGGATCGGCTCCGGTTCGGGCGCGCCGTTGGCCGGGCCGGTTCCGGGGCCGACGCCGCGTCCCGGACCGCCGGGGGTCGTCCGCTCGTCGCTCATACTCCGATTATCCCCGCCCGGCCAGGGCATCGCGGGCCTCGTTCCACCGGGCGGGCCGGACGGCCGTCACGTGGGCCGGGCGCTGCCTGGAACAGGTGGGAACGCGCCTCCGCCGGCCCCTGGAACGAGGCGGGTGGCCCGCTGGAACGGCCCGGCGGCCGGAACGGGCTTGCGGCCGCGCGCTCCGTCGGGCACCTCACGGAGTCCGGTCCGGCCCCGCCTGGAACGGCCGGCTCGTCCCCTGGCACCGGTGCGGCCCGCCCTCCCTGGAACGGCCGGCGCCCGTGCGGCGGAGCCCTGCGAGCCGCGACGGCGCAGTCGCCGCCCCGGGCGGACCGCACGTCCGGGGCCGGCCCACGCCTCGTCCGGGCGCCCGGACACCCGGCCTCCGGCCCCCGCCAACCGCTGTCTCAGGACGCGCACCGCGGAGCGACGAATCCGCTGCTCCCGGTCCGGACGTAGCTGTCGGAGACGTAGCCGCCTCCTCCGATCGCGTCCCAGATGTCGGAGACGCCGGTCGGCCCGGAGACGCGCTGGCCGTGGCGCTGGCAGCGGATCTGGACGTACGAGCCGGCCGGGAGTTGCCGGATGACGGCGGTGGCGGTGCTGGGGCCCTGGCGGACGTTGACGCGGTAGCCGGGGACCAGCGGGTAGGCCGCGGCGGAGGCGGCGCTGGCTTCGAAGGTGTCGTCCGCCGGGGCCACGCCGGGTGCGGAAGGGTCCTGGGTGTCGCTCATGGTTGCTCCCCCGTGGAGTGCGCCGTCGGGCGCGCGGTGGTGCGCCGCCCGGTGCGGGCGGGCGCCTGTGCACCGGCACGCTAGCAAGCCCCGTCCGTCCCGTACGCACCATCGACTAGGCTCCGCGCGTACCCCTGCGCCCTTCTGAGCGCGGGGTTCGGCACGGCGAAGGACACGGGGGTGGACGATGTCGCCGCTGCGGGACACCGGCGTGGAGCCGGAAGCGGAACGTCCGGGATATGCGGGGCAGTACCGGCTGGAGAGGCAGCTGGGCGCGGGCGGTATGGGCGAGGTGCATCTGGCCCGTTCGTCGTCGGGGCTGCCGCTCGCGGTCAAGGTCATCCATGCGGAGTTCGCGCAGGATCCGGAGTTCCGGGGGCGGTTCCGGCAGGAGGTGGCGGCGGCCCGGCGGGTCAGCGGGGCGTTCACGGCACCGGTCGTGGACGCGGACCCGGACGCCGCCCGGCCGTGGATGGCGACGCTGCACATCTCCGGGCCGACCCTCGCCGAGCAGGTGAAACGGAACGGACCGCTGCCCGCCTGTGAGCTGCGGGCGCTGGCCTGCGGCCTCGCCGAGGCGCTGCGCGACATCCACCGTGCCGGGGTGGTGCACCGCGATCTGAAGCCCAGCAACGTCCTGTTGGCGGCGGACGGGCCGAAGGTCATCGACTTCGGCATCTCACGGCCGTCCGACAGTGAGATGCGCACCGAGACCGGGAAGCTCATCGGGACGCCGCCGTTCATGGCGCCGGAGCAGTTCCAGCGCCCGCGTGAGGTGGGGCCGCAGGCTGATGTGTTCGCGCTGGGGTCGGTGCTGGTGCACGCGGCGACGGGCCGGGGACCGTTCGACTCGGACAGTCCGTACATCGTCGCGTACCAGGTGGTGCACGACGACGCCGATCTGGACGGTGTGCCGGAGGAGTTGACGCCGCTGATCGCCGCCTGTCTGGCGAAGGACCCGGCGGACCGGCCGACGCCGCGCGTGTTGATGGACCGGTTGCGGACGGAGTTGCCGACCGAGGTCCATCTCGACCTGTGGGAGCGGCTGGCGGAGGGCGGGCCGTCCGATACGCCGGTGGGGTTCGCGGCCCGGCCGCGCGTTCCGGGACAGGCGGGGCCGCCGGACCATTCGCTCGTTCCGGGGAAGCCGGCGGCGCCGGGAGAGGCGTTCGTTCCGGGGTGGCCGGCCGCGGACGCGCCGGCGGCGGAGGTGACGCACGTACGGGACGCCCTCCGGGAGGTGACGGAAGGGGAGCCCGGTGCGGAGCCGGGGACGGCGTTCCAGGGTGGAACGGGGGCCGGGGCCGAACCAGGGGCCGCGTCCCAGGGCGGAACGGGGCCCGACGCGCGGCCCGGGGCCGCGTCCCGGGCCGAGGCGCGGCCCGAAGTCCCGTCCCGCTCCTCGAACGAGGGCCCCGGGCCGGGCCGCAGACCCCGGCGTCGTCTGTTCGTCTGGGTCGCCGCCGCTCTTGCCGTGGCTCTGACCGGCGGATTCGTCATCGCGCAGGCCACGTCCGGGGGTGGGACGCCGCGTCGTCCCGCGCCGTCGCCGAGCGGCGCGTTCCACCCTTGGCGCACCACGTTGCTGCCGCGTCCCGCCGGGCACGAGGCCGAGATGCCTGCCTGTACTGCGGGGAACGGCGGCGCCGTTTTCTGTTCGCAGCGCGGTGTGACGGCCGCCCGGCTCGATCCGGTGACGGGTCGGGTGGTGTGGCGCCGCGCCGCGCCGCCCTCCGGGAAGACGGATGTCGCGCCGCCCGCGCCGCGGCTCTCCGGCGGTCTGCTCTACGTCACCTCCGCCGACGGCACCCGGCTGAGCGCCCTCGACCCGTCCGCCGAGGGCCGGGGCCGTACCCGCTGGTCCACCGCGCTCACGGCGTACGAGGGCGGCGCGTCGCTCGCCGGGAACACGGTCCTGCTCACCGCCGCCGACGGCGCGGTCACCGCCCTCGACAGCGCCACCCACCGGCCCCGCTGGCACCGCGCCTTCCCGGGGCACGCGCTGCCGTCGTTCCGGACGTACGGGACGGACGTCCGCACCGCGTACGCCGCCGAGACCGGTGCGGACGGCACCACCACGCAGGTCACCGCGATCGATCCGGCGTCCGGTGAGGTCCGCTGGCAGGCGCGGCTGCCCGGCATGCTGACGGTCGCCGGGGCGGGCGCCTCCGGGACGCTCTATCTCACCGCCGGCGAGCCGCGGTTCGTCTCCCGGACGACCGCCGTCGTCCGCTACGACCCGCACACCCGGCACAGCCGCCGCCTGCCGCTCGCCGCCCCGCTGGACGGCGTCCTGGCGACGGTGCGCGGCGAGACGGCGTACCTGCTGGCCGAGGGCGGCGCGCTCCAGGCCGTCGGGGAGCGGACGTGGGACGTGGAGACCTCCGTCGCGCGCGGTTCCACGCCCGTGGTCACGGCCGACGACCGCCTGTACTTCTCCTCCGCCGACGGCCGTCTTCTCGCCCTCGACGCCCGGAACGGCGATCTGACGGGCCAGACGCCGCCCCGTCTGAAGGCCGACCGCCACCACGGTTTCCTGGAGACCGTGCCCGCGCCCGTCCCGTCCCTGGGACGGGTCTACGGGACGTCTCCGGACGGCACGGTCTTCGGCGCGGCGGCGAAGGACCCGGCCAGTTGGTGAACCAGGCCCTCCACCGGCCTCAAGTCCCTTACATCACAGCGGCGTTGACCGTGGCGACGAAGACGGTCCGGGCCGGTGGCGGGCATCATCCGAGTCGGCTCCCGCGCCCACCGTTCCCGCCCTGCCGCCGCCTTCCCGAACGGTGCCGGGAACGCCTTCGTGTCGAGGCTTTGGCTTGGTCCTCACGCCCCTGGAACGCGGCGCGTTCGGCCTGACCGGGGCCAGGAGGGGCCGACGCCCGTTCCTCGCCACGGGGCGCACCACGACGGCGCGGCGCGCGGCGCGGAGGGAGTCGCCGGAAGTCGCTCGGGCAGCGGGCGGCGCAGCGGTGACGGCCCGGGAGGGCTGTTGCTCGCGTAGGGCCGGAAAATAGGCAATGTGCGGGTAAAGGCGACTGCTATTGTCGCCTGTTCGTCTCTTCACGATCGATACGAGGACTTCGCATGTCTGTGCCCGCTCCGCCCGGAGAGCAGCAGCCCGACGGCAGACCCGACGAGACGCCCGACGGTGCCGCACGCGATCCCTGGGCCGCGCCGCCGCCCGGGACCGAACCGGTCGAGCGCGTGCCGCACCCGGCGGCGGCACCGTGGGGCCCGCCGCAGCCGCGCAACGGCATGGGCGTCAGCGCACTGGTGCTCGGCATCACCGGTGTCGTACTCAGCCTGTTCATCGTGTTGTTCTGGCTGGCGTGGCTGCCCGCGCTGCTGGCCCTGATATTCGGCGGCATCGGCGCCTCGCAGGCGCGCAAGGGCGTGGCGACGAACCGTGGCATGGCGCTGACCGGCGTGTTCCTGGGTATCGCCGGACTGCTGATCGCGGCGGTCAGCCTGATCTTCACAGTGGTGATCGTGGACAGGGCGGTCGACCGCGTGCGGTCCGAGACCGAGGAGCGCAAGGCCACCGCTGAGGCGTCCAAGAAGGCCGAGGCAGCGGCGGAGAAGGCCCGCCACCTGGCGTTCGGGGAGACGTACACCTTCGCCAACGGTCTGAAGGTGACGGTCGGTGAGCCGGGGCCGTTCACGCCGGACGAGTTCGCCAACGGGCACGCCGAGGGCAACAAGGCCATCGAGGTCACCGTCACCGTGGTCAACACCGGTGCCGAACGGGTCCGGGTCAACACCGGGCTACCGGACGTCAGCGACGCGGACGGCGCGACGGCGGAGCTGGTGATCGACGGCAGCGGACGTCAGAAGGTCATCGACGGCTACGTCCTGCCGGGCCGCAAGGCCGTCGGCAAGTACGCGTTCTCCCTGCCCCCGCAGGCCGCCGGGAAGGCCGAGGTCGCGTTCAGCCCGGACGCGATGGAGATGGACGACGCGTACTGGAGCGGGAAGGTGGGCGGCTGACGCCCCGTAGGGACAGATCCGTACGGGAAGCAGGCCACGACGGCCGGGAGGGGTGAAGTCCCCTGAGGGCAATGCCGTAGGGGACTTCATCGCAGGGCCGGCCACCCAACCCCCTTGAGCGCAGGGCCCGTACGGGATGTCCCGTACGGGCGCCCTGTTCCGTCAGTCCTCGTTGCTCGGGAGGACGCGGGTGCGGACGCGGCCTCCACCGGGCGGGGCGCCCTTGCGGCGCTCGACCAGTGCGGACTCTGTGAGGTGCCGGGTGGCGACACGGGCGAGCGTCCGGAGGACCGCCTGTACCTCCAGGTGGTCGAGGCCGTCGACGTCCCCGATGACGAGGGGGCTGTCGGCGGTCAGGCGGGTCCAGCCCGTCCCGTCGCGTCCCACCTGGAGCGTGAGGGTCTCGCCCGTCGGCAGGGTGAGCGTGACGCTCGCCCCGTCGGCCACCGCGTGCCGCCCGGTGTGGAGGAGGGCCTCGCGGCGGTGGTCGGAGTCGGCCGCGAGGTCCGCGGGTCCGGCGACGGCGGCCAGGGCCCGGTGACTGTGGTGCGTCACTTCCTCGCCCTGGCCCGCCAGGCCGGGCAGCGTCTCCCGGGGCGTCCAGCCCGGCCCCTGATCCGTCGGCGGTTCCAGCACGTCGGCGACGGTCTGCAGCGCGCCGGCCGCGGCGAGGGCCGCGCGGGCGAGGGGGTCGCGGGGGTCGTGCACGTAGGCGGGCCGGGCGACGGCGTCGGCGATCCTGGCGGCGGTGCGCACGGCGTCGGCGTGCAGGGGGACGCCGTCGGTCGCCCGGGGATCCGGCGCGTCCTCCTCGCGGGAGGCGCGGTCGATGTTCCGGGCGGCCAGGTCCGCGTAGATGGTGTCGCGGGTGACCCGGGCGAGGCGGGCCAGTTCGGCGACGTTACGGGTGCCGGTGCGCCAGGCGGCGGCGACGGCGTCGGCGCGGTCCTCGCTGAGCCGTTCGCGGCGCGCGGCCCAGGCGATGAGGGCGGACAGGGCGGCGAGGCGCGCCGCTTCTCGGGATTCAGACATGACCGCACCCTATGTCGACTCACTCGACATGTCGAGTGAGTCGACATTTTTCGCGCGCCCCGAGAAAAGACCCGCGCGCCCCTTACGGGACCGCTCCGCCGGCGGACGAGGATGATCGGGGCGCCCGCCGGTTACCCGCACAACCCTTACGGGGCGGCTCGGGGCGGTCTGTCCCGCCCTTCGCCGATCTCCCCATACTGGGCGGCGACGACAGGAGAGAGACCATGGCATCCACTGTCCCGAGCCCCTACTCCAGCACCGTCCACTGGCCCGTGGGGGAGACGACCCTGACGGCCCTCAGTGACGGGTTCTTCACCGCCGACCTGGCGACCGTCCTCCCCCGCTTCGACACCGGGGAGGCGGCGCGTCTCCAGAAGGCGGCGCACCGGCCGGAGTGCGCCGCCCTCACCCACACCATGTACCTGCTCCGAGGGCCGGGCCACGGGCCCGCCCTGGTCGACGCGGGGATGGGGAACGACTCGGTCCCCACCTTGGGACGGTTGCCGCACGCGCTGGCCGGGGCCGGTGTGCGGCCCGAGGAGATCGAGACCGTCGTCCTCACCCACCTCCATCTCGACCACAGCGCCGGCCTCGCCACCCCCCGCGGCGCCCCGTACTTCCCGCGCGCCGAGATCGTCCTGCACGCCGACGAGCTGGCGCACTGGCTGCCGGACGGGGCCGGCGCGCCGGTGCCGGAACCGGGCGAGGGGCTGCCGCCGTGGGCGCCGGAGATCATCCGTGCGGGTGCGGCGCGCGCCCTGGCGCCGTACCGGGAGCGGATCCGTACGTTCACCGGTGAGCACACCGTCCTGCCGGGCGTCACGGCGTTCCCGCTGCCCGGCCACACCCCGGGACACTGCGGCTACCGGCTCACCGGCGGCGGCCGGACCGTCCTGCTCGTCGGCGATCTGCTGCACCTGCCGGCCGTCCAGGCACCGCGCCCCGATGTGACCGTCGTCTTCGACTCGGACGCCCCGGCCGCGGCCCGCACCCGGGAGGCGGTCCTGCGCGGGGCGGCGGCGGACGGCGCCCTCGTCGCGGGCGCGCACACCGAGTACCCGGGCCTGAGCCGGGTCGAACGGCACGGCACGGGATACCGGCTCGTACCGGAACTGTGGATCAGCGCGATGGTGGAGGCGGCCGGGTCGTAGCGGACGTCGGGTCCCACGGGGAGGCCGGAGCCCGTGGGCCACCGGATTCCCTGGAGGAGGATCAGGCCCGTAGGGGACGTCAGGCCCGTACGGGACGGACGGCTCACCTACGGGATGCCGGACCCGTAAGGGCCAGAGCCCGTAAGGAAAACGAGCGGAGGCGGTTTACCGCGGTAAACCGCCTCGCCTCCTGGCCACCGGGGTCTCCCGTAAGGGACACCGAGCGTCCCTTACGGGACCACCCCGGCCGCACCGCACAAGGCCGCTGCCCCGCCTCACCGCTCCGGGAGGTGGATGACCGGGAAGCTGCCCGTGGCCGTCGGGGCGTTCTCCGGGAGCCAGAGGATGGCGACGGCGCCGGTCGAGCCGTCGCCCACCTCGTCGGCGTTGCGGAAGGTGAGGCGGGCACCGAGAACCCGGGCCTGGCCTGCGGCGATGGTCAGGCCGAGGCCGTGGCCACGGCCCGCGCGGTCACTGCTGCCGGTACGGAAACGGCTCGGGCCCTCCTTCAGCAGCGCCTCCGGGAAGCCCTTGCCGTGATCCCGGACGCGCAGGATGCGGCCCTCGACGGTGACCTCGATGGGCGGTTCGCCGTGCCGGACGGCGTTGGCGATGAGGTTGCCGAGGATGCGTTCCAGGCGGCGCGGGTCGGTGGTGACGTCCGCGTCCCGGACGATCTCGACCCGTACGTCCGAGTTGAGGGCCCGTACCCGGCGGCCGACGAACTCGCCGAGCGCCACGTCCTGGAGTTCGGCGCGCTCCGCGTAGCCGTCCAGCCGCGCCACCTCCAGCACGTCCTCGACGAGGGTGCGCAGCACCTGCGCCCGGTCGCGGACCAGCTCCGACGGGCGGCCCGGCGGCAGCAGTTCGGCGGCGGTGAGCAGACCGGTGACGGGGGTGCGCAGTTCGTGCGCGATGTCGGCGGTGACCCTGCGTTCCGCCTCGATGCGCTGCTGGAGCGCGTCGTTCATCGCGTCGACCGCCCAGGCCAGATCGTCCGTCTCGTCCCGGATACGGCCGCCGACCGCGTCCCGGATCCGGACCGAGGTGTCGCCGTCGGCGAGCTTCCCGGCGGCCGCCGCGGCCTTCCGCAGCCGCTGCGAGAGCCGCCCGCCGACCAGGACACCCAGCGCGCAGCCGCCGACGACGACCGCGGTCGAGCCGATCACCAGCGCCTGGTCGAGATCGTCGAGGACCTTGAAACGGTCGTAGAAGCGGTTGTGCATGGACAGCACCCGGCCGCCGCTGAGCGGGGAGGCGGCCCACACCTCGGGGGCGGCCTCACCGTTGTCCTGGAGGTAGGTGGCGCGGGTGTTGGTGAGGACTTCCTTGCGCAGCTCCGCGGGGATCGCCGGGTCGTCGATCTTGGCGCTGAACAGCAGCTGGCCGGTCGACTCGTAGATCCGCTGGGTGGAGTTCAGCCGCTCGATCTGGACGTCACGGCTGTTGTCGAGCATCGAGGCGCGGGCCGCGTTGTGCACCACGAGGCTCAGTGCCAGCGCCACCAGTGCGCCGACCAGCGCGATGGCGGCGCTGAGCTTCCACCTCAGCCCCGTCCGCAGGGGGAGCCTGAACACCTGGCGCGTCAGCCTCTCAGCTTGTAGCCGAAGCCGCGGACCGTCTCGATGCGGTCCTGTCCGATCTTGCCGCGCAGCCGCTGCACATGGACGTCGACGACCCGGGTGTCACCGCCCCAGCCGTAGTCCCACACCCGCTCCAGCAGGCGGTCGCGGGTCAGGACGGTGCCGGGGGCATCGGAGAACTCCAGCAGCAGGCGCATCTCGGTCGGCGTCAGCGCGACCGGCTCGCCGCCCTTGCGGACCTCCATGCCCTCGGTGTCGACCTCCAGGTCCCCGAAGCGGAGTATCGCCTCCGCGGGCTCGGCGTCGGCACCGGACGGCTGGGCTCCGCTGCGCGCGTCCGGCCCGCTGGCGTGGCCGAAGCGGCGCAGCACCGCGCGGATACGGGCGACGAGGACGGCGCCGTCGAACGGCTTGGTGACGTAGTCGTCGGCCCCCGCTTCCAGTCCGAGGACGACGTCGATGGAGTCGGCGCGCGCCGACAGCATGATCACGGGAACGGTGGACTCGTCCCGGATGCGGCGGCAGAGGCTGACGCCGTCCAGGCCCGGCACCATCACGTCGAGCAGTGCGATGTCGGGCCGGTCGGCGCGGAACGCCTCCAGGCCCGCGAGGCCGTCCGGCATCGCGGTGACCACGAAACCGTCGCGTTCCAGGGCGAGTTGGGTGGCCTCGCGGATGACGTCGTCGTCCTCGACGAAGAGCACATGGGTGTCGGCCATGCCGTTGTCTCAACCCTCCGATGTGTCGTCGTCATCGGGCACGGAGCCGTCGACGGTGGTCTTGCTGTAGTCCGTGTGGTAGCGGTCCAGTTCCGCGAAGCGGTTACGGGACCAGTGGTAGGTGGTCACGTCCTCACCGGACGGGCAGCACACCTTGTCCCCGGTGCCGTAGGTCTGCTTGGAGACCTCCAGGTCACCCTTGTTGACCCCGGCGGAGACGGATGGCTGCTCATCGCTGAACACGTTGTCATACCCACTGCCGCCCGCCTCGCTCTTACGGTAGACGTACGCACCGATCCCGATGGAATCCGCGCAGGTCATGACGTTGACGATGACGTCGGGAGCCTTGTTGCCGGTGAGCGAGGCGTACGTCACCTCGACCGGGTACGCGTCCGCGACACAGGGCTTGGCGAGGGTGCGCCGCACCTCGTCGCTGACCTTCGGGTCGCCCTTGAGCAGCGCCACCGCGTCGATCTTCTTCAGGGACGCGGAGGTGGTGGGTGAGGGGTCGGTGGAGGGGGCGTGGCCCGGCGCGGGGGCGGCGGTGGCCGTGCCCTCGCTGCGGACGCCCTCGCTGCCGGGGTTGCAGCCCGCGAGCAGCAGACCGAGCGCGGCCACTCCCGCCGTGGCCGCGCCGCCTGTGGTCAACCCGCCCGCGGTCAACCTGTTCCTGGACAATCCGCTCCCGCTCACCGTGCTGTTCGCACAGCCGCCGTTCCTGATGCCGTACCGGTCAGGCCGCGCACCGCTCCCGCTCCGTCTCGCCGCGCTCCAGCATGCGCGCGTCGATGTCACGGTCGGCCAGCTCCTGACGGAGGCGGGCCAGGGCCCGGTGCAGCGTGCTCTTGACGGTACCCGTCGACATGCCGAGCGCGGCAGCCGTCTCCTCGGTGCTCATCTGCTCCCAGTGTCGCAGCACGACGACGCTGCGCTGCTTGGGCGCGAGCACCCCGAGGATGTCCATCAGGAGGGCGCGGTCGGCGCGCTGCTCGGTGCCGTCGTCGACGCTCGCGTCGGGCAGCTGCTCGGTCGGCACCTCCTCCAGCTTCCGCGCCCGCCACCACTCGGTACGGGTGTTGATCATGACGCGGCGGAGGTAGGCGTCGGCCAGCGACTTGTCGGCGATGCCGTCCCAGCGGCCGTACGTGCGCACCAGCGCCGTCTGCAGGAGGTCCTGGGCGTCCACGGGGTCCGGCACCAGTCGCCGGGCGCTGCGCAGCAGCGCGTCCTGCCGCGTCCGTACGTACTCCTCAAAGTCCAGTACCTTGCCGCCGCTGGTCGCCATCCCGACGCCTCCGCTCCGCTTTTGCGAGTCCCCACGTTGACCGTGCCGGTGGTCATCTCCAGCACGAGGAGGACGCTACGGAGGGGGTGTTGCGGCGCAATGTGCGTCGGCCCCACAGGCAGTGCACGGAAATCCGTCGGTTGTGTAACAGCGCCCCAGGGGTCCTACCAGGGGCGGACGGCCCGTCCGAAATGCGTCATCCTCCGGACGGACGGGGGCCACCGGAGGATCGAGAGAAGCGGCGGCGAGGGGGGCGGGACGTTCCGGGCGGGGCGTTCCGGGCGCCGGGGCGTTCCGGCAGGGTGCGTCGGCCGTTCCGGGACGGCACGCGGAACGTTCCAGGCCCGCGCCGGTCGTTCCAGGACGGCGTACGGGACGTTCCGGGGCACCGTTCGCGGGAGAGCCTGAGGGACGTTCCAGGTGCGGTGCCCGGCCCCCGGACGCACGGAGGGACGCGCCCCGGGGACGCGTCCCTCCGTGCGTGGCCGGACCGGGCGGCCGGGCCGGTGGCCGGGGTCAGGTGCGCGGCAGGCGGTAGCGGCCGCCGGGCAGCGGTTCCACCAGACCGTCGGAGACCAGGCCGTCGAGCGCGCGGGCCCGCTGCACCGGCTCGTCCCACACCGCGTCCAGTGCCGCCTGCGGCACCGGCGACAGCGCCTCGCGCAGGACGGCGAGGAGCTTGCCGCGGACCTGCCGGTCGGTGCCCGCGTACGACTGCGTGCGGCGGGCCGGGCCCTCGTGGGGCGGGGAACCGGCCAGTTTCCAGGCGCACCGGGCGGCGATCGGGCAGCGCCCGCACTCCGGGCCGCGCGCCGTGCACACCAGCGCGCCCAGCTCCATCGTGGCCGCCGCCCACTTCGCGGCGATCCGCTCGTCGTCCGGGAGCAGTGCGCGGGCGAGCTTCCGCTCGGCGGCGGTGGTGGCGTTCGGCGGGAACTGGCGGCCGGTGACGGCGCGGGCGAAGACCCGCCGCACGTTCGTGTCCAGCACCGCGTGCCGCTGCCCGTACGCGAAAGAGGCGACGGCGGCGGCGGTGTACTCACCGACACCGGGCAGCGCCAGCAGCTGACCGTGCTCGCGCGGGACGTCCCCGCCGTGGCGTTCCTGTATGGCCAGCGCCGCGGCGTGCAGGCGCAGTGCGCGCCGCGGGTAGCCGAGCCGGCCCCACGCGCGGACCGCCTCGCCGGGGGCTTCGGCGGCCAGGTCGGCGGGGCGCGGCCAGCGGGCCAGCCACTGTTCGTAGACCGGCAGCACCCGGCTGACCGGCGTCTGCTGGAGCATGAACTCGCTGACCATCACGCCCCAGGCACCCGCTTCGGGGCGGCGCCAGGGCAGGTCGCGGGCGTGTGCGTCGAACCAGTCGGTGACGGGACCGTGGAGCTGGGACCCGTCGGACCCCTCCGCGGCCGGTACGGCGGCGGAGGGCAGGGAGGCGGCGGAGGGCGGGACCGTGGGGGTGGTGGCAGGGATGGAAGTCATGGCCCACCGATCCTGGCACGGGCGCACCCGCCCATGAAACGCGCCGGGCCCGCACCACCCCGCGCCCCACCCGCACGCGGGAGGCCCGGTACGTACGGGTGGCGGCTTACCGGGGGTAGGGGTGGTGCGCCACCGGGGCCGGTGCGGGGCATGTGCCAGAGGCGTTCGCCGCCCCGGGAGCGGCACCTTCGGGGCGCCTCGGGGCGGTGAGCCGGGACGGCGGGCGGCGAGCGGCGGGTGGCGGGTGGCCTGCCGGGCGGTCTCCCCGGGCGGGCTCAGCCGTGCAGGGCCGGGCCGGTCGCGCCGGACGTGGTTCTCCGGGAGCCGGTGTGCGAGCGACCTTGAGGGGGTCCAGGTATCCGTTCCGGGGGTGGGGCGCCCCCGCCTGCGCGGGGCCCGTTCCGGACGGCAGAGTGGAGGGACGGGCGGCCGGCGAGGCGTCGCCGTCCCGTGCGCACACCAGGAACGGAGACGGCCAGGATGACCACGTACGAGGCGGACGGGCCCGGAGCCGCGGTACCCGGGGAACCCGGGGGCGGAACGGCCGGCGGTCCCGAGGGCGGGACGCCCGGCGGCCCCGGGGGCGGAACGGCCGGCCCCCGGGACGGCCGCCCCGGCTCCCCCGGGGGCGACAGGCCCGGCGTACCGGGCTCCCCGCCCTGTGGCGACGGTCCCGGCCCGGCCGGTGAGGACTGTCCGGCCGCGATCCGGCAGGCACTCGCCGCCCATACGACGCTGACGCTCGCGTACGCGGACGACGACGGGCCGCAGGCGTGCGCGGTGCTCTACGCGCCGGGCGGGGACGCCGCCGCGCCTCTGCTGTACTTCGTCACCGCGCGTTCCACCCGGCACGGGCGGGCGCTGGCCCGGCCCGGGGCCCGGGTGGCGTTCACGGCGCAGCGCGACGGCCAGGAATGGAGCGGGCTCACCGGGCTCCAGGGGCGCGGCCGCTGCCGCGAGCTGACCGGCACCGCGCGGGCGGCGGGCTGGAACGCGTACACCGGGCGGTTCCCCTTCGTCGCCGGGGAGGAACGGCTGCGCGCGGCCCTGGAACGGACTGCCCTGTGGGAGCTGCGCCCCGACTGGCTGCGGCTGATCGACAACGGCCGGGGCTTCGGCCACAAAGAGGAGTGGCGGCCCCAGGGCCCGTAGCCCTGTGCCGCCACCCGGTGGTCGCCGCGGCCGGTCAGCCGGCCGCGTGCGAGCCCCGCCGCGCCTCGACCAGCGGCTTCAGCGGCCCGGTACGCAACTTGAGCACCAGCGCCGTCATCGGGCCGGTCAGCGCGGTCACGCAGATCGCGGCGATCACCGCGCCGAAGAGCAGCCCGGCGGCGACGTCGTGCGGGTAGTGCACGCCGACGAAGACCCGGGAGAAGCCGGTCAGCAGCGCCACCGGCACCGCGAGCCAGGCCGCCGCGCGCCAGGCGAGGAAGATCCCGACGGCCAGCGAGGCGGCGATCACCGAGTGGTTGCTGGGGAAGGACCAGTCCCCCTCGGGCGGGCAGGTGGCGATCGACGCGGCGGCGTGCGCCACCGCCCGGCACGGCCGCTCCTCGTGGACGAAGCTCTTGAGGATCTCGCTCAGGAGGTAGGCGACGGCCGTGCCCACCGGCACCAGCACGGCCAGGGCGACCGCACGCGGTGCGTGGCGCCGCGCCCGCCACCAGCCGAGGACGGCCACCGCCATCAGGAGCAGGATCCCGCCTTCGGTACCGGCGTCGGCGAAGGAATGGACCCACCCAGGGGTGCCGTGCGCGAAGTCGGTGACATCGCGATAGAGGTCGGTGCTGTTCATGAGGGACGACGGTACGTAATGCCGGGCCCTTAGCGCACCTGGCCCACGTGTCCAGGGCCGTCCGGCCAACGCCGGGCACCCGTCCGGTGACCGTTCGGAAACGCCGGACCGGTGGCCACGGAGGCGTCGGGACCGGTGGCGAGGCCGGTGGCCGGGGCAGGTGGAACGGCAGCGCCGGAGGCAGCAGGGAACGGCACCGCCGAACGGATCCGAGGTCGGGACCAGGGGACGTCCCTCTGGGGTCAGCTCCGGCCCGCCCTCGCGGACGGTTCTGGAACAGGCGCTGGAACGGTTCCGGAACGGCCCTGGAACGCCTCACGCCTCCTCTCGCGTCCCGTCTCCGGACCGATCATGGGAAAAGTTGCCGTTCTGTGCGGCGGGTACTGGCCGGTGCCGGTGGTGATCTCTCGTAGAGTTTCCGCGTGGGATCTCTGCGCAATCCGATCGGGCCGCTCCCCTCCTCCATCTACTGGCGGCGGAGAGCCGTTGCGCTGGGCATCATCGCGCTGCTCGCCCTCCTCACGGCGTGGATCCTCAACTGGGGCGGCGACAGCGGCTCCACCGGATCCGAGGACAAGAGCACCGCGGGGCACGGCCCGGCCGACGCCATCACTCCGGGTCCGTCCTCCACGGGCCCCGCGATCAGTCAGAAGCCGGGCGGCCGCGACGAGTCGGGCGACGACGGCGCGGGCGGATCCGGCGGCGCGGACGGTACCGGCTCCGGCGGTCCGGGCGGCGGGAGCGCGGGCTCCGGCGGCGCCGGCTCCGGGGGTCCCGGCGCGGGCCCGATCGGCACGGGTACCGGCGGCGCGCCCGTCACGGCCGGTTCGGCCCTGCCGAACTGCACCGGCTCCAGCACGGAGTTGGCGCTGCGCAGCGTCAAGGACGCGTACCACCCGGGCGTGAAGCCCGAGTTCGAACTGTCCGTCAAGAACACCGGCGGCGCGGACTGCAAGGTCGATCTCGGCGCGAAGGCCGCGGTGCTGACCATCACCGACACCACCGCGGACGACCCGGTGTGGGCCTCCGACGACTGCCCGAAGGGCTCCGCCACCGCCTTCCTGAAGATCCCCGCGCACTCCACCGTCACCCGCACCGTCACCTGGGACCGCCGGGCCGGCGGCCCGCAGTGCGCCACCCCGAGCGCCGCCTTCGTCCCCGCCGGCAAGTACCGCGTCGAGGCCGCCGTCCCGGGCCTGACCGCGGTCCACACGGACTTCACGCTCGCCAAGGACTGACCCCGGAACGGCCCCGGGCCCGTCCCCCGGGCCGTCCCACCGGGGGCGGGCCCCGGGCCGTCCTCCATTCCGCGTTCCAGGCCGCCCCTCCCACGTTCCGGGCAGCCTGGGGCCCCGTTCGTCCCCGCGTCCCGCGTTCCGTGTTCCGTGTTCCGGGCGACGGTCTGCCCCTCGTCCCACCGTCGCCCTCCGTACGTCCTGCACCTCGGCAAGTGCGGCGAACGGCCTCACCGGAGAGTCCGTTCCAGCAGGGCGCGGTCCGGCCGTACCGTCCCCGCCGCCTTCGGACGCACGGACTCCGGTTGTTCCGCCGGCAGCGGATCTGCTCGGAGCACGCGTTCCTGGCGGCCCCGGGACGGCGCGGGGCACAGTCGCCGTATGAAGCTGCTGATGCTGGGTGGAACGGAGTTCGTCGGCCGCGCGGTCGCCGAGGAGGCCCTGGCCCGGGGCTGGCAGGTGACGGTCTTCCACCGTGGCCGCCACGCACCGCCTCCGGGGGCGGCGGTGCGCACCGGCGACCGGAACACCCCGGGCGGTCCGGACGCACTGAAGGACGGGGTCTGGGACGCCGTCGTCGACACGTGGAGCGGCGCACCCGTCGCCGCCCGGGACACCGCACGGCTGCTGTCCGGCCGCGTCGGGCGCTACCTCTACGTCTCCTCGCGGTCGGTCCACCCCTTTCCGTGCGCCGCGGGGCTCGACGAGAGCGGCCCCGTGGTCGACGCCTCGCCCGACGACCCCTCCGCCGACGACTACGCGCGGGCCAAACGGGGCGCCGAACTGGCCGTCCAGGAAGTGTTCGGCGAGCGGGCGGTGCTGGCCCGTGCCGGGCTGATCCTCGGGCCGTACGAGAACATCGGGCGGCTGCCGTGGTGGCTGGGCCGCATCGCCCGGGGCGGGCCGGTCCTCGCACCCGGCCCGCGCGGACTGCCGCTCCAGTACATCGACGTCCGCGACCTCGCCCGCTGGTCGCTGGACGCGCTGCGCGACCGGGTGCCCGGCGGCGCGTACAACGTCGTCAGCCCGACCGGTCACGCCACGATGGGTGAACTCCTCGACGCCTGTGTGCGGGTGACGGGCGCGGACGCCGAATTGCGCTGGGCCGCACCGGAAGCGGTGACGGCCGCCGGGATCGCACCGTGGACGGAGCTGCCGGTGTGGCTGCCCCCGGGTGAGCAGCACGACACGCTGCACCGCGGCGAGGTGACGAAAGCGCTGGCCACCGGGTTGCGGTGCCGTCCCGTGGCGGAGACCGTCGCCGATACGTGGGCGTGGCTGCGGTCGATCGGCGGCACCGCGCCGCTGCGCCGGGACCGGCCAGCGGTGGGGCTGTCCCCGGAGAAGGAGGCGGCGTTCCTGGCGGCGTGACGCCCGCCCGTCATACGGGCGCGCGGGCCCGGAGGCCGACCGGCCCCGGGCCCGGCGCCGTCAGACGTACCGTTCGAGGATCGACGACTCGGCGAGGCGGGACAGCCCCTCGCGGACCGAACGGGCGCGGGCCTCACCGACACCGTCCACCGCCTGGAGGTCGTCGACGCTGGCGGCCAGCAGCTTCTGGAGGCCGCCGAAGTGGTCGACGAGACGCTCGATGACCGCGCCGGGCAGCCGCGGCACCTTCGCCAGCAGCCGGAAACCGCGCGGCGACACCGCGGAGTCCAGCGTCTCGGGCGAGCCGCTGTAGCCCAACGCGCGGGCGACGGTCGGCAGTTCCAGCAGTTCGGTGTGGGTGAGCGCGTCCAGCTCCGCGAGCGCCTCGGGGACGGTACGGGAACGTTTGGCGGTCGGCTCGGGGACGTAGTCGCGGGCGACCAGCTCGCGCTCCGGCTCGACTCCGGCGATCAACTCGTCCAGCTGGAGCGTCAGGAGGCGGCCGTCGGTGCCCAGTTCGACGACGTACTCGGCGATCTCGGTGGCGATCCGGCGGACCATCTCCAGGCGCTGCGCGACGGCGGAGACGTCCCGCACCGTGACCAGGTCCTCGATCTCCAGGGCGGAGAGGGTGCCGGCGACCTCGTCGAGGCGGAGCTTGTACCGCTCCAGCGTCGCGAGCGCTTGGTTGGCACGGGAGAGGATCGCCGCCGACTCCTCCAGGACGCGCCGCTCCCCGTCGACGTACAGGGCGATCAGCCGCATCGACTGGCTCACCGAGACGACCGGGAAACCCGCCTGGATGGAGACGCGCTGCGCGGTGCGGTGGCGGGTGCCGGTCTCCTCGGTGGGGATGGAGGCGTCCGGCACCAGCTGCACCCCGGCGCGGAGGATCTTGCTGATGTCCTTGTCGAGCACGAGCGCGCCGTCCAGCTTGCACAGCTCACGCAGGCGGGTGGCGGTGAACTCGACGTCCAGCACGAAGCCGCCGGTACACATCGACTCGACGGTTCTGTCGAAGCCGAGGACGATCAGTCCGCCGGTGTTGCCGCGCAGGATGCGTTCGAGTCCGTCGCGCAGGGCCGTACCGGGGGCGACCGCGCTCAGCGAGGCGCGCATCAGGGCGTCGGTGCCGGAACCCCCGCCGGACCTGCCGGGAGACGATGCCCGGTCGTTGGCTGCCACTGCACTCCTCCGTCGCACGGTCTGTCGGTCCGCAGCCGCCCGGCCCCTGCCGTGGTGTCCTGCGGCGTACCAGGGAGCGTACGTGTCCCGGCGGCAGGACTCGGTGGGGCGGGCGGGACCGGGGCAGAGTCTACCGGCGGACCTCCTCCTCCTGCGGGGCCGCTCGCCGGGGCCGCTTGGGCAACACCCGCAGCGCCTCACCGACGTCGGCGACCTCCAGCACCCGCATCCCGTCGGGGATCTTCCCCGGATCGGACGGCACCAGGGCGTGGGTGAAACCGAGCCGCGCCGCCTCGGCGAGCCGCCGCTGCACACCGGTGACGCGCCGCACCTCCCCGGCGAGCCCGACCTCCCCGATGGCGACGAGGTTCTTCGGCAGCGGGGTGTCGCTCGCGGCACTGGCCAGGGCGAGCGCCACCGCGAGGTCGGCGGCGGGCTCGGTGAGCTTCACCCCGCCGACGGTGGCGCTGTAGATGTCGCGCTTGCCCAGGGCGCTGATCCGGCCGCGCTGCTCCAGGACGGCGAGCATCATCGAGACGCGGGAGGTCTCCAGGCCGGAGGTGGTCCGCCGCGGCGAGGGGATCTGCGAGTCGACGGTGAGCGCCTGCACCTCGGCGACGAGCGGACGGCGGCCCTCCAGCGTGACGGTCAGGCAGGTGCCGGGCACCGGCTCGGCGCGGCGGGTCAGGAAGAGGCCCGACGGGTCGGCGAGCCCGGTGATGCCCTCGTCGTGCAGCTCGAAGCAGCCGACCTCGTCGGTGGTGCCGTAGCGGTTCTTGACGCCGCGGACCAGGCGCAGCCGGGCGTGCCGGTCGCCCTCGAACTGGAGGACCACGTCGACGAGATGCTCCAGCAGGCGGGGGCCTGCGATGGCGCCGTCCTTGGTGACGTGGCCGACGAGGAGGGTGGCCATCCCGCGCTCCTTGGACGCGCGGATGAGCGCCCCGGCGACCTCGCGGACCTGCGCCATACCGCCCGGGGCGCCGTCGATCTCCGGGGAGGCGACGGTCTGCACGGAGTCGAGGACCAGCAGCGACGGCTTGACGCTGTCGAGATGGCCGAGGACGGCGGAGAGGTCGGTCTCGGCGGCCAGGTAGAGGTCCTCGCTGAGCGCGCCGATGCGGTCGGCGCGCAGCCGGACCTGGCTCGCGGACTCCTCACCGGTGACGTAGAGGGTGCGGTGCGCGTCGGACGCGGCCTTCGCGGCGACGTCCAGCAGGAGGGTCGACTTGCCGACCCCCGGCTCCCCGGCGAGCAGCACCACGGCCCCGGGGACGAGGCCGCCGCCGAGCACGCGGTCCAGTTCGGGCACGCCGGTGGAGCGGGCGGTCGCCCGGCGGCCGTCGACCTGCCCGATCGGCACGGCGGCGGTGGTGACCCGCCCCGGCGCGGTGGTGCGGACCGCCCCGGCGCCGCCGGTCTCCTCGACCGTGCCCCACGCCTGGCATTCGGGACAGCGCCCGAGCCACTTGACGGTGGTCCAGCCGCACTCGGTGCATCGGTAGGAGGGGCGCTCCTTGGCCGACGTTTTACGGGTTGCCATGACGTCACCGTAACGGCGGGGTGTGACAACGGGCGCCGACGGCGGCCGGGCGGGACGGCGCGGGCGCGGGTCCGGGCAGGTGGCGGGCGGACGGCGCGTACAGCGGCGGCCCGAGCGGCGTGCCCGGACCGCAGGTTCTCCCCGGGGCACCGCCGGACGTCCCGCCGCTCGCGCCGGGGCGCTCCCCGCCGAGCACGCCACGGCGCTCCCCCCATGGGCGAGAACCTGATGCAGAACCGCTGGAGCGCCGTTCCACCTCCCGTTCCCGCCGTTCCACCCGTTCCACGGCCGCCCGTTCCGCCGTCGGCCGCACCGGGTTCCACCCCGTTCGGGGAGCCCGGGTGTTTTCCGTCGGAAACGGTCGAGGGCGCCCGGACCCGGCCCCGCCACCTTCGGGAGGCTTGGGCGGAACGGGTGGTTCCTGTCCCCTTTTGAGTGAGATGCTCACTCGTTAGGGTTGAATGTGCGGCCAGACGGCGAGTGCCGCTGGATCATCGCCCTACCGTCGCCGGGGTGATGAGCAGGCCCGAGCACCCCACGCACACCACCGGCGCACACCGGTCGCGCAGCGGCGCTTCGCATCGGAGCAGGCCGCAGCACCCCGGCCGACCGGCGCCGTCCGACCGTCCCGAGCAGACCGGCCACCCCGAGCGGGCGGCCCGCATCGCCTGGCCCGTCCTGCCCCCACCCCCGGGCGCCCCGGGTCCGCAGCCGCACGCCCCGCGCCCCGGTGCCCCCGGCCGTCCGGGGCACCCCGTCCGCGCCGCGGGCTACGAGCCGTATCTGGACGGGCTGTTCACGTACTGCCTGTCGGTGCTGTGCGCGCACGACGCGGCGACCGCGGTGCTGGGTGAGACGCTGGCGCTCGCCGAGCGGCAGCACGGCAGGCGCCCCGGCGATCCGGGCCTGTACCGCCCGTGGCTCTACGCACTCGCCCGCTGGGCGTGCCTGCGCCGGCTGGCCGATGCCGCGCCGCCCGATCCGGCGGACGGCCCGGAGGCCGGACGGCGTGAGCTGGCCCGGCTGGCGTGGCCCGAGGCGGCCGGGATGACGCCCGAGCAACGCGAGGCGCTGGAGCTGTCGGTCCGCCACCGGCTGCCCGCGGCGGAGGTGGCGGCGGTGCTCGGCACCGACCCGGTGGCCACCCGGGCGCTGCTGGCCACCGCGTCCTGCGAGGTCGAGCGGACCCGCGCGGCGCTGACCGTCGTCGAGCGCGGCCGGTGCCCGGACGTGGCACAGCTGGCCGGCGGCAGCGGGATGCTGCTCGGGGCGGTGCTCCGCCGGGAGTTGGTGCGGCACGTCGACGACTGCGCCGAGTGCCGCCGGACCGCCGAGTGCGCGACGGCCGCCGGTCCCTGGCCGGGCACCGCACCCGCGGCCCGGGGGACGCTGCCGCTGGTCGCGGCGCCCCGGGAGGCGGTGTTCGGGGCGCTGGCGGCGGCCCGGCGGGCGCGCTCGGGGCGGGCTGAGGGGGTGGCGGGTTCGGGGGTGCCGGACGGGGCGCGCCGTACGGGCCGCGGCGGTGGGCCAAACGGTTCTCCACGCTACGACCGCCGGGGCTTCCCGGTCCGTCCGACGGATGTGGCGGCCCGCCGGCTGAGGCTGCGCAGCCGCGCGATGACGACGACGATCGTCGCCACCGTACTGGCCGCCCCGGTGCTGGCCCTGTGGGCGGCGTACCGCGGGGCGCCCGAGCCCGGGAAGGCGGAGAGCGCGCCGCCGGTGTCGGCCGTCGACTCGGACAGCGGGCGGCTGGACGGCCGTCCCTACGAGAACGCGGGAAACGCCGGGACGCCCCCGCGCTCCTCGACGTCGGCGCCCGGAGGGGCGGGGAGCGTGGCGGCGCGGGTGACCGGCGCGGATACCGGACGCGCGCGCCGGGACACCGGTCCCGGGCGGCTGACCGTGGCGGCGCAGCCGCGCGGCGCGGCGACCGTCATCACGCTCAGCGCGTCCGGGGGCGCCCCGGTGCGGTGGACGGCGGCGTCGGGCGCCCCCTGGCTCCGGCTCAGCCGGACGGCCGGGGAGCTGCGGCCGGGGCGGACCACGACGGTGCTCCTCCACATCACGCACGACCGGGAACCGGCCGGTCCGTGGCGGGCCCGCGTCGTCATCGGTCCGGGCACCACCACCGTCACGGTGGAGGGCCACGGCACCGGCTCTCCGGGTACGGACGCCCCGCGCCCCACGGACCCGTCCCCCGCCCCGTCCCGTCCGGCCACCCCGTCGCCCCGCCCGACCGGTCCGTCCCCGACGCCCCCCGGCCCCACGCCCACCGGGCCGGCGCCCGCGGACTCGTCCACGCCGGTGGCCACGGTGCGCTGAGCGGGCGGGCGGCACGGGACACCGCCCCTTACGGGTGGAACGCCGGAACGGCCCGGTGGAACGTCCCACGGCCGACGCGGGACACCGGAACGGCCCCGGCAAGGCACCGCACCACCCGACCGGAACACCGGACGGAACGTGCGGAACGCCCTTCCCCTACGGGTGGAACGCCGACCCGGCCCGTCCGGGACGCCGGGCTGCACCGAACGGGCCGCCGCCCCGCCTGTCCGGGACGCCGGAACGGTCAGCTGGAACGTCCGAGCGGCCGGGCTGCCGAGCGGCCGGAGGGCCGGAAGGCGGGAAGGGGTCGGAGGGCCGGAAGGGGTCGGCCGGGACGCCGTCCCCCACCGGGTGACCGCCCGAGCACACCGCTCGGCACACCGGAAACGGCCCGGGTGGAACGCCGGAACGTCCCGGTGGCCAGGCCCGCCCCTCAGCCCCGAACGGCCTCTCCGCACCCGGACCTCATCCCGGGAACGCGCCGGTCAGACCGTTCCCTCCGGGTGTTCCAGCTTGGCCGCCTTGCCCGAGCGGGCGGACTTGGGCGGGCGCGCGGGGTCCGCCGGGTGCGGGGCCAGCGGGAGGGTGGCGGCCAGGCGTTCCTCGCAGAGTTCGGCGAGCTTGGCGTAGCCCTCCTTGCCCATCAGTTCGGTGAGTTCGGGCTCGTACGAGACGTAGACCGGGTCGCCGGCGCCGTGGGCGGAGGTGGCGGAGGTGCACCACCAGTGCAGGTCGTGACCGCCGGGGCCCCAGCCGCGGCGGTCGTACTCGCCGATCGTGACCTGGAGGATCTGGGTGTCGTCGGGCCGGTCGATCCAGTCGTAGGTGCGGCGCACCGGGAGCTGCCAGCAGACGTCCGGCTTGGTCTCCAGGGGTTCGCGGCCCTCGCGCAGCGCCAGCAGGTGCAGGGAGCAGCCGGCGCCCGCCGCGAAGCCGGGGCGGTTCTGGAAGATGCAGGAGCCCTGCCAGCGGCGGGTCTGCCGGTCGCCGTCCTCGTCCTCCTCGGTCCAGCCGCTCTCCGTGCCGACGTCGTGGAACTGCCACAGCTCCGGCGTGAGCCGCGCCACGTGTCCGGCGACGCGCTGTTCGTCCTCCTCGTCGGAGAAGTGCGCGCCGAGCGTGCAGCAGCCGTCGTCGGCGCGGCCCGCCTGGATGCCCTGGCAGCCGCTGCCGAAGATGCAGGTCCAGCGGGAGGTCAGCCAGGTCAGGTCGCAGCGGAAGAGCTGCTCGTCGTCGGCCGGGTCCGGGAAGGTGACCCAGGCGCGGGCGAAGTCGAGGCCGACCTCGTCGGTCGCGGCGCCCGCCTGGCGCTTTGCGCCCTTCTCCGCGGTTTTCCCGTGCTTCGCCTTGTTCGTCTTAGCCACCTCTCCAGCGTACGGGCCCGGCGCCGGCGGCTCCGTCCCCCCGGGCGCGCGCGTATCCCCGCCGGGCGCCCCGGATCGCACCGCATCCCCCGGGCGGGCCCCTCCGCCTCCGGGCGCCGCAGTAGGTTTCCCCGTATGAGACTCGGTGTCCTCGATGTGGGTTCGAATACGGTGCATCTCCTGGTGGTCGACGCGCACCCGGGCGCGCGTCCGCTGCCCGCCTACTCGCACAAGGCGGAGCTGCGGCTCGCCGAACTGCTCGACGCGGACGGCGCGATAAGCGACGCGGGGGTGGAACGGCTGGTCGCGACGGTCCGGGAGGCCGGGCAGGTGGCCGAGGACAAGGGCGTCGAGGACGTGCTGCCGTTCGCGACCTCCGCGGTCCGCGACGCCGCCAACGGTGAGGCGGTGCTGCGCCGCGTCACCGAGGAGACCGGTATCGCGCTGCAGGTGCTGTCCGGCGCGGACGAGGCGCGTTTGACCTTCCTCGCCGCCCGCCGCTGGTTCGGCTGGTCGGCAGGCCGGCTGCTGCTCCTGGACATCGGCGGCGGCTCCCTGGAGATCGCGTACGGGCTGGACGAGGAGCCGGACGCGGCGGCGTCGCTGCCGCTCGGCGCGGGCCGGCTGACCAGCGGCGCGCTCCCCGGCGATCCGCCCGGGACCGAGGAGGTGCGGGCGCTGCGCCGCCGGGTGCGGGCCGACATCGCGAAGGTGGTGAGCGACTTCACCCGGTACGGCACCCCCGATCACGTCGTCGGGACGTCGAAGACCTTCCGGCAGCTGGCCCGGATCACCGGTGCCGCCCGTTCCTCCGACGGGCTGTACGTCCAGCGGGAGCTGGAACGCAAGAAGCTGGAGGAGTGGGTGCCGAAGCTGGCGGGGATGACGGCGCGGGAGCGCGCCGAACTGCCCGGCGTCTCCGAGGGCCGCTCGCGGCAGCTGCTGGCGGGGGCGCTGGTGGCGGAGGCGGCGATGGACCTGTTCGGGGTGGAATCGCTGGAGATCTGCCCGTGGGCGCTGCGCGAGGGCGTGATCCTGCGGCGGCTCGACCACCTGCCGACGGCCTGAGCGGTGCGGCCCGTACGCTGTCCCTCGTGACAGAGCCAGTGGTGCGCATCCCCGATGCGAAGGTCGCGCTGTCCACGGCCTCGGTCTACCCGGAGTCGACGGCGACGGCGTTCGAGATCGCCGCGCGTCTGGGGTACGACGGCGTCGAGGTCATGGTGTGGACCGACCCGGTCAGCCAGGACATCGAGGCGCTGCGACGGCTGTCGGACTACCACGGTGTGCCGGTGCTGGCGGTGCACGCGCCGTGTCTGCTGATCACGCAGCGGGTGTGGTCGACGGACCCGTGGGTCAAGCTCCAGCGCGCGAAGAACGCCGCGCAGAAGCTGGGCGCCTCCACCGTCGTCGTCCATCCGCCGTTCCGCTGGCAGCGGGCGTACGCGCGGGAGTTCGTCCGCGGCGTGTGGCGGATGGAACAGGAGACGGACGTCCGGTTCGCCGTCGAGAACATGTATCCGTGGCGCTACCGCGACCGGGAGATGCTGGCGTACGCGCCGGACTGGGACCCGACCAACGACGACTACCGCCACTTCACGATCGATCTCTCGCACACCGCGACGTCGCGCAGCGAGGCGCTGAAGATGGTGGAACGGATGGGCGACCGGCTGGCCCACATCCATCTCGCCGACGGCAGCGGTTCGGGCAAGGACGAGCATCTGGTGCCGGGACGCGGTACGCAGCCGTGCGCGCAGCTGCTGGAACAGCTGGCGGTGACCGGTTTCGACGGGCATGTCGTCGTCGAGGTCAACACCCGCCGCGCGATGTCCACGGCGGAACGCGAGGCCGATCTCGCCGAGGCACTGGCTTTCACCCGGCTCCATCTGGCGTCGCCCACGGGGACGCCAGGGGCGTGAGGCGGCGGTCCGGGGCCTCCTGAAGGGGCCTCCCGCGGGGCCCTTCCCAGGAGGGGCCCCTCCCCGAGAGGGAACGGTCCCGACCCGTACGGGTGGCGACCGGCCCGTAGGGGAGACGGGCCCCAGCCCGTAAGGGACCGCCCTCGCCCCTTACCGGAGCCGGAACCGCCCATCAAGAACGGCGCGGCCCACCCCCGTGCCACCTCCCCGGATCTGTCCGCACTCCGGTCACCCGTCTCACCATGCGGAGGGCTTGTCCGGATCGCGGATCGGCAGCGTACTCTCGGATGAGCTGATACAGGACGGCTGATGTACGGCGCCGCCGGTACGCGGCGGGGTGCCCGCACCCCTTCCGGTACCGCAGCGGCGGTCGTCCGAGACGATCCCCTAGGGAGTGACCATCGTGCCCGAGCTGAGGTCCCGCACCGTTACCCATGGCCGCAACATGGCCGGCGCCCGAGCCCTTATGCAGGCCAGCGGCGTAGCGCGCGAGGACTTCGGCAAGCCGATCATCGCCGTCGCCAACAGCTTCACGGAGTTCGTGCCGGGCCACACCCACCTCCAGCCGGTGGGCCGCATCGTCTCCGAGGCGATCCACGCGGCGGGCGGCATCGCCCGGGAGTTCAACACCATCGCCGTCGACGACGGCATCGCCATGGGCCACGGCGGCATGCTCTACAGCCTGCCCTCGCGCGATCTGATCGCCGACTCCGTCGAGTACATGGTCGAGGCGCACTGCGCGGACGCGCTGATCTGCATCTCCAACTGCGACAAGATCACCCCGGGCATGCTGATGGCCGCGATGCGCCTCAACATCCCGACCGTCTTCGTCTCCGGCGGCCCGATGGAAGCCGGCCAGACCACGCTGGTCGACGGCACCGTCCGCAAGCTCGACCTCGTCAACGCCATCTCCGAGGCGGTCAACGAGAACGTCTCCGACGAGGACATCCTCCGTATCGAGCAGAACGCCTGCCCGACCTGCGGTTCCTGTTCCGGCATGTTCACCGCCAACTCCATGAACTGCCTGACCGAGGCGATCGGCCTGGCCCTGCCCGGCAACGGCTCCGTCCTCGCCACCCACACCGCCCGCAAGGCGCTGTACGAGAACGCCGGCCGCACCGTCGTCGAGATCACCAAGCGCCACTACGAGCAGAACGACACCACCGTCCTGCCGCGCTCCGTCGGCTCCCGCGCCGCGTTCGAGAACGCCGTCGCCCTCGACATCGCCATGGGCGGGTCGACCAACACGATCCTGCACCTGCTGGCCGCCGCCCAGGAGGCGGAGCTCGACTTCGACATGAAGAAGATCGACGAGCTGTCGCGGAAGCTGCCGTGCCTGTCGAAGGTCGCCCCGAACGGCGCGTACTACATGGAGGACGTGCACCGCGCCGGCGGCATCCCCGCCATCCTCGGCGAGCTGTACCGCGCCGGGCTGCTCAACGAGGACGTCCACACCGTCCACTCCCCCTCGCTCGCCGACTGGCTGAAGAGCTGGGACATCCGCGGCGGCTCGCCGTCCGCGGAGGCCACCGAGCTGTTCCACGCGGCGCCCGGCTGCGTCCGCTCCGCGAAGGCGTTCTCCCAGTCGGAGCGGTGGGAGTCGCTGGACACCGACGCGGCGAACGGCTGCATCCGCGACATCGCGCACGCCTACTCCACCGAGGGCGGCCTCGCGATCCTCTACGGCAACCTCGCCGTGGACGGCTGTGTCGTGAAGACCGCCGGTGTCGACGAGTCGATCTGGACGTTCGAGGGCCCCGCCGTGGTCTGCGAATCGCAGGAAGCCGCGGTCGACGCGATCTTGAAGAAGCAGGTCAAGGAGGGTGACGTCGTCGTCATCCGCTACGAGGGCCCCAAGGGCGGCCCCGGTATGCAGGAGATGCTGTACCCGACGTCGTTCCTCAAGGGCCGCGGTCTGGGCAAGGCGTGCGCGCTCGTCACCGACGGCCGGTTCTCCGGCGGCACTTCGGGCCTGTCCATCGGCCACGCCTCGCCCGAAGCGGCGTCCGGCGGCACCATCGCCCTCGTCGAGAACGGCGACCGTATCCGCATCGACATCCCGAACCGCTCGATCGAACTCCTCGTCCCGGAGACGGAGCTGGAGTCCCGCCGCCTGGCCCTCGGCGGCGTCTACGCCCCCAAGGACCGCGAACGCAAGGTCTCCCAGGCCCTGCGCGCCTACGCCGCGATGGCCACCAGCGCCGACAAGGGCGCCGTCCGCGATGTGAGCAAGCTGGGCTGAACCACCGGATTCGTACGTGGGCCCTCGCCGGGAGGCGGGGGCCCACGGTGGTGTCCGGGCCGCGTCGGCGTCGTGGCGCAGCCGTCGTGGCGCGGCCGTCGTGGCGCGGCCGTCGTGGCGCAGCCGTCGCGATGCGGCACCAGGACAGCGCGCCGGGGCGGCAGGGTCGTCGGTCCGACAGGGCACGGCCGGTCCCGGACGTGTGGCGGAGCCCGGCGGGGCCCGGACGCGAAGGTGAGGGGGCCCGGAGCGCGACCGGGCCCGGCGGAATCCGGAAGCGAAGGTGGGGCGGGGCCCGGAGCGGGAGCCCCGCCGGGCCCGGCAGGCGGTCAGCCGGTGAGCGGCAGGGACCTGCTGGTCTCCACGACGCGGTAGCCGGCCCGGTCGTACAGGCGCATCGCCACCTCGTTCCCGCCCCACACGGTGAACATCAGCGCCGTGTCCCCGGCGGTACGGGTGAGCTGTTCGCCCGCTGCCATCGCGGCGCGGCCGTAGCCCTTGCCGCGGTGCTCGGCGTCGATGTCGAGGCTGTAGCCGTAGGTGACGCCGGGCAGATGGCCGTGGTGGAGCCAGCCGGTGCCGACGGGGCCGTCCGCCGCCTCCAGGACGACGAAGGCGTGGCCGGGGGTGGCCTGCCCCCGGGGGATCAGCTCCGCGAAGTCGTCCTCCGCCTTCCGGACGGCTTCGTCCCTGGTCGAAGTGGCCGCCCGGACGATGTCACCGATGTACGCGTCCTTCTCGGCGGCGAACCAGCGTGGGAACTCGTCCGCGCCCATCGGCCGTGCGACGACCGGGGAGGGCGGTGGCGGTCCGGCGTCGAGGGTACGGATCCGCAACTCCGCCGCGACGGGGTAGTCGGCGAACGGCCCACCGTCCGGGCCGGCGACCCGGACCGCGATCCGGCGTGCGCCACGCTCGGCGCACCACGCCTCGGCCCAGGCACGCGCGGCCTGTTCACGGCCCTGACCTGCGTGTTCCGCGTTGATCCAGAGGTCTTCCACCCGGCCCACGGGCGTGCCGTGGTCGTCGGTGACGTCCACCGCGACATACCCGATCCGGGTCCCGCCGTCGGTGATCTCCGCGACGGTCCACTCCTCGCACCTCTCCCCCTTCCGGAGCCGGGCGACCCGGCCCTCGGCCGCCTCCGGACCGAGCCCGGCGGCGCGGTACGCACGCCGCCGCCGTTCCTCGAAGTCCCGCTGCCACGCGGCGCGTTCGTCCAGCACACGGAATCCCGTCATCGGGCCACCGTAGCCATGGGCACACCGTGGCGCGCGGGCGATTTCCGGTACGGCGCGTGCAGCGACCGGGAGTCAGCGACGCGCCGTCAGAACTTCCGTCGCAGGGCACCCCGTGGATGCCATGGCTCACCGCCTGTCCGAAGGGGTTCGGGGGTCGGCGCCCCGGGCCGCGCGGCGTGGGTCCGCTCTCCCGTCCGCCCGCTGCCGCCTCCACTACCCCTTGCCCCACCCGTTCTCCAGCAGGTCGAACGCCGCATCCAGCGCCGCCACCTGGTCATCGGAACGGTATGCGAGCGCGACCGCCTCCAGGGCGAAGCGGGCCAGAGCCGCACTCCGCGGATCGCCGGGGGCGGCACCGCAGTCCTCGGCGATGGCGCCGGCGAGGGCGGTCTGATGGCGCATCCACATGCGGTGGGCGTACGCGCTGAGCGCCGGGGTCCGCTCGACGAGGGCGAAGAACTCAGCCGCGCCGGAGGTCTCGTCGGAAATTTTCAGGCGGGCCCATTCGGCGTGGGCGCGGAGCGCCGCCGGGATGCTGACGCCCCTCTCCCGGTCGCGTACGGCGGCGACGAGCCCCGCTTCCTGGTCCGCCTCCTCGTCGAAGACCAGCGCTTCCTTGCTCGGGAAGTACTTGAGCAGCGTGGTGGTCGAGACGTCCGCGGCGTCGGCGACGGTGTGCAGCGTCACCGCGTCGTAGCCGTGTTCCAGGAAGAGGCGCAGCGCCGCGTCGGCCAGGGCGCGACGGGTGGCCGCCTTCTTGCGTTCGCGACGCCCTACAGGTGCGGGCTCGACGGGAGTGGGCATGCCGCCACCCTACCCAAGGTGGCACGATCAAAAAAGTTGCATGGTTGCACTTTCTTGGTCAGTGTTCTTTCATGAGCACGGCGGCACGGTAGCGCGGCGGCACGGCGACGCACCGGGACCTCCGCGCCCTCCTTCCTTCCACCCTTTCCTCCTCCCTCTCTCCCTCCTCTCACCTCCTCCGGCCGTCCACGCCGGGCTCTCTTCCGCACCTTCCCGGCCACCGCGTGCCGATGAAGTTCCACCACCATCCGAGGATCGTCATGCCTTCTTCCCGCACCCCCCGTATCGACGTTGTCGGCGCCGGCCCCGGCGGCCTGATCTGCGCCCGCGTACTCCAGCGCCACGGCGCCGCCGTCACCGTCCACGACCTCGACGGATCCGCCACCGCCCGTGACCAGGGCGGCAGCCTCGACATGCACCCCGGCACCGGCCAACACGCCCTGAAAGAAGCCGGTTTGTGGGATGCGTTCACCCCTCTCTCCCGCCCCGAGGGCCAGCAGATACGCGTGGCCGACCGCCACGGGCGGCTCCTGCTCGACGCCGCGCCGCCCGAGGACGGGGACGGTGCCGATGTCCGGCCCGAGATCGACCGCGGTCGTCTGCGTCACCTCCTCCTCAACTCCCTTACGCCCGGCACCGTCCGGTGGGGCCACCGCCTGGAGCACGTCGAGCCGCTGGGCCACGGCGTCCACCGCCTGCACTTCGGCAATGGCTCCACGACCGAGACGGACCTGGTCATCGGCGCGGACGGCGCCTGGTCCCGGGTCCGCCCGCTGGTCTCCGACGCCCGCCCCGACTACACCGGCGTCACCGTCGTCGAGGCCGAACTGCTCGACGCCGACCGCCGCCACCCGGAGCTGTCCGCCTTCACGGGCAACGGCATGATGATGGCCATCGACGCAGGTCAGGGCGTGATCGCACAGCGCAACGGCAACGGCCGGATCCGTGTCCACATCGCCCTGCGCACCGCCGAGGACTGGCACCGCACGGCAGGTGTCGACCTCGCCGACCCTGCCGCCGTCCGCACCGCCCTCCTGGCACGCTTCTCCGACTGGGGGACCCCGCTCCTCGCCTTCCTCCGGGCCACCGACACCGGTTACGTCAACCGCCCCGTGTACGCGCTGCCCGTCCCGCACACCTGGCGGCCCACCCCCGGTGTCACCCTGCTCGGCGACGCGGCACACCTGATGTCCCCGATCTCGGGCATGGGCGCCAACCTGGCGATGCGGGACGGCGCGGACCTCGCCCATGCGCTCCTCGACCACGCCACCACCGACGCGGCCGTCGCTGCCTACGAGAAGGTGCTCTTCCCCCGATCCGCCGAAGCAGCCCAAGGCGCCGCGGCGGGCCTGGCCGACCTCTTCTCCCCGGACGGCGCCGCGCATGTCCTCGCCCACATGTCGGGCGAGGGGTGAGGGGCCGGCACGGAACCGGTCCGGCTACCGCCCGTCGCCCGGCGGCCGGAAACAGTCCATGGTGACCGCCAACCGGACCGTGTGCGGCGGCTTGGCGGAGGCGACGGCGAGATGGCTGCGGTGCGGTCCGTCGGTGGCGTCGAGCTGGGCCTCCTGGGCCGGCGGCCGTTCCTCGTACGTGGTGATCTCGACGCCGCCGCGCTGCTCCAGCGCTGTCCGGAGTCGTCGCAGCGCGGCGATATGGAGTGGGTCGGGCAGGTCCGCGTACGCGGTGTACGTCAGTGCGTACGGGCCGTCGGTGGGCGCCCGGACGCCTTGGCGATCGCATCGTTCGTAGAACGCGCCCGGGGTGTACCGCCCGGTGATGCCGATACGGGCGTCGGCGGCCAGCGCCTGGACCTGTTGCTGTGGCGAGCGCCGCCGCCCGGCTCTCCCGAGGCGGCGCCGTCCCGGCGGACGACCACGCCAGCCACCAGGCGATCGCGGCGATCACCACCGCGGTCACGATCGGCCCGCCGCGTCGCCGTCCGGTGCTGTAGCTGCTCAACGGCCCGACAGCGTTCCGCTCTTCACCGCACCGGCGTACGGCGCCCGAGTCGATGCCCAGAACGCGGGCGCGAGTTGGGTCGGAGTCTTGCTTTCCTGGATGGGGGAGAGTGCGGAGAGGTTGCCGGAGACCTCTGCACAAGCCTCGCCCTCGTGGTTGTGGTGTCTGTGACTGCGCCCCTGAAGGGTGCTCAGTTCGGCTTGGCGGGCGGGCATGCGGCTCCCTTCAGGGCACGGTCTGGACTCGACGGACTCGCGTGCGGGAAGAGCGCGAGCGCGCAGTCGATCGTAACTGGCCTGTCAGTACTCAACTCTGGCGTTATGGGGCACCGGTAATTTGCTGGATCCGGCCCCTTTCGCAGGCAGCGCAGTGACCGTCGCGTGCCGGTCGCCCCGGCGCGGCACCGGCTCCCGTTCGGGCAGTGAACTGCCCTGCGGGGCCGGTGCCGGGAAGGCGGCCGGAGGACCGGGCGCGGAGGCCGGTACCCATCGGTCTCAGAAGGAGAGGGCGGTGTTGGGATCGGTCTGCCAGTAGGTGACGAAGGCGTTGTCGTCGATCTTGGTGCCGTCCGGCAGGGCGAGGGTGACGCTGTGCCCGGCGTCGGGCTCACTCTCGTCCCGGCCCTGGAAGTGGACCTCCAGATTGCGGGCGTCGCGCAGGTGGGTGTCGTCGCTCGGCTCGCCTATCAGCCCGACCCCGGCGTACGCGGACTCACCGGGCTCGATGCTCACGACGGCCTGCGGCTGCGAGTCGTCCAGCACGCGGGTGGCGGCCTGGTCCTCGTCGAAGCGGAGCTGGGGGGCGTAGTACGCGTTGCAGCGCTTGCTGCCGGTGTTGGTGATCTTGATGAGCAGGTGGTTGATCGGGCGCGGCGCCTGGGAAACCTCGGCCTTCACCGTCGCGCCGGTGCAGGGAGCGTCCTCCGACGCCTCGCCCGCGCCGCTGCCCTTCTTACCGGCGTTGCTCCTGCCGGCGTCGCTGCCCTGATCGGTGGTGGCGCGGGCCTCTTCCTTGCCCGTGCTCCCACCGCCCTTGGCGTCGGTGCCGCCGCCGGAGGTGTGCTGTCCCTGCTCCTCCGCCGCGGAAGGTACGGACTTGAGCGCGTCGTCCTTCCCGTCGGCGGGGCCGCAGGCGGTCAAGGAGAGGGCCGCGAGGGCGGTGACGGCGAAGAGGGCGGGCTTGCGGACATGGCGAAGAGCAGACATGGCAGACCTCGGTCAGGTGATCGGAGTGGATGACCGCGGTGGAGATTCTCAACGCCGCGGCGTGGTCACCACATTCACCGTTCCACTCCTCACGCGGCAAGGATTCGGGCCTCATACGGGACGCCGGAATGATTCCACCTCACCTGACCTGCGGGGTTATCCACAGCCTGGAACGCCTGCCTGGAACGGGTGGAATAGTTGAGGCATGACGAAGGACGAAGGGGAGGGCTCCTTCGCGGCCATGCTGCGGGAGTTGAAAGGGCGTTCGGGGCAGAGCTACGGCACGCTGGCGAAACGGCTGCACGTGAGCACATCGACGCTGCACCGCTACTGCAACGGCGACGCGGTTCCCGCCGAGTTCGCGCCCGCCGAACGTCTCGGGCGGTTCTGCGGCGCGAAGCCGGATGAACTGGTCGAGCTGCACCGCCGGTGGATCCTGGCGTCGGCCACCCGGGGAGGGAAGAAACGCCCGGCGGGCGCAGCCGCCGAGGAACCGGCCGCGTCGGCGCCGGCGCACGTCCCGCATGCGCCGTCCACCGTCCCGCCCGAACCGGTCGGACCGACAACGCCGTTCGAGGCAGCACCTGGCCCGGCACCAGGGCCGCAGGACGCACCGGCGGCCGAGCCGGAGCCGGGGGGCACGGCGGTACGGAAGCCGGAGTGGGCACGGGACGCGGAAGCCGCGTCGGCGGCGTCGGAGATGGATCCGGAACCGGTCCGGGACGTACACCCGGACGAGGAAGCGGCCCGCAACGCCGCCTTCCCCGTTCCCGCCGGCCCGGCTCCCGGCTCGGGCGACCATCCGGACGACGCCGCCGCCCGGAACGCCGCCTACGCCGCCCCGCCGAAAGCGTTCCGGAAACGCCGGCCGCTCCTCATCGCGGCGGCGGTGGCCGTCGTCGCCGCGCTCACCGTCACCGCCGCGTACCGCATCGCGGGCGACGACGCCTCGCGCCGCGTCACCACCACCCACGACGGGCAGGACGACGCGGGTGCCACCCCGGGTGACGGCGCCGCTTCGGCGACCGCCGGGAAGAAGGGGAAGGACGAGAAGGAGGACGAGAAGAACAAGGACGGGAAGAACGGCTCCTCCGCCCCGCCCGGCAAGGGCGATCGGGATCCGTCCGGCGCCCCGTCCTCCTCCGCGGGCGCCGGCAACGGCCACCCTTCGAGCGGCATCCCGTTGTCGGTGAACGTCCGCCCGTACGTATGGGGGGACGAACTCCCCTGTATGCAGACCTTCCTGATCGACCGGGCTCCGGAGAACATGCCCGGCACCCCGCAGACCGGCGACACCGTCGGCTGGGCCCGCAGCCTCGGCGGTGTCGACGCGGAACACTCGCGCATCGGCGTGGTGGTCCGCGGTACGGAGAAGGAGCCGGTGGTGCTGGAGGCGCTGCGCGCCCAGGTCGTGGGGCGGGGCCCTGCGCTGGGCTGGCACCACTACAACCCGTCGGGCGGCTGCGGCGGCGGGCTGACCCCCTCCTCGTACTCCATCGCCCTCGACAACACCAGTCCGGTCGTCAAGCCGATCCCCGGTGAGCAGGCGGGGAAGCCGGTCCCCGCCAAGCCGTTCCCGCGTACGGTCAGTGCCGGCGATCCGGAGGCGCTGGCGGTCCGGGCGGACGCGGTCTCCTGCGACTGCAGCTGGTACCTGGAGCTGGACTGGAGCAGCGGGAAGCGCAGCGGCACCCTCCGTATCGACGACGGCGGCCGCCCGTTCCGCACCAGCGGTGCCGCCAGCCGCACGACCTACACATACGGCGGCGATCCCGCCAAGTGGTGGGGCGACAACTGACCCCACCGGCGCCGCGTCCTGGAACGTTGGCCATGGAACGCGTGGCGAGCAGCCCTGGAACGGCGTCGCCCCAGCCCGTCCGTCACCCCTGGAACGTTGGCCATGGGACGCGGTGAGCGGCGGGCCGGAACACGACGGTCCCGCCTCGTACGGCATGGAACGCACACAGCGGCCCCCGCCGGAGCGGGGGCCGCTGAACGTATGCGCCGGTCAGGCAGGTGAAACAGATCAGACCGGTTCGGCGACGGGCGCCGGGGCGGCGGTGTGCTCCTCCGCCTCCGGACGGGCCGGACCGCCGCGCAGCGGGATCTCCTTGAGGTACCACGCCGCGGCGAACCCGATGACGCTGATCACCGCGCCCCACAGGAAGACATGGTGCGTTCCGGCGGAGACCGCGTGCAGATACGCGTCCTTCACCATCGGCGGCAGCTGCGCCAGGCCCTTCGGGTCCAGCTGCGCGGCACCGCCGGACGGCAGCTTGCCGCCCGCCGCGCCGAGCCGCTCACTCATCGTGTCCTTCACCTGCTGGGTGAAGATCGCACCGAAGACCGCGACACCGAAGGAACCACCGATCGTCCGGAAGAGCGTGGCGGACGACGAGCCGACGCCCATGTCCTTCATCGCCACGCTGTTCTGCGCGATCAGCATCGTCGTCTGCATCAGGAAGCCCATACCGGCGCCGAGCACCGCCATGTAGAGACCCGAGGTGAAGCGGGTGGTGCCGACGTCCATCAGGGACAGCAGCCCCAGACCGACGGTGATCAGCCCGGCGCCGACCACCACGAAGACCTTGTACTTACCGGTCGTGGTGGTGACCCGGCCCGCGAACAGCGACACCGCCATCATCGCCAGCAGCATCGGCAGAAGCAGCAGCCCGGAGTTGGTGGCCGAGGCGCCCTGCACCGTCTGCTGGAACAGCGGCAGGAAGGTCATCGACCCGAACATCACGAAGCCGACGAGGAAACCGATCAGCGTGACCAGCGAGAAGTTGCCGTTACGGAAGATGTGGAGCGGCAACACCGGCTCCGCGACCTTCCGCTCCACCAGCACGAACAGCACCAGCGCGACGACCGCGCCCGCACCCAGCCCGATGATCTGCGGCGACGCCCACGCGTACTCGGTACCGCCCCACGTCGCCATCAGCACCAGCGCGGTGATACCGACGGTGAGCAGCGCCGCGCCGAGGTAGTCGATCCGCGCCTGCGCCCGCTTCTTCGGCAGGTGCAGCACCGCGGTGACCATGGCGAGGGCCACGGCGCCCAGCGGCAGGTTGATGTAGAAGCTCCAGCGCCAGCCGAGATGATCGGTGATGGAGCCGCCGACCAGCGGCCCGCCGATCATGGCGATGGCCATGACACCGGCCATCATGCCCTGGTACTTACCGCGCTCCCGCGGCGGAATCAGATCACCGATGATCGCCATGACGCCGACCATCAGACCGCCGGCGCCCAGTCCCTGCACGGCACGGAAGCCGATGAGCTGGCCCATGTCCTGGGCCGCGCCGGAGAGCGCCGAGCCGATCAGGAAGAGCACGATGGACGACAGGAACACGCCCTTGCGTCCGTACATGTCGCCAAGCTTGCCCCAGATCGGGGTGGACGCTGCGGTGGCGAGCGTATAGGCGGTGACCACCCAGGACAGGTGCTCCAGACCGCCCAGTTCACCGACGATCGTGGGCATCGCGGTGCCGACGATCATGTTGTCGAGCATCGCGAGCAGCATCGCGATCATCAGCGCGAAGAGCACCACCCGCACGCTGGCGGGCGGCTTACCCGCCACCTGCTGTTCCGGCGCCGGTCCGTCCTTGTCGCCCGCTGCCATTCCGTCCCCCGTCGGGGTCGCGCTCCGCGACTTCCCCATCACTCTCACTTACTCCCACTTACTTGCCGCCCGGCTAGTTCAGTACAGTGAGGAAAGGTAAGTCGGCACTAGCCGGTCGTCAAGTAAGTTTTTTTCTGACGCACCGGGAGCACCACATCGAGGACCCAGGAGAGCGCCATGAGCACAGGTCAGCGCAGGGGCAACACCCGTCGGCGCATCCAGGACGCCGCACTGGAACTGTTCTCCGCGCAGGGTTACGAGAAGACCTCGCTCCGCGAGATCGCCGAGCGGCTGGACGTCACCAAGGCCGCCCTCTACTACCACTTCAAGACCAAGGAAGACATCGTCATCGGCCTCTTCGAGGACGCGGCACAGCCGATCGACGCCCTCCTGGCCTGGGGGCGGGAGCAGCCACGCACCACGGAGACCAAGATCGAACTGGTCCGCCGCTACGGCGCGGCGCTGCGCAACGCGGAGGCACTGTTCCGCTTCGTCCACGACAACCAGGCGACGGTCCGCGACCTCAGCATCGGTGAGATCTTCAAGCGGCGGGTGATGGAACTGTTCGACATGCTCAAGGACCCGGACGGCGATCTGGTCGACCAGATGCGGTGCCTGGCCGCGGTGCACGCGCTGCACGCGGGTCAGTTCACGATGCAGCACGTCGAAGGCGACCCCGAGGAGAAGCGCAAGGCCATCCTCGAGGTCGCCACGGAACTGGTCACGGCGGCCAACCCGCCGTACCGCCGGCCAGCCCGGCCGGACTCAGCTCAGACGGCGTCGCCGTGAGCCCGCAGGAATCCGGTCGGCTCGATGCCCGACCCGTAGTTGGGGCCGGTGCGGACCTCGAAGTGCAGGTGCGGGCCGGTGGAGTTGCCGGTGGAGCCCGACAGGCCGATCTGCTGACCGGTCTTGACGGCCTGGCCGACGCTCACCTGGATCTGCGACAGGTGGGCGTACTGGGTGTACATCCCGTTCGGGTGCTTGATCACGATGGCGTTGCCGTACGCGGGGCCGTCGCCGCCACCGTTCGGACCGGCCTTGACCACGATGCCGTTGTGCACGGCCTTGACGGCGGTACCGGTCGGCACGACGAAGTCCTGACCGCTGTGGTTGTGCGACCAGTGCGAACCGGCGAGACCGAAGGTGGAGCCGAGGGTGTACTTGTCGACCGGCTTGACCCAGGCGTTGGCGGACTTCTTGGCGCTCTGGACGGCCTTGGTCTGCGCGTCGGCCTGCTTCGCGACGGTGGAGCTCACATTCGAGGTGAGGCTCGTCAGCCCGGAATCCGCGGCGTTCGCGACACCCGCGCCCAGCGCGACGGAGGCGCCCAGACCGACGGTGACGGCCACCGCACGGGTACGGAGAACGGACTTCTTGGAATTGCGGAGCTTGGCGAACTTCGACATGCGGGTTGTACCTCCGGAAAGGAACGGAAAGGGATCTGCGATCCGGCTGCGGACCGGCATCGCCATTCCTTGGTAACCCGCCATTGCCGTGCTGCCAAGGGCCCTTTCTACTAGCCCGGACCGTAAGCATGCCGAGGCGCGGATGTCCGTCGGACACCCCGAGCAGCCGGTGGATCAATCCCCCAAATCACCCCATCTCGCCTAGGCTGACGCAGCCCCCATACCACCCCTGAACTGGACATATAGGCTCACACCACCCAGGCCGGGAGCCCTGCGCCCCACCCCCGGGAAACACGGCCCGCGAGGGTCGGCCCACACCCCCGTACACCCCCGGAGAACTCCCCCTAATTCCTCTAGTAGGCCGGAATTCGGCTGTGCGGCACGTCACCGGAAAGCCCTTTCGGTGGGACTTTTGATGTCCGTTTCGGGACCAACGGCCTTCTGTGACCGGGGTTACTCTCCTGCCGCCCGCAGCGCTTTTCGATCACCATTTTCCGGGTTTATGTGACCGCGGTTACTCGGAATGGGGTGAAAATGACCTGGGTTATGTGACGGCGGTTACCCGGCACGGTGCGACGGCGGGAGCGGGGCGAGGAACGGCCACCGAGGCCGCCGGCGAACGACCGGGACCGCCGCCGGGCCGCTGCCCGTGGCTGCCGACCGGGTGCCGCCGCCTCCGCCGGATCCACCGTCGCGGAACCTTCCGAAACCGCTCCCCGGGCCACTCGTACGCCCCTAGCCTTGTTCGCGCCCGTCCCGCCTGGAACGGCGAAGGCCCGGGGCCCGTGTCCCAGCCGTTCCAGGAACGGCAACGGGCGGCAGATCGCGTCCCACCCTGGAACAGCCTGGCCGGGCCTCACGCCCCACCGTTCCGGGAACAGCGGGAGCCGGGGCCCCGCGTGCCACGCGTCCCTGGAACAGCGGCGGCCGAGGGCCCGGCCACGTACGCCGGGGCCAGAGGCGGCACAGGGAGCCAGGCAACGCAGGGCAACAAGCGGATACAAGGGAACTCGGGGGGAGACCCACTCATGGATCCATCCACCGCGGGCGTACGCCTCGCCTCCGCCGTGGTCGGGCCGCTGGTCCGGAAGCTCTTCGTCCGCGAAGGGCCGGGCGCCGGCTTGACCGACGCCCCGGTCCGCCTCTCCGCACTGATCTCGTTCCGCGGCGAGAAACGCACCCTCACCCCGAAGGACCTGCACGGACTCGCCGCCGAACTGGTCCGCCGGGCCGTCGACGCGGCCGGGCCGGGCGAGCGTCCCGTCCCCGCCGACGAGGAGACGGCCGTCGCCGATGCCCTGGCCGCCTCCCTGGGCGCCCTCGGGGACCTCGACATGGACGACGTCCAGGCCGTCCGGCTCGGCGCCACCGCACTCGCCGCCCGCCTCACGGCCGCCGCCCCGAACGCCATCCGCGGCCTCAGCCGGGACGCCGAGGAACTCCACCGCACCCTCCTCACCACGTCCTGCCTGCACATCGTCCACTTCTTCACCCAGCGGTCGACGTTCGTGGCCCGCACCCTCGTCCAGCAGAGCCGTGGTCTGGACACCCTGATCGACCGCGTCGACACCCTCCTCGCCCGCCGGCCGTCCGTGCACGCCGCCGACGCCGCCTTCGACCGCGACTACCTCCGCTACATCGCCCGCAAGCACAGCCGCCTGACCATCTACGGCATCGACCTCACCCGCTCCCCCGACCGCTGGCCCCTCGACGCCGCCTACCTGAGCCTCCGCGCCGCCCCGCACCGCCACACAGGCCCCGGCGGACCCACCGACCTCGACGGTCTCGGCACGGAACCCGCGCCCCCGCCCCTCGAACCGGCCGACCGAGCCCTCGCCCACCTCGACCGTGTCCTGCTGCGCGGCGTCGCCGGCTCCGGCAAGAGCACCCTCGTCCAGTGGCTCGCCGTCGGCTGCACCCGTGAACCCGCCGCCACCCCGCTCCCGCACCTCTACGGCCGCATCCCCTTCGTCCTCCCGCTGCGCACCCTGCACCGCGCCGACACACTGCCCGCCCCGGACCGCTTCCTGGCCGCCGTCGGCTGCCCCCGCACCGGCCCCCAGGGCTGGGCCGAACGCGTCCTGACCGCCGGCCGCGGCCTCCTCCTCATCGACGGCCTCGACGAAATCCCCGAGGCCGACCGGGAACGCGCCCGCCGCTGGCTCCGCGACCTCCTCGACGCCTTCTCGGACAACCTGTGGATGGTCACCACCCGCCCCTCCGCCGTCCGCGAGGACTGGCTCGCCTCCGAACACTTCACGGAACAGACCCTCGCCCCCATGGGCCGCGACGAGGTGGCCGCCTTCATCACCCGCTGGCACACCGCCGCCCGCCCGGACGCCCCCGACCCGGACCTCCTCGACACCTACGAAACGTCCCTGCTCACCGCCGTCCGCACCAAGCAGGACCTCGCCCGCCTCGCCACCAACCCGCTCATGTGCGGTCTGCTCTGCGCCCTCCACCACGACCGCCGCGGCTACCTCCCCACCGGCCGCAAGGAGCTGTACGACGCCGCGCTGACAATGCTCCTCACCCGCCGCGACCGGGAACGCGACATGCGCGGCCCCGACGGCATCGAGCTGAGCGACGCCCCGCAGATCCAACTCCTGCAACGCCTCGCCTACTGGCTCATCCGCAACGGCCGCACCGAACTCGACCGCCCCCACGCCGAACGCCTCATCGCCCAGGCCCTCCCCTCCGTCCCCGCCGCCGCAGCCCAGGGCGACGCCCCGCAGATCTTCCGCCACCTCCTCCTCCGCAGCGGCCTCCTCCGCGAACCCACCCCCGGCTCCGTCGACTTCGTCCACCGCACCTTCCAGGACTACCTGGGCGCCAAGGCCGCCATCGAGGAGGGCGACCTGGGGCTGCTGGTCCGGCACGCCTCGGACTCCCAGTGGGAGGACGTGATCCGGATGGCGGTGGCCCACGCGCGTCCGCGGGAACGGGCGGAGCTGCTCACCGAGATGGTGGCCCACGGCGACGAGATCGAGGACCGGACCGTCCGCCTCCGCGTCCATCTCCTCGCACTCGCCTGCCTGGAACATGCGACGGAGCTGGCACCCGCGGTACGGGAGGCCGTGGAGGAACGGGCGGGGGCCATTCTGCCGCCACGGCATTTCGAGGAATCCAAACTGCTTGCCGACGTCGGCCCACTCGTCCTGGAACTGCTGCCAGGGCCCGAAGACGACCTGTCGGACGAAGAAGCCAGGGAGACGGTCCACACGGCCGGCCGGATCGGTACGGCCGGCGCACTGGAATTCCTCAAGCGCTTCCGGAAACACCCGGCCCCCGCCGTCCGACTCCAACTCGCACATTCCTGGTCGTCGTTCGACACCGACCGCTATGCGGAGGACATCATCCGGCACCTCGCCCCGGAGGTCCTCCACAAGGCCAATTCCACCGCCGAACTGCAGATCCTCAAAGCACTCGGCGGCCGCACCCGTATGTGGGTGAACGGCCCCTTCCCCGACGCGGAACTCGTCGATGCCCTGGACGTGGAACACCTCGAAGCGCTGTCCCTCATGGACAATCCGGTCCTCGATGACCTGAGCTTCCTCCGGAGAGCCCAGCACCTGACGTCACTGACGTTGTCCAATTGCCCGAAGATCACCGGTCTCGCTCCGCTGGCCGGGATCAGAACCCTCCGCGCGCTCTACCTCCACGGCACCGACGCCGACCGCTCTCCCGGCGACCTCGTCACACTCCGCCACCTCGAATCCTTGAATGTCGGCGTGCCACTGCCACCGGACGGCTTGCGTGCCTGCCCTACGGACGCCCCGCTGACGCATCTGACGCTCGGCGCGCCACTCGGCGCCGAGTTCGACCGAGCGGCGGAGATCTGGCCGCTCCTGAGCAGTCTCCAGCTCCGCCGCCTCACGGCCGACTTCGGCGAGGAACAGTGGGACGTTCTCACCCGCCTCCCGAACCTGACGGATTTCGTCTTCGGGGTGCACGCGAACGCAACGCTCCGGCTCCCCGCCGGGCTACGGATCCCCCAGGTGACGACACTCAGCATCGTCAATGACGAAAAGGATCCCGAAACGGCCCTCACCGCCCGGCTGCGCGCTGTCCTCCCGCATTTCCCCGGCGTCCGGACCCTGAAGGTGTTCGGCATGGGCACCCATTTCCCCGCCTTCGACGCCCCGGACCTCTCACTTCTGCCCCTCCTCGAAGAGCTCCATCTCTCCCTCCTTCTGCCCGCCACGGATATCGCCCTGCCCCCCGGCGTAAAACTCACCCTCTATCCCGAGCCCCGCACCTGAGCCCCAAAACAACACCGCCCCGAACCGTAAAAACGGTCCGGGGCGGTGCCGCCGGCGCTGCGCCACGCGCAGGCCGTTACGCGTTACGCGTCCTTGCTCAGGTTCGTCGGACCGGAGCCACCGGCCGCGGACTCGATCGGCGGGGCGTCCGGCAGGGCCGACTTCTCCTCGCCGCGGAAGGTGAAGGCGGCGGTGTCGCCCTCGCCCTCCACGTCGACGACGACGATGTGACCGGGGCGCAGCTCGTTGAAGAGGATCTTCTCCGAGAGGGTGTCCTCGATCTCACGCTGGATCGTGCGACGCAGCGGACGGGCGCCGAGCACCGGGTCGTACCCGCGCTTGGCCAGCAGCGACTTGGCCTCGCCGCTGAGCTCGATGCCCATGTCGCGGTCCTTCAGCCGCTCGTCCACCTTGGCGATCATGAGGTCGACGATCTGGATGATGTCTTCCTCGGTGAGCTGGTGGAAGACGACGGTGTCGTCGACACGGTTGAGGAACTCGGGGCGGAAGTGCTGCTTCAGCTCCTCGTTGACCTTGTTCTTCATCCGCTCGTAGCCGGTCTTGACGTCGCCCTGGGCGGCGAAGCCCAGGTTGAAGCCCTTGGAGATGTCCCGGGTGCCGAGGTTCGTCGTCATGATGATGACGGTGTTCTTGAAGTCCACGACCCGGCCCTGGGAGTCGGTCAGGCGACCGTCCTCCAGGATCTGCAGCAGCGAGTTGAAGATGTCCGGGTGGGCCTTCTCGACCTCGTCGAAGAGCACGACGGAGAACGGCTTGCGGCGCACCTTCTCGGTGAGCTGACCGCCCTCTTCGTAGCCGACGTAGCCGGGAGGCGAGCCGAAGAGCCGCGAGACGGTGTGCTTCTCGCTGAACTCCGACATGTCGAGGGAGATCAGCGCGTCCTCGTCGCCGAAGAGGAACTCGGCGAGCGTCTTGGAGAGCTCCGTCTTACCGACACCGGACGGACCGGCGAAGATGAACGACCCGCCGGGGCGCTTCGGGTCCTTCAGACCGGCACGGGTGCGGCGGATGGCCTGCGAGAGCGCCTTGATGGCGTCCTTCTGGCCGATGACGCGCTTGTGGAGCTCGTCCTCCATCCGCAGCAGCCGGGAGGACTCCTCCTCGGTGAGCTTGAAGACCGGGATACCGGTGGCCGTCGCCAGGACCTCGGCGATCAGCTCCTCGTCCACCTCGGCGACGACGTCCATGTCGCCTGCCTTCCACTCCTTCTCCCGCTTCGCCTTCGCGGCCAGGAGCTGCTTCTCCTTGTCGCGGAGACCGGCGGCCATCTCGAAGTCCTGCGAGTCGATCGCGGACTCCTTCTCGCGGCGCACGTCGGCGATCTTCTCGTCGAACTCGCGGAGGTCCGGCGGCGCGGTCATCCGGCGGATGCGCATCCGGGAGCCGGCCTCGTCGATGAGGTCGATGGCCTTGTCCGGCAGGAAGCGGTCGGAGATGTACCGGTCGGCGAGGGTCGCCGCGGCGACCAGCGCGGAGTCCGTGATGGACACCCGGTGGTGCGCCTCGTAGCGGTCCCGCAGGCCCTTGAGGATCTCGATGGTGTGCGGCAGCGACGGCTCGGCGACCTGGATGGGCTGGAAGCGGCGCTCCAGCGCGGCGTCCTTCTCCAGGTGCTTGCGGTACTCGTCGAGCGTGGTGGCGCCGATGGTCTGCAGCTCACCACGGGCCAGCATCGGCTTCAGGATGGAGGCGGCGTCGATCGCGCCCTCGGCGGCGCCCGCACCGACCAGCGTGTGCAGCTCGTCGATGAACAGGATGATGTCGCCGCGGGTGCGGATCTCCTTGAGGACCTTCTTCAGGCGTTCCTCGAAGTCACCGCGGTAGCGGGAGCCGGCGACCAGCGCGCCGAGGTCGAGGGTGTAGAGGTGCTTGTCCTTGAGGGTCTCGGGCACCTCGCCCTTGACGATGGCCTGCGCCAAGCCCTCGACGACGGCGGTCTTGCCGACGCCGGGCTCGCCGATGAGGACCGGGTTGTTCTTGGTGCGGCGGGACAGCACCTGCATGACCCGCTCGATTTCCTTCTCACGCCCGATGACCGGGTCGAGCTTGGTCTCCCGGGCGGCCTGCGTGAGGTTGCGGCCGAACTGGTCCAGGACGAGGGAGGTCGAGGGCGTGCCCTCGGCGGGGCCACCGGCGGTGGCGGCTTCCTTGCCCTGGTAGCCGGAGAGCAGCTGGATGACCTGCTGCCGCACCCGGTTGAGATCGGCGCCCAGCTTCACGAGGACCTGGGCGGCGACGCCCTCGCCCTCGCGGATCAGGCCGAGCAGGATGTGCTCGGTGCCGATGTAGTTGTGGCCGAGCTGAAGGGCCTCGCGGAGCGAGAGCTCCAGGACCTTCTTGGCACGGGGGGTGAAGGGGATGTGGCCGGACGGAGCCTGCTGGCCCTGCCCGATGATCTCCTCCACCTGCTGGCGGACCGCCTCGAGCGAAATCCCGAGGCTCTCCAGGGCCTTAGCGGCGACACCCTCACCCTCGTGGATCAGGCCCAGGAGAATGTGCTCGGTGCCGATGTAGTTGTGGTTGAGCATCCGGGCTTCTTCCTGAGCCAGGACGACAACCCGCCGCGCGCGGTCGGTGAACCTCTCGAACATCGTAAATCGCTCCTCAGAGCGGTCGGGCAGTGAAGGGGGCGGTCCCCTCCCTGTCCTTCCGCATGCTAGTCCCGCAGGGCGGGACAGCTCATTCCAACTGCCGACACCCGTACGCAGCTCACCCCACTCTCGTAGGGACGTCACCTGCCCCGAACAGCCGACAACTGCTCCAACCCGATGGTGCGAGACGATGTTCCCGCAGGCCAGGCATATACGCCCACCACCACTACGCCCGTGGCGAACGCGGCCCGTTCCGGCACGGCGTCCGGGAAACCGGCTCTGCCGCCGATATCCGGGCGTCGTACGCCGTCACACCGTCTTTTCCCATGATGAATGTCTTACCCGCCGCCACTGACACTCCATGCGGCACGGGCCCCTCCCATCCGCTACGGGCGAACACCGCGGGACCCTTCCGGGCCCCCGCCCGGCACCCGCTCCCGTACGGAAAGCAGTCACCCGTCGACCCTGCGTAACCTTCCGGGGTTCCGGAAGTTCACCGGGCATGGCCCGCGCGTTCCCGCGTCCCCGTACGCCTTTCGCCGCCCTGCGCCGCCGGTACGAGCGGGAACTCGGCTGGCCGACGGCCCCGGGGGAGCCGCCGGAGCTGCTGACGGGGGTGTGGTTCGACGTTCTGGAGATGCCCGCGGACGCGGGCCGGGCGGTGCTGCGGGTGCTGCCGGGCACCGGGCCGGTCGCGCTTTTGGGTGGTCACCCCTGTGCGTCGTCCGGGCCCGGGGCGGCGGTGTGCCGCGCCGGAAGTGTTCCGGCCGGTACCGACGGGATTTCCCGCGTCGATCGGCCGAAAATACTCATGCTCGTGGCGGTGGGCGGCGCCGAGGAACTGCCCGGAATCCTGGAATGGCTGGAGTGGGGCTCACTCGTACCCGATCTCACGGCGCGGGGCGCCGGAGAACGGATGCCCGCTCCGTCATTCCCCACTTCCGGACAGTCGCCGTGCGGAATCGGCTCGCGGGAGGCCGCGGTTTGGATGCGGCCTCCCGAACCGGGATACGAGGCCGAGAATTCCCTGCCCGTCACGGGGATCGGGGCAGGTTTCGGGGGTCGCGGCGGCGCCCCCGACCTCGTACGGCTCGTGAGCGCGGCGGCCACGGAATGCCACCGCGCCCGGTTGCTGCGTGCTCGTAATGACCAAACGGATCGCGCCGGAGGCGATCAGCCGTTGGCCTTCTCGTATGCCTCGCGAATGTCGGCGGGGACACGGCCGCGGTCATTGACGTTGTAGCCGTTCTCCTTGGCCCATGCGCGCACCTTCGCGGTGTCCTGGCTGCCACCGGAAGCCGCACGTGCCTTGCCGCGACCGGAAGCGGAACGACCTCCGGTACGACGGCCCGCCTTCACGAAGTCGGCAAGAGACTCACGCAGCTTGTCCGCGTTGGCGGTGGTGAGGTCGATCTCGTAGGACTTGCCGTCGAGAGAGAACGTCACGGTCTCGTCGGCCTCGCCACCGTCGAGGTCGTCGACAAGAAGAACCTGAACCTTCTGTGCCACCGGGTTTCCCTTTCATCGAATGCGGATTACGACGGAAAGCAAACCGCTTTTCCCGGAAAAACACAAACCCCCGGGTAGGGTTCACTTGCCTGTGCACCGGGGAACACGTCGTGTCCTGGCCATGGGATAGGGGCGCGATTCGGACATAGAACGCCGGTCAGAGGTGCAGAAGCATGCGGCTGTTGCCCAGGGTGTTGGGCTTCACCCGTTCGAGACCGAGGAACTCCGCCACTCCCTCGTCATAGGAACGCAGCAGCTCGCTGTAGACATCACCGTCCACGGGAGTCTCACCGATCTCGACGAAGCCGTGCTTGGCGAAGAAGTCGACTTCGAAGGTGAGACAGAAAATGCGCCGCACGCCGAGCCAGCTCGCGGTCCGCAGCAGCTTGTCCAGGACCTGATGGCCGACGCCGGCGCCCTTGAGCTGCGGATCCACGGCGAGTGTGCGGACCTCGGCGAGGTCCTCCCACATCACGTGGAGAGCGCCGCAGCCGACGACCTCGCCGTCCTCGTCGCGCTCGGCCACCCAGAACTCCTGGATGTCCTCGTAAAGCGTGACGGTGGCTTTGTCGAGCAGGATGCCGTCACGGGAGTACGAGTCGATGAGGTGACGTACGGCGGGCACATCTGCGGTCCTGGCGCGGCGGACGGTGAGCCCTTTTGAATGCGGAGGCATGCGGCGACGCTATCGCTCCGTGTCGCGCGCGTCCGCCCCGGGTTCTTCGCCTTCCGCCGGGGCGGTGCGGTGCGGCTCTTCCGTGACTTCTTCCGGCGCCGCTCCGGCGGTCCGGGAGGTGTTCGGGTGAGTCTCTTCCGGCTCTGCGGGGAGTGCGGTGCCGGATGTCCGTTCGGGGGCGGCGGGGGCTTCTGCGGCTTCGGTGAGTTCTGCCGGCGGGGTCACCGCGTCGATCTGAACCATATGGACGGCGTCACGCAGTGCCTTGCGTTGTTCCGCCGACATCATGCCGAAGAAGGCGACAAGAGCGGCCGCCGGGTTGTCGCTCGCGGACCATGCTTCGTTCATCAGTGCGGCCGAGTATGCGGCGCGGGTGGAGACCGCTTCATATCGATAGGCGCGCCCTTCCGCTTCGCGCCGGACCCAGCCCTTCTGGTGGAGGTTGTCCAATACCGTCATGACGGTCGTGTACGCGATCGACCGTTCCTTCTGCAGGTCCTCCAGAACTTCCCGGACGGTGACCGGGCGGTTCCACTCCCAGACCCGCGTCATGACGGCGTCTTCCAGCTCACCCAATGGTCTCGGCACACTTGAACAATAGTGGGAGATGTCGCGATTGCCGGTTCATCGGGTGCGTTTGCGCGGGAAAAACGAGGTACGGCCCGGGGGGAATCCCGGGCCGTACGAAGTGCGGGTGGCGGTGTTCGCCGGATTGCGCCGTGGATCAGACGCCGGGCGCGGCGGGCTTCTGGCCGGAAGCCACCGATTCGGCCAACGCCGCGTCGACCGCGGCGTCTTCCTTGGCCTTGTTCTGACCGCCCTGGCTCTTGACCATGACCACAATCAACGCGGTGAACGCCACGGCCATTAGTGCGGGCGGGAAGAGCGCGGCGACGTATTGCATGGCGGTGCCTCCTTGGGGCGTGAGGATTCCAGGGTACGCAGCGCTCAGGCCGTACGGGCCGCGGGGGGCGGCGTGGGGCGGCGGGGCGGGAAGACCTCCCCCGGGGTGGGGACGGGACGGTCGGGACGGGGCGCCTTGGGTGCGGGGCGCGGGGCCGGGCGGGACGCGGGGCCGGGTGCCGGGCGGGGCTCGTCGGCGCTGCGGGCGGCCGGGAGGGTCCTGAGGCGGGCGTCCGCCGGGCGGGGGCGGGCGGTCCGTCCGGCGCGGTCCTCGCAGCGCCGGAGCAGCCCGGTGCGGCGGTCGCGCTCGGCGGGCCCGGCGGCCCGTGGGGCGAGGACGCGCAGGGCGGCGAGGTCGTCGGCGGCGGGGGTGCAGCCGGTGGCGAGCGCCTCGTCGAGGCGGGCGAGGTAGCCGGGGGCCGCGCCGGGGAGGGCGGCGCGGTAGCGGGCGAGGTCGGCGAGGAGGAAGGCGCGCAGCCGGGCGCCCTCGCGTTCCGCCTCGTCGACGGCCTCGGCCAGCCGGAGGTACTCCTGCGGTTCCACGGGGCGCTCGGGTCCGGTGGGGCCGGGCGGGGCGGCGGGCGCGGGACGGCGGGCGTGGGCGAGGGCGCGGCGGAGCACGCGCAGTTCGTCGGCGCTGAACACCATGCCGCCGCGGGTTCCGTATGGCATAGGCATGCAGCGGACTTTACGTGCAATCAGGACAAAAGCTGCTTAGCGGGATGGAGGCGGCGTGGGGTGGGTGCGGTCCGGGGCGGGAAAGGGCGCGGCCCCCGGGGTGGCGCCTGGGGGCGCGTACCGGGGGCCGTGCGGGCAGGCCGGGAGCCGCGGTACGGGGCGGCGTGGTCGGGCGCGGCCCCGTACCGGCGGTCAGCGGCCCCGTACCGGTGGTCAGGAGCGGGCGACGTTGCGTTCGTGGACGAGGCGGAGGCCGATCAGGGTGAGCCACGGCTCGTGCTCGTCGATCTCGGTGGCCTCGCCCAGGACCATGGGGGCGAGGCCACCGGTGGCGATGACGGTCACGTCGTCCGGGTCGTCGGCGAGTTCGCGGGCCATCCGGCGGACGACGCCGTCGACCTGGCCGGCGAAGCCGTAGAGGATGCCGGACTGCATCGCCTCGACGGTGTTCTTGCCGATGACGCTGCGCGGGCGGGCCAGTTCGATCTTGCGGAGCTGGGCGCCGCGGACACCGAGGGCGTCGACGGAGATCTCGATGCCGGGCGCGATGACGCCGCCGACGTACTCGCCGCGGGCGCTGACCGCGTCGAAGGTGGTGGCGGTGCCGAAGTCGACGACGACGGCCGGGCCGCCGTACAGCTCGACGGCGGCCAGCGAGTTGATGATCCGGTCGGCGCCGACCTCCTTGGGGTTGTCCATGAGGATCGGCACGCCCGTCTTGACGCCGGGCTCGACCAGAACGGCCGGGACGTCGCCGTAGTAGCGGCGGGTGACCTCGCGCAGTTCGTGCAGGACGGAGGGGACGGTGGAGCAGATGGCGATGCCGTCGATGCCGTCGCCGAGGTCGTCGCCCAGGAGCGGGTGCATGCCCATCAGGCCGTGGAGCAGGACGGCGAGTTCGTCGGCGGTGCGGCGGGCGTCGGTGGAGATCCGCCAGTGCTCGACGATGTCCTCGCCGTCGAAGAGCCCGAGGACGGTGTGGGTGTTGCCCACGTCAATGGTCAGCAGCATGGCGGTCAGCGGTCCTCGTGCTCGTCGTGGGCCGGGGCGGCGGGGGCCTCTTCGCGCAGGTCGAGGCCGATGTCGAGGACCGGCGCGGAGTGGGTGAGGGCGCCGACGGCGAGGAAGTCGACACCGGTGCGGCCGTAGCGGGCGGCGTTGTCGAGGGTGAGGCGCCCGGAGGACTCCAGGATCGCGCGGCCGGCCACCAGGGCGACGGCCTCCTCGGTCTGCTCCGGGGTGAAGTTGTCCAGGAGGATCAGGTCGGCGCCCTCGGCGAGGATCGGCGGGATCTGGTCGAGCCGGTCGACCTCGACCTCGATCGGCACACCGGGGAACTCGTCGCGTACGGCGGTGAACGCCTCGGCGACGCCGCCCGCCGCGATGACGTGGTTGTCCTTGATCAGCGCGGCGTCCGACAGCGACATGCGGTGGTTGACGCCGCCGCCGCAGCGCACGGCGAACTTCTCCAGGGCGCGCAGTCCGGGGGTGGTCTTACGGGTGTCGCGGACCTTGGCGCCGGTGCCCTCCAGGGCGTCGGCCCAGGCGCGGGTGGCGGTGGCGATGCCGGAGAGGCGGCCGAGGAGGTTGAGGGCGCTGCGCTCGGCGGTGAGCAGGTCGCGGGTGCGGGTGGTGACGCTGAGGAGGGTGGTGCCGGCCTCGACGCGGTCGCCGTCCTCGACGTGCCGCTCGACCTCGAACTCCTCGGTGCACACCAGGGAGAGCACCGCCTCGGCGACCCGTAGGCCGGCGACCGTACCGGCCTGGCGGGCGGTGAAGTCACCGGTGGAGACGGACTCCTCGGGGACGGTCGCGACGGTGGTGACGTCCACGCCCTCGTCGAGGTCCTCCTCCAGGGCGAGGTGGGCGATGCCCTCCACCTGGACGGGGTCGAGTCCGCCGGCCACCAGGAGGGCGGCGAGGTCCGGGTCGAGTCCGCAGGTCAGCGGGGACAGGTCGTAGCCGTCGTCGGTCCCGCCGCAGCCGCAGGCGTCGCCGCAGCCGCCGCCGGCGGGGGCCTCGGCCGACGGCCTGCCGATGCCGATCTGGAGGAGGGGGAGGTCGTCGGGGGTGCTGCTCACGGGTTGGGCTCCGTATCGGGAAGGGGCGGGTGTGGCGGGTGGTGGGACGTCCGGTGGGGGCGCGTCAGGCGGCCGGTGCGCCGGGGGCGGGCGCGCTCGGGCCCGGTGCCGTCGGCGGGAAGGACGCGGTCCTCGTGGTGTGGACGGCGAGGGCGCGGCCGGTGCCGAGGGTGATGCGGAAGTGGCGGCGCCAGGCGGCGTCGTCGCGTCCGGGGTGGTCCTCGCGCCAGTGGCAGCCGCGGGTCTCCTCCCGGCGCCGGGCCGCGGCGACGAGGACGCGGGCGACGCAGAGCAGGTTGGTGGCCTCCCACGCCTCGACGCCGGGCTCGGGCGCCTTGAGGTCGGGGGCGCCGTCGCCGCCGGCCGCGGCCGCGTCCTGGTGGAGCCGGTCGAGCGCCGCGGCGGCCCGCGCGAGGCTGCCGGCGCTGCGCAGTACCCCGGCGCCCTCCGTCATGACGCGCTGCACCTGGGTCCGCGCCTCGGGGGCGAGGAGGGGGAGGGCCGGGGTGTCCTCGGGGGCGGCGGGGGCCGGCTTGCCCGGGGAGGCGGCCGTGGCCTGGGCGGTGGCCCGGGTCTGCTCCCCCGGGGCGCCCGGCGCGCCCGTGGTGAGGTCCGTCGCGATGCGTTCGGCGAAGACCAGGCCCTCCAGGAGGGAGTTGGAGGCGAGGCGGTTCGCCCCGTGGACGCCGGTGCAGGCCACCTCGCCGCAGGCGTAGAGCCCGGGGACGGTCGTCCGGCCCCACAGGTCGGTGCGGACGCCGCCGGAGGCGTAGTGGGCGGCCGGGGCCACCGGGATCGGCTGGGTGACGGGGTCGATGCCGTGGCTGCGGCAGGCGGCGAGGATGGTGGGGAAGCGGGCCTCCCACATGGCGGCGCCGAAGTGCCGGGCGTCGAGGAACATGTGGTCGGTGCCGGTCTCGTGGGCCCGGCGCATGATCGCCTTGGCGACGATGTCGCGCGGGGCGAGTTCGGCGAGTTCGTGCTGTCCCACCATGAAGCGGTGGCCGTCGGCGTCGACCAGATGGGCGCCCTCGCCGCGGACCGCCTCGGAGATGAGCGGCTGCTGGCCTTCCGCTTCCGCCCCCAGGTAGAGGACGGTCGGGTGGAACTGCACGAACTCCAGGTCGGAGACCTCGGCCCCGGCCCGCAGGGCGAGGGCGACGCCGTCGCCGGTGGAGACGGCCGGGTTGGTGGTGGCGGAGAAGACCTGGCCCATGCCGCCGGTGGCGAGGACCACGGCGGGGGCGTGGACGGCCCCCACGCCGTCGTGGCGGCCCTCGCCCATGACGTGCAGGGTGACGCCCGTGGTACGGCCGCGATCATCGGTCAGCAGGTCGAGGACGAGCGCGTTCTCGACGGTGCGCAGCCCGGCGGCGCGGACCGCGGCGACCAGTGCGCGGGAGATCTCCGCGCCGGTCGCGTCGCCGCCCGCGTGCGCGATGCGGCGGCGGTGGTGGCCGCCCTCCCGGGTGAGCGCGATGCCCTCGCCGTCCGGTGCGGGGTCGAAGCGGGCGCCTGCCGCGATGAGGCGGTGGACGGCGGCCGGCCCTTCGGTGACGAGGGTGCGGACGGCGTCCTCGTCGCAGAGTCCGGCGCCGGCGACGAGGGTGTCCGCCAGGTGCTGTTCGGGGGTGTCGCCCTCCCCCAGGGCGGCGGCGATACCGCCCTGCGCCCACCGGGTGGAGCCATCGTCCAGGCGCGCCTTGGTGACGACGACGGTGCGGCGTCCGGCGGCGGCGCAGCGCAGCGCGGCGGTCAGGCCCGCGACGCCGGAGCCCACGACGACGACGTCGGCGTCGATGGCCCAGCCCGGGGCGGGCGCGGTCAGCCGTATGCCGGTGGGGCCGGGGACGGCGGCTGTTCCGGTGGCGGTCATCAGGACGCTCCGAGGGGGCCTTGGGGTTCGTCGGACGGGGCCCCTCCGGGGGCCTGCGGTGAGGTTACGGCCGCTTCTTCGTGGGGGCGCACGGGCCCCTGGGACGCGCCCGGGGTGTGCGCGCCGGTCCCGGGGCCGGTCCGCGGTCCGAAATGGAGGCGGATGTTGTCGATGAGGCGGGTGGTGCCGACGCGGGCGGCGAGTGCCAGGACCGCTTCGCCCTCGTAGCCGTCGGGGACCTCGGTGAAGTCCGACGGGTCGACGAGTGCGAGGTAGTCCAGTTCCAGCGGCGGGTCGAGGCGCGCGGCGTCGGCGAGGACGGCGTTGGCGGCGGCGCGCGCCACGGCGGGTCCGGGCGGGCCCGCGGCGGCTCGGGCGACGGCGTGGGCGTCCGCGGCGGCGCGTTCCTCACCGAGGGCGGCGAGCGCCTCGGAGCGGCGCCGGGAGCGCGGCCCGTCGGCCCCGGCGCGGGCCCGCAGCGCCTCCTCGGCGGTGAGCCGGTCCCGGGCGGCGAACAGCGCCCTGGACAGCGTCAGGGCGGTGCGGCGTTCGGCGGCGGAGAGGTAACGGTTGCGGCTGGAGCGGGCGAGCCCGTCGTCCTCCCGGACGGTGGGGACGCCGACGATCTCCACGGGGAAGTTCAGGTCGGCGACCATCCTGGTGATGACGGCGAGCTGCTGCGCGTCCTTCTCGCCGAACAGGGCGACGTCCGGGGCGGTGAGGTGCAGCAGTTTGGCGACGACGGTGAGGACGCCGTCGAAGTGCCCGGGGCGGCTGGCGCCCTCCAGGCGTGTGCCCATCGGTCCGGCGGCGATCTTGACCTGCGGTTCTCCGCCCGGGTAAACCTCGTCGGCGGACGGCGCGAAGACGACGTCGGCGCCTGCCCCGGTGGCGACGCGGACATCGGCTTCCAGGGTGCGCGGATAGCGGTCCAGGTCCTCGCCCGCGCCGAACTGCAGCGGGTTGACGAAGACGGTGACGACCACCTGGCCGCGCGGCCCGACCCGTTCCCGGGCGGCGCGCATCAAGGTGGCGTGCCCTTCGTGGAGGGCGCCCATCGTCATGACGACGGCGCGCGGACCGTCGCCGCGCGCCGTGGCGCGGAGGTCGGCGGCGGTGTGGAGGAGCCGGGGGGTGGGGGCCCGGTGTGCGCCGGGAACCTGGTGGGGGCCCGGGGTGGCGGTGGTCATCGGGGGGCGTCTCCCTCGGGGCCGTCGTCCGGGGCGTCGTTCCGTGGGCGTCCGGGGCCGTGCGGCGGGTCGGTGTCCGCACCGGGAGCGCCGTCTCCGGGACGGTCGTCCCTCCGGCCGTCTTCGGGAGCGGCGGTGACGCCCGGCCGGCCCGGGGGCGTGGTGTCGGCGAGGACGCCGAGCAGGTCCTCGGCCAGCTCGGGCTTGAGCAGGCCGTGTGCCAGCGCCCGGTCGGCCGTCGTACGGGCCATCGCCAGGTAGCCGGCGACGGCCTGCGGTGCGTGCGCGCGCAACTCGGCGACGTGCGCGGCCACGGTGCCCGCGTCGCCGCGCGCCACCGGGCCGGTCAGGGCGGCGTCACCGGAGCGGAGGGCGTTGTCGAGGGCCGCGCCGAGCAGCGGGCCGAGCATCCGGTCCGGCGCCCCGACACCGGCGGTGCGGAGCAGTTCCATCGCCTGGGCGACCAGGGTGACGAGGTGGTTCGCACCGATCGCGAGGGCCGCGTGGTAGAGCGGACGGGCTTCCTCCGCGATCCACTCGGGTTCCCCGCCCATCTCGATGACCAGCGCTTCGGCGGCCATCCGCAGTTCCTCGGGCGAGGTCACGCCGAAGGAGCAACCGGCCAGCCGCTGGACGTCCACGGGCGTGCCGGTGAACGTCATCGCCGGGTGGAGTGCGAGCGGCAGCGCGCCCGCCCTGGTGGCCGGGTCCAGCACGGCCGTCCCGTGACGGCCCGAGGTGTGCGCGAGAAGCTGTCCCGGGCGGACGGCGCCGGTTTCGGCGAGTCCGGCGACCAGACCGGCCAGCGCGTCGTCCGGGACGGTCAGCAGGACGAGGTCGGCACGGGCCAGCACCTCGGCGGGTGGCACCAGCGGCACCTCGGGCAGCAGAGCCGCGGCGCGCCGTACGGAGGCGTCGGAGACCCCGGAGACGGCGACCGGGCGGTGCCCGGCGAGCTGGAGCGAGGCGGCGAGGGCGGGACCGACACGGCCTGCGCCGACCACGCCGACGGTCAGTCGGGCCGGGCGGTCCTGGGCCTCGATGGGTGGGATTGCGTTCACGTGGCGATGGCCTTCCGTTCCAGTCCGCAGGGGGTACCGGACGATTCATCGCCATGCTACGCGAGTGTTTCGGGCCACCTCCGGCCCGGCGAAGGGCGCCGCCGGGCCGCCCTCCCCGCCTCCGTCCGACCGTGCCCGCCCGCCGCGCCACGCCCCGGCCCCCTCGTCCCTCCGCACCGGCTCGCACGACTGTTTACGCAGGTCAGGCACGTCGTCACGGCGCCTCGCGGAAAGTTGTCCACAGGCTGAGCGGCGGTGGCACCGCGTACGTCATCATCGAGGCAACGACGCGGAGCACCGGCTCGGCGGAGACCGGCACGGACGGGGGCACCATGCGCGGGGACACCCGGCACGACCACGATCACCACCACGACCGACGGCCTGCTCGGCAGACCGAACGGCACGCGGCGCCGGAAGCCGACCCCGGCGCGGATCCGGCCGCCGGCGAGCGGCAGCGGCGGCTCTCGGCGGCGCGCGGCGCGAAGCGGACGCTGGCCGCCCGGCCGCAGACCCTCCGCGAACGGCTCGGCGGCCTCCTCACCGACGCCCCGGACCTCTGCGACCTCGACGCCTGGCCCGACATGTACGGCAACGACGACTCCGTCATCGGCGAGCTGGAACGCCGGACCGCCGACGCCCTGGGCGCCGAGGCCGCCGCGTTCTTCCCCACCGGGACGATGGCGCAGCAGGTGGCCCTGCGCTGCTGGGCCGGTCGTACGGGCAACGCCACCGTCGCCGGCCATCCGCTGTCGCACATGGAGGTCCACGAGCGCGACGCGTACGCCACGGTCAGCGGCCTGCGGATGGTCCATCCGACCGGTGAGCCACGCATCCCGACGGCCGCCGAGATCCACGCCCTCCAGGAGCCGTTCGGCACTCTGGCGCTGGAACTTCCGCTGCGGGACGCCGGGTTCGTCCTGCCCGGGTGGGAGGAGCTGACGGCGACCGTCGAGGCGGCCCGGGAGCGAGAGGCGGTCGTCCATTTCGACGGGGCGCGCCTCTGGGAATGCACGCCCCACTTCGGGCGCGGGCTCGGGGAGATCGCCGCCCTCGCCGACAGCGTGTACGTCTCGTTCTACAAGTCGCTCGGCGGCATCGGCGGCGCCGCCCTGGTGGGCACCGAGAGCTTCATCGAGGAGACCCGCGCCTGGCGGCACCGCTACGGCGGGCAGCTCTACCAGCAGTGGCCGACAGCGCTGACCGCACTCGCCGGGCTGGACGGAGAGCTGCCGCGTCTGCCCGCGTACGTCGCGCAGGCGAAGGTCGTCGCACAGGCCCTGACGGAAGCGCTGGCCGCCTCGCCCGTGCCGTGGTTCCGCGTCCATCCGGAGATACCGCACACCCATCAGTTCCGGCTGTGGCTGCCGTATCCGGCACAGGCGCTGAACGACGCCGGTCTGCGGCAGGCGCGGGAGACGGGGACGGCCCTGTTCCAGGGCTGGTTCGACGATGCCGTCCCGGGCCTCGCGACCACCGAGGTGACGGTGCAGGCGCCCGCGCTGGAGTGGACGGCGGACGACATACGGGCGGCGTCGGCGGACTTCGTCGCGCGGACAGCCACCGCCTGAGCCGCCGGGCCACCCCGACGCCGCGGCAGTTGCGGCACGGCGCCGTCCGCCACGGCGGGCCGGTCTAGGCGCACGGGGAGGCCGCGCGGCGCCCGGTGCGCCGCCCGGCGCCGTCCCCGGTGCGGACCGGGTGCGCCCCGGCGGTGCGGACAGCGATACGGGACGGCGTCCGGCGAAGCGCTCCGGTGCCCGGGTGGAACGGGCGAGGGTGCCGGAAGGACGCCCGCAGACGCCGGACGGCACGCAGCGCGCGGGCCGGGAAACGATCGGCGGGATCGGTGAGAACGGAGGTGAAGCGTCTCCACAGGAGAATCTCGCGGACGGTACGGACGGTGGCGACGTCCGGCCGGACGGGCGGGGCCTCGCCCCGCTGTGCGGCACGGTAGGCGTCGAGAAGGTGCTGCTGGCTGGCGTTCATGCCCTCACTCTGGGGCAGCTCCGGGCAGCGGCGCGCGCCGATTGACGGGAGCCGTCAAACGACGTTCCCGCAGGTCCAGGGCGAGCGCATGATGAGGACATGGCCAACGTCATCGACCTCACCGGGCTCCCGCCCGAGCGCATCGTCTTCTCGCCGTCACCCCTCGCGGAACTGGGCGCCGCGCTGCACGCGCTGTCCGAACCGGGCCACCACCCGGGGCTGCACGGCTGGGTCACGGCGACCTCGTCCGGGCTGAAGACCGACCTCGCCGACCGGCTGTGCGAGGCGGACTTCCTGTGGCGGTCCGCCCGCTCGGACCTGCTGCTGCCGGCCCGCCCGGGAGCGACGCTGGCCGACGAGCTGGACACGATGGACACGATCGACGATGAACGGTTCGTGGCCGCCGCCTTCGAGATCTCCTGCAGCACCACATATACCCGCTGCACGCCCTCGCCCCTCGTGGACGCGGAAGAACGCGCCCGTGTGCGGGAGATGGCCGCGGCCCGCGGTCCGCGGCAGGCCGCGTTCACCGACCGCATGCTCACCGACCCGGACGGGCTGCGGATATGGCTCAGGAGACTGTTCGAAGACTGTGAGGAGGCGTTCTTCGGAGACATCTGGCGGCGCGTCGGCATCCAACTGGCCGCCGACGCCCGGCACAAGACAGAACTGCTCCGCCGCAAGGGCCTCGCCGAGACACTGCCCGCCACCTCGACCGCGCTCTCCCTTCAGAGCACGCCCGACGGCGGCGAACGCATCGTCGTCGACAAACTCGCCGGCGGCCGGACCACGGCGTTCGCGGACGCCGACGATCCGGGGGTGACGCTCGTCCCGACATCGTTCGGCTGGCCTCATCTGCTGGTCAGCCACGCACCGGGCTGGCGGCCGGTGATCCAGTACCCGGTGGCGAGCCCCGAACTGCCCGCACCGGCCACGCTGGAACTCGTCCAGCAACGCCTCGACGCGCTGGCGCACCCGATGCGGATGAAACTGTGCCGGTCCCTGTCGCGCGGACCGCACACGACGGGCGAACTGGCGAACACGTTCGGCATCACACCGCCCGAGGTGTCCCGGCACATCGCGGCGCTCAAAAAAGCCGGACTCATCCAGACCCGGCGCCGCGGCCGGTACGTGCTGCACCAACTGGACCTCCAGGTGGTCGCACGGCTGGGGAGCGACTTTCTGGAGGGGGCGCTGCGGTAGGGGGAGGGGAGGGTGGGGGGCGGGGGGGGGCGGCCCCCCGGGAGGGGAATACACACCCCGCCCTCCCCGAAAGCCCCCCACCCCCCGCTCCGACCCCTCAGCTCAGTTCTCCCCCAAGAACTTCTTGGCCAGTTCGTCTCCTCGGCTGATCGCCGCTTCGTGGCTTTCGATGGGCGTTGCCCGGGAGTTCTTGAAGAGGATGTAGGTGACGCCGGAGTCGGCGCCGCCGGTTTCCGGGTCGGGGTCTATGCCCAGGTTCTTGGCGGCCGCGTAGGAGGCTTCGCCGATGATCTTTTCGGGGCCGGTGTCTCCGACGGCGGCGTATTCGACCTGGTTGTTGTAGATGATGGCGACGATGCCGCCGCCTTTGATGCCGTGCTTGGTGTAGTCCCAGATGCCGCTGGAGCTGGGTACGACGACGAAGGGCAGTTCGGCGGCGTTGAGGGGTTTGCCGTCGGACTGGTGGAACCGGGTGTCGTCCTGGAACCACGGGTCGGTCTGTTTGTTGCACCGGTCGGTGATCTGGCCGTCGCAGTCGATGTCCATGTCGGCTTTCCAGAAGACCGCGCCGTTCTTGCCGCAGACGGGGACCGTGGCGGAGGTCTCCTCGTCGGTGCGGTACTTGCCGTTCGAGAGCTGGTCGCAGCCCTTGAGTTCGGCCAGCAGGTCGGCGGCGCTGACGCTGCCTTCCTGGAGGGGGCGGGCCTTGGCGACAGCGGGCGTGGGGGCCGGCTGGGCGGTGGCCGGCAGGGCGGCTGCGGTGAGCAGCGCGGCGCCGGCGACGGTGGCGAGAGCGAGGTTTCCTGTCCGCACTGGGGAACCCTTCGATTAGGAAAGTTTCCTTACCGAGCGCGCCCAATCTGCTCTTCTTTACGTGTCCCCGTCAAGGAGTCGTACGGGGCGCCGCCCACCGGCCCGTCAGGATCGCCCGCCCGGAGCACGGCCGCGTATCCGCCCGGCGCACGGCCATCCGGTACGGCCCCGGCGCTCCTCGCCCGCCCCGCCGGGCGCGCCCGCCGCGCCCGCGCCTCAGCTCGCCGTGCCTCCGCCGCCCGCCCTGACCAGCCCCGATTCGTAGGCGAGGACCACTGCCTGGACGCGGTCGCGGAGGCTCAGCTTGGTGAGGATGCGGCCGACGTGGGTCTTGACGGTGGCCTCGGAGAGCACCAGCCGCGCCGCGATCTCACCGTTCGACAGCCCCTGGGCGACCAGCAGCAGGACCTCCCGCTCGCGTTCCGTCAGCCGGCCCAGTTCGGGGCGGGACGGCTCGGCGCCGGTGGCGGGCAGCATCGGCGTGAAGCGGTCCAGCAGCCGGCGGGTGGTGGACGGCGCGACGACCGCGTCACCGCTGTGCACGGCGCGGATCGCGGTGAGCAGCTCCCCCGGCGGGACGTCCTTGAGCATGAAGCCGCTGGCCCCGGCCTTGAGGGCGGAGAACGCGTACTCGTCGAGGTCGAAGGTGGTCAGGATCAGCACCTTCGGCGCGTCCTCCGTGCGGCCCTCGCCGCAGATCCGCCGCGTCGCCTCGACGCCGTCCAGGTGCGGCATCCGGACGTCCATGAGGATCACGTCGACCTTCGTGGCGCGCAGCACCTCCAGCGCCTCCGCACCGTTCCCCGCCTCGGCGACCACTTCCATGTCGGGCTGCGCCGCCAGCACCATCCGGAATCCGGTGCGCAGGAGCGCCTGATCGTCGACGAGCATCACACGGATGGTCATGGCAGGGGGTTCCCTTCACATGCGGAACGGCGGCGCACGGTGCGCGGCTACGGAACGGACGGATCAGAGGTGCGGGTCGGCGGACCGGACCGGGACGGACGGCGGGAGCGGCCCCGGACGCCCCGGCCCGCACATCCCGGGCCCCGGCCCCTCCCGCACCGGGCGGAAGGAGCGGACGGACGAATGGAACCACGTCACGGGCACCACCGGCCCCCACGGGCCCCGCCCACGGACCGCAGGCCCGGACTCCACGGAGCACAGACCTGGACTCCACGGAGCGCACCACCGGCCCCGCCCGGACCGCCGCCCGCTCCCGCTCACCCCTCGGGCCGGAGCGGCAGCACCGCGTCGATGCGGAAGCCGCCGCCCTCGCGCGGGCCCGCCTCCAGGCTGCCGCCGACCATGCCGACCCGTTCGCGCATGCCGATGAGGCCGTGGCCGAGGCCGTCGGCGCCGCCCTCCTCGTACAGTTCGCGCTGCGCGCCGCGGCCATCGTCCTCGATGAGGAGTTCCAGTTCGGCGTCCCCGTAGGTGAGGCGCACCGTCGCGCCCACGTCGGGCCCGCCGTGCTTGCGGGTGTTGGTGAGGGCTTCCTGCACGATGCGGTACGCGGTGAGTTCGACGCCGCTGGGCAGGGGCCGCGGGGTGCCGTCGACGCGGAAGTCGACCGGCAGTCCGGCGCCGCGTACCTGGTCGATGAGGTCGGCGAGCTGTTCCACGCCGGGCTGCGGGACGTACTCGCCGCCCTCGGCCTGTTCGCCGGTGCGCAGGACACCGAGCAGCCGCCGCATCTCGGCGAGGGCCTGCCGTCCGGTGCCGGAGATGGTCTCCAGCGCCTGCCGGGCCTGGTCGGGCGCGTTGTCGAGGACGTACGCGGCGCCGTCGGCCTGGACGACCATGACGGAGACGTTGTGCGCGACGACGTCGTGGAGTTCGCGGGCGATGCGGGCGCGTTCGGCGGCGACGGCGATCCGGGCCTGGGCCTCGCGCTCCTTCTCCAGCCGTTCCGCCTTCTCCTCCAGCTGTGCCCAGTACGCGCGGCGGGTGCGGACGGAGTCACCGAGGACCCAGGCGAGGACGAAGGGGACGGTGAGCAGCACCGTGACGAACACGGCTTCCCAGGAGGAGCGTTCGGGGGCCGGGTCGCCGAAGCGCATCAGGAAGAGGGTCGGCGCGAGGCAGGCGCCGGTCAGTGCCAGCCGGGACGCCCAGCGGGTGGTGCCGGAGGCGACGGTGTAGACGATGACGAGCAGCGCGAAGTCGGCCGGGTTGGAGCCCGAGTGGAAGAGCAGTTGCATCAGGCCGATGAGGATGCCGAGCAGCAGCATCTTCTCGGGCCATTTGCGGCGCAGCGCGATGACGGTGCAGAGCCCGAGGCTGATGAAGATGGCGACGACCACCTCCGTGGCCTCCAGCGACATGACCCACAGACCGTTGAACGCCAGCAGGAGGAACGCCCAGAAGCTGTCCACCCCCGTGGGGTGCCGGCGGAAGAAGTCGTAGAGACGCTGCACGTCACCCAGCGTAGGCAGGGCGTCCGGGCCCGGAGGTCAGCCGGAGGAGCGATCCTGCCGGACGGCTCTACTCCGGAAGGTGGAGACGGTGTGCGTGCGGAGGCCGGTGGGCCGCACCCCGGTGCGGCGTGGTCCCGGTGTCCCGCCGCACGTCACAGGGGCGCGCCCCGGGGCGCGTGCCTCCCCGCCGCCCGGCCCGTGGTGCGTGCGCCCGTACCGTGGTGCGGTGACGAGCGAGTGGTGCGGCTGGCGGGATGCGGCGGAGGCGGCCCTGTACGGGCCCGGCGGTTTCTACACGCGGGCCGGCGGCCCCGGGCCGGCGGGGCATTTCCGTACGTCGGTGCATGCCTCGCCGCTGTTCGCCGGGGCCGTCGCGCGGCTGCTGCGGGAGGTGGACGCGGCGCTCGGCCACCCGGACGGGCTGGCCCTGATCGATGTCGGCGCGGGCCGCGGCGAGCTGCTGACCGGTGTCCTCGCCGCCCTGGAGGACGCCCCCGGGGACCTTCCGGCGCGGCTGCGCCCGTACGCCGTGGAGCGGGCCGCCCGGCCGGAGGGGCTGGATCCGCGGATCGGCTGGTCGGCGCGGTTGCCGGAGCCGGGCTCGGCGGTCGGGCTGCTGTTCGCGAACGAGTGGCTGGACAACGTCCCGGTCGATGTCGTGGAGGCGGACGGGGACGGCGCGGTGCGCCGGGTGCTGGTCCGGGCGGACGGCACGGAGCGGCTCGGCGACGAGGTCGACGGGGCGGACGCCGCCTGGCTGGCCCGGTGGTGGCCGCAGCTCGCGCCCGGGGAGCTGCGGTCGCCGGGCGCGGCGCCGCCCGCCCCCGGGACGCGCGGCGAGATCGGGCGGCCCCGGGACGCGGCGTGGGCGCGGGCGGTCCGCTGTCTGGGCGCGGGTCTCGCGGTCGCCTCCGACTACGCGCACAGCCGGGCGGACCGGCCGCCGTTCGGCACGCTGACCGGGTTCCGGGCCGGCCGTGAGGTCGCGCCGGTGCCGGACGGTACGGCCGATGTGACCGCGCATGTGGCGCTCGACGCGTGCGCCGGGCCGGCCGGGCGGCTCCTGACCCAGCGGGCCGCCCTGCGCTCCTTGGGGGTGACGGGCCGCCGCCCGCCCCTGGCGCTCGCGTCCACCGACCCCGCCGGTTACGTACGGGCGCTGTCCGCCGCGGGTGCCGCCGCCGAACTGACCGATCCGGCGGGCCTCGGCGGCTTCGGCTGGCTCGTCGAGCCGGTCGGCACGGAGTGCGCGGAGCTGCTGCGCCCGGAGGCGTGAGCCGTACGGGAGGGGGCGCGGGCGAGGGCGCGGGCGCCGGTGGGCGCCGCCGTGCCGTACGGGCCCCGGTCCGTGGAGGGCGGGCAGGTCCGGAGGGGTTTCCGGGCGTCTGGTGGTGTGCTGCGAGACTGTTCCCATGACGGAGACGACGGTCGGCATCGGCGGCGCGGCGGAGAGCACCGACATGGTGCTGAACATCGGCCCGCAACACCCCTCCACGCACGGCGTGCTGCGGCTGCGTCTGGTGCTGGACGGCGAGCGGATCCAGCACGCGGAGCCGGTCATCGGCTATATGCACCGGGGCGCGGAGAAGCTGTTCGAGGCGCGGGACTACCGCCAGATCATCATGCTCGCCAACCGCCACGACTGGCTGTCGGCGTTCTCCAACGAACTGGGTGTGGTCCTCGGCGTCGAGCGGATGCTCGGCATGGAGGTCCCCGAGCGGGCCGTGTGGCTGCGCACCCTGCTGGCGGAGCTGAACCGCGTCCTGAACCATCTGATGTTCCTCGGCTCGTACCCGCTGGAGCTGGGCGGCATCACGCCGGTCTTCTACGCCTTCCGGGAGCGGGAAGAGTTGCAGACGGTCATGGAGGAGATCTCCGGCGGCCGGATGCACTACATGTTCAACCGCGTCGGCGGTCTCAAGGAGGACCTGCCCGCGGGCTGGACGGACCGCGCGCGCCACGCCGTCGCGCAGGTCCGCTCCCGGATGGGCGTCTTCGACGATCTGGTGCTGGGCAACGAGATCTTCCGCGGCCGCACCCGCGGCGTCGGCGTGCTGTCCCGGGAGGCGGTGCACGCGTACGGGGTGTCCGGTCCGATCGCGCGGGCGTCCGGCGTCGATTTCGATCTGCGGCGCGACGAGCCGTACCTCGCCTACGCGGATCTCCAGGACACGCTGGAGGTCGCCGTGCGGGAGGAGGGTGACTGCCTGGCCCGCTTCGAATGTCTGCTGGAGCAGAGCCACAACGCCCTCGACCTCGCCGACGCCTGCCTGGACCGCCTCGCGCAGCTGCCGCCCGGCCCGGTCAACCAGCGGCTGCCGAAGGTGCTGAAGGCCCCGGAGGGCGCGACGTACGCGTGGACGGAGAACCCGCTCGGCATCAACGGCTACTACCTCGTCTCCAAGGGCGAGAAGACCCCGTACCGCCTGAAGCTGCGCTCCGCCTCGTACAACAACATCCAGGCCCTGACGGAACTCCTCCCCGGCACCCTCGTCGCGGACATGGTCGCGATCCTGGGCTCCCTCTTCTTCGTCGTCGGCGACATCGACAAGTAGGCGGACAGCCAGGCGACGGGTAGCGACCCGTCGGGCCGGTAACGGCCCCTCGGACCGGTACCGGCGTCCCGCGGGCCACCCCGCCGACGCCCGCTTCGGCCCCGGCCCCGGTCCGCCCGGACGGTGTACGCGCATGACGCCGGCCCCTCCCCCACACGTTCGGGGAGGGGCCGGCATTCGGGTTTTACGGGACCGGGAGCGGGGGAACCGGCACGGGCTCCGACCGGGCCGCCGCTTCGGAACCGGGCGGGCCGCCGCTTCGGAACCGGGCGGGCCGCCGCTTCGGAACCGGGCGGGCCGCCGCTTCGGAACCGGGCGCTCCGGTCGTCCCGCCTACGCGTTCGGGCCCGGCTCCGGGTCCGGCCACCGGCTCGGGCCCGGCCCTACGGCTCGGTCTCGGGTCCGGGCCTGGTGTCAGGCTCGGGCCTGGCCGCCGCGGGCCCGGCCCCTCGGCTCGGGGCCTCGGCCTGGTGCCAGGCTCAGGCCCTGCCCGTCGGCTCCGGGCCCGGCCCGTCGGCTCGGGCCCGCCGCCGTCCCCGGCTACGAGATGGCGGTGCGGAGGCCGGCCAGGTCGAGCTGTTCCGTCTCGTCGTGGGCGGTCAGGTCGATGACCTCGCCCACGCCGTCCTTCTCCGGGGCGTTCCGCTCCGCACCGTCCTTGCCGGTGGCGTCCTCGGCGGCGGCGCCTTCGGGCGCGGCCCCCTCCGGGGCGACGCCGTCAGAAGCCGGAGCTGCCGCGTGGGCACCGTCGGCCGCCGGAGCTTCCGCCTCGGCTTCCCCGGCCGCGTCCTCGGCCTCCACCGGCCGCACGGCACCTGCCTCGGCTGTCTCCGTGACGGAGGCGGCTCCCGGAACCGTGGCGTCCCGGGCGCCGGCCCCGGGCACGGCCGCCTCGGGGGCACCGGCCTCCGGCACGGTCCCGGCTTCGGGAGCGCCATCGGACGCGGTGCCGGCCGGTGCGCCCGCCGGGCCGGGGCGGCGGTGACTGCCGGGCCCGGGTGCCGGTTCCGGCTCCGCCGGGCGGAGGCGGGCGGCGGCGCGGACGGTCTGCTCGGCGATGGCTTCGTCGCCGACGACATCGGCGAGGTCCTCCTCCATGGGCGCGGGCAGCGCCGGAGGCGTCGTGTTGCCGAAGAAGTCGAAGCCGCCGATCTCGCGGGAGGCCGGGGGCCGGGGCGCGGCGGGCGGTGCGACGGCCGCCGCGGTGGCCGGGACCGGACGCAGCGCCGGTCCGTCCGGTACAGGCGCCGCGGGACCGGCGGCGGCCGGGGCCGCGTGCCTGCCGCGCGGGCGATCGGCGCCGGTGTTCTCCGTACGGGCGTCACGCTGCCGGGCGGCGTTGCGGGCCAGCTGCCGGAGGGCGTGGTCGGCCTGCGCGAACGTGGCCGGGACAGGGCGCGCCGCCGCCGGACCGCCCGATACGGGGCGCGCCGCCGTGTTCTGACGGGCCGTGCCACCGGCGGCGGGCGTCGCGGTGCGCTCCGCCGCCGGGGCCCCGGCGGGTGCGGGCAGCGCCGCGGCGGGCGCCGTCCCCTCTATGGCGAGCTGACGGCGGCGCTCCAGAGCACCGGCCCGCTCGGTCTCGGAGGTGGCGTAGCGGCGCAGCAGATCGGCGTGTTCGGTCCGCAGCCGGGCGAGTTCGGCGCGCTTGGCGCGGAGCTTGGTGTCCAGGGCCGCGCGGATCTCCCGGGACTCCTCGGCATCGGATTCGAGTTCGGCGATCCGCTCCTCGGTGCGCCACTCGTCGCGGACGCGGGCGCGGCCCAGTTCGGCGACGCGCCTGCCGGCCTTGCGGTCCCAGGCGCGCAGCAGCACCGCGCCGGTGACCGCGGCGCCCGCGGCTCCGGCGGCGAGCACCCGCTGCACCAGGTCGTCGCCGACGAACCATGTCCCGGCGGCGCAGACGATCGACGCTCCGGCGACCGAGGAGGGAGGAAGCAGCCGGTGGAGGGGTGGTGAATGGCGGTGGCGTCCTCGTGGCATGGCCAGAAACTTACCGTGCGCCGGAGGTCGATGGAGCCCCGCCCACCGATCCGTTTCCCGGTGGTTACTTCTTCAGCAGTCCCTTCGCCTCCAGATAAGTCCGTGCGACCTCCTCGGGCTTGAGCCGTTCGGCGTCGACCTTACGGTTCAGATTGATCAGCTCTTTGGTGGTGAGGACCTGTGTGAGCTTGCCGAGCGCCGTCTCGATTCCCTTGTCACCTGCGCTTTTGGTATTGACGACGGGCAGGACGTTGTCGGCGTTCTGGAGCTTCTTGTCGTCGGTGAGGAGGACCAGCCCGAAGTTGCCGAGGGTGGCGTCCGTGGTCGTGGTCAGCACCACCTGATCGGTACCGTCCTTGACGGCCTGTTTGGACGACGGGGAGCCCACGCCCTTGGGGTCGATACCGGCGACGGATATGCCGTACGTCTTCTCCAGTCCCGGCTTGCAGAACGGCCTGGTCTCGCACTCCTCCCCGGCGGCGATCTTGACTTTCTGTCCGGAGGCGCCGAGGTCGGAGAGGGTCTTCAGCTTGTGCTTCGCGGCGAATTCGGCGGTGACCGCGAAGGCGTTCTGGTCGGCGGCGGGACCGGCGTCGAGGACGGTGAGACCGCGCGGGGCCGCGAGCTTCTTCAACGCCGTGACGGTCTTGCCGATGTCGCCGGAGGCGACGGGCTTCGCCTTCGCGCCGTTCTCCTTCGCGTTGAGGAATTCGGCGAGGGTGGAGGCGTATTCGGGAACGACGTCGATCTGCCCCTTCTCCAGGGCCGGTTCGTACAGTTCGCGATTGTCGAGCGTCTGGACGCGGGCGTCGTATCCGGCGGCTCCCAGGAGCTGGGAATACATCTGCGCGAGCACCTTCGACTCGGTGAAAACGGCCGAGCCGATGACGATTTCACCCTTGCCGCCGCCCTTTCCCCGGGCCGCTCCCTTGTCCTCCAGACTCTGGCCACCGCAGGCGGCCAGAGCCGCCGCCAGCGCGATCGCCGTGCCCGCGGCGAGCGCGGTGCGCGCCCCTCGCGACGTGCTGCTCATGGATTCGTCCTTCGCTTCATCGGTCTTGGCATCGTCGGTCTTGGCTTCGTCGGTCTTGGCTTCGTCGGTCTTGGCTTCGTCGGTCTTGGCTTCGTCGGTCTTGGCTTCGTCGGTCTTGGCTTCGTCGGTTCGGATCTGCCGGTCGCCGAGGCCCGGTGCCGGTACGGGGCATCGGCGCCGCCGGGCCGGGGCACCGGGCGGGCCGGTGCAGGGTACGCGGGTGGCCCCGCCGGCTGTCAGGCCGTACTGCCGATCGCTACCGCATCGTCATCCCGCGCCCCGCCACCGGCCCGCGGCCGTCCGGCGCGGGCCGCCCGGCGGCGACCGCGCATCGGGTCGCAGAGCCGGTCGACGAGGACGAGGGCGCCCTCGACGAGCAGGGCGAGGACCGCGACCAGCACTGCCCCGGCGACGACCTGCGCGGTGTCGTAGTTGCCGAAGCCCGCGGTGATGATGCGGCCGAGCCCGCCGCCGCCGGCCATCGCCGCCAGCGTGGCCGTGGCGACGATCTGGACGGCCGCGGACCGCAGGCCGGTCATCAGCAGCGGATAGGCGAGGGGCAGTTCGACGCGGAGCAGGAGCTGCGGGCCGGACATCCCCATCCCGCGGGCGGCCTCGACGGCGTCCCGGTCGGCCTCGCGTATGCCGAGGTAGGCGTTGGTCAGCAGCGGCGGCACGGCGAACAGCACCAGGGCGATGACCGTGGGCCACTCCCCCTGGCTGCCGAGCGGACCGATCGTCAGCAGCACCAGCACCGCGAAGGTCGGCACCGCCCGTCCGACGTTGGAGACGTTGACGGCCAGCGCACCGCCCTTGCCGATATGGCCGAGCCAGAGCGCGAGCGGCAGCGCCACCAGGCAGGAGAGCACCAGGCAGACCGCGCTGATCTGCACATGCTCGGTCAGCCGGTGCCAGACGCCTTTCTCGCCCGCCCAGTTGGCGGCCGACGTCAGCCACTGCCAGGCGCCTGTGAGCGCGTCCATCGTCAGGCCACCGCCTTCGTCGCCCGGGTGCGCCGGCGGCCGCGCCGCGCCGCCGGGCGCGGCCGGGTCCATGGGGTCAGCAGCCGCTGGGCCGCCATCAGCAGCAGGTCCGCCGTGACGGCGAGCAGGACGCAGAGCACCGAGGCGGTCAGCACCTCGGCCTTGAAGAAGCCCTCCAGACCGCTGGCGATGAGGTTGCCCAGCCCGCCGAAGCCGACGACGGAGCCGATGGTGGTCATCGCGACCGTCGAGACCGTGGCGATGCGTATCCCGGCGACCAGTGCCGGGAGTGCCAGCGGGAGTTCGACCCCGAACAGCAGCCGGGCGGGGCCGTACCCCATCCCGCGGGCCGCCTCACGAACCTCGGCGGGCACCGCGTCGAGCCCGGCGAGGATGTTGCGGACCAGGATCGTCAGGGAGTAGAGCACCAGGCCCGTGACGACGACGGCGACGGAGACCCCGAAGACCGGGGTCAGCAGCGCGAACATCGCCAGTGACGGGATGGTGTAGAGCACCGTCGTCAGCCCCAGCACCGCGCCCGCGACGGCGCGCCGCCGCCGGGCGAGCAGCGCCAGCGGGAAGGCGATCAGCAGCCCGAGGACCACGGACGCCGCGGTGATGCCGATGTGCTGCACGGTGGCGTCCAGCAACTCATGGCTACGGGTGCGGAGATACGCACCGCAGATCCAGTCGTTGGCCATCAGGCAGTCGGAGCCGCCCTCCCCCGCGGCCTGCGCCGTCCAGGGCCCGCCAGGATCCGCCGGCACCTGTCCGGACGGCCAGGCGGCCGCCGTCAGGCTCCACGGCACGCTCATCCGTCGTCACCTCCCCCGCCCTGTCGCTCACATTTTCGGTGACTGTCTGCGACCCTATCCCCCACCACTGACATCCGGACCGGCCGCCATATGTCCGCCACACCGCGTTCACGCGCCGCCGCCCACAATGGAGACCGTCCACAACGGGGGAAAGATGATCCGCTTCGAGCACGTCACCAAGCGCTACCCGGACGGGACGACCGCCGTCGACGACCTGTCCTTCGAGGTCGCGGAGGGGGAACTCGTCACCCTCGTCGGCCCGTCCGGCTGCGGCAAGACCACCACGATGAAGATGGTCAACCGCCTCATCGACCCCACCGAGGGCACCATCTCGGTGGCCGGCCAGGACATCGCGGGCACCGATCCCGTCCGGCTGCGGCGCCGGATCGGCTACGTCATCCAGCAGGTCGGCCTCT
>NZ_JBVHRF010000011.1:176264-190819 GCF_055567035.1 Streptomyces sp. NPDC027185 | reverse complement strand
GTACTGCAGAGGGGACTCTGTGGGAGAGTAGGACGCCGCCGAACAATTTTTAGCTCCGGTCTCCGGTAGCCAGTGATGGTTGCCGGGGACCGGAGAATTTTTGCGTTCAGGCTACGAGTGGCCGTGTGCGCGTAACGCCTCGTTCACCTCGCGTCGCCAGGATCCGCGGCATGGGGACAGTGGAGACGCTCAAGTCGGCCGGGGTGCGCGCTGGAGACGAGGTCGTGGTGCCGGCGTACGGCAACGCCGAAGTGGCCGAGGCGGTGGTGGAGTTGGGCGCGCTGCCCGTCTTCGCCGATGTCGACGGTCAGAGTTACTGCCTCGATCCCACCGCCGTCGCCGACGTGGTGACGCCTCGTACCTCCGCCGTCGTCGCCATACACCGCTTCGGGCGGCGGGCCGACGACGGCTGGATCCGGGAACTCGGGCGGCGGCACGGACTGTTGGTGCTGGTCGTGGACGAACCGGGGGCGGCTTCCGAAGGAGCCGAGCGGCGACGGTCGCACGCCGCGTACCTCGACGGGCGGCTGAAAGGCGTGGAGACACCGGCGCCGGCCGCGGGGCACACCTACGAGCAGTACGTGGTGCGGGTGCCCGGCAACGGCCGCCCGGACCGGGACGCCTTCGCGCGGGCGCTGCGGGCCAAGGGCGTCGCCTGCCGGATTCCCGTACAGGCGCCCGTGTACCGCATGCCGGGGTTGCGGCGGGATGTGTTTCTGCCGCAGACCGAGCGGGCCGTGGACGAGACGCTGGCGTTGCCGCTGCGGGCGGGAATGGGGCGGCGGGAACTGCACCGGATGGTGGGGGCCTGCAATGCGCTCGGGGGATTGCTGCAGCCCGCGTTGTGACGGGGCGCCGGGCGGATGCCGGACGGTGGTGCGTGATTCGGAGCTTCGGCACAGGTCATGTATGATCTATTCCGCTGGCTCGCCCCAATAGCTCAGTCGGCAGAGCGTCTCCATGGTAAGGAGAAGGTCTACGGTTCGATTCCGTATTGGGGCTCAGAAGAAAAGGCCCCCGCCATATCGGCGGGGGCCTTTTTGCGTGCGGTGAGAGGGTGGTCTCTTTCCCGCCCGGGGCCGGGCGGGAAAGAGATGACAGGCGGTTCTACGGTTGCGTGGGGGGAATTCCCGGGACGCGCATCGCGAGGATCGCCATGTCGTCCGAGGCGGGCTCCGCCGCGAAGCGTTCCACGGCGCGCAGCACCCGTGCGGCGACGGCGCCCGCGGTCAGACCCGTACACGTCGTCAGGACATCGGTGAGGCCGTCGTCGCCGAGCATGCGCGTGCCCTCGCGGCGCTCGGTGACGCCGTCGGTGACGCAGAGCAGGACATCGCCCGGGTCGAGGGTGACGGTCTGCTCGTACAGTTCGAGGTCGTCCATGACGCCGAGGAGGGGCTGGGGCTCGGCGGCCGGTTCGACGGTGCCGTCCTGGCGGAGGCGGAGCGGGAGAGGGTGGCCGGCGCAGACCACCTTCAGCAGGGCGCTGCCGTCCTCCTGCGGCCACAGTTCGCCGTAGAGGAGGGTGAGGAAGCGGCTGCGGGCGCCCTCGTCGAGGATCGCGGCGTTGAGTCGCTCCAGGACGGCGGGGCCGCCGAAGCCCTCACGGGCGAGGAGGCGCAGGGCGTGCCGGGCCAGGCCCGTGACGGCGGCCGCCTCCGGGCCGGTGCCGCAGACGTCGCCGATGGCGAAGCCGTACGCGCCGTCGCGGATGGGGAAGAGGTCGTAGAAGTCGCCGCCGACCTCGTTGCCCTCACCGGCCGCGCGGTAGATGACCTCCACCTCGACGCCGGGGACGTCCGGCAGCTCCGGCGGGAGGAGGCTGCGCTGGAGGGACTGGCTGATGGCGGTGCGCTCGGAGTACAGGCGGGCGTTGTCGAGGGCGAGGGCCGCACGGCGGGAGAGGTCCTCGGCCAGCTCCAGGATCTCCTGGCGGAAGTGCTCCTCGGTGGGCTTGCCCAGGGTGAGCATGCCGATGACGCGGTTACGGGCCACCAGCGGCAGGACGACGGTCTCGCCGCCGACCGCCGAGGCGGTGGCGAGGGAGGCGCCGGGGCCGGTGGAGGGCCGCGCGGAGTCGCCGAGGCCCAGGCTGCGCAGGGAGGTGCGCAGCGCGGCGTCGTGGGCGGCGTCGGTGGGGGCGGTCCACACCCGCGCGCCCGGGGTGGGCACCGGCTCCGGCGGATCGACCTTCAGCAGCAGGGTCTTGAGGCCGTCGATGCGGTCCTCGTCCTCGTGCAGCACGTACGACAGCTCGGGCTCGGACGCCTGGTCGGCGACGGTGTAGACGGCGCACCAGGTGGCGAGGGTGGGGACCGTCATCTGGGCCATCAGCGCCAGCGTCTGGTCCCGGTCGAGGGTGCCGGCGAGCAGGTCGGACGCCTCGACGAGGAAGGAGAGGGAGCCGCGGCGGAGCTTCTCCAGCTCGGTCAGGCGAGCCCGTTCGACGGCGAGGGCGATGCGGTCGGCGGCGAACTGCAGGCGCAGCGCCTCTTCGTTGGTGTAGCGGCCGGCGCTCTCCGCGGCGACGCCGAGCGAGCCGGTCAGGCGGCCCTCGACCTTCAGCGGGACGGTGACGACGGACCGCATGCCCGTGCCGTTGAGGAGGGGGACGGCGCCGGGGACGGCGGTGAGGTCCTCGTGGACCGACGGCATCCGGGCGGAGCCGTAGCGGCCCGAGCCGGTCTCGACGGGGACGCGGGCGAAGCGCTGGCGGGCGGAGGGCAGGCCGGTGGAGGCGCGGACCTCCAGCTCCGTCTCGTCGTCGGTGGCGAGCAGCAGGTAGGCGGCGTCGCCGTCGAGCATGTCGCGGGCCCGTTCGACGGTGCGCTGGAGCAGTCCGTCGAGGTCGTCGGGGGCGGGGGAGCCGATGAAGACCTCGAACGGGTCGGACGGGCGGCCGTCGGCGCGGGAGGTCTGGGAGGCGGCGTCCGGGGCGGGGGTGCGCGTCGGGCTCTGGAGGACGGCGCGTTCGTGGTCGCGCACGAGGAGGCAGACCGTGGACGCCTCACCGTCGGCGTCGCGGACCCGCAGGTGGGAGGCGTAGACGGGCAGGACGCGGCCGTCGGCTCCGCGGACACCGTAGGAGCCCTCCCAGCGGGAGAGGCGCAGGGCCTCGGCGATGCCGGTGCCGGTGCCGGGGGTGTGCGGCCAGGCGGCGATGTCGGTGAGGGGTTTGCCGATGACCTGGTCGGCGTCGTAGCCGAAGAGGCCGCGGGCGTCGTCGTTCCAGGCGCTGACGCAGCCGCCGCGGTCGATCTGGACGACGGCGACGCGGACGCGGTGGTCGGCGACCGGCAGTGCGTCGACGGGGAGGGCGGGGCCGGCGGAGCGGGTGCCCGCCGGGCGCTCGGGCAGGTCGAGGCGGAACCAGACGTACTTGCGGTCGGGCGAGTACTCGACGCCCCAGCGGGCGGCGAGCGCGCCGCACAGCAGCAGACCGCGGCCGCCCTCGCGGTCGGGGTGGACCAGGACGCGGCCGGTGTTCTGGAGCGGGATCTCGCGCTCCGGGTAGCGGTCGGCGACGGAGATGCGGACGCCGCTGTCCTCGCGCAGGCACAGGACGTCGGCGGCGGTTCCGGCGTGCACGACGGCGTTGGTGACCAGTTCACTGGTAAGGACGACGGCGTCGTCGACGATGTCGCCGTAGCCCCAGCCCTGGAGGGTGTCGCGGACGAACGCGCGGGCCTGGGCGACCGAGCGCCCGACCGGCTCGAAGGTGGCGGCGGCCCGCGCGGTGATCACTGGTCTCCTCGTGCGTGTGTCGGTGATCTGGTCCCCCATACCTGCGGCGCCCCTCCGATTACCTGTCGTGCGTGTACCACCGCCTCGGGCGGGAAGCCGTGCGGGTGGACAGCCCTGTGCCAGGTTACTTACCTTCGCCGCGGCTGCGGATGCCGGTCACGGGTGATTCCGCCCCGATCGTGCCCAGGGACGGTATGCGATGCTGCCGAACTGTTATGGCCTGGTTGGGCCATGGTGAAACACTGGGCAGGCATCAGGAGAAAGCCCGGGAACGGTCGACCCTTGCGGGAGGGACACGGTGGAGTCTGGCGCAGCGGCGCGGGGCGCAAGCACGCGCGCGAAAGGCGGACGAGCCCGGAGCGGCGGGACGACCGAGGTGGACACGGCGGCCTTGAACCGGCTGCTGGTCGCACTGGCGGCCATGCGGGACGGCAACTTCCGCAAGCGGCTCACGGTCTCCGGCGACGGGATCATGGCGGAGCTCGCGGCGGTGTTCAACGAGGCCGCGGACCGCAATCTGCATCTGACGGGCGAGCTGGCGCGGGTGCGCCGGGTCGTGGGACGTGAGGGAAAGCTCACGGAGCGCCTGGAGGTCGGCGCCTGCGAGGGCTCCTGGGCCGCGGCGATCGACGCGTCCAACGCGCTCGTCGACGATCTCGTACGGCCCGTCTCCGAGGTGGGGCGGGTGCTGTCGGCGGTGTCCGAGGGCGATCTGGAACAGCGGATGGATCTGCGGTCGCGCAGCTCCGACAGTTCCTCGGAGCATCCGCTGCGCGGGGAGTTCCTGAAGGTCGGGCGGACGGTCAACGGTCTGGTCGATCAGCTGTCGGCGTTCACCGACGAGGTCACGCGGGTGGCCAGCGAGGTCGGTACGGAGGGCAAGCTCGGCGGGCAGGCGCGGGTGCGCGGCATGTCGGGTTCGTGGAAGGACCTCACGGAGTCCGTCAACACGATGGCGGCGCGGCTGACCGCGCAGGTGCGGGACATCGCTCTCGTCACCACGGCGGTGGCCAAGGGTGATCTCTCGCGGAAGGTCACCGTCCACGTCGAGGGCGAGATGCTGGAGCTGAAGAACACCGTCAACACGATGGTGGACCAGCTCTCGTCGTTCGCCTCCGAGGTGACGCGGGTGGCCCGCGAGGTCGGCACCGAGGGCGAGCTGGGCGGTCAGGCGCGGGTGCCGGGCGTCGCCGGGGTGTGGAAGGACCTCACCGACTCCGTCAACCTGATGGCGGGCAACCTCACGGCGCAGGTGCGCGGGATCGCGCAGGTCACGACCGCCGTCGCCAACGGTGATCTGTCGCAGCGGGTGACGGTCAGCGCGCGCGGCGAGGTGGCGCAGCTCGCCGACACGATGAACACCATGACCGAGACGCTGCGGACCTTCGCGGACGAAGTGACGCGGGTGGCGAACGAGGTCGGGGCCGAGGGACAGCTCGGCGGTCAGGCGCAGGTGCCGGGCGCGGCGGGTACCTGGAAGGACCTGACGGACTCGGTGAACACCGCGTTCCGTAACCTCACCGCGCAGGTGCGGGACATCGCGCAGGTGACGACGGCGGTGGCCAACGGTGATCTGTCGCAGACCGTCACGGTCGATGTCGCCGGTGAGATGCTGGAGTTGAAGAACACCGTCAACACGATGGTGGGTCAGCTCTCCGCGTTCGGCGCGGAGGTCACGCGGGTGGCGCGGGAGATCGGCGTCGAGGGTGAGCTGGGCGGCCAGGCGGCGGTGCCGGGCGCGGCCGGTACGTGGAAGGACCTCACCGACTCGGTGAACACGGCCTTCCGTAACCTCACCGGTCAGGTCCGCAACATCGCGCAGGTGACGACCGCCGTCGCCAACGGTGATCTCTCGCAGAAGGTGACCGTCGACGTCTCCGGCGAGATGCTCCAGCTGAAGAACACCGTGAACACCATGGTGGATCAGTTGTCGTCCTTCGCCGACCAGGTCACGCGGATGGCCCGGGACGTCGGCACGGAGGGCCGGCTGGGCGGTCAGGCGCGGGTGGACGGCGTCAGCGGCACCTGGAAGGAGCTGACCGACTCCGTCAACTTCATGGCGGGGAACCTCACCTCGCAGGTGCGGCAGATCGCCCAGGTGACGACGGCGGTGGCCCGTGGTGACCTGTCGCAGAAGATCGACGTGGACGCGCGCGGCGAGATCCTGGAGCTGAAGAACACCATCAACACGATGGTCGATCAGCTCTCCGCCTTCGCCGAGCAGGTCACCCGCGTCGCCCGGGAGGTCGGTACCGACGGGCGGCTGGGCGGCCAGGCGCAGGTGCCGGGCGTCGCCGGGGTGTGGCGGGACCTGACGGACTCGGTGAACGGCATGGCCGGGAACCTCACCGCGCAGGTCCGCAACATCGCGCAGGTCGCGACGGCGGTGGCGCGCGGTGATCTGTCGCAGAAGATCGACGCGGATGCCCGGGGCGAGATCCTGGAGCTGAAGAACACGCTGAACACGATGGTGGACCAGCTGTCGTCGTTCGCGGAGCAGGTGACCCGGGTGGCCCGGGAGGTCGGCACCGAGGGCATCCTCGGCGGCCAGGCGGAGGTGCAGGGCGTCAGCGGTACGTGGAAGGACCTCACCCAGTCCGTCAACGGCATGGCGAACAACCTCACCTCGCAGGTGCGCAACATCGCCGAGGTGACGACGGCGGTGGCCGACGGCGATCTGTCGAAGAAGATCACCGTCGACGCCAAGGGCGAGATCCTCGAACTGGTCACCACCGTCAACACGATGGTCGATCAGCTCTCGTCCTTCGCGGAGCAGGTCACGCGGGTGGCCCGCGAGGTGGGCACCGAGGGCCAGCTCGGCGGTCAGGCGCGGGTGCCGGGCGCCACCGGCATCTGGCTCGACCTGACCGACAACGTCAACCTGATGGCCAACAACCTGACGATCCAGGTGCGGAACATCTCGCAGGTATCGGCGGCGGTCGCCAACGGTGACCTGACGAAGAAAGTCACCGTCGAGGCGCGCGGTGAGGTCGCGCAGCTCGCCGACACCGTGAACACCATGGTCACCACGCTCTCGTCGTTCGCCGACGAGGTGACGCGGGTGGCGCGTGAGGTGGGCACCGACGGCATCCTGGGCGGCCAGGCGCGCGTGCCCGGCGTCGCGGGGACCTGGAAGGACCTCACGGAGTCGGTGAACTCCATGGCCAACAACCTCACCGGCCAGGTCCGCAACATCGCGATGGTCACCACCGCCATCGCCAAGGGTGATCTGACCAAGAAGATCGACATCGACGCGCGGGGCGAGATCCTGGCGCTGAAGACCACCATCAACACCATGGTCGACCAGCTGTCGTCCTTCGCCGAGCAGGTCACCAGGGTGGCCCGTGAGGTGGGTACGGAGGGCCAGCTGGGCGGTCAGGCGCAGGTACGGGGCGTGGCCGGCACCTGGAAGGACCTGACCGAATCGGTGAACGAGATGGCGGGCAACCTCACCCGTCAGGTGCGGGCCATCGCCGCGGTCGCCGCGGCGGTCACCCTCGGCGACCACAACGTCCGGATCGACGTCGACGCGGCCGGGGAGATCCTGGAGCTCCAGGACAACGTCAACACCATGATCTCCACGCTCCGTGAGACCACGCTCGCCAACGAGGAGCAGGACTGGCTCAAGGGCAACCTCGCCCGGATCTCCGGTCTGATGCAGGGCAGGCGGGACCTGAAGGACGTCGCCACGCTGATCATGAGCGAGCTGTCGCCCGCGGTCTCCGCCCAGCACGGCGCGTTCTTCCTCGCCACCCGCCCCGACGAGCGGGAGCTGGGCGCGGACGGCGGCGAGGCCGGCGCGTACGAACTGCGGCTGATGGGCTCGTACGGCTACGCGATGGGCGCGATGCCCACGACGTTCAAGCCGGGCGAGACGCTCATCGGGACGGCCGCCGAGGAGGGCCGCACGATCCTGGTGGAGAACGTGCCCTCCGGCTACCTGAAGATCGCGTCGGGGCTGGGGGAGGCGCCGCCGGCCAATGTGATCGTGCTGCCGGTGCTCTTCGAGGACAAGGTGCTCGGCGTGATCGAGCTGGCGTCGTTCCAGCCGTTCACCCAGATCCAGAAGGACTTCCTCAGCCAGATCGCCGAAATGATCGCGACGAGCGTCAACACCATTTCGGTCAACACCAAGACCGAGGTGCTGCTGAAGCAGTCGCAGGAGCTGACCGAGCAGCTGAAGGAGCGTTCCGCCGAGCTGGAGAGCCGGCAGAAGGCGCTGGAGCTGTCCAACTCCGAGCTGGAGGAGAAGGCCGAGCAACTGCGGGCGCAGAACCGCGACATCGAGGTGAAGAACACCGAGATCGAGGAGGCGCGGCAGGTCCTTGAGGAGCGCGCCGAGCAGCTCGCGGTCTCGATGCGCTACAAGTCGGAGTTCCTGGCGAACATGTCGCACGAGCTGCGGACGCCGCTCAACTCCCTGCTGATCCTCGCCAAGTTGCTGGCCGACAACGCCGAGGGGAACCTCTCCCCGAAGCAGGTGGAGTTCGCCGAGACGATCCACGGTGCGGGCAGCGATCTGCTCCAGCTGATCAACGACATCCTCGATCTGTCGAAGGTCGAGGCGGGCAAGATGGACGTCTCGCCGACGCGGATCGCGCTGGTCCAGCTCGTCGACTACGTCGAGGCGACGTTCCGGCCGCTGACCGCGGAGAAGGGCCTGGAGTTCGCCGTCCGGGTCTCGCCGGATCTGCCGTCCACCCTCCACACCGACGAGCAGCGGCTGCTCCAGGTGCTGCGCAACCTCCTGTCGAACGCGGTGAAGTTCACCGACAGCGGCAATGTCGAGCTGGTCATCCGGCCGGCCGGGGCGGACGTCCCGGTGGCCATCCGCGAGCAGCTCCTGGAGCACGGGTCGCTGCGGGACCCGGACGCCGAAATGATCGCCTTCTCGGTCACCGACACCGGTATCGGCATCGCGTCCAGCAAGATGCGGGTGATCTTCGAGGCGTTCAAGCAGGCGGACGGCACGACCAGCCGGAAGTACGGCGGTACGGGCCTGGGCCTGTCGATCAGCCGGGAGATCGCGCGGCTGCTGGGCGGCGAGATCCACGCCGCGAGCGAACCGGGCCGCGGCTCGACCTTCACGCTGTACCTGCCGCAGAACCCGGGCGGCCTCCCGCCGCAGGGCTACCCGGCGCTGGTGGCCGGCGGCCTGGCGATGGACGCCGAGGCGCGCGAGACCGAGGTCGGGCGGCAGGCGGCCGAGGAGGCGGCGCGGGAGGCCGAGGAGCAGGCGTCGGCCTCCGCGCTCGCCCGGCGCCGCCGGCGCGGGCTGACCGGTGGCGCACGCCGGGCGGAGCTGCCCGCTGCGCCGCGGTCCGAGGGCGCGGCGCCCGAGCGTCCGGCGCCGCCGCGGCAGGCCACGGAGCCCTGGCTCGGCAACGGCCAGGATCTGGTGGAGCCGGCCGCGAGCGGCGGTTTCCACGGCGAGAAGGTACTGATCGTCGACGACGACATCCGGAACGTCTTCGCGCTGACCAGCGTCCTGGAGCAGCACGGCCTGTCGGTGCTGTACGCGGAGAACGGCCGGGAGGGCATCGAGGTGCTGGAGCAGCACGACGACGTCGTCCTGGTGCTGATGGACATCATGATGCCGGAGATGGACGGCTACGCGACGACGGCGGCGATCCGCAGGATGCCGCAGTTCGCGGGGTTGCCGATCATCGCGCTGACCGCCAAGGCGATGAAGGGTGACCGGGAGAAGAGCATCGAGTCCGGAGCCTCGGACTACGTCACCAAGCCGGTGGACACCGATCATCTGTTGTCGGTCATGGAGCAGTGGATGCGCACCGGGTGACGGTGCGTCCAGTATGGAAGCGGAAGAGGATCACCGGGTGCTGAGCACGGTGGCCGCGGACGTGGCGCGACGCGTGGCGGGGGAACCTTCCGGCCCCCTCCCGCGTTTGCCGCTACGTACACGGTGACATCGCGGTGACAGGGTGTGGCGACGAGCGGGGTGCAGCTACGATGACCGGCACAAGGACGGGCGGCATGACGGAGTCGCCCCTTGGGGCGGCGTCCGGTTCTTCCCCAAGTCCTTCGGACAGGGGAGGCCCCATGCCGGGGCGAGGAGGTCGGGCCATGGTGCAGAAGGCCAAGATCCTCCTGGTCGATGACCGGCCGGAGAATCTGCTGGCGCTGGAGGCGATCCTCTCCGCGCTCGATCAGACGCTGGTGCGGGCATCGTCCGGGGAGGAAGCGCTCAAGGCGCTGCTCACGGATGATTTCGCGGTGATCCTGCTCGATGTGCAGATGCCGGGGATGGACGGTTTCGAGACGGCGGCGCACATCAAGCGCCGTGAGCGCACCCGTGACATCCCGATCATCTTCCTGACCGCGATCAACCACGGTCCGCACCACACGTTCCGGGGATATGCCGCGGGCGCGGTGGACTACATCTCCAAACCGTTCGACCCCTGGGTGCTGCGCGCGAAGGTCTCGGTCTTCGTCGAGCTGTACATGAAGAACTGCCAACTGCGGGAGCAGGCGTCGCTCTTGCGGCTCCAGCTGGAGGGCGGCCGCGTCGACGAGACGAAGGAGGCGGCCGGACTGCTCGCGGAGCTGTCGGCGCGGCTCGCCGCGGTCGAGGAGCAGGCGGAGGCGCTCTCCAAGCAGCTGGACGAGTCGGCGGACGCGGCGGCGGTGGCGACCGCCGCCCATCTGGAGCGGAAGCTGACCGGACTGCGGCGGGCGCTGGACGCGCTGGAGCCCGGCGCGGGCGGCGCCGCGGGGTGACGGCCGTACCGCCCGGCGGCTGACGGGCCTTCACACGCGCTGCGGACCGGCGGACCTGACATTCCGGTACGACACGTTCGGGTGAAGCGCCGTGCGCTCGTGTCAGCTCCGGCGGCGCCTGTAATCTCGTCGCCATGGCCTCACGTACGTCCGGCAAGGGAACCCAGCGCACGGCGGGCCCCTCGAAACAGCGCGCCGGAGCGTCCGGGGGCGCCGCCAAGAAGACCGCGGCGAAGAAGGCGCCCGCCCGTAAGCCGCCGGCGAAGAAGACCGCCGCCGCGAAGAAGGCGCCGCCCCGGAAGGCACCGGCCAGGAGGGCTCCGGCGAAGAAGGCGCCGCCGAAGCCGGCGCCGTCCCCGACCGGCGGCGTCGTCCGCCTCGTACGGGGCTGCGGCCGGGCGTGCGGTGTGGTCTTCCGCGGGATGGGCCGCGGCGCGAAGAACCTCGACCCGGCGCACCGCAAGGACGGCCTCGGGTTCCTGCTGCTGGGCCTGGCGCTGGTCGTCGCGGCCGGTACCTGGTCCAACCTCAGCGGTCCGGTCGGCTACTTCGTCGAACTGCTGGTGACCGGCGCGTTCGGCCGTCTCGATCTGGTGGTGCCGGTCCTGCTGGGCGGTATCGCCTGGCGGCTCATCCGCCATCCGGAGCGGCCCGAGGCCAACGGCCGGATCGTGATCGGGCTCTCCGCGCTGGTCCTCGGCGTCCTCGGGCAGGTCGCGATCGCCTGCGGCTCGCCGGGCCGCGACGACGCCGCGGGGGTCCGGGACGCCGGAGGCTACGCCGGCTGGGCCGCCTCCAAGCCGTTGATCTTCACCCTCGGACCGGCGCTGGCGGTGGCGCTGCTGGTGCTGCTGACCGTCTTCGGCCTGCTGGTCGTCACGGCCACCCCGGTCAACGCCGTCCCGCAGCGGCTGCGCGCGCTCGGCGCCCGGCTCGGCGTGGTGGACACCGGGCCGGAGGCGGAGTGGACGGAGTGGGCGGACGACGAGGAGGAGTGGGAGGAGCGCCCGGCGCGCCGCCCGCGCCGGGCGCTCGCCGCGGAGGCCGGCGATCCGGACGCGCTGGAGGCGGAGGCGCTGGCCGAGCGGCGCCGCCCCCGCAAGGAGCCCGCGCCGCCCGCCGTGGCGCGGCCGAAGGACGCGGTGGACGTCGCGGCGGAGGCCGCGGCGGCGCTGGACGGCGCGGTGCTGCACGGCGTCCAGCCCTCGCCGCTCGTCGCCGGGCTCAGCAGCAGCATCTCCGGCGAGCGCCGGGACCGCGGCGAGGGGGCCACCCCGTCCGGTGCGGTCCCTCCGGCGCGCGCGGCGCAGCCGGAGGCGGCCGGTCCGCCGTCGGTGCCGGACTTCACCAAGACGCCGCAGGAACCGGAGGGCGGGCTTCCGGCCCGCGCCGAGCAGCTTCAGCTGGCGGGCGACATCACGTACGCGCTGCCCTCGCTGGACCTGCTCTCCCGGGGCGGGCCGGGCAAGACCCGCAGCGCCGCCAACGACGCGATAGTGGCCGCGCTGACCAACGTCTTCCAGGAGTTCAAGGTCGACGCGGCGGTCACCGGCTTCACCCGCGGTCCGACGGTCACCCGCTACGAGGTCGAGCTGGGCCCGGCCGTCAAGGTCGAGAAGATCACGGCGCTGGCGAAGAACATCGCGTACGCGGTGGCCAGCCCGGACGTGCGGATCATCAGCCCGATCCCCGGTAAGTCCGCGGTGGGCATCGAGATCCCCAACACCGACCGCGAGATGGTCAACCTCGGCGATGTGCTGCGGCTGGCCGACGCGGCGGGCGACGAGCATCCGATGCTGGTGGCGCTCGGCAAGGACGTGGAGGGCGGCTACGTCATGGCCAACATGGCGAAGATGCCGCACATCCTCGTCGCCGGTGCCACCGGTTCCGGTAAGTCCTCCTGCATCAACTGTCTGATCACGTCGGTGATGGTGCGGGCCACCCCGGAGGACGTACGGATGGTGCTGGTCGACCCCAAGCGCGTCGAGCTGACCGCGTACGAGGGCATTCCGCACCTGATCACGCCGATCATCACCAACCCGAAGCGGGCCGCCGAGGCGCTCCAGTGGGTCGTGCGCGAGATGGATCTGCGCTACGACGACCTCGCGGCGTACGGCTACCGCCACATCGACGACTTCAACGAGGCGGTCCGGGCGGGCAAGGTCACACCGCCCGAGGGCAGCGAGCGGGAGCTGGCGCCGTACCCGTATCTGCTGGTCATCGTGGATGAGCTGGCGGACCTGATGATGGTCGCGCCGCGGGACGTCGAGGACGCGATCGTGCGGATCACGCAGCTGGCGCGGGCGGCCGGTATCCATCTGGTGCTCGCCACGCAGCGGCCGTCCGTCGATGTCGTCACCGGTCTGATCAAGGCGAACGTCCCTTCCCGGCTGGCCTTCGCGACGTCCTCGCTCGCCGACAGCCGGGTCATCCTCGACCAGCCGGGCGCCGAGAAGCTGATCGGCAAGGGCGACGGTCTCTTCCTGCCGATGGGTGCCAACAAGCCGGTCCGGATGCAGGGCGCGTTCGTCACCGAGGCCGAGGTGGCCGCGGTGGTGCAGCACTGCAAGGATCAGATGGCGCCGGTCTTCCGCGACGACGTGACCGTCGGCGGCAAGCAGAAGAAGGAGATCGACGAGGACATCGGCGACGACCTCGATCTGCTGTGCCAGGCCGCGGAGCTGGTGGTCTCGACGCAGTTCGGCTCCACCTCCATGCTCCAGCGCAAGCTGCGGGTCGGTTTCGCCAAGGCGGGCCGGCTGATGGACCTGATGGAATCCCGCAACATCGTCGGGCCGAGCGAGGGATCCAAGGCCCGTGACGTCCTGGTGAAGCCGGACGAGCTGGACGGAGTGCTCGGAGTGATCCGCGGGGAGGCTTCCGGGTAGAAATACCCGAGGGATTCACCCGTACGAGTCATGCGTGCGGGCGCCAAAGCAACCGTTTCTCCTGCCGATACGTCAAGTTGAGGGAGGTGAGGGAACGATGCTTCACCAGCGGAGCCGGCGGCGTCGCCACCGGCGTACCGATGGCGTACGGACTCCGTCCGCCCGCTTGCCCGTCCCTTTCGGTCCACCCCTAGACTGAACGTCCAGCAGGTGGCTACACGCTCGAAAGGCGCCCCCGTGTCCATCGGCAACTCCCCAACTGACGACCGGCCTTCCGTCGGTCGAGCCATCCAGCAGGCCCGTATCGCGGCGCGGCTGACCGTCGAAGAGGTCAGCGCGTCGACACGGGTGCGTATCCCCCTTGTCCACGCGATCGAGCAGGACGACTTCTCACGCTGCGGCGGCGACGTCTACGCCCGGGGCCATCTGCGGACGCTCGCCCGCGCCGTCCACCTCGACCCCGGTCCGCTGATCGAGCAGTTCGACGCCGAGCACGGTGGCCGGCCCGAGCCGACGCCCGCCGCGCCGCTCTTCGAGGCGGAGCGGATCCGGCCCGAGCGGCGCCGCCCCAACTGGACGGCCGCGATGGTCGCCGCGATCGTCGCGGTGGTCGGCTTCGTCGGCTTCACGCTGTTCAGCGGCGGCGGCCAGGGCGGTGGCATCCCCGTCGCCGGGGGCGAGACCAACCCCGACAAGCCCTCCCCGCACCCCCGCACCACCCCCGCCGAGCACCGGCCGGACCCGGAGCCCTCCGACAGTGCCATCGCCGGGCTGCCCAAGGACAAGGTGACGATCAAGGTCATCGGCCGCGACGGACAGAGCTGGATCTCCGCGAAGGACGCCAACGGCAAGCTCCTGGAGGACGGCCTGCTGCGGCAGGGCGAGTCCAAGACCTTCACCGACAAGGAACGCATCGACCTCGTCCTCGGCAACGCCGGAGCCGTGCAGCTGTACGTCAACGGCAAAGAGGTCAAGGAGGTCGGCGACAAGGGCTCCGTGGAGCGGCTGAGCTACACCCCGGGCGACCCGCAGGCCGGCTGAACAGCAGCAGTCACCTCCGCCGCCGTGGGGGGGGGGGGGACGAAGGAAAAAAAGGAGTGGAAGCTGGGGTAGGGGGGGGGACGTGAGGGAGGAGGAGGCGACCCACAACACAATAACAAACCTCCACCCATGTTCCTCTTTTCT
>NZ_JBVHRF010000011.1:0-176254 GCF_055567035.1 Streptomyces sp. NPDC027185 | reverse complement strand
TCAAGCAAAAAAGAAGGAGGAAAGGGGGGGCGGTTGTGGTTTGCGGGAGGGTTCCCCCCCCCCTTCCCCCCCGCCCCCCCCCCCCCCCCCCCCCCCCCCCCCCCCCCCCCCCCCCCCCCCACGGCGGCGGACCTGCGCGCGAGGGGCGCGTCCGGGACGAAGTAGGCTGAGCCCCATGCCCGAACGCCGTACCGTCGCCCTTGTCACTCTTGGCTGCGCCCGTAACGAGGTGGACTCGGAGGAGCTCGCAGGCCGCCTGGCAGCGGACGGCTGGGACCTCGTCGAGGACGCCGCCGATGCCGATGTCGCCGTCGTCAACACCTGCGGTTTCGTCGAAGCCGCCAAGAAGGACTCCGTCGACGCCCTGCTGGAAGCCAACGATCTGAAGGATCACGGCCGCACCCAGGCCGTCGTCGCCGTCGGCTGCATGGCCGAGCGCTACGGCAAGGAGCTGGCCGAGGCGCTGCCCGAGGCCGACGGTGTGCTCGGCTTCGACGACTACACCGACATCTCCGGCCGCCTCCAGACCATCCTCAGCGGCGGCAACGTCGAGGCGCACGCGCCGCGCGACCGCCGCGCGCTGCTGCCGATCAGCCCCGCCGAACGGCAGGGCGCCGGCGCCGTGGCGCTGCCCGGCCACGCGCAGGACACCCCGCCCGCCGATCTGCCCGAGGGCGTCGCACCGGCCTCCGGGCCCCGGGCGCCGCTGCGCCGCAGACTCGGCAGCAGCCCGGTGGCGTCGGTGAAGCTCGCCTCCGGGTGCGACCGGCGCTGTTCGTTCTGCGCCATCCCCTCGTTCCGCGGCTCGTTCATCTCGCGGCGCCCTTCCGACGTCCTCGGCGAGACCCGCTGGCTGGCGGAGCAGGGCGTGAAGGAGATCATGCTGGTCTCCGAGAACAACACCTCCTACGGCAAGGACCTCGGCGACATCCGGCTGCTGGAGACGCTGCTGCCGGAGCTGGCCGCCGTCGACGGCATCGAGCGGATCCGGGTCAGTTACCTCCAGCCCGCCGAGATGCGCCCCGGGCTGATCGACGTGCTGACCTCCACCGACAAGGTGGCGCCCTACTTCGACCTGTCCTTCCAGCACGCGGCGCCGGGGGTGCTGCGCCGGATGCGGCGCTTCGGTGACACCGACCGCTTCTGGGAGCTGCTGGAGCAGATCCGCGCCAAGGCGCCCGAGGCCGGTGCCCGCTCCAACTTCATCGTCGGCTTCCCCGGCGAGAGTGAGGACGACGTCGCCGAGCTGGAGCGCTTCCTGACCGGCGCCCGGCTGGACGCGATCGGCGTCTTCGGCTACTCCGACGAGGACGGCACCGAAGCCGCCTCGTACGCGGACAAGACCGACCCGGACGTGGTCGCCGAGCGGCTGGCGCGGGTGTCGCGGCTGGCCGAGGAGCTGACCGCGCAGCGGGCCGAGGAGCGGATCGGCGACACGGTCCGGGTGCTGGTCGACCGGATCGACGACGAGGACGGCGTGGTGGGCCGGGGCGCTCACCAGGCACCCGAGACCGACGGGGTCACGCTGCTGCGCGGTGCGGAGGGGCTGACGCCCGGCCGGATGGCCGAGGCGAAGGTCGTCGCGAGCGAGGGTGTGGATCTGGTCGCCGAGGTGTGCTCGGCCGAGGGCACCGAAGGGGCGGGCAGATGACGCCGCTGCCGGCCTCCGCCACCGGCGGGCCGCGCCCGGCTCAGGTCCGGCAGGCCGGGCTGTGGAACATCGCCAACGTCCTGACGATGCTGCGGCTGGTCCTGGTGCCGGCCTTCGTGCTGCTGCTGATGCACGGTGACGGGCGGGATCCGGCGTGGCGCTCGTTCGCCTGGGCCGCGTTCGCCGTCGCCATGATCACCGACGTCTTCGATGGGCATCTGGCCCGGTCGTACAACCTCGTCACCGACTTCGGGAAGATCGCCGACCCGATCGCCGACAAGGCGATCATGGGGGCGGCGCTGATCTGCCTGTCCGTCCTGGGCGATCTGCCGTGGTGGGTGACGGGCGTGATCCTCTTCCGGGAGCTGGGCATCACGCTCCTGCGGTTCTGGGTGATCAAGCACGGTGTCATTCCGGCCAGTCGTGGCGGCAAGATCAAGACATTGGCGCAGGGCACCGCGGCCGGGATGTACGTCCTGGTGCTCACCGGCCCGCTGGCCACGTTCCGCTGGTGGGTGATGGCGCTCGCCGTGGTGCTGACCGTCGTGACCGGACTGGACTACGTACGCCAGGCCGTCGTGCTGCGCCGGGCCGGGCTGGCCCGCGAGCGCGCCGAGCGGGACGCCGTACGGTGACCGGCCGAGCGGCGCGGGTGCTGGAGCTGCTCGCCGCGCGGGGGGAGACCCTCGCGGCGGCCGAGTCGCTCACCGGCGGTCTGGTCGCCGCCGGGCTGACCGCCGTGCCCGGTGCCTCGCGGGTGGTGCGGGGCGCGGTGACCGCGTACGCCACCGATGTCAAGCGTTCCGTCCTGGGTGTCGACGGGGAGCTGCTCGCCGCGCGGGGTGCGGTGGACGGCGAGGTGGCGCGGCAGATGGCCTGCGGGGTGCGGCGGCTGCTGGGCGCCGATTGGGGCGTCGCCACCACCGGCGTGGCCGGTCCGGATCCGCAGGACGGGCAGCCGGTGGGCACCGTTTTCGTCGCGGTCTGCGGCCCCGGGGAGGCGGTCGCGGTACGGCGGCTGGCCCTGGAGGGGGACCGCGAGGGGATCCGCCGGGACAGCGTCGGGGCCGTGATCGGGCTGCTGTTCGGCGAACTGACAGAAAATACGGGGGCACAGGATACGGAACAACACGGGGGGAAGGGATGTTTGCAGCCCTGAGTGAACACGTACTCGCGCCCGGCACGGCCACGGCAGGAGGCGGTACGGTGGGGCGAGAAGGATCCGGATCCGAGGTCCGAGGAGGGAGCCAGCGATGATTCTGCTTCGTCGCCTGCTGGGTGACGTGCTGCGCCGACAGCGTCAGCGCCAAGGCCGCACCCTGCGCGAGGTCTCTTCCTCCGCCCGGGTGTCGCTCGGCTATTTGTCCGAGGTCGAACGAGGACAGAAGGAAGCGTCGTCCGAACTGCTCTCGTCGATCTGTGACGCGCTGGATGTGCGCATGTCCGAGCTGATGCGTGAGGTCAGCGACGAGCTGGCGCTCGCCGAACTGGCACAGTCCGCGGCCGCGCCCGACCCGGTGCCCGCACCGGTACGGCCCACGTTCAACGCCATGTCCGTCGCCTCCCTGACAGGGGTGGCGGAGGACCGTGTGACGATCAAGCCACCGGCCGATGTCGTGGCCGGCGTCGCCGCCTGACGCACCACGCAGGCCATCTGCGGAGCCCCGCCCGGCACCAGCCGGGCGGGGCTCCGTCGATTCCGCCGGGGCGACCGGTGGCATCCGCACGGATCCGTGGGGCGGCGGGGACGGAGCCTGGTGCGGTGGCTCGACCACTCCCCGTCGGCCGATCGTTTATACGATGACCAGACCCGTACATTCCCGGACGTTTCGGGCCGCTGCCGGTGCCGGGCGTCCGTCCTCAGGAGGAGAGCTGGATGTCTGTGGTCACGAGCACGCTGGCCGACGCCGACCGCGCCGTCGTGGGGGAGGCGCTCCAAGGCGCCCTGGTCGATCTGGTGGATCTCTCCCTCGTCGCCAAGCAGCTGCACTGGAACGTTGTCGGCCCGCGGTTCCGTTCCGTCCATCTCCAACTCGACGAGGTGGTCGCCGTGGCGCGCACGCACGCGGACACGGTCGCGGAGCGGGCGTCCGCGGTGGGGGTGCCGCCGGACGGCCGGGCGGCGACGGTCGCGCGGAGCACCGGTATCGCGGAGATGCCGGAGGGATGGGTCGCCGACGAGGCCGCGGTCACCGCGCTGGTCACCGCGCTCGGCACGGTCATCGGGCGGATGCGGCAACGGATCGACGCGACCGGGACGCCGGACCCCGTTACCCAGGACCTGCTCATCGGCCTCACCGGTGACCTGGAGAAACACCACTGGATGTTCCAGGCCGAGGCCCGCTGACGGACGCCGGACGCCCGCCGCGCGGGCCGGTTCGCAGGGGTGCCGGCCGGGGACGGCGTACGGGCCGTGCGCGGGGTCCCGGCCCGTGGGCGGGTACGGCGGGGACGCGCGCCGGGGGAGCGCCGATGCGCCCTGTCCCGCCGTCGTGGGGCGCCACTAGCGTCGTACGGGGCAGGGGGCGAGGCCCGGACGGCGGCCGGCCGGAGGAGGCGGCGATGAGCGGACACGGAGCGGGGCGGCGCGCATCGGCCGGCCGGAGGGCCGGCGGCCGGCCGGGGGGTCCGCGGGGCGGTGCCAGGGGGCGGATCGTCCTCGCGGTGGTGGCCGGGGCGGTGTGGTGGTGGGCGGTGGCCCGGCTGGTGTGGTGGCCCGCCGCCTCGGGGCCGGTCGAATCGGCGGTGGCCGCGGGGGGCTGGGGACTGAGCCTGCTGCCGGTGCACTGCGTGCCCTGGGCGGGGCGGCGCGCGGCGCCCCGGCGGGGCGGCGGGAGGGGGCCGGGTGTGCTGCCACCCGGTGGTCTCCGCCGGGCGGGCGGGGACGCGGTGCGGAGCGTGCTGCGGTGGGCCCGGGAGGGGCGGATATCGGGCGGGTCGGGGGAACGGGGGTGACCTGGGGGGACGCTGGGGGGCTGGACCTGGATCTGGACGGGTGGAGGAGGCATGGGGCGTGGCCTGCGGCGGGGTGGAGGGGCTTGGGGCTGGCTCCGGATGGGGTGCGCCGGTGGGGCGGGTGGGCCGGGGCCGGTGCGGGGGAGGGCTGAGGGCGGGGCCGGAGGGGGGAGCTGGTCCGCCGTGGGGGCGTTTTGCCTGGTGGGGCAGTGGGGCGGGACGGGCTGGGGCTCGGTACGGATGGGTGGAGCCGGGAGCCGGGAGCCGGGAGAGGGACGGGGCGAGGTGCGGGTGGGCTGACGGGCCGGTGCGCGAGGAGGCGGGGCGCGTCGAGGTGCGGGCGTACGGGGGAGGAGGTGCGCCGGTGTGGGGGAGCGTCGGGGCATGGTGCCGGGCGCGGGCGCGGTAGAGGGCCGAGGGGTGCCGGGGCTGGAGTTCGAGGGCGGCAGGCGGGCCGAGGGGCGGGGGTCGGACCTGGGGTTCTGGTGGGCTGAGGGCGGGAGTCGGGACCAGGTCGGTGGTGGGGCGCTCGCCGGAGGGGCGCGGGCGCCGGACGGGTGCGGGGCGGTCGGCGGGCCGGGGCGGGAGTGGGGCCAAGAGGGGCCGGGCCCGGTGCGGGGCGTTTCGCCAGGAGGCGCCGAAGGCGGGACGTGCGCCGGGCGTGGGCGGTGCGGGCGTTCACCGGGCCTGGGAGCGGTGCGGGGCGTGCGCCGGGGCGGTGGGCCAGGTCAGGTGTCCGGGGTGGGCGCCGGGTGGGTCAGGTGTCCGGTGCGGGGCCCGGTTGGCAGGTCGGGCACCAGTAGGTCGTCCGGGCGTCGGGTGTCGGGCCGTGCGGTTGGTGGCGTACGGGGGTGCCGCAGCGGTGACAGGGGCGGTCGGCGCGGCTGTAGACCCACAGGCGGCGGTCGGGGCGGGCACCGGGGACGGTGCGCCGCTCGGGGCGGTCCTTGTTGGCTTCCAGCAGTTTCCGGGCCAGGGCCGGTGCGCGGGCGGGGTCGGGGAGCTGTCCGACCGGCAGCCAGGGGGAGGCGCCGAGGAGGAAGCACAGCTCGCACCGGTAGACGTTCCCGATACCGGCGAGATTGCGCTGGTCGAGCAGGGCGTCGCCGAGGGGGCGTTCCGGGGCGGCGAGCAGACGGCGCAGCGCCTCCTCCGGGTCCCAGCCGGGACCCAGCGGATCGGGCCCCAGATGGCCCAGGGCCCCTTCCTCGGAGGTGGTCCGCATCAGTTCCAGCACGGGTAGCCGGAACCCGACAGCGGTGCGCCGCGCCGTGCCGAGCACCGCCCGGATCTGGTGCGCGGGGCCGCCGCGCCACCGTTCCCCGGGCGCGTAGATCCGCCAGGCGCCGTCCATCCGCAGGTGGGAGTGGAGGGTCAGCCCGCCCTCGACGCGGGTGAGCAGGTGCTTGCCGCGCGGTACCACCTCCAGGACCGTCCGGCCGGACAGGTCGACCGTCGCGAGCCGCGGCACCCGTAGATCGCACCGGAGCAGTACGTCCCCGGCCAGCGCTTCGTGCAACTGCCGGGCGACCCGCCAGATCGTGTCGCCTTCGGGCATACGGCCATGATGCCGGGGCGGGGGCGTCGGGGCGGGGTGGCGCGGTGCGTGGGGTTGGTCGGCGAGGGCGGCGGGCTTTGCTGGGGCGGGGGTTTCCGTCGTGCGGGTGCAGGGGTGTGCCGGCCGGGTGGGTGCGGGGTTGCGGGGCGGGCACGCGAGGTGGGCCGTGTGGGCGGGCGGGGTTCGGCCGCGGGTGGTGGAGGAGCCCGGGGACGAGGGCGCGGGATGCGGTGTGGGGCGGGCACGCGAGGTGGTGTGCGGGCGGGTTCCGGCTGGGCGTGGCGGGTGGGGCCCGGCTGGGAGGGGGCGGGTGGGTGCGTGTGGCGGGCGGGGCTCGGGGCGGGCGTGAGGACGCACGAGGTCACCCGGGCGTACGAGGTGGGGGATGTCCGCCGTTGAGGTCGTCGCCCGGTGCCGCCTCCTGGACCGACGGGGCGGGGGCGGGGGCCGCTCCACCCCGGCGCCCCGTCCGTTCCGGCTCCGGGGCGTGGAGGGACAGGCCCCCGCCCCGCTCATGCCCGCAGGCGCAGGCCCCGGGGTGTGGGGTGGAAGCCCGCTTCCTCCAGGAGGGGGGCGAACGGGGAGGTCAGGGCGGATATGCCGTTGATGCGCTCGGTGGTGATCGTGCCCAGGGCGCCCGCGCGGGCGAGGGCGGTCAGCGCCTCGACCGCCTGCCGCAGCCGGGCGTCGGGCCGGGGCGCTTCCGTGCCGAGCGGCCAGAGCAGCAGGGTCTTGCCGCCGCGTTCCATGTAGAGCGTCAGCTCACCGTCGACCAGGACGACCAGGGAACCGGCCTTCCGGCCCGGCTTGTGGGTGCAGCCCGGGGGCGGCTCGGGCCACGGCAGCGCCGCGCCGTAGGCGTTCGCCGGATCGGCCGCCGCGAGTACCACCGCCCGCTGCGCGTCCTCGCCCTGCCCGGCACCGCCCGGACGGTCCGGGGCGAAGCCGTCCGCGCTCTCGCGCTCGCGGCGGTTGTGCACCGCGCGGAGCCGGTCGACCGCGCCGTCCATCGCGAACTGCGCGGCGCCCAGCCCCTCGACGACGTAACCCCGGCGGGCCTGCCCGCTCTCCTCGAACGCGGACAGTACGCGGTACGCCGCCGAGAAGCCGCCCTCGACGCCCTCCGCCGCGACCGCGCCACGGGTGACGATGCCGTGGCGGTCCAGGAGCGTGCGGGCCAGGGCGTGGGCGCGGTGCGTCGGATCGGGCTCCGGGGCGGGCAGCAGAGACCAGCGGCCTCCCGTGGTCGGCGGGCCGGAGCGGGACGCGGGCGGGCGGCCGGCGCGCATCGTCGAGGCGCCGTACCGGCCGCGGGGTACCGAGCGGCGGGCGCGGTGCGCGGTGGCACCGGCCGTGCGGCCCGAGCCCAGGAGTGCGCGCAGCGGTGCCAGGGTGTCGTTGGTGAGCCGGCCCGACCACGTCAGCTCCCAGAGGGCGTCGGCGAGTTGCGGATCGGTGACCTCGGGGTGGGTGGTGGCGCGGACCCGGTCGGCGAGCTGCCGGAAGAACAGGCCGTACCCGGGCGCGAGGGCGTCCAGGACGGAGGCGTGCAGCGCCGACACCTCCAGGGGCAGCGGCGGCGCCAGTGACAGTGGCGCGGTGTCGGCGAGATGGAGGGTGAGCCAGCCGTCCTTGCCGGGCAGCGCGCCCGCGCCCGCCCACACCACCTCGCCGGTGGCGGTGAGTTCGTCCAGCAGCGCGGGGGAGTAGTCCGCGACCCGGGACGGCAGGACGAGCTTCTCCAGCGCGGAGGCCGGCACCGGCGCGCCCTGCAACTGCTCGACCGCGCGCACCAGTCCGTCGATCCCGCGCAGCCCGGGGGCGGCGCCCTGCGGCGGCCGTGCGGTGCCCGGGGGACGGACCGCGCCGACCTGCTGCCACCGGGGCAGGAACGCGGCCAGCGCGGCGGGCGGCACCGGTTCCAGCTCCTCGCGCAGCGCCGCCAGCGAACGGCGCCGCAGCCGCCGCAGCACCTGGGCGTCGCACCACTCCTGGCCGGTGCCGTGGAGAGGGGCGGTGCCCTGTGTTTCCGGGGCGGGGTGGGCGCCGGGCGGGCGGAACTCGCCCTGCACCAGACGGCCGGACGCCGCCAGACGCTGCAGCGCGCCGTCGGTGACGGCCGGGCCCAGCCCGAAGCGGGCCGCCGCCTGCTCGGAGGTGAACGGGCCGTGGGTGCGGGCGTACCGGGACAGCAGATCGCCCAGCGGATCGGCCACCGGCTCGGTGAACGCCTCCGGGACACCGACCGGCAGCGCCGTGCCCAGGGCGTCGCGGAGCCGTCCGGCGTCCTCGATCGCGGCCCAGTGCGCGGTGCCCGCCAGCCGTACCGGGATGGCGCGGCGGGCCGTGGCCAGCTCCGCGGCCCACGCCGGATCGGCGCCCCGCTCGGCCAGCTCGGCGTCGGTCAGCGGTCCCAGCACCCGCAGCAGGTCGGCGACGCCCTCGGCGTCCTTGACCCGGCGGTCGTCGGTGCGCCACTGCAACTCCCGCTCCAGCTCCGCCAGTACCTCCGGGTCGAGCAGTTCCCGCAGCTCCGCGCGGCCCAGCAGCTCCCCCAGGAGCCGGGAGTCCAGCGACAGCGCGGCGGCACGGCGCTCGGCGAGCGGGGAGTCGCCCTCGTAGAGGAACTGCGCGACGTAGCCGAAGAGGAGGGAGCGGGCGAACGGGGACGGCTCGGGGGTGGTGACCTCGACCAGGCGGACCCGGCGGGCCTCGATGTCGCCCATCAGCTCCGTCAGCCCGGGGACGTCGAACACGTCCTGGAGGCATTCGCGGACCGCCTCCAGGACGATCGGGAACGAACCGAACTCGCTCGCCACCTGGAGGAGTTGCGCCGCGCGCTGGCGCTGCTGCCACAGCGGGGTGCGCCGGCCGGGGCTGCGCCGCGGCAGCAGCAGGGCGCGCGCCGCGCACTCCCGGAAACGGGAGGCGAACAGCGCCGAGCCGCCCACCTGGTCGGTGACCAGCTGATCGACGTCACCGGGGTCGAGGACGACATCGGCGGCGCCGACCGGCGACTGCTCCGGGTCGAACTCCGCGCCCGCCGGGGGGCCCGCACCGCCGTCCGGCCCGTCGAGGAGGTCCAGGCCCAGCAGGTCCGCGTCGGGCAGCCGCAGCACGATGCCGTCGTCGGCGTGCATCACCTGGGCGTCCAGACCGTGGCGCTCGGCGAGCCGCGCGCCGAGGGCGAGCGCCCACGGGGCGTGCACCTGCGCGCCGAAGGGGGAGTGCACCACGATGCGCCAGTCGCCCAGCTCGTCGCGGAACCGCTCGACGACGACGGTGCGGTCGTCCGGCACATGGCCGCACGCCTGGCGCTGTTCGGCGAGGTAGCCCAGGACGTTGTCGCAGGCCCAGTCGTCGAGACCGGCGGCGGCGAGCCGGGCCCGCGCGTCCTCGGGCGCCAGCGCCCCGATCTCGCGGAGGAACGCGCCGAGCGCCCGGCCCAGCTCCAGGGGGCGGCCCAGCTGGTCGCCCTTCCAGAAGGGCAGCCGGCCCGGCACCCCGGGGGCGGGGGTGACCAGGACGCGGTCGCGGGTGATGTCCTCGATGCGCCAGGAGGTCGTGCCGAGGGTGAAGACGTCACCGACGCGGGACTCGTAGACCATCTCCTCGTCCAGCTCGCCGACCCGGCGGCCACCGCCCTTGCCGTCGCCACCGGCCAGGAAGACGCCGAACAGGCCGCGGTCGGGGATGGTGCCGCCGGAGGTGACGGCGAGCCGCTGGGCCCCGGGGCGGCCGGAGACCGTCTGCGCGACGCGGTCCCACACCACGCGCGGCCGCAGCTCGGCGAAGGCGTCGGACGGGTAGCGCCCGGCGAGCATGTCCAGGACGGAGGTGAACGCCGACTCAGGGAGGGAGGCGAACGGCGCCGCCCGGCGCACCAGGGTCAGCAGCTCGCCGACGTCCCAGGTGTCGAGCGCGGTCATCGCCACCAGCTGCTGCGCCAGGACGTCCAGCGGGTTGGCGGGCACCCGCAGTGCCTCGATGGCGCCCGTCCGCATCCGCTCGGTGACCACCGCCGCCTGCACCAGGTCACCGCGGTACTTCGGGAAGACGATGCCCTTCGACACCGCGCCCACCTGGTGTCCGGCGCGGCCCACCCGCTGGAGACCGGACGCCACCGACGGCGGCGACTCCACCTGGATCACCAGGTCGACCGCGCCCATGTCGATGCCCAGCTCCAGGCTGGAGGTGGCGACGACGGCCGGCAGCCGGCCCGCTTTGAGGTCCTCCTCCACCAGGGCCCGCTGCTCCTTGGAGACCGAGCCGTGGTGGGCGCGGGCCAGCACCGGTGGCGCGCCCCTGGCGGCGCCGGACTCGGCCATCAGCTCGGCCGGGGAGTGGTCCTCCGGCAGCGGTTCGCCGGTGGCCCGCTCGTGGGCGATCTCGTTGAGGCGGTTGCAGAGCCGCTCCGCCAGGCGGCGGGAGTTGGCGAAGACGATGGTGGAGCGGTGGGCCTGCACGAGGTCGGCGATGCGCTCCTCGACCTGCGGCCAGATCGACGGCTTCTCGCCCGCCTCGCCCTCCCGGGCGGGCGCGCCGCCCAGCTCGCCCATGTCCTCCACAGGGACGACCACCGACAGGTCGAACCGCTTCCCGGAGGGCGGCTGGACGATCTCCACCCGGCGCCGCGGCGACAGGTAGCGGGCCACCTCCTCCACCGGGCGGACCGTCGCCGACAGTCCGATACGGCGGGCCGGGCGCGGCAGCAGCGCGTCCAGCCGCTCCAGGGACAGTGCCAGGTGCGCGCCGCGCTTCGTCCCGGCGACGGCGTGCACCTCGTCGAGGATCACCGTCTCGACGCCCTCCAGCGCCTCCCGCGCCGACGACGTGAGCATGAGGAACAGGGACTCGGGGGTGGTGATCAGGATGTCGGGCGGGCGGGTGGCGAGCGCGCGGCGCTCGGCGGGCGGGGTGTCGCCGGAGCGGATGCCGACGGTGAGGTCCGGCTCGGGCAGCCCGAGCCGGACGGACTCCTGCCGGATGCCGGTCAGCGGGCTGCGCAGATTCCGCTCGACGTCGACCGCGAGGGCCTTCAGCGGCGAGACGTACAGCACCCGGCAGCGCTTCTTGGGCTGGGCCGGGGGCGGGGTGCTCGCGAGTGCGTCCAGCGAGGCGAGGAAGGCGGCCAGCGTCTTGCCGGAGCCCGTCGGCGCGACCACCAGGACGTCCGAGCCCTCGCGCAGCGCGCTCCAGGCGCCTTCCTGCGCCGCCGTCGGCGCGTGGAAGGCGCCGGTGAACCAGCCGCGGGTGGCGGCGGAGAAGGAGTCGAGCGCTGTCCCGTCCATGCCCCCCATCCTGCACCGCACCACTGACAACGCCGCCGGAACGCGGCGTCCGTGCAGGTCGGCGCGGGTGCGGCGGCCCGGCCGCAGCCGCGGGGAGCGGCCGTGCGCCGACTCCGCGTCCCGGCCCCGGCCGCTCCCCGCTCAGGCGGGCGTCCGCCCGTACGCCCGCAGCGTCAGCAGGGCCCGCAGCGTGGCGGCCGGGCGGTTCTCCGCCGCCGAGACCGGTGCCCGGACGTCCCCGTCGGCGGGCCAGCCGCCGTCCGCGCGCTGGAGCGCGGCGAGGTGGTCCAGCGACCGCGCCAGCTCGGCGTCGGTGAACCAGCCGCGGGCCAGCGAGCCGGGCGTGGCCGCGTAGTCGTACGCGAAGTGGTGCTCCCCGGGGGCGTACCCCGGGGCGACCGGCGTGTGCGGGGCCCGCGCCGGATCGAGGACGACCAGGCCCCGGCCCCGTACCAGGGCGCCCAGACGGTGCGCGGCGGCCGCGGCGCGGGGGCGGTCCGGGACGCCGTCCAGGAAGGCGAGCGCCGCCCGGACCTCGTAGGGGTGGGTGTCGGTCAGGGATTCCACGGCGGCCCAGCAGTACTCCGTGGCCCGGAACAGCCACGCGTGCCAGGCGTCGTTGCGGTGCAGCACGCCCACCACGGGCCCGGTGGCCAGCAGGGAACTGCGCGGTTCACCGGTGGCCGGCAGCCACGGGACGGCCGGGTACCCGTGCGCCACCGGGTGCAGCGCGGGCAGCGCCCCGTCCCGGGTCGAGATCCGCGTCAGATAGCGGCAGACGTGCTCGATGTGGCGGCTGCCGCACCGCCCGATGCCGTCCAGCACCCCCAGGGCGTACGCGGTGTGCAGCGGCTGGCTGGCCGGACCGCGCAGCTGCGGCGCCAGCGCGTGGCCGTAGCCGCCGTCATCGTTGCGGTACGCGGCGAGGGCCGTCTCCACCGGGCCGTCACCGCCGTCGCGGAAGTGGAACGCGAAGAGCCGCTGTTCCAGCACCCGGGCGGTGAACCACATGAAGCGCTCGGCACGGGCCAGCGGGGACGGCGACGGGCTGGTGTTCTCGGCCATGCCCCGCACCGTAGGGCCGGATCGCGCCCCGGCGCACCGCCCCGGGGCCCGTGCCCTCCCAGGGCGGGACCTCCGGGGCGCCGCATTGACGGCGGCGGGCCCCGGCGGGAAGGGCATACGCTGCGGAGAGCCACGGTGCGCTGCCGGCCGCGGACCGGCGGACGGAGGGCCGGGCCAGGAGGAGACGGGATTCATGAGGCTGACGGATTTCTGGCAGCGGATGGCGGACCACTTCGGACCGGCGTACGCCGACTCGTTCGCCCGCGACCACGTGATGTCCGGCCTCGGGGGCCGCACCGTGCACGAGGCGCTGGACGCCGGCTGGAGCGCCAAGGAGGTGTGGCGGGTGGTCTGCGCCACGATGGACGTCCCGCAGGAACGGCGCTGACCGGCGCGCACGGGGCCCGCGCCCGGGGCGGGGCCGGCCCGCGCGCCCCGGGGCGGGTGGCCCGCCGCCGAACACCGGGCGACGGCCGGGATTGTCGTACGGGTGCGCGACACTGGGCCGGTGCCCGCGAATGAAGACACGCTCACCGACGACCGACGACCTCCCCAGCCGCCGGACGCGCGGATGCCGCGCTGGCTGCCGCGCGCCATGGTGCTGGCCCTCGCGCTGGTGGCCTGTTTCCAGCTCGCCAGCTGGGGGTTCCACCAGCTGATCAGCCTGCTGCTGAACATCCTGATCGCCTTCTTCCTCGCGCTGGCCGTCGAGCCCGCGGTGGACTGGATGGCGGCGCGCGGCGTCCGGCGCGGGCTGGCCACCGGCGCGGTCTTCCTCGGCATCCTCGTCGCCGCGGCGGGTTTCTTCGCCCTTCTCGGATCGATGGTCGCGGGCCAGATCGCGACCATGGTCGAGGAGTTCCCGCAGTACCTGGACTCCGTCATCAGCTGGTCGAACAGCACCTTCCACACCCACCTGTCCCGGCTGGAGGTGCAGAACAACCTCCTCAACTCCGACTGGCTCCAGAAGTACGTCCAGGACAGCGCCAACAACGTCCTCGCCGTCTCCGCGACGGTGCTGGGCAGCCTGTTCAACCTCCTGACGGTGGCGCTGTTCTCGTTCTACTTCGCGGCCGACGGGCCCCGGCTGCGCCGTGCGCTGTGCTCCGTGCTGCCGCCGCACCGCCAGGCGGAGGTGTTGCGCGCCTGGGAGATCGCGGTCGCCAAGACGGGCGGCTACCTCTACTCCCGCGGTCTGATGGCCCTGATCTCCGGGATCGCCCACTACGTCCTGCTGGAGATCCTCGGGGTGCCCTACGCACCGGCGCTGGGCGTCTGGGTCGGCCTGGTCTCACAGTTCATCCCGACCATCGGCACCTACCTCGCGGGCGCCCTGCCCGTCCTGATCGCCTTCACCGTGGACCCCTGGTACGCCCTGTGGGTCTTCGCGTTCGTCGTGGTCTACCAGCAGTTCGAGAACTATCTGCTGCAGCCCCGGATCACCGCGCGCACGGTGGACATCCACCCCGCCGTCGCCTTCGGCTCCGTCATCGCGGGCACGGCACTGCTGGGCGCCGTCGGCGCGCTGATCGCGATCCCCGCGACGGCCACCCTCCAGGCGTTCTTGAGCGCGTACGTCAAGCGGTACGAGGTGACCGACCCGAGGGTCCACGGCGGCCACCGCTCCCGCCGCACCGCGCGGGCGCTGGCCCGGGTCCGCCAGGGGCTGCACCGCGACGCACCCGGGGGGTCCGGGGCACCGGGGGACGGTGCCCCGGAGGGGAAGGAGCCGCCGGGGGACGCCCGGGGGCGCTGACACTCACTCCTCCAGCGCCGCCGCGATGCGGTCGAGGTCGGTCAGGAGCGCCGCGGCGCGCCGGGGCGGGACGGCGTCGGCCATGCGCTGCTCCACGGCGCGGACGGCGGTCCGGACCTCGGCCAGCCGCGCCCGGCCCTCCTCGGTGAGGCGGGCGGGCCGGGCCCGCCCGTGATCCGCCGCGGCGGGGCGGGTGATCAGCCCGGACTCCTGGAGCCCCCGCAGGACGACGTTCCCGGACTGCCGGGTGACGAAGGTCGCGCGAGCGAGCTCGGCGTTGGACATCCCGGGATGCTGCGCCAGCAGTTCGAGCGTGGAGTACTGCGGCACGGTCAACCCGTGTTCGCGCAGCGCCCTGTCCATGGCGCCACGCAGCGCCGCCTGGGCGCGTTTGAGCAGGTAGCCCAAGTGGTGGGTGACATCGTCCGCGGGCGTGGACGGTTCCGGCGACACGCTCTCCTTCATGTCAGTATTTTGACATGCCTCTTCCGTCGCCCCTAATCTCCCTCATGTCAAAGTCCTGACATTGAAATCCTGCGACAAAGCGAGGGAATCCCATGTCTGTTGCCGTCGACGGTCCCGTCTTCGCCGCCCTCCAGGTCCGTGACGTGGAGGGCGCCGCGGCCTTCTGCGAGCGGCACCTGGGGATGCGCCGGGCCGCGGTCTCGCCGCCCCACGGGGTGGTCTTCGACACCGCGCCGATCCCGTTCGCCGTCCGCGAGCTGTTCCCGGACACCGATCTCTCCGACGCCGCCCGCCCCGGCCTCGGGGTGGTCCTCTGGTTCCGGACCCCCGACGCCCGGCAGCTCCACGACCGGCTCGTCGCCGACGGCGTCAAGATCCTCACCCCCCTCGCCGACAGCCCCTTCGGCCCGATGTTCTCCTTCGAGGGCCCGGAGGGGTACCGGCTCACGGCGCACAGCGGGTGAGGGGGGTGCGAGGCGGCGTTCCGGCCCGGTGGCCGGAGCGCCGCATCCGTCCGGTCATGTCGCGAGGCGGCGGACGGGCCGCGGGGTCCGCTTGACAGTAAAATCGAACATCCATTCTCATGAGGATCCGACCTGTACGCCGGAGCGGGAGTTCCGGGGCTTCCCCGCCGAGTTGTCCACAGGCCGGAGCCGGGTCCGGGCGCATTGTCAGTGGCAGGCGTTAGCGTCGTGGACGTGAAGCGATCGACTCAAGCAAATCGGGTGGAACCCATGGCAGGCACTGACCGCGAGAAGGCGCTCGACGCCGCGCTCGCACAGATTGAACGGCAATTCGGCAAGGGCGCCGTGATGCGCATGGGGGAGCGGCCGAACGAACCCATCGAGGTCATCCCCACCGGGTCGACCGCGCTCGACGTGGCGCTGGGTGTCGGCGGCATCCCCCGCGGTCGCGTCGTGGAGGTCTACGGACCGGAGTCCTCCGGTAAGACGACCCTGACCCTGCACGCGGTGGCCAATGCCCAGAAGGCCGGCGGCTCCGTGGCGTTCATCGACGCCGAGCACGCGCTCGACCCGGAGTACGCCAAGAAGCTCGGCGTGGACACGGACGCCCTGATCCTGTCCCAGCCGGACAACGGTGAGCAGGCCCTGGAGATCACGGACATGCTGGTCCGCTCCGGCGCTCTCGACCTCATCGTCATCGACTCCGTCGCGGCCCTGGTGCCGAAGGCGGAGATCGAGGGCGAGATGGGCGACTCCCACGTCGGCCTCCAGGCCCGGCTGATGAGCCAGGCGCTGCGCAAGATCACCAGCGCGCTCAACCAGTCCAAGACCACCGCGATCTTCATCAACCAGCTCCGCGAGAAGATCGGCGTGATGTTCGGCTCGCCGGAGACCACGACCGGTGGCCGTGCCCTGAAGTTCTACGCCTCGGTGCGTATCGACATCCGCCGTATCGAGACCCTCAAGGACGGCACGGAGGCGGTCGGCAACCGCACCCGCTGCAAGGTGGTCAAGAACAAGGTCGCCCCGCCCTTCAAGCAGGCCGAGTTCGACATCCTCTACGGCCAGGGCATCAGCCGCGAGGGCGGCCTGATCGACATGGGTGTGGAGCACGGCTTCATCCGCAAGTCGGGCGCCTGGTACACGTACGAGGGCGATCAGCTCGGCCAGGGCAAGGAGAACGCCCGCAACTTCCTCAAGGACAACCCCGACCTCGCCAACGAGGTCGAGAAGAAGATCAAGGAGAAGCTGGGCATCGGCGTCAAGCCGCAGGACCCGGCGGCGGAGCCCGGTCCGGACGCCGCGGGCCCGGCCGAGCCCGCCAAGACGGTCCCGGCGCCCGCGGCCAAGAGCACCAAGGGTGCCAAGGCCACCGCGGCCAAGAGCTAGTCCGGCATGACGCGGCGAACGGAATGGCCCGAGGGTGGCCACGCCATGGGCGGCGTGGAGCACCGTGAGGGCCACGGCGGCCGTGACGACAGCGGGGACCCCTCCTCGTCGAGGGCCGGGCAGGGGTCTTCGCGTACGCCCGAGGAGCAGGCGCGGGCGATATGCCTGCGCCTGCTCACCGGGTCACCGCGCACCCGCAGCCAGCTCGCGGAGGCCCTGCGCAAGCGGGGCATCCCGGAGGAGGCGGCCGAGGAGGCGCTCTCCCGCTTCGTGGAGGTCGGACTCATCGACGACACGGCGTTCGCCGACGCGTGGGTGGAGTCCCGCCACCACGGGCGGGGCCTGGCCCGGCGGGCACTCGCCCGGGAACTGCGGACCAAGGGCGTCGAGTCCGACGTCATCGACCGGGCGGTCGGCCGCCTCGACCCCGAGCAGGAGGAGGCCACCGCCCGGGAGCTGGTCGAGCGCAAGCTCCGCTCCACCAGAGGGCTGGAGCGCGACAAGCGGCTGCGGCGCCTCGCCGGGATGCTGGCCCGCAAGGGCTACTCCGAGGGCCTTGCCCTGCGGGTGGTCCGCCAGGCACTGGAGGAGGAAGGCGAGGACCCCGAGCTGCTGGAGCACTGGGAGCGGGGATAGCGCTCCGGGGCCCGGCGCCCGCCGCGGCTCGTCACGCCCCGCCCGCCACCGGTGCGGGAAGGGGCGAGCCGGGAGCGCCGAGCACACCGGAGCCACCCGGGCCGGTCGTCCCGCCGTACCCGGGCTCTCCGGGGGTGCGGTGCGGCCGGGGCAGGCATCGCCGGGCGAGGCCGGTGCCCCGAGCGCCGGTCTCCCCCGTCACGCTCCGCCCGCCGTGACGCGGCACGACCGGCCGAAGCGCCGTCGAATGACCTGACGTCGCTCCGTACCGGTCACCCCGGAACATCCGGCCTTCCAGCGGTGCGGCACGGCCGGCCGGGACGTTCCGGCACGCCGACGCCGACGCCGACGCCGACGCCGACGCCGACGCCGACGCCGACGCCGACGCCGACGCCGACGCCGACGCCGACGCCGACGTGCTCCCCTACCGGCCGCCCCGCCGCCTCGGCCTTCCGGTGGCGTGGCATCCCCGGATCGTGGTGGGCCGGGCACCGCCGAGCGCGCTGACGCCGCTGCCCGGCCCACCACGATCGCGGCATACCTCGGCAGCCTGGGCACGTCTCGGCGCGGACCGGGGCGCGCCCACGTTCCCGCGAGCCCGACCGCCCCCGTACCGGTCAGCCGGAGGCGGGGCCCGTGCCGGGGACGACGGGGAGGCCGGCCGCGCGCCAGGCCTGGAAGCCGCCGGTCAGGTCGGTGGCGCGGTGCAGTCCCAACTGCTGGAGGGAGACGGCGGCGAGGCTCGACGCGTACCCCTCGTTGCAGATGACGACGGTGTGCAGATCGTGTCCGGTCGCCTCGGGAGCGCGGTGGGCGCCCGTGGGGTCGAGGCGCCACTCCAGCTCGTTGCGTTCCACGATCAGCGCGCCGGGGATGGTGCCGTCGCGTTCGCGCAGCGCCGCGTAGCGGATGTCGACGAGCAGGCCGCCCGCCCGCTGCACCGCCGCGGCCTGGGCCGGCTCCAACCGGTCCAGCTGGGTCCGGGCCTGCTCCAGCAGTGTGTCGATGGCGCTCAACTGCCCACCTCCGCCTCTCCGTCGGCTGTGTTCGCCGGGCGCCACGGGGCGCCCGGGAGGGTGTCCGGCACCGCGGCCGGTCCGGAGCTCATGCCCAGTCCGCCGGGCGCTCGACCTCTTCGAGGCGGAGCAGCGGGCCGGTGCGGCTGTAGCGGCGCATCAGGGGGAGCGGCGGATGGTAGGCGTGCACCGAGACCGCGTGGGCGCCCGGGGAGGCGTTGTACACCTGATGGACGTGGTGCGCGCCGAACGCCCGGCCCCGGCCGCCGGTCAGGACACGGGTGCGGTCGACGCCGTCGGCCAGTTCCAGGGTCCGCCAGCCCTCGGTGGGCAGCTGCACGGTGAGGGAATCCTCCGTCAGCGCCCCGGCGGCCGCGGCGAAGGCGCCGCGTGAGCCGCCGTGGTCGTGCCAGCCGGTGCCGGTGCCCGGCGGCCAGCCGATCAGCCATGCCTCGCTGCCGTCCGGACCGTCCAGCCGGAGCCAGGTGCGGCCCTCGGGATCGAGGGGGAGGGAGGCGACGAGCGCTTCGTCCGCGGCGGTGCGGCGGACGAAGGCGAGGAGTTCCGCGGCGCTCGGACCGCCCGTGGGCGGGGCGGTCCGAGGGCGGAGCGGGGTGGGGAGAGCGGGCACGGGACACCGTCCTGGAAGATCGCGAAGAGACGCGCTCACCGCGGCCGGACGGCCGCCGAGCGCGCGGGGAAGAACTGCGGATCAGCAGGACGGACGACAGGTGCAGCCCGCGTAGCGGAGCAGGTCGAGATGGACCCTCCGCCAAAAACGCGCGCCGTGCTCAGTCACCGTCGGAGTGAAACACGGGCGTTCCCGCAGGGTCAACCGCGGATTCCGCGCCCGCGGAACCTTCGGTCGCACCGCCGGAGGCCGTGGTGGCGCCCTCGTCCGGCGGCCGGTGCGCCGTCCCGCCGAAGGCCCCGCCGCGTACCGCCTCCGCGCAGGCGTACAGCTCGTCCGGGCGGACGCCGGACATCGCGGTGACCAGATGGCCGTCCGGGCGCACCAGCAGCACGGTGTGCGCGGCCGCCCCCGGGTACTCCTCGGCGACCAGCACCTCCGCGGTGAGCGGCAGTCCCTCGGCGGCGCCGGTCAGCCGGGGCATCAGCCCGGCGGACCGCCAGTGCCGCGGCTCCCACACGCCCGTACCGGGTGCGACGAGTACCAGCAGCAGCCCCTGGCCCAGCCGTTCGCGCAGCGGCAGCACCGTGCCGTCGGCGGTCGTCACCGGGACATCGGCGACCGGCGCGCCCGGGAGGGTGCCGACCGGTGCCGGCGCGGTGTGCGCAGGGGCCGGGGCGAGCGGCGACCGGGCGTGGACCGGAGGGGCGCCCAGCGGCCCGCGCCCCAGATGACCGTCGGTCAGCAGCGCGGAGCCACCGCGCGCGGCGCCCGGCAGGGCGCGCCGCACCCGGCCCGCACCGCCGTCGCGCAGCAGCGGAAGTGCCTGGTCGGCGGCGCGCAGCCGGGCGGCGACCGCCCCGCGCCGTTCGGCCTGGTAGCTGTCCAGCAGCGTCTCGGACGCCCCGTCGTGCCAGGCGAGCGCCAGTTTCCAGGCAAGGTTCTCGGCGTCCCGCAGTCCCTCGTCGAGGCCCTGCGTCCCGAGCGCGCCCAGCAGATGGGCCGCGTCACCGGCGAGGAAGGCCCGCCCGTGCCGCCAGCGCCGCGCCAGCCGGTGGTGGACGGTGTGCACACCGGTGTCGAGCAGTTCGTACGGCGGCACCGGGCGCTCCTGGCCGCGGCCGCGGGGCGGCTCGGGGGGCGCGGCGTCACCGGCGGCCAGGGCCGGTTCGGCGGCCCAGCCGGCCAGCGAGTCGCGGATCCTGGCCACCAGCGCGTCCGGGGTGACCAGGTCGCGGCCGGGCGGCAGCAGCCAGTCCAGCCGCCACACCCCGTCCGGCAGCGGCCGGGCGCAGACCTCCGTACCGCCGTGCCGCCCGGGGGCGCGGTGCAGCAGCGCCTCACCGGGCCAGGGCAGCTCCGCGCGGATCGCGGCCACCGCGTGCCGTTCGACGGAGGTGCGGCCGGGGAAGCGGATCTCCAGCAGTTTGCGGACGGTGGAGCGCGGGCCGTCGCAGCCGATCAGGAAGCTCCCGCGCCACCAGGTGCCGCCGGGGCCGCGGGTGTGGGCGCTGACGCCGCCGGCGTCCTGCTCCATCTCCACCAGGCGGCTGCCGCTGACGATCCGGGCCAGTTCCTCGCCCTCCAGCGCGGTGCGGAGCGCACCGGTCAGCGCGTGCTGGGGGAGGTGGACGGGCGAGGCGGGCGCGTCGCCGGCCTCCGGTGTCCACGGGCCGCCGGGGCCGAACTCCACCCGCTCCATCAGCCGCCGGCGGCGCACCGTGCGCCACGCCGTCCAGCGGGTGCCGGCCGAGGCCAGGGCGCCGCCGCTCAGCCGGGCCACGTACCCCGCGGTGTCCTCGCGCAGTACGGCGGTGCGGGCCGGGCGGGCGGGCTCCGGGCCGGTGGTGTCGTCGAGGACGACGGAGGGGACGCCGAGGCGGGCGAGGGAGAGGGAGAGGGCGAGGCCGACCGGGCCCGCCCCCACGACGATCACCGGGTCCACGAGGTGGCTCCCCGGCCCCGGAGGGGCGAAGCGGCGGTACGGGAACGGGCAGTTGGCGCCGGGTGCGTGATCACACAGCGTATGCAACCCACTGCGGCCGTCCGCGTCAAGTGACGGAGGGCGGCACCGGCCCCGGCACCGCCCCCGCGTCCCGTCCGCGCCGCCGCCCGCCGGCCGGTCACGGTGTCGCGGCGGTGTCCTTCCCGGCGGCGTCGGCCGGGTCGCCCGCGGGCGCCGCGGTGGCCGGTGCGCCGCCCCGCTTCGTCCGGCGGCCACGCCGCTCGATCCAGGTGGCCAGACCGGACAGCGCCAGGCACATCGCGACGTAGATGACGCCGGTGACGATGATGACCGGGACATAGGTGTCCGAGCCGCCCACGATGATGTTGGTGCTCATCTGGCGGGCGGTGTAGAGGAGTTCCTCGAACGTGATGATGTAGCCGAGGGAGGTGTCCTTCAGCGTCACCACCAGCTGGCTGATGATCGTCGGCAGCATGGCCCGCACCGCCTGCGGGATCAGCACCGTCGTCATGACCTGCGTCTTGCGCATGCCCAGCGCGTACGCCGCCTCGCTCTGGCCGCGCGGTACCGCCACGATGCCGGCGCGCAGCACCTCGGCCTGGACCGAGCCGTTGTACGCGGTCAGCCCCACCACCAGCGCCCAGAACTGCGGTCCGTTGCCGGACAGGCCGAGCGCGTCGCGGTTGGCGAGGAGGATCACCCACAGCACGTAGATGGTGATCAGCAGCGGGATCGCGCGGAACAGTTCGACGAAACCGGTCGCCAGCCACCGCACCGGCTTGTGGTCGGAGAGCCGCGCCACCGCCAGCAGCACGCCCAGCGCCAGCGAGAGGACCGCGGCGACGGCGAAGACGCCCAGGGTGGTCAGCACACCGTCACGCAGACTGGTCCGCACGTCGGCGTAGTTGAAGATGTTCCACATCTCGGGCTTGAACTGGCCCTTGGCGGCCAGCCGTGCGATGACGAAGCCGATCAGGGCCACCACCGCCACCGAACCGACGATGCTGTACAGGCGGTTGCGCGCCTTCGTCCTCGGGCCCGGTGCGTCGTAGAGAACGCTGGCGCCGCTCATGCCGATACCTCGCTTCGATCCGCCCCGCCTGCGCGCGGCACCCACGTCGTACTGATCCGCCGTCCGGCCCCGCTCACCGGGCCACCCCCATCCGCCGCTCCAGCAGCCGGAAGAGGCCGCTGATCGAGAAGGTGAGGACGAGGTAGGCCAGGGCGATCCACAGGAAGATCCAGCCGATGGCGAAGCCCCGGTCGCTCAGCAGCTTCGAGACGTTGAAGAGTTCGGTGACGCTGAAGGCGCCCGCGATGGCGGAGTTCTTCGTCAGCGCGATGAAGATGGAGCTGAGCGGCGGCAGCACCGTCCGGGTGGCCTGCGGCAGCACGATCATCCGCAGCGTCTGGGAGAACGTCATGCCCAGCGAACGGGCCGCCTCCGCCTGCCCGATCGGCACCGTCGAGATGCCCGAGCGCACCGCCTCGCACACGAACGACGAGGTGTAGAAGCCCAGTGCCAGCGTGGCCAGCAGGAACGGGCTGGTGCCGGGGAAGAGGATCTGCGGCACGACGAAGAAGGCGACGAGGAAGAGCAGGGTGAGCGGGGTGTTCCGCAACACCGTGACCCAGGCCGTTCCGAACGCGCGCAGCGGCGGGATCGGGGAGACCCGGAAGCCGGCTATGAGGAGGCCGAGCACCAGTGCCAGCAGCGCGCTGGCCGCGGTGATCGCCAGGGTCCCGAGGAAGCCGTCACGGAACTCGGGAAGATGATCGAGGAGTACGTTCATGGGGTCTCCGCGGTTGCGGTCGGGTCGGCGGCGGAAAAGGGGCGGGGCCCGCGCGGCGGACGGCAGCGCGCCCCGCACACCCGGCGCGGCGGGCGTACGGGGCGCAGCCCTGGGAATGCGGGGGCGGGCGCGTCCGTCCGCCCTCGGAAGGGGCACGGACGCGGCCGCCGCCGAAAGCGGGGCGCGAGGGCGTCAGCCTCGCGGAAGCGGCAGCTCAGGGGCGGTGTCGCCGGTGAACGCCGAACCGGACTTGCCCAGCGTGCCCTCGTACGCCTTCTTGTAGTCGCCGTTCTTGATGTGCTTCTCCAGCGCGTCGGTGATCGCGTCGCGCAGCGCCTTGTCGCCCTTCTTCAGGCCGACGCCGTAGGGCTCCTTGGTGAAGGGCTTCTCGACGACCCGCAGCTTGTCCTTGCGCTGCGCGGCGTAGCCCTTGAGGATCGCGTCGTCGGTGGTGACGGCGGCGACCTGGCCGTCGAGCAGCGACTTCACGCAGTCCGAGTACTTCGACAGCTCGATGGTCTCGGCGCCGTACTTCGGCTTCTTGATCTCCTCCAGCGGCGTGGAGCCGACGATGGAGCAGACCTTCTTGCCGCGCAGCGACGTCGGGCCGGTGATCGACTTGTCGTCCCGGGCCACCAGCAGGTCGGCGCCCGCGGTGTAGTACGGCCCCGCGAAGTCGACCTGCTTCTTGCGCTCCTCGTTGATGGTGTACGTACCGACGTAGAAGTCGACCTGTCCCTTGGAGATGGTGGTCTCACGGACGTTGGAGTCGATCGTCTTGAAGGTGATCTCCTTGTCGGAGAACCCGAGGTCGGCGGCGACCATCTTGGCGATCTCGATGTCGAAGCCGGAGTACGTGCCGGAGGTGTCCTTGAAGCCGAGGAAGGGCTGGTCGGCCTTGACACCGATGGTGATCCGGTGCGCCTTCTGGGCCTTCTGCAGCACCGCGGAGTCGACCTTGACGCCGGACGCCGGCTTGTAGGTGCCGCTGTAGACATCGCCGCCGGCCGGCTTGTCGCCCGCCGGGCCCGACTCGCCGCCGCACGCGGTCGCCGTCGCCGCCAGCGCGAGCACCGCGGCGCACGCGGTGGCCGTCTTACGCATCCTCATGGTGAAAGTCCTTTGTCTGCAACGGGTGTGGACGGTCATCGTGGCCCGGCCGCGGGCTCAGTGGTGCAGGATCTTCGAGAGGAAGTCCTTGGCGCGGTCGCTGCGCGGGTTGTTGAAGAACTGGTTCGGCTCCGCCTCCTCGACGATGCGGCCGTCCGCCATGAAGACCACGCGGTTGGCGGCGGAGCGGGCGAAGCCCATCTCGTGGGTGACCACGACCATCGTCATACCGTCCCGGGCGAGCTGCTGCATGACCTCAAGGACCTCGTTGATCATCTCCGGGTCCAGCGCCGACGTCGGCTCGTCGAACAGCATCACCTTGGGGTCCATGGCCAGGGCGCGGGCGATGGCCACACGCTGCTGCTGACCGCCCGACAACTGCGCGGGGTACTTGTCCGCCTGCGTGCCGACGCCGACCCGGTCGAGCAGGCCGCGCGCCTTCTTCTCGGCGGCCGCCTTGTCCGTGCGGCGGACCTTGGTCTGGCCCAGGACCACGTTCTCCAGCACCGTCTTGTGCGCGAAGAGGTTGAAGGACTGGAAGACCATGCCGACATCGGCACGGAGCCTGGCCAGTTCCCGGCCCTCCTGCGGCAGCGGTTTGCCGTCGATGCTGATGGCCCCGCTGTCGATCGTCTCCAGACGGTTGATGGTGCGGCACAGTGTCGATTTGCCGGACCCGGACGGTCCGATCACCACGACGACCTCACCGCGGTGGATCGTCAGATCGATGTCCTGGAGCACGTGCAACGCGCCGAAGTGCTTGTTGACGTTGTCCAGCACGACCAACTGGTCCCCGGCCGGTGCGGGGGCCTCGGTGCTCCCGGTCCCCGATACTTCGCTCATCGGCGTGTAGCTCCGTCCTCCTCGGTTGCCGAGACATTAGGACGGCCCGCGACCTGCGTCATTACATCTGAGGGGAACTTGAGCATCACGATCCGGCCGCGACGGCCGGAAGTCACCGCCCCGGTACGGAGGACGTCTTCACGCCACCGGGCCCGCACGGTGCGCCGGTGCGCCCCTTCCGCACTCCGGCGCCGCCGGGCGTACCGGCTGCGTAACGGATGGCGCCCGGGGCGCGGCCGCCCCTTGACGGGCACGCCGTTCATCGCCGTAGATGCCCTGTGGTTCCCGCACACGTCACCCGCAGACCGTCACCGAGGAGGAGGCCGGGCCGATGAGACTGCTGCTCGTCGAGGACGACGACCATGTCGCCGCGGCCCTGTCCGCGGTGCTCGCGCGGCACGGGTTCACCGTCGTGCACGCCCGCAGCGGCGAGGAGGCGCTCCAGGCGCTCCTGCCCGACCACGACGAACCGTTCGCGGTGGTCCTGCTCGACCTCGGCCTGCCCGACCAGGACGGATTCGAGGTCTGCGGCCGGATCCGGCGGATCCGCGCGGTGCCCGTCATCATGGTCACCGCACGCGCCGACGTCCGCTCCCGCATCCACGGGCTGAACCTCGGCGCCGACGACTACGTGGTCAAGCCGTACGACACCGGTGAACTCCTCGCCCGTATCCACGCCGTCAGCCGCCGCGGGGTGTCCGGGCCCGCCGAGCCGCGCGCCGAGGAGAGCGGTCCGGACGACGCGCTGCGGCTGGGCGCCGTCACCGTCGAACTGCCCACCCGCCAGGTCTCGGTGGACGGCACCGCCGTCCCGCTGACCCGTAAGGAGTTCGACCTCCTCGCGCTCCTCGCCCAGCGGCCCGGGGTGGTCTTCCGGCGGGAGCAGATCATCAGCGAGGTGTGGCGTACCAGCTGGGAGGGGACCGGCCGGACCCTGGAGGTGCACATCGCCTCGCTCCGCGCCAAGCTGCGGATGCCCGCGCTCATCGAGACGGTCCGCGGCGTCGGCTACCGCCTCGTCGCCCCCGCCACGCCGGTGCGGCCGCCCGCCGCCCCGGCCGGCTGAGGCCCGGCAGGTCCGTGCGTACCCGACTCCTCCCGCTCCTCATCGTCCTGCTCGCCGGGGTGCTGCTCGCCCTCGGCGTCCCGCTCGCGGTGATCACCGCGGGGGCCGCGCAGCAGAAGGTGGTCATCGACCGGATCGATGACGCGGCGCGGTTCGCCTCCCTCGCGCAGTTCGTCACCGAGCGCTCCGGCGCCGCCGCCGAGACCTCGGGCGACGAGGGCGAACGCCGCGCCACCCTCGCCGCGGAACTCGACCGCTACCACGACCTCTACGGCATCCGGGCCGGGGTCTTCCACCGCGACCGCACCCCGATGGCCGCCGCCCCGCGCGGCTGGCACGTGGCGCGCGACGGTATGGGCGCGCAGGCGTTCAAGGAGGCGCTGGCCGGGCACCGCAGCCACGACCCCGACCAGATCTGGCCCTGGGACGACGCCGGCCGCATCCCGGTCGCCTCGCCCGTCATCCGCGACGGTGACGTCGTCGCGGTCGTCGTCACCGACTCGCCCACCGGTCAGCTGCGCCACCGCATCCTGCGCGGCTGGCTGCTGATCGCCGCCGGGGAGTGCGCGGCGATGCTCGCCGCCGTCGCCGCCGCGTTCCGCCTCACCGGCTGGGTGCTGCGGCCGGTGCGGGTCCTCGACGCGGCCAGCCACGACATCGCCACCGGCCGGATGAAGTCCCGGGTCGCCCCCACCGCGGGACCGCCCGAACTGCGGCGTCTGGCGCGTTCGTTCAACGAGATGGCCGACCACGTCGAGGACGTCCTGGAGCAGCAGCGCGCCTTCGTCGCGGACGCCTCCCACCAGCTGCGCAACCCGCTCTCCGCGCTGCTGCTCCGCATCGAGCTGCTCGCCCTGGAACTCCCCGAGGGCAACGCCGAGATCGCCTCCGTGCGCACCGAGGGCAAGCGGCTCGCCCGCGTCCTCGACGACCTCCTCGACCTCGCGCTCGCCGAGCACGCCGCGGCCGACCTCCAGCTCACCGACGTCGCCGCCCTCGCCGCCGAGCGGGTCGGCTCCTGGCGCCCGCTCGCCGACGAGAAGGGGGTGCGCCTGACGTACGGGGGGCACGCGGCGGTCACCGGCTGGGCCGACCCTGTCGCCCTCTCCAGTGCCCTGGACGCGATCGTCGACAACGCCCTGAAGTTCACCCCGCCCGGCGGCCCGGTCACCGTCACTGTCGCCCCGCGCGGCGACGGCGTACGGATCACCGTCGCCGACGGCGGACCCGGCCTCACCGACGACGAACTCGCCCGGATCGGCGACCGGTTCTGGCGCAGCGGCCGTCATCAGAACGTCTCCGGCTCGGGGCTGGGCCTGTCCATCAGCCGTGCGCTGCTCGCCGCGGGCGGCGCCACGCTCCGCTTCGCCCCGCACGTCCCGCACGGTCTCCAGGTGCGGGTGACGGTGCCGCGGGACGCCCCGGACGGCGGGTGAGACGGGGCCACGGGGCGGCGCCACGGGGCGGGCCCGTTCCGGCGCGCGGGGGCTGTGCTACTGTGAATGGTGTTGCAGTTGTGGTACCCATGAACGTCGTGTGCGCCCGGAGGCTGGTAGCCCCGGGCGTTCCGTGTTTTTACCGGAATCCTCCGGTGTCGGGCACTCATCTCGGCGACAGGGAGTCCGCGCAGTGCGGGCTCCGTGCCCCATGAAGGAGAAAATTATGGCTTCCGGCACCGTGAAGTGGTTCAACTCGGAAAAGGGCTTCGGCTTCATCGAGCAGGACGGCGGCGGCCCCGACGTCTTCGCCCACTACTCGAACATCCAGGCCCAGGGCTTCCGTGAGCTCCTCGAGGGCCAGAAGGTCACCTTCGACGTGACCCAGGGCCCGAAGGGCCCGCAGGCGGAGAACATCATCCCCGCCTGACGCCCACGCGTCTCGCGGACGGGGCCCGCACCGGCCGGTGCGGGCCCCGTCCCGTCCCCGCGGGGCGCCGAGCGCACCGCCGCCCGCCGGCGGACGGTCCGCATGCCGTGACCGTCCGGCCCCGCCCCACCGCGCACCCGTACGCCTCGTGTCCCGAGTGCCGTCCCACGGGGGAGTGCGCGGTCGACACGACCACGCCTCACCTCACCCGAAGGGTCTTCAGTGACACGAGCGACCGCTCCGCGACGCAGCGCCGCACCCCGTACGCCGTCCCCCAGGACGCCCGCCCCCGCCCCCGTGGCCTCCTTCGCGGAGCTGCCGCTGGCCCCGGAGCTGCTGACCGCGCTCGGCGCGCAGGGCGTCACCGAGCCGTTCCCCATCCAGGCGGCGACCCTTCCCGCGACGCTCGCCGGGCGTGACGTCCTCGGCCGGGGCCGCACCGGCTCGGGCAAGACCCTCGCCTTCGGCCTCGCGCTGCTCAGCCGCACCGCGGGCCGCCGCGCCGACAGCAAGCGGCCGCTGGCGCTGGTGCTCGTTCCCACCCGCGAACTCGCCGGGCAGGTCGCCGACGCGCTCGCCCCGTACGCCAAGGCGGTCGGGCTGCGGACCACCACCGTCGTCGGAGGGACGTCGATCAACCGGCAGACCGACGCGCTGCGCCGCGGCGCGGAGGTGCTGGTCGCGACGCCCGGACGGCTCGCCGACCTCCTCGACCGGGGCGCCTGCGCCCTCGACCAGGTCACCGTCACCGTCCTCGACGAGGCCGACCAGATGACCGACATGGGCTTCCTTCCGCAGGTCACCCGGCTGATGGAGAAGGTCGACCCGAACGGTCAGCGGATGCTGTTCTCCGCCACGCTCGACCGCAATGTCGACAAGTTGGTCCGCCGCTTCCTCAGCGACCCGGTCACCCACTCCGTGGACCCGTCGGCCGCCACCGTCACGACCATGGACCACCACGTCCTCTACGTCGACGACACCGACAAGCGCGCCACCGCCACCGAGATCGCCGCCCGCGAGGGCCGCGTGATCATGTTCGTGGACACCAAGCGCGGCGCCGACCGGCTCACCAAGCACCTGCTCGCCCAGGGCGTGCGCGCCGCCGCGCTGCACGGCGGCAAGTCGCAGCCGCAGCGCAACCGCACCCTGGAGCAGTTCCGCACCGGCCACGCCTCGGCGCTGATCGCCACCAACGTCGCCGCCCGCGGTATCCACATCGACGGCCTCGACCTCGTCGTCAACGTCGATCCGCCCACCGAGGCCAAGGACTACCTGCACCGCGGCGGCCGCACCGCGCGGGCCGGGGAGTCCGGCACCGTCGTCACGCTCGTCACCCCCGGACAGCGCCGCGACATGACCCGGCTGATGCGCCAGGCGAAGATCACCCCGGACACCGCCACGGTCCGCCCCGGCGACACCGAGCTGATACGGATCACCGGGGCCCGGACGCCCTCGGGCGAGCCGGTCCAGCTCGCCGCGCCCGCCCCGCAGCAGCCCGCCCGTCGGCGCCCCGCGGGCGGCGGACGGCGCAGCCCCGCCGGTGGCGGCGGAGCGGGCGGTGGCGCGGCAGCCGGCCGCCGCCGGCCGCGCCGCAGCCGCTCGGGCCGCCGCCCCGGCGGAGCGCCCGCCGCCTGATCCGGACGCCCCGGGGCGGCGCGGCCCGTGAGGGATACGGCCCGCGCGCCCCGGACGGCCCGGCCCGGCCCCGGTTGTCACACAGCCGGGACCGGGCCGCGCCGCTTTCAGGGCTTCTCGGACACGTAGTACCGCCGCGCGCCCCGGTGCAGCGCCAGCGGGTCGGTGAAGACGGCCGTCCGCAGGTCGACCTTCTGGGCGGCGTGCACCTCCTCGCCGATCGCGTCCCGGCTCCGTATCACCGTCCGGGTCATCGCCTCGGTCAGCGCCGCGTCCTGGCGGTCGGTGGTGACCAGCAGATTGGCCACCGCGATCGTCTTGACGCCCTGGCCGTGCTGGGCCCGGGGGTAGGCGTCGGCCGGCATCACGGCCTCCCGGTAGTAGCGCGACTGCCCGCCCTGACGGTGCAACGCGGCGGCCAGGTCGCCCAGTTGCACCAGCCGGACGGGGAAGCGGGCCTCCAGGTGCTGCACCGCGGTGGTCGGCAGCCCGCCGGACCAGAAGAACGCGTCGAGCTTCCCGTGCCGCAGCAGCGCGGGCATGGTGTCGATACCGGCACGCACCGGGCGGATGTCGCGGTCGAAGTCGAGGCCCGCCGCCGCCATCAGCCGCCGGGTGATCAGCTGGACGCCCGAACCGTCGGAGCCCACCCCCACCCGCAGTCCGCGCAGATCCTTCGCGGACCGCACCCGCGACCCCTCCGCCACCACCAGCTGCATGTAGTCGTCGTAGAGCCGGGCGCAGGCGCGCAGCGAGCGGGCGCCCGGCTCGCCGCGCTCCCGGTACGCGGCGACCGCGTCGGCCGTCGCGATGGTGAACCCCGCGCGCCCGGAGGTCAGTTGGCGCAGGTTGTCGATGGAGCCCTCGCTGCGGGCCAGCCGGACGTCCAGCTGCGGCATGTCCCGGGCGAGGTCCTGCCGCAGCAGTTCGCCGTAGCGCGCGTACACCCCGGTGGGGACGCCCGTCGCCAGGGTCACGGTGCCCCGGGGGGACGGGGCGCCGCCCAGAGGCAGCAGCCACCACGCGAGCAGCGCGAGCGCCACCGCGGCGCAGGCCACGGCGGGCAGGGGGCGGCGCAGGGCCCCGGCGAGGCGCCGGGGGAGTGCGGAGAGCGACGAGAACGCCGGAAACATGACCGGAATCCTGCCAGGGCGTGTCCGGAAGGGGGAGGGGTGCGGGCCGGACGGTCGCGGGGCGCGTGCCCCGTCCACCGGGCGGTGCGGGCGCCCCGCCCCCAACGCCGGTGCGGGCCAAGGCCGTCACAGGGCGATCACGGAGCCATCACGAGGCAACGGGGATGCAACCGGAAGGCGGCTTCCGGGTGTCCCCTTGGGTGATCTTCCGCTCTCCGGGGTGCGACGCGGCCCGTGGAGCGCCGGATCGCACCCCCGCGGCGGGGGACGGGGGCGGTGCCCGGTGGGCCGGGCGCCGTACGCACGCAACGACAGACCGATACCGATCTCCAGGAGGCCGAGTGCGTAAGCGCACCAGGGGAGCGATAGCCACGGGCGTGGGAGCCGTCGTCGTGGGGGCGCTCGCCGTCACCGCGGGCGCCGTCACGTCCGGTGGTACCGACCCCGGCAGCACCCCCCGGGCAGCCGCCGGGAAGACCGTGCTGAAGGAGGACTTCAACGGCGACGGCTACGACGACCTGGCCGTCGGCGCCCCCGGGACGTCGGGCAACGCCGGGTACCTCACCGTCGTCTACGGCTCCGCGCACGGACCGGACCCGAGGACCCGCACCGTCATCGACGCGCAGACGCCCGGCATCCCCTCCGTCGAGGGCCGCTTCGCGGACACGCTGGTCGCCCGTGACCTCGACGGTGACGGCGTCACCGACCTCGCCGTCCTCGTGGCGGGGCAGGAGGACACCCTGCTCGCCCTGTGGGGCACCAAGGGCAAGGGGATCAGCGGTGCGGGCGCCGCCGTGCTCAGCCACGCGGACAAGGCCGTGGGCGGCGACTTCGACGGCGACGGCCACCAGGACCTCTTCACCACCGCGTACGGGCAGGAGCAGCGCGCCGAGCTGCTCCAGGGGCCGTTCACCCGGGCCGGTGAGCCCGCGCGGAAGCAGACCGTGTCGGTGGCCGACGGCGACTCCGAGACGCTGTCCCTGGCCGCCGGCGACTTCAACGGCGACGGCGCCGACGACGTGTACGTGGCCCGCGCCATGGAGGAGTCGGCCCGGCCCGGCGCCCTCCTCCTCGGCGGTCCGAAGGGGCTGACCAAGCAGACCGACAAGGGCCCGCAGGCGCTCCCCGCCACCGTGGGCGACTTCAACGGCGACGGCCGCGCGGACCTCGCCTGGCGTGAGGCGCCCGGCGGCATCGTCGAGGGCCCCTGGACCGACTCCGGCACCGTCAAGGTCCGCTACGGCGCCGCCTCCGGTCTCGGCAGCCGCACCGACACGTTCACCCAGGCCACGCCCGGCGTGCCCGGGGCGAACGAGGAGGGCGACGTGTTCGGCGCGTCGCTCTCCGCCGGTGACACCGACGGCGACGGCTACGACGAACTGGCCGTCGGCGCCCCCGGCGAGGCCATCGGCACCAAGGCCAAGGCCGGTTCGGTGGTGCTGCTGAAGGGCTCGGCCGAGGGGCTGACCGGCACCGGTTCGCTCGCCTTCAGCCAGGACACCCCCGGTGTGCCCGGCGTCGCCGAGGCGGGCGACCTGTTCGGCGCCGCCGTGCGGCTGCTGGACACCGACGGTGACGGCCACGCCGATCTGACGGTCTCCGCCTCCGGTGAGAACGCCGGCCACGGCGCCGTCTGGTCCGTACCGTCCGGCGATCCGGGCCGCGGCGGTGTGAGGTCCTTCGCCCCCGCCGACGTCGGCGCCCCGCAGCGCCCCGCCCTCTTCGGCGACACCTTCAACGGCTCCACCCCGTCCCCCTACTGGGGCCTCGACGCGAGCTGACACCCCCGCGCCCACCGGCCCCCGTCCGTACGCCGGCGGGGGCCGGTGGCGTGTCCGGGGGTGCGGTGCGGCGGCCCGTACGGTGTCCCAGAAGGGCATGGGGCGTACGGGGCGGGTGTACGGCGCGGGGCGCGCGGCCCAGGTCTCCGGGCACCCGTGCGCAGCGGTGCCGTCCGCCGTCCGGCCGCCCCGTGCGGGCCCGCGCCGTCAGTCCGCCCGCAGGTCCACGACGACCTTCACGTCCTCCGGGCCCTTGCGGAGCGCGTCGGCGAAGCCGCTCATCGGGACGCGGCGGGTCAGCAGCCGCTCCAGCCAGGCACGGTCGGCCCGCGCCAGCGCGTCGGCCGCCTGCTCGTAGTTGCGGCGCGCGGCGTTGACGGAGCCGAAGAGCACCGCGTTCTTCAGCACGATCTCCTTGTTCAGCAGATCCGCGCCGACGGGCACCGTCGCCGTCGCCGAGGAGAGCCCGGTCAGACAGATGACGGCGCCCGGGGTGACGATCCGGGTCAGCGGGCCGATCAGCGGGCCGTGGCCGGTGCACTCGATGACGACGTCGGGGCGCACGCCGAGCGTGTCGGGCGTACCGGTGTGGAACGTCGCCCCCAGATCCGCCACCAGCCCCGGCTTCGGTCCGCTGTCGTTGAGGTCCAGCACATGGACCTCCAGGCCCCGCTGCACCCCCAGCAGCGCCGCGAACAGCCCGACAGGACCCGCGCCGGTCACGAGCGCCACCTTCGGGCGGCCCGCCGTCCGGGTGAGCATGCGTTCGGTCTGCTCCCACGCCTTGGCCAGCACCGACACCGGCTCCAGCAGCACTCCGCAGTCCGCCAGGGCCGGATCGAGACGGACCGCGAACTCCGGTGGCAGGCTCCAGAGTTCCGCACCGTAGCCGTGCAGCTCCTTGATGCCGCGCTCGGTGTAGCGGCCGTTGCGGCAGAAGTCCCACTGGCCGTCGGCGCACGCGGCGCACGGCTCCGGGTCGGGCCGCCGCACGATGCCCGCGACGCGGTCCCCCGGGGCGAACCCCGAGCCCTCGGGCGCCGTCAGGACCGTGCCCAGCGACTCGTGCCCCACGACCAGCCGGTCCTGCCCCGGTGGCGGCGCCCCGTACCCCTGCTCGACGATGTCGGCGTCCGTCCCGCAGATGCCCAGCAGGTCCCCGCGGACCAGGAGGGCGTCCGGGGCGGGGTCGGGGTCCGGTGCCTCGGCCACCCGCACCTGCGCGGGAGAGCCGGGCACCACCGTGATGGCCCGCATGCTGCCGCCTTCCCGTGGCGCGGCTGCTCAGCCGCCGCCCCACGCGTCGATCCGGAACCAGCCGGTCCGTAACAGCGTGCCGTGGCCCGCACCGCCCCGCAATCGCGGCCGCCCGGCGCCGTACGGACAGGTTTGGGCGCCGGACGGATCAGGAACCTCTGCTGAGCGCGCGGCCCCCGCGCGCGGGCGACGACCGTGGCGTGGAGGCAGGACGTGGTACAGGGCTTCTCCCGGGAACCGGGCACCGAAGGACCGCTCGACGAGGTGCCGCCCGCCGGACTGCGCACGATCCGGCGCTGGGCGTCGGTGATCGCCCTCGGCGGCTTCCTCTTCGGCTTCGACACCGGAGTCGTCTCCGGCGCGCTGCTGTTCATCAGGAAGGACTTCGGGCTCGACGCCGCCGAACAGGGCGCCGTGGTCAGCGTCCTGCTCATCGGCGCGATGGCCGGGGCGCTCGGCGCCGGACGCCTCGCGGAACGGCTCGGCCGCCGCAAGGCCCTCGCCCTGGAGGGCACCGTCTTCCTCATCGGCACCGCCCTCGCCGTCCTCGCCCCCGGCTTCGGCGTGCTGCTCGTTGCCCGGGTGGTGCTCGGACTTGCGGTCGGCGCCGCCTCCGCGACCGTCCCCGTCTACCTGTCGGAGATCTCCCCGCCCGACATCCGCGGCCGGGTCCTCAGCGCCAACCAGCTCATGATCACCGTGGGCATCCTCGTCGCCTACCTGATCAACCTGGTCTTCGCCGGCAGCGGGAACTGGCGCGCGATGTTCGCGGTCGGCGCCGTCCCCGCCGTGCTGGTGGTGGCCGGCGCCGCGCTGCTGCTGCCGGAGTCGCCGCAGTGGCTGATCCTGCACGACCGGCCCGACCGGGCCCGGAAGATCATCGCGTCGGTCACCAACGACGCCACCGCCGACCGGCTGCTGGAACGCGCCCGGCAGCGCCGCGCCCGCCACGCCTCCGCGGAGTCCGGCACCACCAAGGGCGCCGGACGGCGGGCCCTGCTGGCCCCGGCGGTGCGGCCCGCGCTGATCGTCGGCCTCACCCTCGCCGCCGTGCAGCAGTTCGGCGGGATCAACACGATCATCTACTACGCCCCGACGATCATCGAGCAGACCGGTCTGACCGCCTCCAACTCGATCTTCTACTCGGTCTTCATCGGCGTGGTGAACCTCGCCATGACCCTCGTCGCGATCCACCTGATCGACCGCTGGGGACGCCGCCGCCTGATGCTGATCTCCCTGACCGGCATGTGCGTCACACTCGTCCTGCTCGGGCTGTCCTTCGTCGCCGGCTGGGGCTCGGGGATGCCGCTGATCTTCATGCTGCTCTACATCATCGCGTACAGCGGCGGGCTCGGGCCGGTCTTCTGGGTGCTGGTCGGCGAGCTGTTCCCGCCCGCCGTCCGCTCCCGCGGCTCCAGCGTCTCGACCACCACGAACTGGGCGTCCAACTTCGTCGTCGGGCAGGCGTTCCTGCCCGTGGTCCAGGCGATCGGCCAGGGCCCGGCCTTCTGGATCTTCGCCGCGGTCTGTGCCGGCGCGCTCCTCTTCGTCGCCCGCTTCGTCCCCGAGACCAAGGGCCGCACCTACGAGGAGGTCGACGCCGCGCTCCGGTCCCGCTTCCACCGGCGCGCCCCGGCCCCCGCGCGGTGAGCAGGGAGCGGGGCGCGCCCCCGCGCTCCGGGGCGCATCCGGGGGCCCGCCGCGCCGGCGTCGCCCGCGACCGGATCAGGGCGGCGGCCTGGCCGCTGCTCCAGCAGACCGCCGCGGTGACCGCCTCCTGGGTGGTCGCCACCCACCTCGTCTCGCACCATCAGCCGTTCTTCGCCCCCATCGCCACCGTCGTGGCGCTGAACGCCTCCCGCGGCGAGCGCGGCTCCAACGCCGTACGGCTGCTCGTCGGCGTCGTCGTCGGCATCCTCGCCGGTGAGGCGGCGCTGTTCCTCCTCGGGCACGGCGCCGCCGCGCTCACCGTCGCCACCTGTGCCGCGCTGGTGGCCGCCCTGGCGCTCAGCGACGAACGGATCGTGCTCGCCCAGGCCGCGGCGAGCGCCATCCTCACGGTGGCCACCGGGGTCCGCGGCTCGGGGATCGACCGGCTCACCGACGCCCTCATCGGCGCCGGAGTCGCCCTCCTGGTCAGCCAGGTCCTCTTCCCCGCCGAACCGATCGCCCTGCTGCGCCGCGCCGAGACGGCCGTCCTGCGCACCCTCGCGGACGCGCTGCGCCGCACCGCCGACGCCCTCACCCGTGGCGACACCCGCCCCGCCCAGGAAGCGGCCCGCCTGCTGACGGACGCGCACGAGCCGCTCGCCGAGGTCGCCCGGATGCGCGAGGCGGGCCACCACGCCGCACGGCGCACGGTCCGATGGTGGGGGCGCACGGACGACATCGCGCGCGAGGTGGCGTACGCGGGGGAGTTGGCGCCCCTCACCCACAGCTGCTTGGCGCTGATCCGGGTGGCGGCAAACACCCCCGCCGCCCGCCGCGGGCCCGTGGTCCGCGCCGTCGCCGTCTTCGCCGACGCGGTGGCCACCCTCGCCGCCGCCCCCGGCGACCACGCCACCCGCAGGGGCGCGGCGGAGGAGGCGCGGACCGCCGTCCGCGACCTCATCCGGGACGAGGCCGGCGCCCCGTACCCCGAGCGGCTGGCGACGGGCGCCGCCGCCCGTGCCGCCGCCACCGATCTGATGCGCTTCGCCGGCGTCGCCCCCGACCAGCTCCGGGACGCCGCCTTCGCCCCCGGCGCCGCCCCGCTCGACCTGCCCGCCCCGCCGCCCGCCCCGCGCGGTCTGCCGGGGCTGCCGCCGCGCCGGGCCCGCCGCTGACCGGCGCGGCCCGCCCCGTGCGGGCCCCGTCCCGTCGGTGCGGGGACACCCGCTCCCCGCACCCCCTTACCCTTGGGGGGTGACCAGCAGCAGTGACCGGAGTTGTGACGTGGGCGTTGAGCGAAGCTACGAGATCCGCACCTACGGGTGCCAGATGAACGTCCACGACTCCGAACGGCTCTCGGGCCTCCTGGAGGACGCCGGCTACGTCCGCGCCCCCAAGGACGCCGACGGCGCCGACATCGTCGTCTTCAACACCTGCGCGGTCCGCGAGAACGCCGACAACCGCCTCTACGGCAACCTCGGCCAGCTCGCCCCCAAGAAGGCCGCCCGCCCCGGCATGCAGATCGCCGTCGGCGGCTGCCTCGCCCAGAAGGACCGCGACACCATCGTCAAGAAGGCCCCCTGGGTCGACGTGGTCTTCGGCACGCACAACATCGGCAAGCTGCCCGTCCTGCTGGAGCGCGCCCGCGTCCAGGAGGAGGCGCAGGTCGAGATCGCCGAGTCCCTGGAGGCGTTCCCCTCGACGCTGCCCACCCGCCGCGAGAGCGCGTACGCCGCGTGGGTCTCCATCTCCGTCGGCTGCAACAACACCTGCACCTTCTGCATCGTCCCGGCGCTGCGCGGCAAGGAGAAGGACCGCCGGCCCGGCGACATCCTCGCCGAGATCGAGGCGCTGGTCTCCGAGGGCGTCTCCGAGATCACCCTCCTCGGCCAGAACGTCAACGCCTACGGCTCCGACATCGGCGACCGCGAGGCGTTCTCCAAGCTGCTGCGCGCCTGCGGGAAGATCGAGGGCCTGGAGCGGGTCCGCTTCACCTCCCCGCACCCGCGCGACTTCACCGACGACGTCATCGCCGCCATGGCCGAGACCCCGAACGTCATGCCGCAGCTGCACATGCCGCTCCAGTCCGGCTCCGACCGCGTCCTGAAGGCGATGCGCCGCTCGTACCGCCAGGAGCGCTTCCTCGGCATCATCGAGAAGGTCCGCGCCGCCATGCCGGACGCCGCGCTCTCCACCGACATCATCGTCGGCTTCCCCGGCGAGACCGAGGAGGACTTCGAGCAGACCCTCCACACGGTCCGCGAGTCCCGCTTCGCCCAGGCGTTCACCTTCCAGTACTCCAAGCGCCCCGGTACCCCCGCCGCCGAGATGGACGACCAGATCCCCAAGGAGGTCGTCCAGGCGCGGTACGAGCGCCTCGTCGCCCTCCAGGAGGAGATCTCCTGGGAGGAGAACAAGAAGCAGGTCGGCCGCACCCTGGAGGTCATGGTCGCCGAGGGCGAGGGCCGCAAGGACGACGCCACCCGCCGCCTCTCCGGCCGCGCCCCCGACAACCGCCTCGTCCACTTCACCCGCCCCGAGGAGCCGGTCCGCCCCGGCGACATGGTGACCGTCGACATCACCTACGCCGCCCCGCACCACCTGCTGGCCGAGGGTCCCGTCTCCGCGGTCCGCCGCACCGCCGCGGGCGACGCCTGGGAGCGCCGCAACGCCGCCCCCGCCGCCAAGCCCGCCGGCGTCATGCTGGGCCTGCCCACCATCGGCGCCCCGGCCGCCGCCCCCGCCCCGACCGGCGGCTGCGGCTGCGACTGAGGGATGCGCCCGGGGCGGCCGCACCGCCGCGCCGGGCGGACCCCGCGTGCCGGGGCGGGCCTCGCGGGGCGGCCCGTCGCGCCCCCTGAGGAGCCCCGCCCCGCCGCGGGACGCCCCCCATGGCGGGCCCCCGCTCCGCGACGGCGGGCCTCCCGCCCCGGCCGGACACGCGTCCCCCACCGGCTCCCCTGCAAGCTCACGGCGTGCCCGGATGCCCGCCCGGCCTCCGGTCCGCCCCACCCGGACGCGCGGCCCACGGCGGCCCCGCCCCGGCCGGACACGCGTCCCGCGGCGGGAAAGACCGAGGACCGCGGTCCGGCTGGGTGCCGTCCCCCCTGCGGGCTACGCTGCCTGCCATGCTCGTAGCCGCCGCCCTGTGCCCGTGCCCGCCCCTGCTCGTCCCCGAGGTCGCCGCCGGCGCCGCCGGTGAGCTGGACCCGCTCCGCGCCGCCTGCCGGGAGGCCGTCGGCGCCCTCGCCGCCGCCCGCCCCGACCGGCTGGTCGTCGTCGGCCCCACCGACCCGGCCGGACAGGGCCCGTACCCGCAGGGCGCCACCGGCTCGTTCCGTGGCTTCGGCGTGGACCTCGACGTCGCCCTGGGCACCGCGCCGCACCCGGCCGGGCGCCCGCTGCCGCCCTCGCTCGCCGTCGGCGCCTGGCTGCTCGCCCACGCCGCCCCCGTCGGCGCCCCCGTGACCGGCCTGGGCGTGGACACCGCGCTCGCCCCCGGGGACTGCCTGGAGGCGGGCCGCGAGCTGGCCGCGTCCGCCCCCCGGGTGGCGCTCCTGGTCATGGGCGACGGCAGCGCCTGCCGCACGGTCAAGGCCCCCGGCTACCTCGACCCCCGCGCCGCGGACCACGACGCCGCCCTCGCCCGCGCCCTGGGCGACGCCGACACCGAGGCCCTCGCCGCCCTCGACCCCGAGGAGGCCGCCTCCCTGAAGGTGACCGGCCGCGCCCCCTGGCAACTCCTCACCGGCGCCGCCCGCGCGAGCACCCCGCTCCGCGGCACGCTCCGCCACGACGAGGCGCCGTACGGGGTCGGGTACTTCGTGGCCGACTGGCGATAGGGGGCGCCCCGCCGGACGCCGTCCCCGGTCCGCCCCGTGCGGACCGGCCCCGGGCCCCGTCCACCGGCGAGGTTTGGGAGACTGGCTCCGTGAACACCGCAGTCCCCGCTCCGCGGGTCATCGCCGTCGTCGGGCCCACCGCGGCCGGGAAGTCCGATCTGGGGGTCGCGCTCGCCGCGCACCTGGGCGGCGAGGTGATCAACGCCGATTCCATGCAGCTCTACCGCGGTATGGACATCGGCACCGCCAAGCTCACGGAGGCGGAGCGGCAGGGCGTCCCGCACCACCTCCTCGACATCTGGGACGTCACCCGCGCCGCCAACGTCGCCGAGTACCAGCGCCTGGCCCGTGCCGAGATCGACCGGCTGCTCGCCGAGGGCCGCACCCCCGTCCTCGTCGGCGGCTCCGGGCTCTACGTACGCGGCGCCCTCGACGCCCTGGAGTTCCCCGGCACCGACCCGGAGGTCCGCGCCCGCCTGGAGGCCGAGCTGGCCGAGCTGGGCAGCGGCGCCCTGCACGCCCGGCTCGCCGCCGCCGACCCGGAGGCCGCCCGCGCGATCCTGCCCGGCAACGGCCGCCGCATCGTGCGCGCCCTGGAGGTCATCGAGATCACCGGCCGCCCCTTCACCGCCAACCTCCCCGGTCACGACGCCGTCTACGACACCCTCCAGATCGGCGTCGGTGTCGGGCGGCCGGAGCTGAACGACCGCATCGCCCGCCGTGTCGACCGCATGTGGGAGGACGGACTCGTCGCCGAGGTACGCGCTCTGGAGGCCGTCGGACTGCGCGAGGGCCGCACCGCCTCCCGCGCCCTCGGCTACCAGCAGGTCCTCGCCCACCTCGCCGGGGAGTGCACGGAAGCGGAAGCACGCGAGGAGACCGTACGGGCCACGAAGCGGTTCGCCCGGCGGCAGGACGCGTGGTTCCGCCGCGACCCCCGGGTCCACTGGCTCAGCGGCGCCGAGGTCGACCGCGCGGAACTGCCGCGGCACGCGCTTTCCCTCGTCGAACGACCGGTCACAGCCTGATCACGTCATGGCATCGGGACGCTCCGCCCGTCATCGGGGCCCCGGAGCGCGTGTCATCATCAACCGTCGATCGAGCGTGCAGTCAGCAGTGGGGAGGGCGCGTGGCAATGGAGGCCGGCCCTCGTGACGGAGCGCAGCAGCCGGACCGGAACGGCACCGGCACGGCGCCGCGCGATCCACAAGCCCCCGCGCCGCACCCCCGGGACGCCGCTCCGTACGCCGTCCCCGACGAGCGCGCCGACGACCTGCCGGAGCCGGACGGCACCGCTCTCCAGGCCCCGCGGAGCCCCGCGCTGGACGGTTCCGACGGGCCCGACGCCGAGGAGCCGGCCGCCGAGGGCGGTGAGTCGTTCCGGGAGCTGCGTCCGCCGCGGCGGCTGCGGCTGTGGCAGCTGGCGCCGGTCGTGGCGCTCGCCGCCGTGGGCTCGCTGATGTTCGCCTTCCCCCTCGCCTTCGAGTTCGGCGGCGACGGCGGCGCCCCCATCGCCATGCTCGGGCTGCTGCTGTGCTGCTGCGCCGCGGGCTGGGGCATGATGGCGGCCCGCCGCGTCGGCCACACCTGGCCCGGACTCCCCACCCGCGGCTCCGGCCGCCGCGCGAGCTGGCGGGTGGTCCTCGCCTACACCGCCGTGGTGGTCGTCCCCGCCGCCCTCGCCATCTGGCGCGTCACCCGCCTCCGCTGAGCCCGCGCCGCCCGGCCCCGCCCGTCCGCCGCGCCACGGGCGGGCGTCCCGCCCGTGCGCCCCGCCTCCGCCGGTCCGCCCGCGCCCCGCTCGGCCCCGTGCCGCCGTGGCGCCCCGCGTGCCGGAACGTCCCTGCGGCCCGTACGATTCAGGGGTGAGCACCGCGCGTATCGACTTCCTCAAGGGCCACGGCACCGAGAACGACTTCGTGATCGTTCCGGACCCGGACGGCCGGCTCGACCTGACCGCCGCCGAGGTCGCCCGGATCTGCGACCGGCGCGCCGGGATCGGCGCGGACGGCGTGCTGCGCGTCGTGCGGTCCGCCGCCCACCCCGAGGCACGGGCGATGGCCGGTGACGCCGAGTGGTTCATGGACTACCGCAACGGTGACGGTTCGGTCGCCGAGATGTGCGGCAACGGCGTCCGGGTCTTCGCCCGCTACCTCCTCCACGCCGGACTGGCCGAGGCCGGTGACCTCGCCGTCGCCACCCGCGCGGGGGTCCGCCGGGTGCACCTCGCCAAGACCGGTGACGTCACCGTCGGCATGGGGCGCGCCGAGCTGTCCGAGGGCGCGGCCGACATCACCGTGGGCGAGCGCACCTGGCCGTCCCGGAACGTCAGCATGGGCAACCCGCACGCCGTCGCGTTCGTCGAGGACCTGGCGCACGCCGGAAGCCTCCTCGACGCACCCGGTGTCGCGCCCGCCGCGGTCTACCCGGAGGGCGTCAACGTCGAGTTCGTCGCCGACCGCGGACCGCGCCACGTCGCCATGCGGGTGCACGAGCGCGGCTCCGGCGAGACCCGCTCCTGCGGCACCGGTGCGTGCGCCGTGGCCGTCGCCACCGCCCGCCGCGACGGCGTCGACCCGGCGCTGACCGGCACCCCCGTCACGTACACCGTCGACGTCCTCGGCGGCACCCTGGAGATCACCGAACTGCCCGACGGCACGGTGGAGATGACCGGGCCCGCCGTGATCGTCGCCGAGGGGACCCTCGACCCCGCGTGGCTCGCCGGGGAAACCGCCTGACCGTACGCCGCCGCACCGCCGCCCTCCCAAGACACGGGCGCCCCCGGGAAGTTCGCTCGAACGGGTGATCCGTTTCGTAGGGGGGAGGGGGCGGGCAACGGCGCGTGGTGGGCTCGGTAGCATCAATCACCGGCCCGGCCGCTCAACCGACGGCGCCAGACCGCCGGTCGACTCGCTGCCGGAGGTGCCCATGAGCGCAGAGGCCACGAACCCTGGAAACCCGGACACGGCCCGGAGCCGCCGTGGCCTGCCCCGTCCCGCGCTGCGCGGACTGCGCCGCATCGGCCGGGCCGCGCTGCTCGGCCCGGCGCCGCGCGGCGGTCTGCCCGACGCGCTGGAACACGTCGCCAAGGTCCACCGCGGTCACCATCCGGACGCCGATCTCGCCATCCTCGCCAAGGCGTACACGCTGGCGGAGTCCTCGCACCGCGGCCAGATGCGGAAAAGCGGCGAACCCTACATCACCCACCCGCTCGCGGTGACCCTCATCCTCGCCGAACTCGGCGCGGAAACCACGACGTTGACCGCCTCGCTGCTCCACGACACCGTCGAGGACACCGAGGTGACGCTCGACCAGGTGCGGGCGGAGTTCGGCGCCGAGGTCCGCTATCTCGTCGACGGTGTCACCAAGCTGGAGAAGGTCGACTACGGCGCCGCCGCCGAACCGGAGACCTTCCGCAAGATGCTCGTCGCCACCGGCCACGACGTCCGCGTGATGTCGATCAAACTCGCCGACCGGCTGCACAACATGCGCACCCTCGGCGTGATGCGCCCCGAGAAACAGGTCCGGATCGCCAAGGTCACCCGCGACGTCCTCATCCCGCTCGCCGAACGCCTCGGCGTCCAGGCCCTCAAGAGCGAGCTGGAGGACCTGGTCTTCGCGATCCTGCACCCCGAGGAGTACGCCGCCACCCGCCGCCTGCTGCGCGCGCACGCCGACCGCCCCGATCCGCTCGCCGCGCTCGCCGGCCGGATGCGTACGGTCCTGGCCGACGCCGGTATCGACGCGGAGGTCCGGCTGCGCCCCCGCCACCTCGTCTCCGTGCACCGGGTGCGGCGCGCCCGCGGTGAGCTGACCGGCGCCGACCTCGGGCGGATCCTGGTGCTCGTCCCCGAGGACGCCGACTGCTACGCCGTCCTGGGGGAGCTGCACACCTGCTTCACGCCCGTCGTCTCGGAGTTCAAGGACTTCATCGCCGCTCCCAAGTTCAACCTCTACCAGTCACTGCACACTGCCGTCGCGGGCGAGGCGGGGGAGATCGCCGAAACGTTGATCCGCACCCACCAGATGCACCGCGTCGCGGAGGCCGGGGTGATCGCCCTGGGCAACCCGTACGCCCCGGCGGCCGGTGCGGACGCGCAGGACGGCGAGCGGGCCGACCCGACGCGCCCCGGGTGGCTCTCCCGCCTGCTGGAGTGGCAGAGCGCCACCCCCGACTCGGACACCTTCTGGTCCTCGCTCCGCGACGATCTCGCCCAGGACCGGGAGATCACCGTCTTCTGCGCCGCGGACACCGATCGGCCGGGCCGCGCCGCGGGCGCCCGGCCGATCGGCCTGCCCGCCGGATCGAGCTGTGTGGACGGTGCGTACGCCCTGCACGGCGAGGACGCGCACCGCTGTATCGGCGCCCGGGTCAACGGCCGCCTGGTGCCCCTCTCCACCGTGCTGCGCGACGGCGACGGCCTCCACCTGCTGATGGCGCCCGACGCCGCCGCCGGACCGTCCCCGGAATGGCTCGACCACACCCGCACCCCCGCCGCCCGCCTCGCCATCGGCCGCTGGCTGGCCGAGCGCGGCGCGCCCCCGGAGCCGGCACCGGGCGACGGGGCGGGTGCCCCGGCTGCTCCCACACCCTCGGACGGCGCGGTTCCCCCCGCGGAGGCGCCGTCCCCGGTCGGCCCGAGGACGGGCGGGGACGGGGCGCGGGAGGCCGCGGCGGGCGCCCCCGGCGACCGCCCCGCCGCCGGGGCCCCGCGCCGCCCGGCCACCGGCCCCGCCTCCCGCGCCTCGGCCGGAACCACCGGCCCCGCCGCTCCGGAGGAGGCGTCCGGGCCCGGCGCCCCCGAGGACGACGGCCCCGGTCCGGTGCCCGAGGCCCTCGCCGTCGACGGGCTGCCCGACGCCGCCGTCCGCCTCGCCGGGTGCTGTACGCCGGTACCGCCCGACGCCGTCACCGGATTCGCCGTACGGGGCGGCAACGTCACCGTGCACCGCGCCCTGTGCCCCGTCGTGGCCCGGATGGCCGCCACCGGGCGGAAGCCGGTCGGGGTGCGCTGGCACGGCTCCGGACCGGCCGGGCACGGCTGCCGGGTCACGCTCCGCGCCGAGGCGTTCAGCCGCCCCCATCTCCTCGCCGACCTCACCGAGGCCATCGCCGTCCAGGGCGCCGCCGTCGTCTCCGCCGCCGTCGAGCCCCCCTACGAGCAGCGCGTCCGCCACACCTACACGCTCCGGCTGCCCGACGCCGCCGCGCTGCCCGCCCTGCTGCGCGCCATGCGCCAGGTGCCGGGCGTCTACGACGTCACCCGGGCGGTCAAGCCCCGTCGCACCGGGGCACCGCGCCCCTGACGCTCCCGGGCCGCGCTGCCGCGCCGGGCCCGCGGAGCCGTAACGGCCGGGCGCGCCCGCCACCGGACGCGCCCGGTGCCCGCACCGGTGACCGGGGCACGCCGCCCACCGAACACACCCCCGCCCCGCGCCCGCGTATACGGGCCACGGCCCGCCGCGCGCCGCCCGTTCGGGTGCCGTGGTGGAGAGCCGTCAGCGGAGCGGCGGGCGGCGCTGGTAGCCGTAGCCCATGCTGCTTCCCCCGTATCTCCGGCGCCTTCCGTCCCCCGCGCGTTCCGGGCCGCGTCCGCGCCCCCGGGGCGCCGTGCCGCGTCCCGCCGCCCGCCGCGCCACCGCCCTCGCCCTGGCGGCCGTCGCCGTCCTGGGCGCCGCCGCGCCGTCCGCGCCCGGCCCCGTGGGCATCGGCGACCGGCTCTTCCCCCGGCTCGGCAACCCCGGCTACGACGTCCTCGGGTACGACATCGCCCTCGACTACAGCGGCCGCAACGACCGGCCGCTGGCCGCCGTCACCACGATCACCGCCCGCGCCACCACGGCGCTCGACCACTTCAACCTCGACTTCGCCCGCGGCACCGTCGCCTCCGTCACCGTCGGCGGACTGCCCGCCGGTTCCGTCCGCCGGGGCGAGGACATCGTGATCACCCCCGCCGTCCCGGTGCCCGCCGGGGCGCCGCTGCGGATCGTCGTCCGCCACACCAGCGACCCCCGGGGCGGCGCCGACGGCGGCTGGATCCGCACCCCCGACGGCCTCGCCATGGCCAACCAGGCAGACGCCGCCCACCGGGTGTTCCCCTGCAACGACCACCCCTCCGACAAGGCGTACGTCACCTTCCGCCTCACCGCGCCCCGGGGCGTCACGGCGGTCGCCGGCGGTGTGCCCGTACCGGGCGGCGACGACGGGCCCCGCCCCACCCGCACCTTCCGCTCCGTCCACCCGGTCGCCACCGAACTGACCCAGGTCTCCTTCGGGAAGTCCGCCGTCCGCACCCGCCGGGGACCGCACGGCCTGCCGGTGCGCGACGTGGTGCCCGCCGCCGCCCGCACCGCCATGGAGCCCTGGCTCGACCGCACCCCGGGCCAGATCGCCTGGATGGAGCGCCGGGTCGGCCGCTTCCCGTTCCCGCTCTACGGGCTGCTCATCGCCGACACCCGCACGGGATTCGAGCTGGAGACCCAGACCCTCTCCCTCTTCGAGAAGGGCCTCTTCACCGAGGATCGCCTGCCCTCCTGGTACGTCGAGTCGGTGATGGTGCACGAACTGGCCCACCAGTGGTTCGGCGACAGTGTCAGCCCCCGCCGCTGGTCCGACCTCTGGCTCAACGAGGCCCACGCCACCTGGTACGAGGCGCTCTACGCCGAGGAGAAGGGAGGCAAGAAGCGCGCCTCCCTGGAGGAGCGGATGCGTCGCGCCTACACCGAGTCGGACGGCTGGCGGACCGACGGCGGACCGCCCGCCGCCCCGAAGCGGCCCGTCCCGGGGCAGAAGATCAGCATCTTCCGCCCCGTCGTCTACGACGGCAGCGCCCTCGTCCTGTACGCGCTGCGCCAGAAGATCGGCCCGGCCGCCTTCGACCGCCTGGAGCGCGCCTGGGTCGCCCGCCACCGCGACGGCAACGCCTCCACCGCCGACTTCACCGCCCTCGCCTCCGCCGTCTCCGGCCGCGACCTCTCCGCCTTCCTGCACGCCTGGCTGTACGACGCGAAGACCCCGCCGATGCCCGGCCACCCGGGGTGGACCTCCCGTCGCCCGAAGTGAACGCGCGGGCCCGCCCCGCGCCCGGCGCACGGGGCGGGCCCGCACGGGGCACGGGGCGGGCCCGCACGGGGCACGGGGCGGGCCGGTGCCCCGTGCGGGGCGCCGTGCCGTACGGCCCGCCACGGTGCCGTGTCCGTCCGGCCGGCCCGGCCGTGCCCCCGTGCCACGGGCGCGTCCGTCCGCCGGGAATCGGTGGAAACACCGGGAAACTCGCGTGACGGTCCCCACCGCCCGTGCGACCATCGACGGGTCGACTCCGGCGGCCGGGAATCTCCGGCGCGGCCCGGACGTTGTCACCACCGACGGTCCCAGCGCGGCCGACCGGCCCCCCGTAGGACCTCCCATCGACACAAAGGATCAAATGACCTCCTCCTCTTCCCTTCCCGCGGACCGCCAGCGCCTCCCCGAGAGCCTTCGGGCCGACGCCCTGATGGAAGAGGACGTCGCCTGGAGTCAGTCGATCGACGAGGCCCGTGACGGCGAGCAGTACGACAGGTCGGAGCGTGCCGCGCTGCGCCGCGTCGCCGGACTCTCCACCGAGCTCGAGGACGTCACCGAGGTCGAGTACCGCCAGCTCCGTCTGGAGCGCGTCGTGCTCGTCGGTGTCTGGACCTCCGGCACCGCGAGCGACGCGGAGAACTCCCTCGCCGAGCTGGCCGCACTCGCCGAGACGGCCGGTGCCCTGGTGCTCGACGGCGTCATCCAGCGCCGCGACAAGCCCGACCCGGCCACCTACATCGGCTCCGGCAAGGCCCTGGAGCTGCGCGACATCGTCCTCGAATCCGGCGCCGACACGGTGGTCTGCGACGGTGAGCTCTCGCCGGGCCAGCTGATCCACCTGGAAGACGTCGTCAAGGTCAAGGTCGTCGACCGCACCGCGCTGATCCTCGACATCTTCGCCCAGCACGCCAAGTCCCGGGAGGGCAAGGCGCAGGTCTCGCTGGCGCAGATGCAGTACATGCTGCCGCGGCTGCGCGGCTGGGGTCAGTCGCTGTCCCGGCAGATGGGTGGCGGTGGCTCCGGATCCGCGGGCGGCGGTATGGCCACCCGTGGCCCCGGTGAGACGAAGATCGAGACGGACCGGCGCCGGATCCGCGAGAAGATGGCGAAGATGCGCCGGGAGCTCGCGGAGATGAAGACCGGCCGGGACATCAAGCGCCAGGAACGCCGGCGCAACAAGATCCCCTCGGTCGCCATCGCCGGTTACACCAACGCCGGTAAGTCCTCGCTGCTCAACCGCCTCACCGGCGCCGGTGTCCTGGTGGAGAACGCCCTGTTCGCCACCCTGGACCCGACCGTCCGCCGCGCCGAGACGCCCAGCGGGCGGCTCTACACCCTCGCCGACACCGTCGGCTTCGTCCGCCACCTGCCGCACCACCTCGTCGAGGCGTTCCGTTCCACGATGGAGGAGGTCGGCGACTCCGACCTGATCCTGCACGTCGTCGACGGCTCGCACCCGGCGCCCGAGGAGCAGCTCGCCGCCGTCCGCGAGGTCTTCCGCGACGTCGGCGCGGGCGACGTCCCCGAGATCGTCGTCGTCAACAAGGCGGACGCCGCCGACCCGCTGGTTCTCCAGCGGCTGCTGCGCCAGGAGAAGCACGCCCTCGTGGTCTCCGCGCGGACCGGCCAGGGCATGGCCGAGCTGCTGGAGCTGCTCGACGAGGAGCTGCCGCGCCCCGAGGTCGAGATCGAGGCGCTGGTCCCCTACACCCAGGGGAAGCTGGTCTCCCGCGCCCATGCGGAGGGCGAGGTCCTCTCCGAGGAGCACACCGCGGACGGCACGGTCCTCAGGGCCCGGGTCCACCAGGAACTCGCCGCCGAGCTCCAGCCGTTCGTCCCCGCCGCCTGACCGGCGCGGACACGGCACAGCAGAAGGGCCGCTCCCCCTCGGGGGAGCGGCCCTTCCCGTACGTCAGGGGCGGATCAGCCCTTGGCGGCCCAGCGCTTGCTCATCGCGTTGAACATGTTCCGCGCCTCGGGGCCCAGGTGCGGGCCGGCGGACCAGCGGGCCGGACGCGGCCCCATCGACATGTTGGAGATCAGCTCCGGCTTGCCGTCGGCGCCCTTCACGAACCAGGGACCACCGGAGGAACCACCGGTCATGGTGCAGCCGATGCGGTACATGGTGGGCTTGACCGCGTCCATCGACAGCCGGGTCGGCTTGTCGGTGCACTGCTCCTGGAGCGCTCCGTCGAACGGCGCCTCGGCCGGGTAACCCTGCGCGGTCAGGCTCGGGATCTTGCTCATCGCGGGCGCGTTGAAGTTGACCGTGTACGCACCGCCGGCCATCTCCTCCAGCGACTTGCCGCCCGTGCTCTGCTCCGGCTTGACGTGCATCAGCGCGAAGTCGTACGGCGCCATCGGCACACCCGGCACCGCGCCGCCGTCCTTGATCCACTCGCTGGAGGTGGCCATGTCGTCGGCCCACCACTTACCGGCCGGGACGCGGTCCTCGAACGGCGCGGACTTCATCCCGGCGGCGGACACACCGTTCCGGTTGAAGTTCGGCACGAACATCATGTTGCGGTACCAACCGCCGTTCTTACCGGCGTGCACACAGTGCGCGGCCGTCCACACCAGGTTGGACCTGCCGGGGTGCGCCGGGTCCTTGACGACGGTGGCCGAACAGCGCGACTCGCCCTCGGGCGTGCTGAAGAGCAGCAGACCCACACCGGGCGCGGTGGAGGTGTACGGCGTCCGCACCGGCCGCGCAGGGACGGCGACGGGCTCCGGGTCGGTCTTGCCCTGGTCCTCGGAGATGTCCTCGGGCTTGCTCGGGTCCTGCGGCGGCTTGACCTTCTCGATCTTGTCCGGGTTCCAGAAGTCCTTGATGATCGGGTTGATGAATTCCCCGGCCTCACGGAGCCACTTGTCGCGGTCCCAGTTCTTCCACTCGCCGTCCTTCCACCGGTCCAGGTCGATGCCGCGTTCCTTCAGCTTCTCCCGGATGTCCTGCGGAATCTTGATCTCGGTGCCGCCGGGGGCCTCCTGCTCCGCGGAGGCGCCGGTCTTGGCGTCGGCGTCGCCACCGGGCCCGCAGGCGGTCGCGGTCAGTGCCACGACAGCGGTCAGCGCGGCGGCCAGAACCGGGGAACGGCGCGCGCGCGAGGCGGCGCGGCGGGCCGGCGGACGTATGGAACGCATGGGTGAACTCCCCCTGAGACATCGGACTGAGCTGGTACGGCACGCCCGCCGCGGTTCTTGTCATGAACCCCAAGTCGCCGGACGCAAGCCCCCACTATGCCGGTGCCGGGAGGGACGGCGTTAGCCGGGCCCCCGGTTCCCGGCTGGTTAAGGATCTCTCCCCCGACCGTGATCCCGCGCCCGGACCGTCGTTGGTACGTACGGGGGAACGCCGGGCCGCCCGCCGGGCCCGTGCGCCGCAGCTCTTCATCCGGAGGACACGACCGACGTGGCGTTGACCGAATCCGTACCGACGGCGTCGCCGCCGGGACACGAGGGGATCCTGCGACGGCAGGCCCAGCGGGAATCCGCGGCCCGCACCTATGCGCGCTCCCTGCCGATCGTGCCGGTGCGCGCCCGCGGGCTCACCGTCGAAGGGGCCGACGGCCGCCGCTACCTCGACTGCCTCTCGGGCGCCGGGACCCTCGCCCTGGGGCACAACCACCCCGTCGTCCTCGAAGCCGTCCGCGCCGTCCTCGACTCCGGCGCCCCGCTGCACGTCCTCGACCTCGCCACGCCGGTCAAGGACGCCTTCGTCACGGAGCTGTTCGCCACTCTGCCCGCCGAGTTGGCCGAAAACGCGCGGATCCAGTTCTGCGGACCGGCCGGGACGGACGCCGTCGAGGCCGCCCTCACCCTCGTGCGCACGGCCACCGGCCGGGACGGGCTGATGGCCTTCTCCGGCGCCTACCACGGCATGACGACCGGAGCCCTCGCCGCGTCCGGCAGCGCCCGGCACACCACCGTGACCCGGCTGCCGTACCCGTACGACTACCGCTGCCCGTTCGGCACCGGCGGTGCGCGCGGCGCCGAACTCGCCGCCCGCTGGACCCGGTCGCTGCTCGACGACCCCGGGAGCGGGGTGCCCGAGCCGGCGGGGCTGATCGTCGAACCGGTCCAGGGCGAGGGCGGCGTGATTCCCGCCCCGGACGCCTGGCTGCGCCGGATCCGGGAGATCACCGCGGCCCGCGGCGTGCCCCTGATCGTCGACGAGATCCAGACCGGCGTCGGCCGCACCGGCGCCTTCTGGGCCATCGAACACAGCGGCATCGTCCCTGACGTCCTCGTCCTGTCGAAGGCGATCGGCGGCAGTCTGCCGCTCGCCGTGATCGTCTACCGCGAGGAGCTGGACACCTGGCCGCCCGGCGCGCACGCCGGCACCTTCCGCGGCAACCAACTCGCGATGGCCGCCGGGCGCGCCACCCTCGCCCACGTCCGCGAGAGCGGCCTGGACCGGCACGCCGCCGCCCTCGGCGCCCGGATGCTCACCCGCCTCCAGGCGCTCGCCGTCGGCCACCCCTGTATCGGCGACGTCCGCGGCCGTGGCCTGATGCTCGGCGTGGAACTCGTCGACCCGGAGGGCGAGACGGGTCCCGCCGGCGACCTGCCCGCGGCCCCCGGCCTCGCCACCGCTGTCCAACGCGCCTGCCTGGACCGCGGCCTCATCGTCGAACTGGGCGGCCGCCACCGGTCCGTCATCCGGCTGCTGCCGCCCCTGACCCTCACCGACGAACAGGCCGAAGCGATCCTCGACCGCCTCGCCGACGCCCTCGCCGCGGCGACCCGCCCCACCGCCGGCCCGACCCCCACCACCCTGTGAGGCCCCTCCCCATGAACGAACGCACCGCCACCGACGGGACGCAGGCCCCCGAGCGCCCCGCCCGCCCCGGCACGGACACCCTCGGCCCCGGCGTCCCGCGCCAGCCGCGCCGCCGCGCCGCCGACCCCGACCTGCCGGGCGCCGCGCCGCACGCCCTGCCCGCGGAGCCCGACCCCCTCGACCACCCCGACCCCGCCCGCGCCGCCGACGCCGCCGCCGTCGAGAACCTGCTGCGCTGCTGGCTGAGGGAGAGCGGCGGCCACCGCCCGGCGGGCGGCCGGCTCCGCCTCCCGCTGCCCGCCAGCGCCACCGCCCTGCAGATCCCCGTCCGCTACTGGTCACCCACCGGTCTGCACCGCCTCGGCGCCCCCGCCCTGGAGGGCGCCCCGGACGGCGCCGCCCCGCTCGACGCGGTCACCCTCGCCGCACTGCTGCGCCGGGAGGCCGCCCACGGCGCGGCCCGGACCGGCGCCGACACCGCCTGCGGCGACGGCGCCGACCTCGTCGGCCGGGTCGCCTCCTCCGTCCGCACCACCGCGCTCTTCCTCGCCGACCGCCGCGCCCGCCCCGCCGACACCGGGCACCTCCGCTTCCTCGACGGTGAGCAGTCCCTCCTCCTCGGCCACCCGCTCCACCCCACCCCCAAGAGCCGTGAGGGCCTCACCGACGCCGAACACCACGCCTACGCACCCGAGTTGCGCGGCGGCTTCCCCCTGCACTGGATGGCCGTCCGCCCCTCGGCCCTCGCTGCCGACTCCGCCTGGACCGAACGCGGCCGGACCGTCCCCGCCGACCGGCTCGCGCACGCCCTCGCCGCAGGCGCCCCGACCCCGCCCGCCGGCACCGTCCCGCTGCCGCTCCACCCCTGGCAGGCCCGCGACCTCGCCGCCCGGCCCGAGGTCGCCGCCCTCCTCGGCTCCGGGGTGCTCACCGACCTCGGGCCGGGAGGGCCGCTCTGGTACCCGACCTCATCGGTCCGTACCGTCTGCCGCCCCGGCGCCGACGCGATGCTCAAGCTCTCCCTCGGGCTGCGGATCACCAACTCCCGCCGGGAGAACCTCCGCAAGGAACTGCTCCGCGGCGTCGAGATGCACCGGCTGCTGCGCACCGGTCTCGCCGCCGACTGGCAGGCCGCCCACCCCGGGTTCGACATCATCCGCGACCCCGCCTACCTCGCCGTCGACGGGCCGGACGGCACCCCCGTCCAGGGCCTGGACGCCGTCATCCGCCACCAGCCCTTCCGCCCCGGCGACGACGCGGTGTGCCTGGCCGGGCTCACCTCGCCCCGCCCGTGGCCGGGGCGTCCCGCGATGCGCTCGCGTCTCGCCGTCGTCGTCACCGCCCTCGGCGCGCGGACCGGCCGCACCCCCGCCGCCGTCGCCACCGAATGGTTCCTGCGCTACCTCGAAGCCGTCGTCCGGCCGGTGCTGTGGCTCGACGGCACCGCGGGCGTCGCCCTGGAGGCCCATCAGCAGAACACCCTGGTCCTCCTCGACGCCGACGGCTGGCCCGCGGGCGGCCGCTACCGCGACAACCAGGGCTACTACTTCCGCACCTCGCGGCGGGACGAGCTCACCGCCCGCCTGCCCGGTCTCGGCGAGGCCAGCGACACCTTCGTCCCCGACGACGTCACCGACGAACGCTTCGCCTACTACCTCGCCATCAACAACGTCCTCGGCCTCATCGGGGCGTTCGGCGCCGAGCGCCTGGTCCGCGAGGAGGTCCTGCTCGCCGCCTTCCGCCGCTTCCTCACCGACGCCGCCACCGCTCCGGCCGCCCACCGCTCCCGTCTGCCGGAGCTGTTGCTGACCACCCGCACCCTGCGCTGCAAGGCCAACCTCGCCACCCGCCTGCACGGTCTCGACGAACTCGTCGGTCCCGTCGACACCCAGTCCGTCTACGTCGCCCTGCCCAACCCGCTGCTCCCCTGAGCGGGGTCCGCGACGCCGCGGACCCCGCCCCGGCCCGTCCACCGCAAGCAACCTGCGCACCCCGGGGCGCGGCGTACCCCGCCGACCGCCCCGCCGGCCGCCCCGGGTACGCGCCGATCCGCGTCCCCGGGGCCACGAGAGGAGAGCGCCGCCGTGCCATCCACCGAATCCGGCCCCGGCACCACGGATGTCCGCGCGCTGCCCGGCGGTCCGCGGCCACCGTCCGGCCCGCAGCCCCCGCAGCACGCGGGTCCCGCCGCCGGCCCGCTCCTCGACGGTCCGGCCCACTGGCCGCCGACCGTCACCGACGCCGGTCCGTTCGCCCTCGTGCCCGTCGATCCTGTCGCCGATCTCGCCCGCCTCACGGCGTGGATGAACGATCCGGCGGTCGCGGCTTTCTGGGAACTCGCCGGTCCGCCCGCGACCACCGCGGCCCATCTGCGCCCCCAACTCACCGGTGACGGCCGCAGCGTCCCCTGTCTCGGCGTTCTGGCGGGCGTTCCGATGAGCTACTGGGAGATCTACCGCGCCGACCTCGACCCGCTCGCCCGTCACTACCCGGCCCGTCCGCACGACACCGGCGTGCACCTCCTCCTCGGCGCGGACCACCGGGGGCGCGGCCTCGGCTCGGCCCTGCTGCGGGCCGTCGCCGCCCTCGTCCTCGCCCACCGCCCGCGCTGCACCCGCGTCGTCGCCGAACCGGACGTCCGCAACACCCCCTCCGTCGCCGCCTTCCGCGCCGCCGGATTCCGGTACGACGGCGAGATCGAACTCCCCGGCAAACGCGCCGCGTTGATGATCCGCGACCGCGACCCGCACTGACCCTGGCCCGTCACCCGACGGCCCCGCACCGCTGTCCGGACCGCCCGCCGCTCCTGTGGCCCCCACCCGTCCTGTCGGTCCCGCGCCCGCCCGGACCACCGTCCTTCCGACCGTCCGCCCGCGTCCACCCCTCCGACCGCCCGGCCGCCCCGCGGCCCGGCACCCGCCCGAGCCACCGCCCCTCCGAAGGAAAAGCGCCGCCCCTGACCGACCCCCTTTCACCCGGTGACCGCCGGCTGTCCCCGCCGTGCCGGTGCGGTCCCACAACGAGGAGTCCCGCCGTGACCGTTGAACACCGGCCCACCGCACCCCGTACCGCCGACGGGGCCGGGCCCGCCCCGCACCTCTGGCAGCGCGCCGCGCGCCGCCTGCTCGCCAAGACCCTGGCGGAATTCGCCTACGAGGAGATCATCCGCCCGGAACCCGATCCGGAGCCCGCGGCCGCGCCCGGCGACGGCGCCCCGGCCGACGCCGCCGCACCGGCCCCCGACGGCGCCGCCCCCGCCGGAACGCCCGCAACGTCTGGAACACCCGCGCCCGGCGTCGTACCGGGCGCCGGGACCGCGCCGGTGACCGATGGCATGGCGGTCACCGAGCCCGCGTCCGGCGACGCCCCCGCCGGAACGCCCGGCACACCCGTCCCCGGCGCCGCCCCCGCCCGCTACCGGCTCCGCGTGGCCGACGATCTCGTCTACCGCTTCACCGCCCGCCGCGGCGCGTACGGCCACTGGCGGGTCGACCCCGACTCGATCACTCCGGACGCCGATCCGCTGCGCTTCCTCGCCCGCGCCCACGACACCGTCCTGGACCTGCCCGGCGACACCACCGGGCACCTGCTGCGGGAGCTGACCGCCACTCTCGCCGCCGACGTCCGGCTGGACGCCACCGCTCTCGACGCCGGAGCCCTCGCCGACCTGGACTACGCCTCCCTGGAAGGCCACCAGAGCGGCCACCCCTGGCTCGTCGCCAACAAGGGCCGGCTCGGCTTCTCCGCCCGGGACGCCGCGGAGTGGGCCCCCGAAGCCCGCACCCCGCACCGCCTGCCGTGGCTCGCCGCCCACCGCGACCTCGCCCGCTACCGCGCCGTCCCCGCACTCGCCACCCCCGATCTTCTCTACGGCGAGGAGCTGACCCCCGCCGTCCGCGACCGCTTCGCCGCCGCCGTCGCCGCCGAGGGCCGCGACCCCGCCGACTACCTCTATCTCCCCGTCCACCCATGGCAGTGGGACGAGACCGTCGCCCCGCTCTTCGGCCCGCAGCTCGCCGACAGATCCATCATCGCGCTGCCCACTGACAACGACCTCCGCCTGCCGCAGCAGTCGATCCGTACCTTCCTCAACCTCAGCCGCCCACGCGCCCGCACCGTCAAGCTCCCGCTGTCGATCCTCAACACCCTCGTCTGGCGCGGACTGCCCACCGAACGCACCGCCGCCGCCCCCGCCGTCACCGGCTGGGTCCAGCAACTGCGCGACAACGACCCGTATCTGCGCGACGAAACGCGGGTGATCCTCCTCGGCGAGACCGCCTCCGTCACCGTCCGCCACCCGCTCTACGACCGGCTGCCCGGCGTCCCCTACCAGTACAAGGAGCTGCTCGGCTGCATCTGGCGCGAGCCGCTCACCCGCCACCTCGACCCCGGTGAACGCGCCCGCACCCTCGCCTCACTGCTCCAGACCGATCCGCACGGCCGCGCCCTGACCGCCGAACTGATCCGCCGCTCCGGCCTGCCGCCGCGGGTCTGGCTGCGCCGTCTCTTCGCCGCGCTGCTGCCGCCGCTGCTGCACTTCCTCTACCGCTACGGCACGGTCTTCTCCCCGCACGGCGAGAACGCCATCGTGGTCTTCGACGACGGTGACGTGCCCGTCCGGCTCGCCGTCAAGGATTTCGTCGACGACGTCAACATCAGCGCCACCCCGCTGCCCGAGCACGCGGCGATGCCGGACGAGGTCCGCGCGGTGCTGCTGACCGAGCCGCCGGCGTTCCTCACACAGTTCATCCACTCCGGTCTGTTCGTCGGCGTCTTCCGGTACCTCGCGCCGCTCTGCGAGGAGCAGCTGGGTGTTCCCGAACGGGAATTCTGGTCCCTCGTCCGGGCGGAGATCCTGCGCCACCACGAACGTTTCCCCGCCCTCAAGGAGCGCCACGCCCTCTTCGACCTGCTCACCCCACGGATCGAGCGGCTGTGCCTGAACCGCAACCGGCTGCACACCGACGGCTACCGCGACCGCGCCGAACGCCCGCACGCCACGGTCCACGGCACCGTCCCCAACCCGTTGCACGCGCCATGACGGGGCGGGCTGTCAGTGGTCCCGCGTAGGCTTGCCACGCTATGACGAAGCCCTCCCTCAACGATCTGCTGCACGCCGCCGTCGCCGCCGTGGGCGGCACCGAGCGGCCCGGCCAGGTGGCGATGGCCGAGGCCGTCGCCGAGGCCGTGCACGACCAGTCGCATCTGCTGGTCCAGGCCGGCACCGGCACCGGAAAGTCCCTCGGCTATCTGGTGCCGGCGCTGGCCCACGGTGACCGCGTGGTCGTCGCCACGGCCACCCTCGCGCTCCAGCGGCAGCTCGTCGAGCGGGACCTGCCACGCACCGTCGACGCGCTCCATCCGCAGCTGCGCCGCCGCCCCGACTTCGCCATGCTCAAGGGCCGCTCCAACTACCTCTGCCTGCACCGCCTCCACGAGGGCGTGCCGCAGGAAGAGGAGGAGGGGCTCTTCGACCCGTTCGAGGCGGCGACGCCCACCAGCAAGCTCGGCAAGGACCTGCTGCGGCTGCGCGACTGGGCGGACGAGACGGAGACCGGTGACCGCGACGACCTGACCCCCGGCGTCTCCGACCGCGCCTGGGGCCAGGTCTCGGTCTCCTCCCGGGAGTGCCTCTCCGCCTCGAAGTGCGCGTACGGCGCGGAGTGCTTCGCCGAGGCCGCCCGGGAGCGCGCCAAGACCGCCGATGTCGTGATCACCAACCACGCCCTGCTGGCCATCGACGCGATCGAGGGCGCGCCGGTCCTCCCGGAGCACGACGTCCTGATCATCGACGAGGCCCATGAGCTGGTCTCCCGGGTCACCGGTGTCGCCACCGGCGAGCTGACCCCGGGGCAGGTCAACCGCGCCGTCCGCCGGGCCGCCAAGCTCGTCAACGACAAGGCCGCCGACCAGCTCCAGACGGCGGCCGAGACGTTCGAGCGGCTGATGGAGCTGGCCCTGCCCGGCCGCCTGGAGGAGATCCCGGAGGACCTCGGCTACTGCCTGATGGCGCTCCGGGACGCCGCCCGCACGGTGATCTCCGCGCTCGGGTCGACCCGCGACAAGAACGTCCAGGACGAGGACGCGGTCCGCAAGCAGGCCCTCGCCGCGGTGGAGAACGTCCACGCCGTCGCCGAGCGCATCGCGGGCGGCTCCGAGTACGACGTGGTCTGGTACGAGCGGCACGACCGGTTCGGCGCCTCGCTGCGGGTGGCGCCGCTGTCGGTCTCCGGGCTGCTGCGCGAGAAGCTGTTCGCGGACCGTTCGGTGGTCCTGACGTCCGCCACCCTGAAGCTCGGCGGCGACTTCAACGGCGTCGGCGCTTCCCTGGGCCTCTCCCCGGAGGGCGCGCGGGAGGACGACGCCCCGGTCTGGAAGGGCCTGGACGTCGGCTCCCCCTTCGACTACGGCAAGCAGGGCATCCTCTACGTCGCCAAGCACCTCGCCCAGCCGGGCCGGGAGGGCAGCCGGGACGACATGCTCGACGAGCTGGCGGAGCTGATCGAAGCGGCCGGCGGGCGGACGCTGGGCCTGTTCTCGTCGATGCGGGGGGCCCAGGCGGCGGCCGAGGCGATGCGCGGCCGGCTCGACATGCCGGTGCTCCTCCAGGGCGAGGAGACCTTGGGCGAGCTGATCCGTACGTTCGCGGCGGACGCCCGGACCTGCCTGTTCGGCACGTTGTCGCTGTGGCAGGGCGTGGATGTGCCGGGACCGAACTGCCAGCTCGTGGTGATGGACCGGGTGCCGTTCCCGCGTCCGGACGATCCGCTGATGAGCGCCCGGCAGAAGGCGGTGGAGGAGGCCGGCGGCAACGGCTTCATGGCGGTGGCGGCGACGCACGCCGCGCTGCTGATGGCTCAGGGCGCCGGGCGGCTGGTGCGGGCGACGGGGGACCGCGGCGTCGTCGCCGTCCTCGACCCCCGGCTGGAGCGGGCCCGGTACGGCTCGTTCCTGCGGAAGTCGATGCCGGACTTCTGGTACACCACCGACCGCAATCAGGTCCGCCGGTCGCTCGCGGCGATCGATGCGGCGGCCCGGGAGGCGGAGAGCGGCGCGTGACGCTGCCCGGCGGGATCCCCGCCGGGCAGCGCAGAGCCCCGGAACCGGCGCAGTGGTCCCGGGGCTCGCTCGTGGGGGCGAGGTCAGACCCGCCGCAGGACCGCCACCACCTTGCCGAGGATGGTGGCCTCGTCGCCGGGGATCGGCTGGTAAGCGGCGTTGTGCGGCAGCAGCCACACATGGCCGTCCTCGCGCTTGAAGCGCTTGACGGTGGCCTCGCCGTCCAGCATCGCGGCGACGATGTCGCCGTTCTCCGCGACGGGCTGGCGGCGGACGGTGACCCAGTCGCCGTCGCAGATCGCCGCCTCGATCATGGAGTCACCGACGACCTTGAGGACGAACAGCTCACCGTCGCCGACCAGCTGCCGGGGGAGCGGGAAGACGTCCTCGACGGACTCCTCGGCGAGGATCGGGCCACCGGCGGCGATCCGCCCGACGAGCGGGACGTAGGAGGCCGCGGGCTTGCCCGCCGTCTCGGTGGCCGCGCTGCTGGCCTGGTCGGAGCCGCGGACCTCGTACGCCCGGGGGCGGTGCGGGTCGCGCCGGAGGAAGCCCTTGCGCTCCAGGGCCATGAGCTGGTGGGCGACGGACGAGGTGCTGGAGAGCCCGACGGCCTGGCCGATCTCCCGCATCGACGGCGGGTAGCCGCGGCGCTGGACGGAGTCCCGGATGACCTCGATCACCCGGCGCTGGCGATCGGTCAGCCCCGAGCTGTCGGCCCGGATGCCCGGTGGCCTCCCGGGCAGGGCGCGGGTGGGCTTCTGCTCCGCAGAGTCCGGCGCGGCATCGTCCATCGGTGTGCTCCGTGCCACTTGAGGGTGTTCGAACCGGCTCTGGGAGTGGCTCTGTGCGGTGATGGTCGCGCTGTCTGCGGTGGTGGTCACGTCGGCCCCTCTCGGAATGTGCTCCCTAGCTAGCCAACGGTAGTTGCTTTCGAAAGGTTGCGCCAAACACACGTTCGAGTGAAAATCTTCGAATCTGCTGACTCGCTCGCATGTCTGGTGTATGGGCTGTAGCTCCGAACGGCGATTCGGGCCCGCCGTGCGACCCGCTCCGCGCCCCGCGCGACCCGTCGCACCCGGAAACCGGGACGAGGGGAAGCCGCGCCGGGAGGAGGAGCGGCCGACGGCTCCCGGGGCGGACTCCTGATGCCGCTTCGCTCCGTATTATCCCCTTCGGCCGCCAGGCATCCACGACGGGTCCGGAAGGGGCGGGGAGCGCTCGCCCGAGGCCGGGTCCGCCCCTTCGTCGCGGTGTGCGGGATCTGCCGTCCCGGCCCCTGCGGCCCGCTGCGCGGGAGGCTTCCCGTACGCTCGTGGGTGACCCCGACGGCCTGCCTCCACCGCGACACGCGGTAGGCGGTTATGTGCGACCCGACACCACATCTAGTGCTTGGATGGCGTTCGCCACCTATAAGTTGTGGTGCCTGGTCCGGTGGGCCCTCCCGGATCGCCTATGCTGGTGACTGCTCCGAGGGTCCGGCAAGGGCCCCCGTGGGGCCGATCAGCCGTACGCGGATTCCGGTGGCGTACGTCCGCGCAGTTCCGAGATGAGGAGGGTGGAGCCATGTACTGCCCCTTCTGCAGGCACTCGGACAGCAGGGTCGTCGACAGTCGCACCACCGACGACGGCACATCGATCCGCCGCCGTCGTCAGTGCCCCGACTGCTCCCGCCGTTTCACCACCATCGAGACGGCGTCCCTGACGGTGATCAAGCGGAGCGGGGTCACCGAGCCCTTCAGCCGTACCAAGGTCATCGCGGGCGTGCGCAAGGCGTGCCAGGGGCGGCCGGTCACCGAGGACGCCCTCGCCAAGCTCGGCCAGCGGGTCGAGGAGGCGGTGCGCGCCACCGGCAGCGCCGAGCTGTCCACCCATGATGTCGGGCTCGCCATACTGGGACCGCTGCGGGAACTCGACCTCGTCGCGTACCTGCGTTTCGCGTCCGTGTACCGGGCCTTCGACTCGCTGGAAGACTTCGAGGCGGCCATCGCCGAGCTGCGTGAGCAGCGCGAGCAGGGCCCGCCCGAGCGGGAGTGCGGGACGTGCGGCGGCGACGCCGCGTCCGTTCCCGAGCCCGCCACCGCCGCCGACTGAGCGCGGCGCGATCACACCTGACCGGGGCGCGTGCAGGCGCTCCGGTTGCAGAACGACAGACACCGTGCCACGGGAAGAAGTGCGCACATATGGGCGTTTTTGCCCGTACAGGGAGGCGGAATGACAGAGACGACGAGCGGCCCGGCACGCGGCTCCCGCGCCAAGGGCGGCAGCAAGGCGAGCAAGGGTCTGCGCATCGAGCGCATCCACACCACCCCCGGCGTGCACCCGTACGACGAGGTGGAGTGGGCGCGCCGTGACGTCGTCATGACCAACTGGCGCGACGGCTCGGTCAACTTCGAGCAGCGTGGCGTCGAGTTCCCCGACTTCTGGTCGGTGAACGCGGTCAACATCGTCACCAGCAAGTACTTCCGTGGTGCGGTGGGCTCGCCGACCCGCGAGTCGAGCCTGCGGCAGCTGATCGACCGCGTGGTCACGACGTACCGCAAGTCCGGTGAGGAGAACGGCTACTTCGCCTCCCCGGCGGACGCCGAGATCTTCGAGCACGAGCTGGCGTACGCCCTGCTCCACCAGATCTTCAGCTTCAACTCGCCGGTGTGGTTCAACGTCGGCACCCAGCAGCCGCAGCAGGTCAGCGCCTGCTTCATCCTCTCCGTCGACGACTCCATGGAGTCGATCCTCGACTGGTACAAGGAAGAGGGGATGATCTTCAAGGGCGGTTCCGGCGCGGGCCTGAACCTCTCCCGCATCCGCTCCTCCAAGGAGCTGCTCTCCTCCGGCGGCAACGCCTCCGGCCCGGTCTCCTTCATGCGCGGCGCCGACGCGTCCGCCGGAACGATCAAGTCGGGCGGCGCCACCCGCCGCGCCGCCAAGATGGTCGTGCTCGACGTCGACCACCCCGACGTCGAGGCGTTCATCGAGACCAAGGTCAAGGAGGAGGAGAAGGTCCGCGCGCTGCGCGACGCCGGCTTCGACATGGACCTGGGCGGCGACGACATCACCTCCGTCCAGTACCAGAACGCCAACAACTCCGTCCGCGTCAACGACGAGTTCATGAAGGCGGTCGAGTCCGGCTCGAAGTTCGGGCTGCGCGGCCGGATGAACGGTGAGGTCATCGAGGAGGTCGACGCCAAGGGCCTCTTCCGCAAGATGGCCGAGGCCGCCTGGGCCTGCGCCGACCCCGGCATCCAGTACGACGACACCATCAACCACTGGCACACCTCGCCGGAGTCGGGCCGGATCACCGCCTCGAACCCGTGCAGCGAGTACATGCACCTGGACAACTCCTCGTGCAACCTCGCCTCGCTCAACCTCATGAAGTTCCTGCGCGACGACGACCAGGGCAACCAGTCGTTCGACGCCGAGCGCTTCGCCAAGGTCGTCGAGCTGGTCATCACGGCGATGGACATCTCCATCTGCTTCGCCGACTTCCCGACCGAGAAGATCGGCGAGACCACCCGCGCCTTCCGCCAGCTGGGCATCGGCTACGCCAACCTCGGCGCCCTGCTGATGGCCACCGGCCACGCCTACGACTCCGACGGCGGCCGCGCGCTCGCCGGCGCCATCACCTCGCTGATGACCGGTACGTCGTACAAGCGCTCCGCCGAGCTGGCCGCGGTCGTCGGCCCGTACGACGGCTACGCCCGCAACGCCGACGCCCACAAGCGCGTCATGAAGCAGCACTCCGACGCCAACGGCGCCGCCACGCGCATGGACGACCTGGACACCCCGGTGTGGGCCGCGGCGACCGAGGCGTGGCAGGACGTGCTGCGGCTGGGTGCGAAGAACGGTTTCCGCAACGCGCAGGCGTCCGTTCTCGCGCCGACCGGCACCATCGGCCTGATGATGGACTGCGACACCACGGGCGTCGAGCCGGACCTCGCCCTGGTCAAGTTCAAGAAGCTGGTCGGCGGCGGCTCCATGCAGATCGTGAACAACACGGTCCCCAAGGCGCTCAAGCGGCTCGGCTACCAGCCCGAGCAGGTCGAGGCGATCGTCGCCCACATCGCCGAGCACGGCAATGTCATCGACGCCCCGGGCCTGAAGCAGGAGCACTACGAGGTCTTCGACTGCGCCATGGGCGCCCGCTCGATCTCGGCCATGGGCCACGTCCGCATGATGGCCGCGGCGCAGCCCTTCCTGTCGGGTGCGATCTCCAAGACCGTCAACCTGCCCGAGACGGCCACCGTCGAGGAGGTCGAGGAGGTCTACTTCGAGGGCTGGAAGCTCGGCCTGAAGGCGCTCGCGATCTACCGCGACAACTGCAAGGTCGGCCAGCCGCTCTCCGCCAAGAAGAAGGAGGAGGAGAAGAAGGCTGAGCCGGTCGCGGAGAAGGTCGTCGAGTACCGCCCCGTCCGCAAGCGCCTCCCCAAGGGCCGCCCCGGCATCACCACCTCCTTCACGGTGGGCGGCGCCGAGGGCTACATGACCGCCAACTCCTACCCGGACGACGGTCTGGGCGAGGTCTTCCTGAAGATGTCCAAGCAGGGTTCGACCCTCGCGGGCATGATGGACGCCTTCTCCATCGCCGTCTCGGTGGGCCTCCAGTACGGCGTGCCGCTGGAGACCTACGTCTCGAAGTTCACCAACATGCGCTTCGAGCCCGCCGGTATGACGGACGACCCGGACGTGCGGATGGCGCAGTCGATCGTCGACTACATCTTCCGCCGTCTGGCGCTGGACTTCCTGCCCTTCGAGACCCGCTCCGCGCTCGGCATCCACTCCGTCGAGGAGCGGCAGCGCCACCTGGACACCGGCTCCTACGAGCCGTCCGAGGACGTCGACGTCGAGGGCCTGGCGCAGTCCGCGCCGCTGCAGACCGGCGCGCCCGCGCCGGCCCCCGCCGCGGAGGCCGAGGCTCCGGCCCCGAAGAAGCAGGCGCACACCAACGCCGAACTGGTCGAGATGCAGCTCGGCATCAACGCCGACGCTCCGCTCTGCTTCTCCTGCGGGACGAAGATGCAGCGCGCGGGCAGCTGCTACCTCTGCGAGGGCTGCGGTTCGACCAGCGGTTGCAGCTGACCGCTGAGCCCGCGGCGGGCGTGAATTAGCTGTTCAGGTGGGGTGTCGACGGTGGCGTCGGCACCCCACCCGTGCGTCGCGCCGGTACGGCCGGTACGGCTGCGGCCTGCGGCGCGATGCCGCCGGGGCGCCGGTGTGACTGCTCGGTCTGCTCGTCAGCGGCAACGACCCGCCGCGAGATCCTTGGGTGGGGAGAGGGGGCCGGCGCCGTGCCGGCTCCCTCTTCGCCGTCGGTGTGCCGGTCCGCCGTGGCTCCTCCCCGGCCGCGTCGCACCGGCGATTCCCGGGGCGGTCCACCGGTGTGGGCTCCCCGGGCGGGGCCGCGGTCAGGTCCCCATCAGGGCGGTGTACGCGTTGGGGTCGGCGTCGAAGCCGCGCAGGCCCTTCCGGAGCCGCCATTCGCCGTCGGCGTCGCGGGTGAAGACGGCGACGTTGGCCGCCGTCGACGGGGCGACCGAGGCGAAGTCGTCCCGGACGAGATCGGTGTAGCCCTCGCGGATCTGGATCTCGGTGTTGGGTACCTCACCGAAGGTCTTGCGGCCGCCGCCCTGCTGGATGACGACGCCCACCACGACCCGGGTGTAGCGCTCCGCCAGGCGCTCCAGCTCCAGCGTCATGACCTCGTCGGAGCCGAAGCCCTGGCCCGTGCGGCTGTCGCGGTTGAGGGTGATGGTGCCGTCGGGGGAGCGGCTGTCGAAGTGGACGAGGTAGGCCGGCTCACCCGCGGGGGTGCCGGCCTCGTAGGTGGCGGCGATGAGGTCGAGGTCGTTGTCCGGCTCGCCGGCGGGGCTGGGGTCCCACTTGAGCGTGACCTCGACCTTTTCGATGCCTTTGTTGAGCGTGCTCACCGGGCTCTTCCTTCCGTCGCTTTCCGTCTCACCGCCACGCGCGGAACGGCTCCGCGCGCGGTCGGCCGCCCTTCCCGGCCCGGGGATGGGGCGCAGGACCGGTGGCGGCGGCCGAGGAGCGCCGGGCGGTCCGCCCGTGGTCGTGCGGGCAGTGCGCCGTAACACCCCGTTGGGTGTCCATGGTGCCATGACGGCGTCCCGGCGCGGCGGGGCGAACTCTGCCTGTGGACAACTGCGTTGTCCGGGAATCTGGCCGGATCCGTTGCCCCGTAAGGGTGTTGGGCGGCGACCCGGCGGGGCTCACTCCTGCGGTTCGCCCCACAGGCGGCACAGGTGGTGGTCGAGGGCGTCGAGGGCGGCGGCGGGGGAGATGTGGTCGATCAGCACATGGGTGGTGAGGCCGTCGACGAGGGCGAGGAGGGTGCGTGCCTCCAGAGAGGCGTCCGCCTCGGGTGCCGCCTGGGTGAGCAGAGCGGTGAACGCCTCGTGGAGCGCGGTGTAGTTGGCGCGCAGAATCTCCGCCAGCGGGCGGCTGACGGTGGCCTGGGCGAGGAACGCCAGCCAGACGCGGGCCTCGGCCCGGTGCTCCTGGCGCAGCAGGGAGAGTTCCGTCGCCGCGTGCCCCAGGGTGGTGCGGGCCGACTGCGCGGGGGAGGCGGAGATACGGGCGGAGACCCGGGTGGCGATCCGTTCGCCGATGTAGGTCAGGGCGAAGGTGAGCATCTCGTCCTTGGTGCGGAAGCAGCGCTGGACCGCCCCCATGGAGACGTCCGCGCGGGCCGCGACGTCCCGGAGGGTGACCCCTTCCAGGCCGCGTTCCTCGGCGAGCCGGCAGACGGCGTCGGCGATCTGCCGGCGTCGGCCCTCGTGGTCCACCAGTTTCGGCATGGCACCCCGCTTATTCGATGCGTACGTATCGCTGATCAGGGTACGGTGTTTTTTCGATGCGACCGCATCAGTACGACTGGTGGGGGCCGGAATGCGACAGCACCGCCCCCGGGACGCCCCGGACGGGGCGGCGGAGGGAGCCGGAGATGCACGACGAACCGTGGCGGTGGACGGCGGAGGCCCAGGCGGTGGCCGTACGGGAGGGGACGGTGACGGCCGCCGCACTGCTGGAGGCGCATCTGGCCCGGATCGCCGAGGTCAACCCGGCGGTCAACGCGGTGACCCAACTCGTCGCCGACCGGGCGCGCGCCGACGCGGAGGCCCTCGACCGGCGCCGGGCGGCCGGTGCGGAGCTGGGGCCGCTGGCCGGGGTGCCGTTCACGGTCAAGGAGACCACCGCCGTCGAGGGCGTCCCGACGACCTTCGGCGCGGCCGCCTTCCGGCACGCCACGGCGCGCGCCGACGCGCCCCCGGTGGCGCGGCTGCGCGCCGCCGGCGCCGTTCCCGTGGGGCACACCAACATGCCCACCCTCGTCCTCGCCGGGATGCACACCCGGAGCGAGCTGTTCGGTGACACCGTCAACCCCTGGAACAGCGCGGTCACCCCCGGGGGCTCCAGTGGCGGCGACGGGGCGGCCGTGGCTAGCGGCATGGTGCCCCTCGGCCTCGGCAACGACGCCGGAGGGTCGGTCCGTATCCCCGCCGCCTTCTGCGGCGTCGCGGGGCTGAAGCCCACCACGGGCCGGTACCCCGCCGACCACCGCGTCGGCGCCGACGATCCCGCCCTGGCCGCCCAGGAGTTGGTGGTCGACGGGCCGCTCGCCCGCACCGTAGCGGACCTGCGGCTGGTCCACGGGGTGCTGGCCGGGGCCGCCCCGTGCGACCCGAGGGCCGTCCCCGTACCGGCCTTCGGCGCGCCGCTCCCGGGGCCCCTCAAGGTGGCGAAGGTGGCCGACCCCGGGGGAGAAGGGGTGCACCCCTGGGTCCGCGCGGCGGTCGACGCCGCGGCGGACGCCCTGAGCGACGCCGGATACGAGGTGTGCGAGGTCGCCGACGTCCCGCGCCTGGAGGAGACGCTGGAGGCGTACACCCGGATGACGCTCACCGAGTTCGCCGCCGGGTGGCCGCACATCAAGCCGCTCCTGGGGGAGGGCGGTCACCGCTACATCGAATGGGGCATGGCGCGCAGCCGCCCCGCCGATCTCGCCGGGTACCTGCGGCTGACCGGGGTCCGCCTGGGCATCCGCCGTGACTGGGCCGCGTTCCTCCAGGAGTACCCGCTGGTCCTGGGGCCGGTGTTCACGCTGCCGCCGTTCGCCCCCGGGGAGGAGCTGCGCGACCCGGAGAGCTCGGCGCGTCTGCAGCGCGCCATGCGGCTGTGCAGCGCCACCAGCTTCGCGGGGCTGCCCGCCGTCGCGGTGCCCGCGGGGGTCGCCGAGGGGCTGCCCCGGGGCGTCCAGCTCATCGGCCGCCCCTTCCGGGAGGATCTGTGCCTGGACGCCGCCGAGGAGGTGGAGCGGCGGCTCGCCGTCCCGGTGCCCCTCGACCCTCGTCCGTAGCACGGTTCGTCCGCGACGGTCCCCGGGGCGGGTGTGCCCGCGGGCGCCCCCCGGGGATGTTCACCGGGCGACGGCGGTGATCCGGCCGGTTCCGGGCCGTACGATGGCGCGGTGCTTGTCAAGTGGATTCGTCTCACCGTCGTGGACCGTCGAGGGTTCGAGCGGGGGCAGCGGAAATGGGCGGGACTGCTGGGGGAGCCGGGATTCCGGGGGCAGGGGGGCGGCTGGAGCAGAAGCCGCCCCGGGGTCGCGCACCTCGTGGCCTTCTGGGAGAGCCGGGCGTTCTACGACTCGTTCATGGCGCGCTCCCACGACCGGCTCGCCGCCGCCCAGGTGGGCACCTTCAAGGACAGCCAAGTCCGCCTCTTCGAGCACGAATTCGATGTGAAGGTGGGCTTCGAGCCGGTCTTCACCGACGTCGACGTCCTGCGGCTGGCGCACTCCCAGGTCCGCGCGGACCGCGTGGACCACTTCACGCTGGTGCAGGAGAAGGTCTGGAACCCGGCGATGGCCGGCTCGCCCGGCATGGTGCGCGGGATGCTCGGGCGCGCCCCCGGTGAGGAGTTCCTGGTCCTGTCGATGTGGCAGTCGGCCGCCGAGCGCGGCAAGTACCGCCCGGAACGGGTGGAGCGGCTGGCCCTGCGCGCCCAGATAGCGGCCGATGTGGAGGCCCTCGCGGGCGACGTCGTCCAACTCGAACCGGCGTGGACGGTCTGACCGCACGCCCCCGTACTGTCCGGCGCGCGCCGGGCACCTCCGGACCACGAAGGGCCCGGAGCCGACCCGCCGCGCCCCCGGCCCCCCCCCGGGGCGCGCACTCCCACGGTGCCACGCCCGCCGGACCCGAGCCGCGCCCCGTGTCCGGCGGTCGCGGCCCGCGCGCCGGGCGTTCTAGGGTGGCCGCATGGCACGGCCGCGACGCATCGTCCTCATCCGCCACGGGGAGTCGGAGGGCAATGCCGACGACACCGTCTACGAACGCGAGCCGGACCACGCGCTCAGCCTGACGGAGAAGGGCCTCCACCAGGCCCGCGAGGCCGGCGGCCCGCTCCGGGACATCTTCGGCGACGAGCGGATCTCCGCCTACGTCTCCCCGTACCGCCGCACCCACCAGACCTTCCGCGCCCTCGGCCTCGACCTGGACCGCGTCCGCGTCCGCGAGGAGCCGCGGCTGCGCGAGCAGGACTGGGGCAACTGGCAGGACCGCGACGACGTACGCCTCCAGAAGGCGTACCGCGACGCCTACGGGCACTTCTTCTACCGCTTCGCCCAGGGGGAGTCCGGCGCCGACGTCTACGATCGGGTCGGCGCGTTTCTGGAGAGCCTCTGGCGCAGCTTCGAGGCGCCCGACCACCCGCCGAACGTCCTGATCGTCACGCACGGACTGACCATGCGGCTGTTCTGCATGCGGTGGTTCCACTGGTCGGTCGCGGAGTTCGAATCGCTCGCCAACCCCGGCAACGCCGAGCGGCGCACCCTCCTCCTCGGCGACGACGGCCGCTACACCCTGGACCGGCCGTTCGCGCGCTGGCGGGAGCCGGAGCCGTACGGCATCTCCGGTTAGAGTGCCAGCGATGACCGCCGACGACCGTGACGCAGACCGCCGCGCGCGGGCCCTCGCCAGCCTGCGCGGACTCGCCGTGGGCGACGCCCTCGGTGCCCGCTTCGCCACCCCCGCGCACCTCCCCGCACTCCGCCGCCGCGCCCTGCCGCCCGGCCCCTGGCGGTGGACCGACGACACCGAGATGGCCTGCTCCGTCCTGGCCGTCCTCGACGCCCACGGCCGCGTCGACCAGGACACGCTCACCCGGTCCTTCGCCGACCACCACCACCCCGACCGCGACTACGGCCCGGCCGTCGACCGCCTGCTGCGGCAGATCCGCGACGGCGCCGACTGGCACGAGATCTCCGCCGCCCTCTTCAACGGCCACGGCTCCTGGGGCAACGGCGCCGCGATGCGCATCGCCCCTCTGGGCGCCTGGTACGCCGGCGACCCCGAGCAGGCCACCCACCAGGCCGAGATCTCCGCCTACCCCACCCACCAGCACCGCGAGGCCGTGGTGGGCGCCATGGCGGTCGCCGCTGCCGCCGCCCTCGTCGCCGACCCGGAGCGGACCACCGGCCCCGCGCAGCTGATCGACGACGTCCTCGCGCTGATCCCGCGCAGCGCCGTCCAGGCCGGACTCCGCCGCGCCCGGGACATGCTCGACTACGGCGACCCCGGCACCGTCGCCGCCGTCCTCGGCTGCGGCCGCCGCACCAGCGCCCACGACACCGTCCCCTTCACCCTCTGGGCCGCCGCCCGGCACCTCGGCGACTACCCGGAGGCGTTCTGGGCCACCGCCCGCGCGGGCGGTGACGTGGACACCACCTGCGCCATCGTCGGCGGCATCGTCGCCGCCGCACCCGCCGGAACCCCGCCGTCCGACTGGCTCGCCGCCACGGAACCCCTCCCCGGCTGGGCGCCCGCCTGATCCGCCGCGCGGTGCCCGGCCCGCCCCGGGCCGCCACCCGGGGGTGCGCCAACGACCGCCCCGGACCGGCGACTTCGCCCCGGGGGAGCGCCGTCCGGCACTCCGTGCCACCCGCCCCGTGCGCCCCCGTGACCGGCCTTCGCGGCAGCGGTCGCACCCTCATCCGGATCCGGTGGCGACGCACGTCCCGAATAGGCGTACGCTTGCTGGCGCCATGCCGTACGAGCCTCCCACCCATACCGTCGAGCGATCACTGCGCGCCACGACGGGCGCCAAGATCGTCGCCGGTGTCGACGAGGTCGGGCGAGGAGCCTGGGCCGGTCCCGTGAGCGTCTGCGCGGCCGTCACCGGCCTGCGCCGCCCGCCCGCCGGACTCACCGATTCCAAGCTGCTGACCCCCAAGCGCCGCACCGACCTCGCCGAGGTCCTCGACGACTGGGTCACCGCCTACGCCCTGGGGCACTCCTCCCCGGAGGAGATCGACGCCCTGGGGATGACCGCGGCGCTCCGGCTCGCGGCCGTCCGCGCCTTGGAGGCGCTGCCGGTCCGCCCGGACGCGGTCATCCTCGACGGCAAGCACGACTACCTGGGCGCGCCATGGCGGGTCCGCACGGTCATCAAGGGCGACCAGTCCTGCATCGCGGTCGCCGCCGCATCCGTGATCGCCAAGGTGCGACGCGACGCGATGATGGCCGAACTGGGCGCGGAACACGCCGCGTTCGACTTCGCGGGCAACGCCGGCTACCCCTCCCCGACCCATCGCACCGCCCTGGAGGAGCACGGTCCCACGCCGTACCACCGGGTGTCGTGGTCCTACATGGACGCGTTGCCCCGGTGGCGGCATCTGAAGAAGGTGCGCGTCACCCCCGAAGCAGCCGCTCTGAAGGCCGGTGGCCAACTCGGCTTCGACTTCTGAGCGGTGCGGGCGCCGAGGCGGACCCGCCGACGCGTCCCGCACCCACGTTTGATAGACAACCCTTCATGCCTCTCATCCCCGAGGAGCCTCAGATTCACGAGAGTGTCCCGGGTCCCCGCGCAACTCCGGCCGCCGGCCGCACCGCGCCGACCCCTCGACCCGTTCCTGGCCCCGGCCCCCGCCCCGCACCCGGGCGCGGACCCCACGCGGCAGGAGTCCGTCCGGGCAAGCCCGGCCCGCCCGCCCCGCCGCGGGGGCCCGTCACGGCCCCGCCCGCACAGCGCACCGGCCCTCGCCCCGCGGCGGCCACCGACGCGCAGCTCCAGCTGATCCCGGCCCCCGCCGACGGCGCCCTGGACGCCGCCGACGAGGCCGTCGATCTGCTGCTGGACTCCGGACGCGCACCGAGCGACATCCTGGTGCTCACGACCGGTGACCCGCACCCCTGGGCCGCGCACGAACTGTCCTTCGGCGAGGCGTCCTACTGGGCGCAGTACGACGCCGCGGACGACGTGTTCTACGCGGACGCCCGCGCCACCCGGCCCGCCGGACGGCCCGTCGTGGTCGTCGCGGTCAACGGCGGCACCGACGAGACCACGGCGCAGGCCCTGCCCGCCGCCCTGGCGCGCGCCGGAGCGCTGCTGATCGTCTGCGGTGACCCGCAGCGGATCAACGCGGTGCTCGGCACCTCCGCCTGACCCTTCCCGTACGCAGCGGCCCGCCGGCCACCAGGCCGGTCGGGCCCGCACGCGTGCCCGGGAACGGCCGTTGCCGCCGGAGCCGCGTGCCCGCCGCCACGGGCGCGGTGGAGACAGGACGCGGGTGCCGCCGTGGCGTCCCGTGCGCGGCCGGCCCGTACGCCCCGCGCCCGCCCGGAAGCGCCGGCCCGGCTTCCGCAGCGGCCCGCCGCCCCGGGCCCGCCGTCTCAACTCCCGCTCGCGGCAACGCTCCTTGGCCCCCGGGTGCCCGCCGGATCCTCGGGTTCCGGCAGGTGCCGGGGCCGCTCCACGCCGTCGGGGAGCCGCCGCGTCCCGCCCGGCCGCCGCACCGTCTCCGCCCGGGGCCGCTCACCACCGGCCGCGACCACGGCCCGTCCACCCGGCTTCGTCCGCCCGCCCGGCCGCCGCCCGCCGCGCTCCTCGCCCAGCACCCGCCAGCGCTCGCCGTTCATCATGAGGTACGCCCCGCACCGCAGCCCGTGCAGTGTGCACGCGTCCCGCAGCCCCCACATCCAGGCGCCGTCGGTCTCCGTCCACCGCAGCTCGCCCGTACGGCAGTACACGAGGACGGCCGTACGCACCGGGATCCGCAACCGCAGGTCGTGCGGCACGATCCGGCGCAGATGGACCAGCAGGGCGTGGCGGAACCGCCAGCCGTCGGGCTCGGCGGCGGTGAGGGTGAACGACGCGCTCGCCCGCACCCGCTGATCCGGATCGAGTACCACCACCACCGCGGTGGACGGCACCGGGGCGTGCCTCTCGTGCACCCCGTTGATCAGCTCACGGGGGTTACGCAGCAGGGGAATCCCGGCCGTGGCCCATTCGGCGGGCTCCAGCAGTCGGCCGGGCCGGGCGGCCGGAGCGGCGGACGCGGACCGGGCTGCGGGCATGAGCGGGGCGTCGGCGAAGTCCACATTCCTCCCTTCGGGCGCACCTCCCTCGGCGGGCGGCGCGGGGTGTGCGATGCCTCGGCGACCGGGCGTGACCGGCCTTCCGAGCGGGTGGCGCCCACCGGTCCCGGTGTCCGTACGGGGCCGCTGCCGTACCCCCACACGCGCGCACTCCCGCCTCACCGATGGCGCTGCTTCCATCCTTCCCGCCACCGCCTGCCCCGACGCCCTGCCGCTCCCTCGGCATCGGATCCGTGCGGCCTCCTTCCGGGCGGACGGGCGCCCCGCGTCGGCATCCGTGACGCCCGTCGCGTGCCGGTCCGCCGGCGCCGCCCGACCCGCCGCGGCGGCGGATCGCGCGCCGCGGGCTCGGCGGACCGGGCCTCCTACGGGTACGGACCCCCGATTCGACCGCTTTCTAGGTCCCGCACCGCGACCGTGACGCGCTCACGAGGCCCCGTGCATCACGTCTCTGACCTGCGCGAACAGCACCGTGCACAGGGCTCGGGCGGGTTCCTCCGCGCGGACGCCGAAGCCGTTCGTGCCCACCGCCGCGGCGGTGGGCAGGTGGCTGTTTGTCAGTGCCGTGCGGTTGCATGGAGGGCATGAACGAACAGGAGCTGCGTGCCGAAGCCGACGCCATCCTCGCCGAGCTGGTCGGCGTGGAGAAAGGCTCGGCGACGCTTCGGGAGGACCAGTGGCAGGCGGTGGCCGCCCTGGTGATCGAGCGCCGCCGCGCACTGGTCGTGCAGCGCACCGGTTGGGGCAAGTCCGCGGTCTACTTCGTCGCCACCGCGCTGCTGCGCCGCCGCGGCTCCGGCCCGACGGTGATCATCTCGCCGCTGCTGGCACTGATGCGCAACCAGGTCGAGTCCGCCACCCGCGCCGGAATCCAGGCCCGCACGATCAACTCCGCCAACCCGGAGGAGTGGGACGCCATCCACGAGGAGGTCGAGCGCGGCGACGTCGACGTCCTCCTGGTCAGCCCCGAGCGCCTCAACTCCGTCGACTTCCGCGAACGGATGCTGCCGAAGCTGGCGTCCACCACCGGCCTGCTCGTGGTGGACGAGGCACACTGCATCTCCGACTGGGGCCACGACTTCCGCCCCGACTACCGCCGGCTGCGCACGATGCTCGCGGAACTCTCCCCGGGCGTCCCCGTCCTCGCCACCACCGCCACCGCCAACGCCCGGGTCACCGCGGACGTCGCCGAACAGCTCGGCACGGGCGCGGGCGAGGCGCTCGTGCTGCGCGGCACCCTGGAACGCGAGAGTCTGCGGCTCGGCGTGGTCCGGCTGCCGGACGCCGCACACCGCCTGGCCTGGCTCGCCGACCACCTCGACGACCTGCCGGGCTCCGGAATCGTCTACACCCTCACCGTCTCCGCCGCCGAGGAGGTCACCGCCTACCTCCAGGGCCGCGGCTTCCGCGTGGCCTCCTACACCGGCCGCACCGAGAACGCCGACCGCCAGCAGGCCGAGAGCGACCTGATCGGCAACCGCGTCAAGGCGCTCGTCGCGACGTCCGCGCTCGGCATGGGATTCGACAAACCCGACCTCGGATTCGTGATCCACCTCGGCTCACCGTCCTCGCCCATCTCCTACTACCAGCAGGTGGGCCGCGCGGGCCGCGGCGTCGCCCACGCCGATGTCCTGTTGCTGCCCGGCAAGGAGGACGAGGCCATCTGGCGCTACTTCGCCGAGGTGGCCTTCCCGCCCGAATCCCAGGTCCGCCAGACCCTCGCCGCCCTCGCCGACGCCGGACGCCCCCTGTCCGTACCGGCCCTGGAGGCCCAGGTCGACCTGCGGCGCAACAGGCTGGAGATGATGCTGAAGGTGCTGGACGTCGACGGCGCGGTCCGCCGGGTGAAGGGCGGCTGGACAGCCACCGGCGCCGACTGGATCTACGACGCCGAGCGCTACGCCTGGGTGGCACGGCAGCGCTCCGCCGAACAGCAGGCCATGCGCGACTACGTCAGCACCACCCGGTGCCGGATGGAGTTCCTCCGCCGCCAGCTCGACGACGAGGGAGCGGCCCCGTGCGGCCGCTGCGACAACTGCGCGGGGCAGTGGGCCGCCGCCGAGGTCTCCCCGGCGGCGCTGGCGGGCGCCACGGGCGAACTGGACCGCCCGGGTGTGGCGGTCGAGCCCCGCCGTATGTGGCCGACGGGCATGGCCGCCCTGGGCATCGATCTCAAGGGCCGCATCCCGGCACAGGAACAGTGCGCCCCCGGACGCGCCCTGGGCCGTCTCTCCGACATCGGCTGGGGCAACCGCCTGCGCCCGCTGCTGGCCGAGCAGGCCCCCGACGGCCCCGTCCCGGATGACGTCCTCGACGCCGCGGTGGCGGTCCTCGGTGACTGGGCGCGCTCCCCGGGCGGCTGGGCCTCGAAGGACCCGGACGCCACCGCCCGGCCGGTGGGCGTCGTCGCCGTCCCGTCCCTGAGCCGCCCCCAACTCGTCCACTCCCTCGCCGAAGGCATCGCACGGATCGGCCGCCTCCCCTTCCTCGGCGCCCTCGCCCACACCGAGCAGAGCGCCGCCCACCGAGCCCACCGCAGCAACTCCGCCCAGCGCCTCCAGACCCTCTCCGCCGCCTTCACCGTCCCCGGAGAACTGGCCGAGGGCCTCGCCCGCACCCCGGGCCCGGTCCTGCTCGTGGACGACTACACCGACTCCGGCTGGACCCTCGCCGTCGCCGCCCGCCTCCTGCAACGCGCGGGTACGTCCCGCGTCCTGCCCTTGGTCCTCGCGGCGGCGGGCTGAGGGGCGGGGCCGCCGGGGCCGAGCTGTGGGGTGAAGGGCTGGGCCCCGGGACGTGGGCCGTGCGAGGCCGAGGCGTTGTGCCGGAGCGGGGGCGGTCGGCGGGGTGCTCGGCCATGGCGCTCGGCCCGGGGCCTTCGCCTCGGGACGGTGGCAGGGGCCGAAGGCTCCGGCAGGATCTGGAGGCGGGGAGCCGGGCGGGCTCGCCTTCCGAGGCTGCTGCTTTTGTCACGGCTCCCTGCACGGATTGTGCTGCCTCCCGGTTTCAGTGGCCTGCGGGTCCGGTGCCGGCTGGCGCGCTGTGCGGGTTGCTCGGCGATGTGCGGGACTGCGCCTTTCCTTCCCGAGGGCGGGCAGCCCGCGGCCGGTGCTGGGTCGCTGCGAACCAGACCGCTACCACGGGGCCTGGGGCGACACGTTCGTGGATGCTGTGCCGGAGGCCTGCCTTTGAGAGGGAGCTTGCCCCGGTACGGAGTTCCGGTCCCTGCCCGGTTCCGCTTCGGCCCGGCTCCGCTCCGGTCCGGTCCCGCGCCGGCTGTCGGCACCGCTTGGCACTCGTACGAACGCCAGGTGACGATCGCGGGCTGCCTGCGCCGGTTGCCTGTTGCCAGGGGCGTGGCGCCAGGCTTGTGACCGGCCCTGGCGCCATAAGGGTGAGGGCGGATGCGGCTCGGTACGGCGATGTCCGGGGGCTGCACTTCGACAGATCGGTAGCTCCGAGCAGCGGCGGCCCGCAAACTGCCCGGGGAGCATTGCCCCTCGCCCGGAGCACCGTTGCCCGATTCCGTACGCCATGACGGCCCGGCCGTACCCGCCCAGCCCCCAGGGAAACGCGGCTTTCCACCAACCCGGCCGACGCCACGACCCCGCCACACGCCAGCTCCCCACGACGAGCCGACCACCGCCCCGCCCCTGTGGAAATCTCCATCACCCGGGCGTTATCCACAGGGGTCGCGGCGCAGCGGGCCCCCGCGGGATCTTCGACCCATGAACCAGCACAACGAACCACCTCACGACGGCCCGAACGCCACCCGCCGTCCGCGCTCCCGTCCCGGCACGCCTCCCGCCTCCGGCGACACGGAAGGTCCGCCCACGGCTTCCGCCGTACCTCCCACGCGGCCACCGTCCCCTGCGATCCCCGCGCCCCGTCCGGCCGTGTCCGCCCGGAGCCCGGAGCCCACAGCACCCCCACGGAAGACCTCCCGCCCCGACGCCGGTACCGCCCGCGTCACCGGCCCACGACACCCCACCGCCCAGTACCCCGGCACGTTCCTCCCCGGTGAGCCGACCGGCCTCTCCCTGACCGCGAACCTCTTCCTCCCGACCGGCCCGGCCCTGGACGACGACTTCGACCCGGCATCTGCCACCCCGGCCGGCGCCGCACCAGCAGACGGCAGCCACACCGCCCACCGCGACCCCGGCACCGACCCACAGCAACAGGTCACCCTGAGCGACGCCGCCGGTCTCGCCGACGCCTTGCCGTATCTCATGGGGTTCTATCCCGACGACAGCATCGTCCTGGTGGCCCTCCACGGCCCCCGCGGACGTTTCGGCGCCCGGGTCAGGATCGGCATCCCCGCCGACCCTGAGCAGTGGCCCGGCACCGCCGACCAACTCGCCTCGGTCCTCATCTCCGCAGCCGAGGACCGGGGCGGCCACCCCGCCGGCATGCTCGTCTTCCTCTGCCAGGAGCCGGCGGACGGTGAGCGCGGCCAAGACGTCACACAGCGGCTCCGGCCCCTCGCCCAGCGCCTGCGCACCGCCTGCGGCGCTCTCGACGTCCCCGTCCTCGAAGCGCTCTGCCTCTCCAACAACCGCTACTGGTCGTACTGCTGCCCCGGCTACCGCTGCTGCCCGGCCGATGGCACACCCATGGTCATGCCCGGCACCTCCGTCATGGCGGCCGCCGCCGCGTACGCGGGCCTGCAGGTACGCGGTTCCCTCAAGGAGATGGAGGCACGCCTCGCCCCACGTACCGGCCCCCGCGCCGCCGACCAGGTCGAAGCGCTGGACACCGCACTCGGCCGGTTCCTCCCCCGGATGCTCCACGCGAACGGCGCCCGGACCGTCCGCCAGGACACCCTCGACCGGGTCACCGCCATGATCCACCGCTTCCGGCAGGACGTTCCCACCGGAAGCAACCGGGCCCGCGACGCCTGCGACGACGCCCTCCTCACCGACACCGAAGCCGCCGAACTCATCCTCGGTCTCCAGGACCGCCGCGCCCGGGACCAGGCCGCCGAGTGGATGGAAGGCCCCTCCGCAGCAGCCGCCCTCCGCCTCTGGCGTGCCCTCGCCCGCCGCTGCGCGGGCGCCTACCTCGAACACTCCGTCGCCCCGCTGACCCTCGCCGGCTGGGTCGCCTGGTCCACCGACGACCAACCCTCCGCCCGTGTCGCCCTCAGCCGCGCCCTGGGCATCGACCCCGAGTACCTCTTCGCCCAACTCCTGCACCACGGCATCAACAAGGGACTCGACCCCGAGCCACTACGCCGCTGCCTGCGGAGTGAACGCGAGGAACGCGAGGCACGGACGGGCCGGGAGACGACCGACACCCGCGACGCGGCCGCCGCCACGTACACCGCACCCGCCACCACCCCTGCTCCCGGAACTGTCCCCGCCCCCGTCCAGCGACCCCGCTCCCACCGTGCGAAGACCGGCCGCGCCACGGCACCACGAGGCGCCTCGGGCCCACCCGGCAACCACGCCACACCCCGCCGCACCCCGCGCGGCGGGAACCGGAGCCGCAGGTGACCCAGAAACGCGGTGCGGCCGGCGTGACCTGCACGCCGGCCGCACCGTTCAGGTGGATGGCGTCAACCGCCACCAGCACCGAAACCACCAGGGAGCACCGCCCGTGCCAGGCACCGACCACCTCACCCCACCGACCCCCCGCACACCTGGAATACCCCGCCCTGCCCCACAGCGGGCCCCGCAGCCTCAGCCCCTCCACACCGCACTGATCTCCGTGGCGCTGCCCCACCTCACCATCTCCCCGCCAGACGGCCAGCTCAGAGGCGAGAACGCCGACGGCTGCTACCACGACGGCCGCCGCATACTCTCCCGCTGCGAACTGCGTGCCGGAGCGGGCGAACCCGTCATCCTCCAGAGCAGCCAGACCGCAGCGGATCACACCCGATTCGTCGGCACCGTCCGCCTGACCGGCGACCGCAGCCCCGACCCCGACATCCGCCTGGAACGACTGCGCCGCGCCGACGGCAGCGAGCGCCTCACCTTCCGCAGCAGCGCCTCCCGCCCCATCCGTCTCCCCGTCGACCTCCGACTCGGCACCGACCTCGCCGAACTCGGCGCCGCCGCCACCGGCCGACCAGGCCCCGACCTGCGCCCCGCCGTCCACGGAGCGGGCCTGCGCTGGTCCGGCCCCGGGGCACACGCCGCGATCACCGCGACCCCTGCCCCCGACGACGCCCTCGCCTCAGCCGGCCTCCTCCGCTGGGAACTCGAACTCCCACCCGGCGGCACCTGCACCATCGACCTCCGCCTCACCCTGGAACTCGCCCCGCCCACAGGCCCGCAGTCGGCACTCCGCCCCGCTGCCCCGCGCCCTCGCACCGCGCGGCCGCAACGCCTGTGGACCGCACACCTGGAATCCGACGATCGCCGCGCCGACGCCCTCCTCGCCACCTCCCTCGACGATCTCCACGGCCTCCTGACGCGCGACCCCCACACCTCGACCGACCTCTACACCGCCGGCGGCATCCCCTGGCGGCCCGGCCTCTCACCGGCCGAAGCCCTGTGGTCCGCCCGCATGCTCCTCCCGCTCGGCACCCACCTCGCCGCAGGCACCCTCCGCCTCCTCGCCCGCACCCAACACCCCGCTCCCGGCCCCGACCACGGCCGTCTCCCCGGCCCGCTCCGCGACGCCGGGCCCCACGCCCCACCCAGCTGCACCGGCATCGAAGCCACCCTGCTCTTCCCCACCGTCCTCGCCGAGGCACGCCGCTGGGGCCTGCCCGACCACGAGACAGAGCACCTGCTGCCCACCGCAGAACGCTGCCTGGACTGGCTGCTCCGCACCTCCGCCACCGCCCGCCCGCCCTACATCCCCGACCCCGCCCCGACCGGCCCGTACCGCTGCGAAACCCAGGCACACGCCCACCGCGCCGCCCTCCTCGGCGCCGACCTCCTCGACGCCTACGGGAAGCCCCGCGCCGACGACCTGCGGGAATGGGCAGCCCGTCTCCGTACCCACTTCCGCACCGACTTCTGGTACGAGGACCGCTACGGCGGCCGTCCCACCGCCCTGATCACCCCGCAGGGCCGCCCTTCAGCCCACCTCGGCTCCACCACCGCCCACCTCCTCGACACCGGCCTGCTCGGCGGTGGCCGGCACGCCCCCGGTCTCCTCGACCCCGTCCGCACGGCGCAACTCGCCGCACTCCTGAGCGGCCCCGCCATGGACACCGGTTGGGGCCTGCGGAGCCTGAGCGCCAAGGAGCCGGGCCACAACCCGTTCGGCCACCGCAGCGGAGCGGTGCGCCCCCACGAAAGCGCCATAGCCGCCGCCGGACTCGCCGCCGCAGGCCACGAACCCGCAGCGAACGCCCTGATCAAAGGCGTCCTCGACGCATCGGAGAGCTTCGGTCACCGCCTCCCCGAGATGTACGCGGGGGAGCAGCGCACCACGGGAGCCACCCCCGTTCCCCACCCCGCAGCCTGCCGCCCCGCCTCTGTAGCCGCGGCCGGCGCGGTCCACCTCCTGCTGGCCCTCGCCGGTCTGCGCCCCGATGTCCCCGGCGGCACCCTCACGCTCCGGCCCGTCGCCGGCGCCCCGCTCGGCGCGCTCCAGTTCACCGGTCTGCGAGCCGCCGGCCGCCCCCTCGCCGTACGGATAAGCCGCCTCGGCATGGGCATGGTGGAGGAGGCCGCCGACGGCTTGCGACTGAAGTCCTGATCCGGCGCGAGGGCCTGTTTATCGTCAGGCGGACGACTATGATCATGACATGCCTCCCTACGACCCGTCGGCCTTCCCGCCCTTCGCCGTCACCGTCGATCTGGTCGTGCTCACCGTGCGCCGCCACTCCCTGTGCGCCCTGGCCGTGCGCCGCGGCGAGCCGCCGTTCCAGGGGCGATGGGCGCTGCCCGGCGGCTTCGTCCGCGCCGACGAGGACCTGGCGGGCGCCGCGGCCCGGGAGCTGGCCGAGGAGACGGGCCTGCACGCCCACGACCCGGCAGACCCCTCCGCCCCGTACGGCGCGCACCTCGAACAGCTCGCCACCTACGGCGACCCGAAGCGCGACCCTCGTATGCGGGTGGTGAGCGTCGCCCACCTCGTGCTCGCCCCCGACCTGCCCGCCCCCCGGGCCGGCGGCGACGCCCACAGCGCCCGCTGGGCACCGGTCGAGACCTTCCTCGACCAGGAACCCGCGGATGGCCCTGACGAGGAGACTCCGGCGCCACTCGCCTTCGACCACGCCCGGATCCTCGAGGACGGGGTGGAACGCGCCCGCTCCAAGATCGAGTACTCCTCGCTCGCCACCGCCTTCTGCCCCCAGGAGTTCACGGTCGGCGAGCTGCGCCGCGTCTACGAAGCGGTCTGGGGCGTCGCCCTGGACCCCCGCAACTTCCACCGCAAGGTCACCGGAACCCCGGGCTTCCTCGTCCCCACCGGCGGCACGACGACCCGTCAGGGCGGCCGCCCGGCCCAACTCTTCCGCGCGGGTGGCGCCACCCTGCTCAACCCGCCGATGCTGCGCCCCGAGGCATGACCCCTCCCGCCGGCTCCGACGGGCGCGCTCGCGTCCCCGTCGTGACACGGCATGTCACCTCAACCAGTAATTACGAGTAAATAAGACATATAGGGCTACCTTGGCAGGGTGAGCCCTCTCGTGCCCCCGACCTCGTCCGACCGGTCTCACGCCCTGCGAGGGACGCGATGATCCAGGCCATCGGATTGACCAGCGAACCCCGCGACGAGCGCCCGCCTGCCGTCGATGACCTCACCTTCGATGCCCGGCCGGGTCACGTCACCGTACTGCTCGGCCCCGCCGCATCGGGGAAGACCACCGCGCTGCGCCTGATGCTCCAGCTGCAGTCCGGCCGCGGCGTCGCCCTCTTCCGCGGACGCCCCCTGCACCGTGTGCCCAACCCCCCACGCGAAATCGGCGTCGTCCTCGGCGACGTGCCCGGAGACCCCTCCCGCACCGCCATCGGCCACCTGCGCCTGCTCAGCGCGGCAGCCGGCGTCCCCGCCGGCCAGGCCGACGACGTCCTGGACCTCGTCGGCCTCACCGGTCTCGCCGACAAGCGGCTCGGCGACCTCTCCCGCGGCATGGACCGCCGCCTCGCCCTGGCCGCCGCCCTCCTCGGTGACCCCCACACCCTCATCCTCGACGAACCCACCGAAGGACTGCAGCCCCGCGACACCGCCTGGCTCCACGCACTGCTGCGCGGCTACGCCGCACAAGGCGGCGCAGTCCTCACCACCTCGCGCCACACCCGCGAAGCCACCCGCATCGCCGATCGCGTCATCACCCTTGACGACGGCCACCTCACCGCCGACCAGGACGCGGCGACCTTCGCACGCACCCGCATGCGCCCCCGCGTCGTCGTCCACTCCCCCCACGCCGACCGGCTCGCTGCGCTGCTCCTCGACGAATCGCAGCGAGCCCACCGTGCGACGACCTCCGTCATCGGCCGCGGGGTCGAAGTCGTCCGCGAGAGCGGCAGTCGTCTCGCGGTGTACGGCAGCAACTGCGCCGCAGTCGGCGAAACCGCCTTCCGCCATCGGGTACTGGTGCACCAACTCGCCGACGAGGAAGGCGACAGCGGCCTCGTCGAGCCACTCCACCGGGCGGATGGTCGACAAAGATACGCGGTCGCTGCGCCTTCCGACGCAAGCGACGTTCTGGACCACGCCACTGCCACGCACCCCGCGCCCACAGTCACAGCCGCCAATATCGACATGCCGACATCCTGTGCCGGCGATACGACGACACCCGCCGACGACAACTGTCACCACCCGCCCACCACCGAACCAACCGACACCCTCACCCTGCCGGTCTTCCCCGCACCCGCACCCGCACCCGCACCCCGCCCCCCTCGGCCCGCACCGGCCGAGCATCTGCGCATCCCCCAACTCCCGGCCCCCGGCCCCGCGTGGCCGTTGCGATACGAAGTCCGCCGCACCTTGAGCGACCGCTCCGTCACCCTCGTCGCCGCTGTTTCGCTCCTGGCGTCGCTGGTGGCGGCACTCCTGCTGGCGCGGCACGGCGCCGCACCCATGTCGCGTGTCCTGAGCGGATGGCCGCGCCAACTCCCCTTCCCGCCCGCAGCGCTGGGCGCGGGACTCGTCGGATCGCTGGCGTTCGGGCAGGAGTTCCGCTTCCCCGCGCTCGCCCATGAGTGTGGCGCCGTTCCTCGCCGACTGGGACTGCTGATGGCGAAGCTGGCGGTCGGTGGAGGCTGTGCGCTGGCTCTCGGCGCAGTGATCCTCCTGGTCGACGAGGCCGCTGTCCGGCTGGTGTTCGGGGCCGACGCCCTCGGCGGTCTCCCCGATGCGCCGGTGTTCGTGGTCGGTTGGGCGGGCCTGCTGATCGGATGCGCCTGGGCAGGGGTACTCGCCGCCGGGCTGTTCCGTTCCACGGCAATGGGGTTGGCGGCCGTGCTCGCCGTCCCGGTACTCGTCGTACCGGCCTTGCGGTACGTGCTCGCCGAGCAGGCGGGGCGCTCCCTGGCGGGAATCACCGCGAGATTGCGGGCTTCGGGTCCCGTTCGGTGGCCTTCCGGAATCGATCACGGAGCATCTGTTGTCGTGCGCTGGGTGACTCAACCCGTAGGCGGGGCGCTGGCGTTGTCCGTCACCGCGCTGGTCTGCGCCTATGGGCTGACGGTGCTCCGAGGTCGGGTGCGCTGACCGTCGTGTACGGGGGAGGTGCGTGTCTCCAGGGCGTTCACTGTCCGCAACTCGCCTTGGAGAGTGCGTTTCTTTCCGATAAAGCGTCAATTGTGAGGTGCCGGGCGATCACCCTTTCGTGTGCTTTTCACCAAAGACCTCAAGGGTGTTCGGGACGCCGCCGACAAATGATGCGTGAGTACCCTTGCGCACACCATGATGACCGCGGCTCGCCCCGCCGATGCCGGCCACGCAGGCCCGGGCGAGCTCGACCGCTACCCCTACGGCACCGCCGTCAACAGCGCCGCGGACCGCGTCGCACCGGCGTGGGACGGCGCCGAGGCCGACATCGCCCGCGCCGGCCGGCGCACCGCCAGCAGCCGCGGCCGCGGCCTCCACGGCCAACTCGTCCAGCAGCTCGGCCAGATGATCGTCTCCGGCGACCTCGGCGCCGACCGGCCGCTCGTCCCCGAGGAGATCGGCCAACGATTCGAGGTCTCCCGCACCGTCGTCCGCGAATCGCTACGGGTGCTGGAGGCCAAGGGCCTCGTCAGCGCGCGACCCAACGTCGGCACCCGGGTACGCCCCGTGAGCGACTGGAACCTTCTCGACCCCGACATCATCGAGTGGCGCGCCTACGGCCCGCAGCGGGACGCCCAGCGCCGCGAGCTGTGCGAGCTGCGCTGGACGATCGAGCCGCTCGCCGCCCGCCTCGCCGCCGGCCAGGGGCGCGAGGACATCCAGCAACGGCTCGCCGACATGGTCGACGTCATGGGGCACGCCGCGGCTCAGGGCGACACCATGAACTTCGCCCGCGCCGACACCGAATTCCATGCCCTGCTGCTCCAGCTCGCCGGGAACCGCATGCTCGACCACCTCTCCGGCATCGTCTCGTCCGCCCTGCACGTCTCCGGCGGGACCTCGGGCGGGTGCGAGCGACCGGCCGAGACGTCCGTAGGCCAGCACATGCGGATCGTCGACGCCATCGTCGCCGGAGACGCCGCGGCCGCCGAGAGCGCCATGCGTCAGCTCCTCACCGCCCACGGCGAGGGCGGCGGGCAGGCCACCGGGGCGCCCGCGGACCACGTCGTGCCCGCTCCTCGCGAGCACTGAGGGCGGGTCGGCTCCCGCGTACCCGCCGCAGGCCCCGAGGCGGTCGGTCCGCCGGTGCGCCCCGAAGGCCGGGGCGTCGCGTCGCGGCGCGACCGCAGCCCGCCGGATCCGGGTGTCATCCGGATCCGGCGGCGGGCTTCGGCAGGGTTGCGTGGCGTATGAGGGGGAATGTCTCGTTATGAGGTGTGACTCGGGCCACGCGGATTGGGCGTAACGCTCTCCGGGGAAGCGCGATGACTTAAGAGGTGATAGCCGAGGAGGGAATACGAGCGGCGCCGAAGGCGCTGTTCCACTCCCCGGTTACCCCTGCGCCGCCGGCCATCCCCTCCGGCGGTCGTCGGCTCCGATCCACACTGGACGGGGTCGGAAGCCGTTTCCATCGTTCCGAGAGGTTGTTCGTGTCGGCCAGCACATCCCGTACGCTCCCGCCGGAGATCGCCGAGTCCGAGTCTGTGATGGCGCTCATCGAGCGGGGAAAGGCTGATGGGCAGATCGCCGGCGATGACGTGCGTCGGGCCTTCGAGGCTGACCAGATTCCGCCAACCCAGTGGAAGAACGTTCTGCGCAGCCTCAACCAGATCCTCGACGAGGAGGGTGTGACGCTGATGGTCAGTGCCGCAGAGGCGCCCAAGCGCACCCGCAAGAGCGTCGCAGCGAAGAGTCCGGCAAAGCGCACCGCCACCAAGACCACCGCGGCCAAGACCGCAGCGGTGAAGAAGGCCACCACGGCCGCCGCCTCCCTGGGCGACGCGCCGTCCGCCGAAGCGGAGCCCGCGCCTGCCAAGAAGGCCGCGGCCAAGAAGACCACGGCCAAGAAGACGGCCGCGAAGAAGACCACGGCCAAGAAGGCGACCGCCAAGAAGACGGCGGCCAAGAAGGACGTCGACGAGCTGCTCGACGACGAGGTGACCGAGGAGACCCCGGCGCCCGGCAAGGGCGACGCGCCCGAGGCCACCGAGGGGGCCGAGGCCGCCGGTTTCGTCCTGTCCGACGACGACGAGGACGACGCGCCCGCGCAGCAGGTCGCCGCGGCCGGCGCCACCGCCGACCCGGTCAAGGACTACCTCAAGCAGATCGGCAAGGTCCCGCTCCTCAACGCGGAGCAGGAGGTCGAGCTCGCCAAGCGCATCGAGGCCGGCCTCTTCGCCGAGGACAAGCTGGCCACCGAGGAGAAGATCGCCCCCAAGCTCAAGCGTGAGCTGGAGATCATCGCCCAGGACGGCCGCCGCGCCAAGAACCACCTCCTGGAGGCCAACCTCCGTCTGGTCGTCTCCCTGGCCAAGCGGTACACCGGCCGCGGCATGCTCTTCCTGGACCTCATCCAGGAGGGCAACCTCGGTCTGATCCGCGCGGTCGAGAAGTTCGACTACACCAAGGGCTACAAGTTCTCGACCTACGCGACGTGGTGGATCCGCCAGGCCATCACCCGCGCCATGGCCGACCAGGCCCGGACGATCCGTATCCCCGTCCACATGGTCGAGGTCATCAACAAGCTCGCGCGCGTCCAGCGCCAGATGCTCCAGGACCTGGGCCGCGAGCCCACCCCGGAGGAGCTGGCCAAGGAACTCGACATGACCCCCGAGAAGGTCATCGAGGTCCAGAAGTACGGCCGCGAGCCGATCTCGCTGCACACCCCGCTGGGCGAGGACGGCGACAGCGAGTTCGGTGACCTGATCGAGGACTCCGAGGCGGTCGTCCCCGCCGACGCGGTCAGCTTCACGCTCCTGCAGGAGCAGCTGCACTCGGTCCTCGACACTCTCTCCGAGCGCGAGGCCGGTGTCGTCTCGATGCGTTTCGGCCTCACCGACGGCCAGCCGAAGACGCTGGACGAGATCGGCAAGGTCTACGGCGTCACGCGTGAGCGGATCCGCCAGATCGAGTCCAAGACCATGTCGAAGCTGCGTCACCCGTCGCGCTCCCAGGTGCTGCGCGACTACCTCGACTAGCCGATACGGAAATACCGGCGTTGTGGGCCCGGCACCCTTCGAGGGGCCGGGCCCACAGCCGTCCGGGTGCGCGAGCCATCCGTTTGGGTCACTCTGGGTGGGCGATCACTGCCTCGGAGTCAGGAGTCCGTATGCGCCCTATCTTCCGCGCCGTACCCGGAGCACTCGCCCTGGTCCTCGCCATACCGTCGCTGGCCGTGGCCGATGCGTCCGTGGTCGGGGGGCAGCCCGTACAGGCCGTGGAGAGCCCCTGGGTGGTGGCTCTCGCCTCCCAGAACCGCTTCGGAAGGCAACGGTCCGGTCAGTTCTGCGGCGGCGTCCTGGTGGGCCGCTCAACGGTGGTGACCGCCGCGCACTGTCTGAGCGCCGAGGTTCTGGGGATGCCCTGGCGACAGGTCCGTGACCTCCGGGTTCTCGTGGGCCGCGAAGATCTCGCCGGCACCGGGGGCCAGGCACTGAAGCCCGCCCGGGTATGGGTCAACCCGCGCTACGACAGCCGGACGAACGCCGGGGACATGGCGGTCATCACCCTGCCGGCACCCGTCACCGACCGCTCCCTTCCGATCGCCCCTGAGGGCTCGGACGCCTACGACGAGGGAACTTCCGCCGTGGTGTACGGCTGGGGTGACACCACGGGGCGCGGCAGCTACGCCACGCGTCTGCGGTCCGCGGAGGTGAACATCCTGTCCGACGCCACGTGCGCCCGTGCCTATCCGGGCAGCGCCGACGGCGCGTTCCAGTCCGCTTCCATGCTCTGTGCGGGGGAGCCGCAAGGGGGGCGGGACGCCTGCCAGGGGGATTCCGGGGGCCCGCTGGTCGCCGCGGGGCGACTGGTGGGGCTGGTGTCGTGGGGGGCGGGCTGCGGTGAGCCCGGGAGTCCGGGGGTCTACACGCGGGCGTCCTCGCTGATCCCGGCTGTCGCGACGCACGGCGCGGGCTGAGCGCCGCCCGCCGGATCTCGGGTGAACTCACGAGTGCGGGCGGTCACCCCGGAGATGACCGGGGAGACCGCCCGCCGCACGGCCTGGGCCGCTACTCGCTCGTCGTCGTGGATGCGATGTGTCAGCGTTCCTCATCGGGCGCAGACGCCGGAGGGGCGGTCAGCCGCTCCGTCTCGTCCTGTATTTCCGCGGCGATCTTCTTGAGTTCTGGCTCGAACTTGCGACCGTGGTGGGCGCAGAAGAGCAGTTCTCCGCCGGACATCAGGACGACGCGCAGGTAAGCCTGGGCGCCGCAGCGGTCGCAGCGGTCAGCGGCCGTCAGCGGGCTCGCGGGTGTCAGAACAGTAGTCACGTCGCCTCTTCTCTAGCTCGACGAGCTGTCGTACCAGGGTCAACATCCAACCAGGCCGAAAACGTTCCCGCTCGTGCCTTTTCCTCGAAAAAAATCTTCGAGAGCCTGGCCGGGTGCTGCCGGGTGGCGGCGAATGAGCCGTATTACCGGGTGGTTCGATTCACGTGGTTGCCGGGTGGGTCCTCCCGGCTGGGTTGCCGGTCGTTGATGAGGACGTGCCCGGAGCCTAAATGGTTCATGCCTCGAAGGGAACGTGATGTTCGCGTCACGCGGCCTTCATCCTTTCGAGGGATCGAACTGGCGATCGAAATTCTACTACCATGAGCGTGCTGACGGGTGGCGTCACATCGGCTCTACCTGGCCTCGGTACGCTCTGACCGGCGATACCGCCACAACCGAGTCCGCGGAATGCGGACTGCCAGAAATTCAGCGAGGAGCGAACCGCGTGACCGCCGAGATGTCCGTGCCGTCCACCGCAGTGCTGACCGGGGCAGACCGGGACGGTTCCAACTACACCGCGCGGCATCTGCTCGTCCTGGAGGGTCTGGAAGCCGTCCGCAAACGTCCGGGCATGTACATCGGCTCCACGGACAGCCGCGGTCTGATGCACTGCCTGTGGGAGATCATCGACAACTCCGTCGACGAGGCGCTCGGCGGTTACTGCGACCGCATCGAGGTGATCCTCCACGAGGACGGCTCCGTGGAGGTCCGCGACAACGGCCGTGGCATCCCCGTCGACGTCGAGCCCAAGACCGGTCTCAGCGGCGTCGAGGTCGTCATGACCAAGCTGCACGCCGGCGGGAAGTTCGGCGGCGGCTCCTACGCCGCCTCCGGCGGCCTGCACGGTGTCGGCGCCTCCGTCGTCAACGCCCTCTCCGCCCGCCTCGACGTCGAGGTCGACCGCAACAGCAAGACACACGCGATCAGCTTCCGCCGGGGCGTCCCCGGGACCTTCACCGCATCCGGCCCGGACGCCCCCTTCGACCCGGGCAACGGTCTCGTCAAGGGCAAGCGTGTCGCCAAGACGAAGACCGGCACCCGGGTGCGCTACTGGGCCGACCGCCAGATCTTCCTCAAGGACGCCCGGCTCTCCCTGGAGACGCTGTACGCCCGCGCCCGTCAGACCGCATTCCTGGTCCCCGGGCTCACCCTCATCGTCCGTGACGAACGTGCCACCGACGGCGCCCCCGTCACGGAAGAGACCTTCCACTACGACGGTGGCATCAGCGAATTCTGCGAGTACCTCGCCCAGGACAAGGCGGTCTGCGACGTCCTGCGGCTGAGCGGACAGGGCACCTTCAAGGAAACCGTCCCCGTCCTGGACGAGCGCGGCCACATGACCCCCACCGAGGTCACCCGCGAACTGGGCGTCGACATCGCCCTCCGCTGGGGCACCGGGTACGACTCCACGATCAGGTCCTTCGTCAACATCATCGCGACGCCCAAGGGCGGCACCCACGTCTCCGGGTTCGAGCGGTCGGTCGCCAAGACCGTCAACGAGGTGCTGCGGTCGAGCAAGCTCCTCCGCGTCGCCGAGGACGACGTCGTCAAGGACGACGCCATGGAAGGGCTCACCGCCGTCGTCACCGTGCGGCTCGCGGAGCCCCAGTTCGAGGGGCAGACCAAGGAGGTGCTCGGCACCTCGGCCGCCTCCCGCATCGTCGCGCAGGTGGTGGGCCGGGAGCTCAAGGCGTTCTTGACGTCCACCAAGCGCGATGCGAAGCAGCAGGCCCGCGCCGTTCTGGAAAAGATCGTCGCCGCCGCCCGTACCCGTATCGCGGCGCGTCAGCACAAGGAGGCGCAGCGCCGGAAGACGGCCCTGGAGTCCTCCTCGCTGCCGGCCAAGCTCGCCGATTGCCGCAGCGACGACGTCGAGCGCAGCGAACTCTTCATCGTCGAGGGCGACTCGGCGCTCGGCACCGCCAAACTCGCGCGCAATTCCGAGTTCCAGGCGCTGCTGCCGATCCGCGGCAAGATCCTCAACGTCCAGAAGTCCTCCGTCTCGGACATGCTCAAGAACGCCGAGTGCGGCGCGATCATCCAGGTCATAGGAGCGGGATCCGGCCGCACCTTCGACATCGACACCGCCCGTTACGGCAAGGTCATCTTCCTCGCCGATGCCGATGTCGACGGCGCGCACATCCGGTGTCTGCTGCTGACGCTGTTCCAGCGCTACATGCGGCCCATGGTCGAGCAGGGCCGGGTCTTCTCCGCCGTACCGCCGCTGCACCGCATCGAACTGACCAACCCCAAGAAGGGGCAGGAGAAGTACCTCTACACCTACTCCGACAACGAGCTGCGGCAGACCCTGCTCGAACTGGAGCGGAAGAAGGTCCGCTACAAGGACAGCATCCAGCGCTACAAGGGCCTCGGTGAGATGGACGCCGACCAGCTCGCCGAGACCACCATGGATCCGCGTCACCGCACCCTGCGCCGGATCAACATCAGCGATCTCGAGGCGGCGGAGCGCGCCTTCGACCTCCTCATGGGCAACGAAGTCGCACCGCGCAAGGAATTCATCACCAACTCCGCCTCCACGCTGGACCGGTCGCGCATCGACACCTGAGCGCCGCCGGTGCGCCGAGGGGGTGTTCCTCCACCCAGGGGTGGAGGAACACCCCCTCGGCTTTCCACCCGGCTCCCACCCGCGGGCCGATCCGCCGGCGAGGTGCGCTCCGTAGCGTCGAGGACGTCAGCGTTCCCGTCCTTCCGGAGGCCAGGGTCCATGAGCGGCCTGTTCAACACCGTAGTGATCATCGCGGTGGTCGTGTATGTGTTCATCCGCCAGTTCAGCGCGCAGCGACTGCCGGCGGGCGGCCGCAAGGTGTGGCTTGTTCCCGCGATTCTTGGCGTGATGGCGTTCCGTGAACCGCACCTGCTGGACACCGCGCACCCGACCGAGTCAGCTGTCCTGCTGGTCGCCGGGGTCCTGCTCGGGCTCGTGAGCGGTGCGGGATGGGCCTGGACCACCACGATGTGGACGGATGCCGATGGCGGCGTCTGGACCAAGGGCGGTCCGCGGACCGTGGCGGTCTGGCTGTGCTGCTTGGTCGTACGCCTCGGGCTCGGTGGAGCGGCTGCCGCATGGGGCGTCCACCAAGGGACGGGCGCCATGATGCTCTCCGTCGCTGTGATGCTGCTGTCGCGCAGCGGTGTCACTCTCCTGCGGGCCCGTTCCGTGCAGCCCGCGTACCGTGTTCCGGTGGGTGGCTGAGAAACACCGTCGCCCGGGAAGGACACCGAGTGCCGCAGAACGCCTGGACACGCTGGCCCCTGAGGGAAGCGCTCGCCCATGAGGGCATGAACGAGACGCGCCGGTGGATCGGCAGAGTCGTCCGCACAGTGCTCATCGGCCTGTTGCTGTGGGCCACGCTCACCCGGCCGCCGTTCGACGGCTGGTGGAAAGCGGTCGGAGCCGTCGCGGTAGTCCTCACGGCAGCGGTCTTTCACCGCTTCTTCCGGACCACACTGCACCAACGGCTGTGGCCGTCGCTCGGACTGTTTCTCGCCATGGAAGGCGGCGCGTTCGCCTTCCATGCCGTCGGCGCCTCGCTGCCCGCGGTGGTGCTCTGGTGCGGCTGCGCCGTCGTCGCCATGGAACGCCTGCCACTCGCCGTCGCACTGCTCTGCTCGACCGCCGCACTCACCGCCTACGCCCTGGTGAGCGACGACAACTGGGTGACGACGGCGACAACCACGGGCGGACTTGCCCTCGCCGGCTACGTGATGCGCCTCGACGCGGAGGCGCGCGGCAACACCCAACGGCTGCTCGCCCAGGAACGCGCCGCACGCACCGCCGAGGCGGAGACCGCAGCGCTGGCGGAACGGGGCCGCATCGCCCGGGAGATCCACGACATCCTCGCCCACAGTCTGAGCGCCCAACTGGTCCATCTGGAGGCGGCCCGGCTGCTCATCCAGCGCAGCACCGACCTCGAGGCCGATCGCGCACAGCTCCTCGACCGGGTGACCGCCTGCCGCGCCATGGCGCGAGAGGGGCTCGACGGAACCCGCGAGGCGCTGTCGGCCCTCCGCGGTGAGATGCGTCCCGTAGAGGAATATCTGGGGGAGCTGACAGCCGCCGAAGGCGCCCGTCTGAAGATCACGGGAGAGTGCCGTGAGCTCCTTCCCGAAGCGGCCCTGGCGGTACGCCGGGTCGCGCAGGAAGCGCTGACCAACGTCCGCAAACACGCACCCGGAGCCCGTACCGATGTCACCCTCGCCTACGCGGAGGACACGGTCGGCCTGGAGGTGTGCAACACGGTGCGCCACGCCGAGCCCGGCGAACTCGCGTCCAGTGGTTCCGGATACGGTCTGGTGGGCATGCGCGAACGCGCCGAACTCCTCGGCGGCACACTGGAGTCAGGCCCGGAAGGGGAGAGCTTCGTGGTGCGGTTGCGGGTGCCGGCATGACGGGCGGACCGAAGCGGCGCGTGGTGGTCGCCGACGATCAGACCGTGGTGCGTGAGGGCATCGTGATGCTGCTGGGGCTTCTGCCCGGCATCGAGGTCGTCGGCTCCGCGCCGGACGGTGAGGAAGCTGTCCGCCTCGTCGCCGAACTCGCCCCGGACATCGTCCTGATGGATCTGCGCATGCCCCGGTGCGACGGAGTCGAGGCGACGCGTCGTATCAGGACGGATCACCCGGGCACGCAGGTGGTGGTCCTCACCACCTACGCCGACGACGACTCCCTCTTCCCCGCACTTCAGGCCGGTGCGCGCGGCTACCTGACCAAGGACGCGGACGGTGACGAGATCGTCCGTGCCATCGACGGAGTCCTCTCCGGGGAAGCCGGATTGTCCCCCAGGATCCAGCGGCGACTGCTGGAACGTGTCGCCGAGCCCGCACCACTGCCACGCAGGCCCTCCGCGGAGCCACCGGACGGGTTGACCGCCCGTGAGGTCGAGGTGCTGCGGCTGGTTGCCGAAGGGCTGTCCAATCCGGAGATCGCACGTACGCTCCATGTCTCCACCGCGACGGTAAAGACACATATCAACAATCTCTTCGGGAAGGCCGGGCTGCGAGATCGGGCGCAGGCGATCCACTACGCGTACCGACACGGTCTGGCGCAGCCACCCGGTGAGAACCTCACCTGATGGAGTGAACGGACCAGAAGGCGTAACCGGGCATCACCCTCCCCACCCATCCTTGACGAAACCGGCCAACAGGTCGGTGCAACAAGGAGCGTTCGGTGGACAAGCAGCACAGCGGCACGGCCGCACCACGTGGAAGCGGTCCCGCCACCGCGGCCTGGAGCGGTACGACCGTCCCCAGGCAGAACGGTACGGGCGAAACGACGGCGTCCGGGGGGCCCCCTCACGAGGCCATGCCCCTCTGGACGAGGGAGGCGACAACGCAACAAGGGGGTGTGGGCCCCGGTCTGCCGCGCCCACGGTCTGCTGCCCATGACGAGGTGTACCGCGCGGTCCAGCGCAGCGCCGCCTTCCAAGAGGTGCGCCGTCGGTACCGTGGCTTCGCCTTCCCCGCCACCGTTCTCTTCCTCGGCTGGTACCTCGCCTACGTCATCACCGCGACCGTCGCACCGGACCTCATGCGCCGACCCGTCGTCGGCATGTTCAACGTCGCATTGCTGGCAGGCCTGGGGCAGTTCCTGACGACCTTCCTCCTGGCCTGGGCGTACGCCCGTCACGCGCGTCTACGCCGCGATGCCGTAGCGCTGGAAATCCGCTGGGAAACCCAGGAGCTGACAGGAGGCAACACACGATGACGGGCGACCACCAGACACTTGCCCTTGTCCTCTTCAGCACCTTCATCGCGGTCACACTCGCGATCACTGCCTGGGCGGGGCGCCGACGGCACGGGTCCGCGGAGGAGTTCTACGCGGGCGGCCGCCTCTTCTCCCCACTGGAGAATGGATTCGCCATCGCCGGCGACTACATGTCCGCCGCTTCGTTCCTCGGCATCTCCGGACTCATCGCCCTCTTCGGCTACGACGGTTTGCTCTATTCCGTGGGGTTCTTCGTCGCCTGGCTCGTCGTGCTGTTCCTGGTGGCCGAACTCGTCCGGAACTGCGGTCGGTTCACCCTCGCCGACGTCGTCGTCTCCAGGATGCGGGCGCGCCCCGTACGCATCGCCTCCGGGACAGCTTCGGTCACTGTCTCCGTGCTCTACCTGGTGGCCCAGATGGTCGGTGCCGGGAGCCTTGTCACCCTGCTGCTCGGTAATGTCGATATAGCGGCCCGTACATGGACGGTGATCGGGGTTGGTGCCCTGATGGTGTTCTACGTGACGCTCGGAGGCATGCGAGCCACGACCTGGATCCAGATCATCAAGGCCGTGCTCCTCATAGGCGGGGCCTTGACCCTTACTGTCCTGGTGCTGGCACGTTTCCACGGTGACCTCGGTGCGCTCCTCGCCACCGCCGCTGGGCGCAGCGGTCACGGTGCAGACTTCCTGACTCCGGGGCTCAGGTACGGCGGAGACTGGACATCTCGGCTGGACTTCATCAGCCTGGGCCTGGCACTCGTTCTCGGGACCGCTGGGCTGCCGCACATCCTGTCGCGGTTCTACACCGTCCCCACGGCCCGTGCCGCCCGCCGCTCCGTCATGTGGTCGATCGGTCTCATCGGCAGCTTCTACCTGATGACCATCGTGCTCGGCTTCGGCGCGGCAGCGGTGCTCGGCAGCGGCACCGTGCGGGCTGCCGACGCCGCGGGCAACACTGCGGTGCCGCTCCTCGCCCTCCAGCTTGGCGGCGGCGCTGGGTCCACCGGCGGAACGGTGCTGTTCGCCGTGGTCGCTGCCGTCGCGTTCGCCACCATCCTCGCGGTGGTGGCCGGTATCACCCTCGCCTCATCTGCCTCTGTCGCGCACGATCTCTACGCCTCGCTGCGGCGCAGCCGGAGTCGCGGCACAGTGGAGAGTCGACAAAGTGACGTAACCGTCGCACGGGTCGCGGCTGTCGTCGTAGGGGCCCTGGCCATCGCGCTCTCGCTCCTCGCACAGGATATGAACGTCGCCTTCCTCGTCGGCCTGGCCTTCGCCGTTGCCGCCTCGGCCAACCTGCCGGTACTGCTCTACACACTCTTCTGGCGGCAGTTCACCACCCGTGGCGCCGTGTGGTCCGTCTACGGCGGGCTCATCCCGGCCGTGGTCCTGGTGCTCGTCTCCCCTGTTGTCTCGGGCAGCCCCGACGCGCTCTTCCCTGGAGTCGACTTCCATTTCTTCCCTCTGGAGAACCCCGGTGTCGTATCCATTCCTCTGGGGTTCTTGGCGGGATGGTTCGGCACGGTCACTTCTGATGAACCTGCGGACGAAGCCCGGCATGCGGAGACCGAAGTGCGGTCCCTCACCGGGGCCGGCGCGGCCTAGCCCGCATGCTCATACCCATGCATAGCGATGCTCGGGGCGTCCGGTCTCGCCGTACCTGAGAGTGAGCCGGACGCGCCCCGTCCGTTCCAGCAGTTTCAGATAACGCTGCGCTGTCTGACGACTGAGCCCGGCCCGTACGGCAACGTCCTGGGCGGACATAGGCGCGTCAGCGGTACGGAGAACGCGGCGCACACGGTCGGCCGTGGCGACAGAGTGGCCTTTGGGGAGTTCTGCCGTCTCCGCTCCGGTTGTCCCCAGGGCTCCGAAGATTCGGTCGACTTCTGACTGCTCGGTCTGCCCGCCGCTCTCGAAGGTGCGGCGCAAGGCTGCGTACGCCTCCAACTTGGAGCGCATACCGGCGAATGTGAACGGTTTGACGAGGTACTGCAGTGCCCCGAACCGCATCGCTGCCTGAACCGTCGTGACGTCGCGTGCCGCGGTCACCATGATCACGTCGGTGGGGATGCCGCGGCTTCGCAGGCTGCTCACCAGTTGCAGTCCCGTGCCGTCGGGAAGGTAGTGGTCCAGGAGCATCAGGTCGACTGTGTGGGTGAGCAGCGCTTCGTGGGCCTGAGCTGCAGTGTGGGCAAGGCAGCCGACCTGGAAACCCGCCACTTTGTCGACATAGGCAGCATTGATTTTCGCTACGTGAACGTCATCATCCACGACTGCGACGTTGATCATTGGTGAGCTCCTGTCGCCTCATCGGGGAACGCGGTCGCGGTGGTGTCATCGTTTCGCGGACGGCCTGTCGTGGTGACCTGTCTTGGGGGAGTCGAGCCCTTCTCGGGCAACTCGTCGGACAGCGCGTCAGGGAGAGTGACTGTGAAGACCGCTCCTCCGCCGAGGCGATCACCGATAGTTGTGGTACCGCCGTAGCGCTCGGCGAGCCGTTGTACAAGCGCCAAACCGATGCCACGCTGCCCATGAAGTGGTGGCTCCTTCGTCGTCCACCCCTCGGTGAAGATCGAAGCACGATGGCCCGCCGGGACTCCGGGGCCGTTGTCACTGACGCGAACGATTGCCGTCCGCCCGTCCATGTGGACCCGAACCTCCAACTGCGCGTCGGGAACTGTCGCTGTGGCGTCGAGGGCGTTGTCCACCAGATTGCCGAGAACAGTGACCACACTGTGCGGGTCTATGAGTCGGTCGGGGAGATGAGTGTCGGAAGCGAGGGTGAGTGAAGCACCACGTTCGGTTGCCACAGTCGCTTTGCCGACAAGGAGAGAGGCCACCAGCGGATCATGAACACACTCCGTGATCTGTTCGGCGGTTGCTCGATGGACACCGACCGCCTGGGTGATGAAGGAGCCGGCCTCCTCGTGGAGTCCCAGCTCCAGCAGTCCGAGGAGCGTGTGGAGCTGGTTGGCATGTTCATGGTCCTGGGCGCGTAGTGCGTCGATGAGTCCTCGGGTGCCGTCCAGTTCGCGCCCCAGCCGTTCCAATTCCGTGCGGTCCCGGAGTGTGATGACTGCGCCACCGTCGTCGGTGGGCATCCGGTTGATCACGAGAACACGTTGGCCGCTCACGGCCAGCAGGTCCGTCCCTGCCGCCCGGCCGGCCAGTACGTCCGCTGTACGGCCAGGGGGGAGGGCGGTGTCCACGACCGTCCCGGTGGCGTCGGGGGACAGGTCCAGGAGCCGTTGTGCCTCGTCGTTCATCAAGCGGATGCGTCTGTTGTGATCGAGGGCGAGAAACCCCTCGCGGATGCCGTGCAGCATCGCTTCCCGCTCGCTGAGCAGTGCGGAGATGTCGGAAAATGCCAGGTCGTGCGTACGGCGCTGCAAGCGCCGGGCGACCAGGTATGCGGCGAGAGCTCCTGCGGCCAGGGCGCCGCCGGCGTAGGCGAGCAGCTGCGGAACTGTGGAGAGGAGCCGTTCATGCACACTCTCGTAGGCGATGCCTACGGAGACGGCGCCGATGATCTCCTTTCTGCCATTGCGTAGCGGTACCTTGCCGCGGGCGGAGCGACCGAGGGTGCCGTTGTCTATTTCCATGACCTCGCGGCCGGTGAGGGCCGGGCTCGGATCGGTGGAGACATGCCGTCCGATTTCATGCGGGTCGGTGTGGGACCAGCGCACACCCTGCCGGTTCATGATCACGACGTATTCGGCGCCGGTGGCGTTGCGGATTCGTTCGGCTGCCCGTTGGACGGGGCCGTGTGGTGTGGGACGGGAGCTCTCCAGCGCGTTGTCCAGCCGGGGCTCGGCAGCGGTGGTTTGGGCGATGGCCAGGGCGCGGTGCATCGCCTGGTTGTCGAGTTCCACGCTGAGCGGGGCCAGGAAGAGGCCGGTGGCCAGCGCTGTCACTCCGGTGGCTATGGCCAACTGCACCATCAGGACCTGCGCGAAGACGCGGCGCGGCCAGTGGATGCGTGGCCGCGGCAGCCAGCGCGGATAGACCCGGTGGTCGCTAGTAGCTGTTCGTCTCCTCCAGCGCGCCGACGGCCGGCGAGGCGTACCGGATGTCCAGGGCGGGGTGCCTCCGCCTTCACCACCTGGTGGGCTGGGCAGGCCGGTGGAGCCTGAGGGCTCTTCCGCACTCGGGCTCGGAGGCTGTGGTCTTTCCGGCTCACCCATGTGGACGAAGGGTAAGGGCGGCCGATTGCCCCTCGGTAATCCCTCTCGGTGTGAGCCGCGACCTCTGTACTGCTGGTATTCGTTCGATAACGGAAGGGAGCGCTGAGCAGCCGGAACCTGCGACAGCGGAGTTATCCACAGGGCTTTCGGCTGCGGATTGTGAAGTCCTAACCTCGCGGAAGAGAGAGCGGGGACGTCGATTCTTGGGGATTGAACGGGGACGGCTGTGAAGGTAGAGCGTCTCCGCGCGCGATCGCAGTGAGCGGGGGAGAGGCAGGAATGACAGCAACGACACGGGGCTCTGCGGGACGGGAGATGCTGCCTGGGGCACGCGGTCAACGAGGTACATACCTCGTGTGGTCGGTGCTCGGGGCCGGTATCACGGTCGCGGTTGCTCTGGCCCTTCAGTCGAGGAGGGCCGGAGAAAGGGGCCAACGGGTGGCTGCACCGGCTCGTCAGGTGGGGGGACCGGTTTCCAGGCAGGTGTGTAGGCCTGCTGCAAGTACGTCAGGGCGCCGCGACGAGATGACCACCACCCGGGCCCGCGAGCGAACCACTGTTGCGGTGCGTGATGGCCGCAACGGCCATACGAGCAGGTGGGCCGAGCAGCGAGCCACAGCTCGCGGGCGCAGGAGCGTCGTCGGCCCGCTGTTCGACCAGCACCTGCCACATACGGCCGTCGGAATGGGCGACGGTCACGGACCACGCGGGGAGAGGCCCCGGGGCGATGGCGCGCCGGGAGGCCGTGCGGTCGGCGCACACCGTTTCGGGCCGCACCGCGTCGGTCCGTACGACATCGAGTGCGTCCGCGCGGTACTCCCTCAGCATGTCCCGGACGGCGAGGTCGGCGGTCTGCGCCGGCCGGCCCCAGGTGGAGCGTCCTCGGCAGTGGTCGAGCGTGATCTGTCCGCTGCCCGCCGCGGCGACAGCGTTCCTGACCAGTTCGACGGAGGCACGGCCGTAGACGTATCCGTAGGGCAGCACGACGAGGGTCGGTGCGAAGCGGTGGCCACCGATGTGGGTGACCTCCCAGGTTTCGGTGCCGGCGTTCGCGAGGTCGGCGGCGAGCGGGCGTCCCAGGACGGCGCAGCACTTGTCCCGCTTGCCGTTCGTGCAGACGAGGACAAGAGGGGGACCGGAGTAGGCGTCCCAGAGGCCTCCGTGATGACCGGCCGCCGCGGCAGCGAAGTCCAGCCGGGTCAGGGTCTTCGGATCGGCGAGGGTGGCGGTGCGGATCCAGGAGCGGCCCGGAGCGGTGTGTGCGAGGAACACTCGACGCCGGAGCGCGGTGTTTCTCCTGCTGGGCGGGCCGGGGCGTCGGATCAACGCGACGCGGACGCCGGTTCCGTCGGCGGCCGCGGTCAGGGCTCGGCCGAGGTCCGGGTCGAGGCGGCTGTTCGTCAGCGCCTGGGCTCCCCACGGGCCCGGTTGCTCGATGAGCAGCCAAGTACGGGCGGTGGCCGCGGTTCCGGCGAGGGGCTCGGAAACTTCGCGGGAAGCAAGGGTGCAGGCGCTCACGAAGGTAAGCCTAACCTGCCTGGTGAGGGGGAGGAGAGCGACGGTGCGCCGACCTTGAAACAGTCGGCGGGCGGAGCCGGAGAGACCGAACGCACCGATACGCGCGGTGAGCACCGGAATAATCGCCGTCACCATGCAGTGACGGGCGATGGAGGAAGGCGTCGTAGGAAGTCCGCTGCCACGACGGGGCCACGTGGGGCGGCGCGGCCTGCCGGTGGGCCTGGGCGGAGTGGTGCCGGGCGGACACGGCGGCCAAGGCGGGGCTAGGTGCCCGGGTTGCTCGGAGGCTGGGCTGATCTGCGACTCCGACAGCCGGGGCAAGGCGGAGGGCGAGTGTCCTCTGCCCATGCACCCATGCACGTGTCTCGGGGTGAGGCATCGCGGTTTGAGGGTGTCGGGACTACTGCTACAGAAGCGGGGTCTGCCTTGACCTGAGGGCGAGCACTGCCATGGGGGCGGAGGCTCGGTCCGTGAGGTGTGCGCCACGAGGCGGAGGATCTGGCGGCTGGCGGCCGGATCGGTTGCTGCGGATGCGGAAGCCTCCTTCGTTATGACGGGCCGCATCATCTGGGGGCCGATCAGAGGTCCGTTACGATCGGCAGCCCGTTTTCCGCCGGTCCGGTCGGCCCGTCTTCGTGCCGCGGCCCGGCTTCCGAACCATGGAGGCGCCCCCTTGACCACGCAGCAGATCCCGGTTGTCGTCCTCGCCGGATTTCTGGGATCGGGTAAGACCACGTTGCTCAACCACTTCCTGGCAGCGGGCGACGGCACGCGTATCGGTGCGATCGTCAACGACTTCGGGAGTATTGAGATCGATGCGATGACAGTCGCCGGCCAGGTGGACTCGATGGTTTCGCTCGGCAACGGATGCCTGTGCTGCGCAGTCGACACCAGCGAGTTGGACGAGTACCTGGAACGTCTGGCACGGCCTGCGGCCCGTATCGACGTCATCGTCATCGAAGCCAGCGGCTTGGCCGAACCTCAGGAACTCATCCGCATGATCCTCGCCAGCGAGAACAAGCGGATTGTTTACGGTGGGCTGGTCGAAGTGGTCGACGCCGCCGAGTTCGATACGACCCGGGAGCGCCATCCCGAACTTGACCGGCATGTGGGAATCGCCGACCTTGTCGTGCTCAACAAGGCTGACCGTATCGGGGACGAGCAGCGTGAACGGCTCACCAACACGTTGAGTGAGCTGGCGCCCGGACGGCCTGTGGTCTGCGCCGCTTACGGGCGTATCGACCCGGAGATGTTCTTCGACCGAGGGCCGGGGGATGACTGCGACCCGGCGGTGAAGCAGCTGTCATTCGAGGACCTCCTGCGGGAAGCGGCCGACTACCGCATGGCGTATCACCGTGACGAGGAGGCGGCGGCACTCATCGGATCGGAGAGCGACAGCGAGTCGGGCACCGCGCTTCGTGACAGTCAGCAAACGCAACCATCCGACAACCTGGGGACTACGGGAGGCGACACCGCGCTGGCACATGACCCGTTGCGTGAGAGGAAGCGGCAGTCACCCTCACACGAGGGTCACAGTCACTCCACCGGTGAGCCGTGCCTCGGTGGCTGCCACGGCCGACACCTGCACAGCGGCTACCAGAGCGTGGAGTTCGTCTCGCGTATCGCGATGCACCCGCGTCGGTTGATGGACTTTCTCGACAGTCGCCCAGCAGGTCTGTACCGCATCAAGGGGTTCGTGCACTTCGACGTTCCGGGAAGCCGGCAGAAGTTCGGGGTTCACGCGGTAGGTGACTTTCTCCGCTTCTACCCGACCTCTTGGGAGCGTGGTGAAGAGCGCTGTACACAGCTCGTTCTCATCGGCAGCGGTATCGATGCAGAGTCGTTGAGGGACAGGTTGACTGCCTGCAGGATGCCGGAAGCGGTGACTGCCGCCGCCCCGACCCCCGGTGACGCACTCACGCACAGCCAGCCGCCCCGGAGTGCGACGTCACCCCAAGACTACGCACCACCCCACTCCACCTTCCCTCACGACAGCGCCCCGTCCTCCCCCGACGACGACCTGCTGGAGCGCGCCATGTGGGGCGTGCTGCGTTACGTCGCCGACCGCGACGACCAGGACGGCCAAGAGGGATAGCGCGACGCAAGATGCGACGCAAGAGACGACGAACCCAAGGGCACAAGACGCGGAAGAGACAGCAACACCCCCGCACCCCGCCTGCAGCCTCCGCCCCCGGCCAGCAGTGACAGCAGCCCGCCCGTACATCTCGACGCCCCGTCCCCACTCCGCACACGGAAGGGGGCGCCCCTCCACCACCTCACGTGGTACAGGAACGCCCCATCAGCACCCAGGCGCCGTTGTCGGCCACTGCTACCGGCGCAGCGGCCGACAGCGGCCCCGTCATGCCGCTACGCCGGGCCCGCCAGTGCCGCCACCGGCTTGGTGAGCGGTACGCCGGAGCCGTCGCGGCGCGGGTCCGGTTCCGGGAGGGGGACCGGGGTGCCCTTGGCGTCGGCGGCGCGGGCGGGAGCGGTGCCCGCCCAGGCGAGGGTGAGACAGTCCTCGCCCTTCAGGAAGCGCTGGCAGCGGACGCCACCGGTGGCGCGGCCCTTGCGCGGGTACTGGTCGAACGGCGTGATCTTGGCGGTTGCCACCGAGTCGTCGAGCGTGCCGTGGGAACCGGCGACGGTGAAGACCACCGCGTCGGCCGCCGGATCGACGGCATGGAACGAGAGCACCTTGGCGCCCGCGCCGAGCTTGATGCCGGCCATACCGCCCGCCGGGCGGCCCTGGGGCCGGACCTGCGCCGCCGGGTACCGCAGCAGTTGCGCCTCGTCGGTGATGAAGACCAGGTCCTCCTCACCGGTGCGGAGTTCGGCGGCGCCGACGATGCGGTCGCCCTCCTTGAGGGTGATGACCTCCAACTCGTCCTTGTGCGCCGGGTAGTCGGGCACCACGCGTTTGACGATGCCCTGTTCCGTACCGAGCGCGAGACCCGGTGAGGACTCGTCGAGGGTGGTCAGGCAGATCAGACTCTCGCCGTCCTGCAGCGTCAGGAACTCCGACAGCTGCGCGCCGCCGGCGAGGCTGGGGGCGGCCGCCGTCCCGGGCAGCTGCGGCAGGTCGATCACCGGCAGGCGCAGCAGCCGTCCCGCCGAGGTCACGGCGCCGACCTCACCGCGGGCGGTCGCGGGCACGGCGGAGACGATGACGTCGTGCTTGACCCGCTTGGCGTCGGCGTCGAACGGGGTGTCCACCCCGGCGGTGCGGGCCAGCAGCCCTGTCGACGACAGCAGCACCCGGCACGGGTCGTCGGAGACCTCCAGCGGGACCGCGGCGACCGAGGTGCCGGCGGACTCCAGCAGGACGGTGCGGCGCTCGGTGCCGTACTTCTTGGCGACGGCGGCGAGTTCGCCGGAGACCAGCTTGCGCAGTTCGGCGTCGGACTCCAGGATGCGGGTCAGCTTCTCGATCTCGGAGCGCAGCGTGTCGCGCTCCGACTCCAGCTCGATGCGGTCGAACTTGGTGAGCCGGCGCAGCGGCGTGTCCAGGATGTACTGCGTCTGGACGTCGCTCAGGGAGAAGCGCTCGATCAGTCGCTCCTTGGCCTGTGCGCTGTTCTCGCTGGAGCGGATGAGGCGGATGACCTCATCGATGTCGACAAGGGCGGTGAGCAGGCCCTCCACCAGGTGGAGCCGGTCGCGGCGCTTGCCGCGGCGGAACTCGCTGCGGCGGCGGACGACCTCGAAGCGGTGGTCGACGTAGACCTCCAGCAGCTCCTTGAGGCCCAGGGTCAGCGGCTGGCCGTCGACGAGGGCGACGTTGTTGATGCCGAAGGACTCCTCCATCGGCGTCAGCTTGTAGAGCTGTTCCAGGACGGCTTCCGGGTTGAAGCCGTTCTTGATCTCGATGACCAGACGCAGACCGTGTTCGCGGTCGGTGAGGTCCTTGACGTCGGCGATGCCCTGCAGCTTCTTCGCGCCGACCAGATCCTTGATCTTCGAGATGACCTTCTCGGGGCCGACGGTGAAGGGCAGTTCGGTGACGACGAGGCCCTTGCGGCGCGCGGTGACGTTCTCGACCGCGACCGTGGCGCGGATCTTGAAGGTGCCGCGGCCCTTCTCGTACGCGTCGCGCACCCCGCCCAGCCCCACGATCCGGCCACCGGTGGGCAGATCGGGGCCCGGCACGAACCGCATCAGCGTCTCGAGGTCGGCGTCGGGGTGCTTGATGAGGTGGCGGGCGGCGGCGATGACCTCGCCGAGGTTGTGCGGCGGCATATTTGTCGCCATACCGACGGCGATCCCGGACGCGCCGTTGACCAGGAGGTTCGGGTACGCGGCGGGGAGCGTGACCGGCTCCTGCTCCTGGCCGTCGTAGTTCGGCGTGAAGTCGACGGTGTCCTCGTCGATCGACTCCGTCATCAGGGACGACGGGGACGCCATCCGGCACTCGGTGTACCGCATCGCGGCGGGCGGGTCGTCGTTGCCGAGCGAGCCGAAGTTGCCGTGGCCGTCCACCAGGGGCAGCCGCATCGAGAACGGCTGGGCCATGCGCACCAGGGCGTCGTAGATGGAGGCGTCGCCGTGGGGGTGCAGCTTGCCCATGACCTCGCCGACGACGCGGGCGCACTTGACGTAGCCGCGGTCGGGGCGCAGACCCATCTCGTTCATCTGGTAGAGGATGCGGCGCTGCACGGGCTTCATGCCGTCCCGGGCGTCCGGCAGGGCGCGGGAGTAGATGACCGAATACGCGTACTCGAGGAAGGAACCCTGCATCTCGTCGACGACGTCGATGTCGAGGATCCTCTCCTCGAAGTCGTCCGGCGGCGGGGTCTTCGTGCTGCGGCGGGCCATCGCGGCTGCGGCTCCTTCTGCTGCGTCTACATGTCGATGTGTGGGGTGGGCCGGCCGTCGGTGGACGGCTGCCGTTCCGGCCGGCGGGGATCGGCCGGTGAGTCTGCTGATGACTTTGACGCGGACCATTGTGGACCGCCCCACCGACAACGCCGGACGCGACTCCCCTCCACGGGGCCGTGGCGCGTCCGCCGCCGCTCGTACGGGGGCGGTCGGGCGGGAACTTCGCCAGATGTCGGCGCGGTTGCATACAGTGACAGGACTTCTTCGCAAGCGGATCGAAGGGACGTACATGCCCATGGGTCACACGGCCACAGAAAAAGCCGGCTCCGGCGGCCTGACAGCGACCGAGCACCGGCTGGCCAACGGCCTGCGCGTGGTGCTCTCGGTGGATCCTCTGACACCGGTGGCGGCGGTCTGCCTCTGGTACGACGTCGGCTCCCGCCACGAGGTCAAGGGCCGCACGGGCCTGGCCCACCTCTTCGAGCACCTGATGTTCCAGGGGTCCGCGCAGGTCAAGGGGAACGGCCACTTCGAGCTGGTGCAGGGCGCCGGCGGCTCGCTGAACGGCACCACGAGCTTCGAGCGCACCAACTACTTCGAGACCATGCCCGCCCACGAGCTGGAACTGGCGCTCTGGCTGGAGGCGGACCGCATGGGCTCCCTCCTGACGGCGCTCGACGAGGAGTCCTTGGAGAACCAGCGCGACGTCGTCAAGAACGAACGCCGTCAGCGGTACGACAACGTCCCCTACGGCACGGCTTTCGAGAAGCTGACGGCGATGGCGTACCCGGAGGGGCACCCGTACCACCACACGCCCATCGGGTCGATGGCCGATCTGGACGCGGCGTCCCTGGAGGACGCGCGGGCGTTCTTCCGTACCTATTACGCGCCCAACAACGCGGTCCTGTCGGTGGTCGGCGACATCGACCCCGAGCAGACGCTCGCCTGGATCGAGAAGTACTTCGGGTCGATCCCCTCGCACGACGGCAAGCAGCCGCCGCGCAGCGGTGAGCTGCCGGAGATCATCGGCGGTCAGCTGCGGGAGGTCGTCGAGGAGGAGGTGCCCGCCCGTGCCCTGATGGCGGCCTACCGCCTGCCGCACGACGGCACCCGTGAGGCGGACGCCGCCGACCTCGCGCTGACTGTGCTGGGCGGCGGCGAGTCCTCGCGCCTCTACAACCGCCTGGTGCGCCGCGACCGCTCCGCCGTCGCCGCCGGGTTCGGCCTGCTGCGGCTGGCCGGCGCCCCGTCCCTGGGCTGGCTGGACGTGAAGACGTCCGGCGGTGTGGAGGTCGCGGACATCGAGAGCGCCGTCGACGAGGAACTGGCCCGGTTCGCCGCCGAGGGGCCCACCCCGGAGGAGATGGAGCGGGCGCAGGCCCAGCTGGAGCGCGAGTGGCTCGACCGCCTCGCGACGGTCAGCGGCCGCGCCGACGAACTGTGCCGCTACGCCGTCCTGTTCGGCGACCCGCAGCTGGCGCTGACCGCCGTGGGGCGTGTCCTGGACATCACGCCCGAGGAGGTGCAGGCGGTCGCCCAGGCCCGGCTGCGCCCCGACAACCGCGCGGTGCTCGTGTACGAGCCGACCGCCGCCGACGACAGCGCCGACAACGACGAGGAGGCGGACCGGTGAGCGACGCCACCACCCGCGAGGACCTGGCCATGAGCGAGATGACCTTCCACCCGCAGCCCAAGGGCGGGGCGCCCCGGCCGTGGGCCTTCCCGGCGCCCGAGCGCGGCGCACTGCCCAACGGCCTGACGGTGCTGCGCAGCCACCGCCCCGGCCAGCAGGTCGTCGCCGTCGAGGTCGACATCGTCGCGCCGCTGGAGACCGAGCCGGAGGGGCTGGACGGCGTCGCCACGATCATGGCGCGGGCGCTGTCGGAGGGGACCGACCGGCACGACGCCGAGGAGTTCGCCGCCGAACTGGAGCGGTGCGGCGCCACGTTGGACGCCCACGCCGACCACTCCGGTGTCCGGGTCTCCCTGGAGGTCCCGGCCTCCCGGCTGCCGGGCGCCCTGGGGCTGCTCGCCGACGCGCTGCGCGCCCCCGCCTTCCCCGAGAGCGAGGTGGAGCGCCTGGTGCGCAACCGCCTCGACGAGATCCCGCACGAGCTGGCCAACCCGGGGCGCCGCGCCGCGATGGCGCTGTCCAAGGAGCTGTTCCCCGCGTCGTCCCGGATGTCGCGGCCCCGGCAGGGCACCGAGGAGACCGTCGGCCGCATCGACGCGGCGGCCGTCCGGGCGTTCTACGCGGCGCATGTGCGACCCGCGGCGGCCACCGCCGTGATCGTCGGTGACTTCACCGGCATCGACGTGGACGCGGCGCTCGCCGACACGCTGGGCGTGTGGCAGGGACCCGCCGCCGAGCCGGTGACCGTCACGCCGATCACCGCGGACGACACCGGCCGTGTGGTGATCGTCGACCGTCCCGGCGCGGTGCAGACGCAGCTGCTCATCGGCCGGATCGGAGCCGACCGTCACGACCGTCAGTGGCCCGCGCAGGTCCTCGGCACGTACTGCCTCGGCGGCACGCTGACGTCGCGTCTGGACCGGGTGCTGCGGGAGGAGAAGGGCTACACCTACGGGGTGCGCTCCTTCGGGCAGGTGCTGCGCTCGTCGGCGCCGGACGCGCCCGGCGGCCCGGTCGGCGCCTCGCTGCTGGCGATCAGCGGCTCGGTCGACACGGAGTCCACCGGGCCGGCCCTGGAGGACCTGTGGAAGGTGCTGCGCACCCTCGCGGCGGAGGGCCTCACGGACGCCGAGCGGGATGTCGCGGTGCAGAACCTCGTCGGTGTCGCGCCGCTGAAGTACGAGACGGCGGCGGCGGTCGCGGGGACCCTCGCCGACCAGGTGGAGCAGCATCTGCCGGACGACTACCAGGCGCAGCTGTACGCGCGGCTGGCCGAGACCGGCACGGTCGAGGCGACCGCCGCCGTGGTCAGCGCCTTCCCTGCCGACCGGCTGGTGACGGTGCTGGTCGGTGACGCGGCGCGGATCGCGGAGCCCGTGCGGGCGCTGGGTATCGGTGAGGTGAAGGTCGTCAGCGGCTGACGGTCCGGTGGAGCGGTGGCCCGGCCGGGCCACCGCGGCGCCCGCCTTCCGGTGCGGAGGCTCGGCGTAAGGGGACGAAACGGGATCCCGGGGGCGGTCGTCCGCCCCCGGGATCGCCTGTATGTCCGGTTCTGGTTCCGCTGTCGCGGTGTGGTGTAACGCACAATATGGCGTTTCTGTTTGCCGATTGAAAGTTGCCACGATTAGCGTCATGCGCGCTGTCCGTCAGTAGCACGCCGCAACCGCGGCACCGGACAGTCATCGCCGAGTCCCCGTACGGCGCGAGCCAGGGGAGCCGGGGACCCACATGTCCCCTGGGGTGAATCGGGCGCCTCCCCGGAGGAGCCCGTAGGAGACCTTCCTGCTCCGAACCCGTCAGCTAACCCGGTAGGCGAGAAGGAAGGAAAGGACCAGCCAGCACATGGCGTTCACCCGTGCCACCGGGAAACACCGCCGTCCGAGCCGCAGCGCCCGGACGACCCGCAACATCGCCTCCGTCGCGGGTCTCGCCGCCACCGGCGTCGTCGCCTCCGTCGCCTCGCCCGCGATGGCCGCCACGTCCGGTGCCGCGCACGACACCGGACTGCACCGCGCCGTCGTGATCGGTGACGAACTCGCCGAGCGGATCGAGGCCCAGGCCGACGCGCAGCAGGCCGTCGCCGAGACCGCCGAGGCCAAGGCGAAGGCCGAGGCCGACGCGGAGAAGCAGGCCAAGGCCGCCAAGGCGGCGGCCGACAAGCGGCACGAGGCGAAGGTCCGCGCGGCCCGTGAGGAGGAGCGCAAGCGCCTCAACGCCTTCGTCGCGCCCATCTCCGGCTCGTACGTCTCCACCGCCTACCAGGCGTCCAGCGGACTGTGGTCCTCCGGTTCGCACACCGGTATCGACTTCCACGCCGCCACCGGCACGAGCGTGCACGCCGTCGGCGCGGGCACCGTCGTCGAGGCGGGCTGGGGCGGTGCGTACGGCAACAACATCGTCATCAAGATGAACGACGGCACCTACACCCAGTACGGCCACCTGTCGCAGCTGGGCGTCTCGGTCGGCCAGCGGGTGATGCCCGGCCAGCAGATCGGTCTGTCCGGCGCGACCGGCAACGTCACCGGTGCCCACCTGCACTTCGAGGCCCGTACCGGCCCGGACTACGGCTCGGACATCGACCCTGTCGCCTACCTGCGCGCGCACGGCGTCAACGTCTGACGTCCGCCCGCCCCGCGCGGCCCCCGGAGCCCCGGCTCGCCCCCACAGGGCGACCGGGGCTCCGCCGTGTCCGGTGACGGGTGGTCGGTCGGCCGGATTTCCCGGGGTCCGGGAATGCGCTCACCAAAAGATCTCCATGAACAAGTGAAGGCGGTGAAGGAGCCTTCACCGTCGAATAGAGTCGCCGGAAAGGCGCCGCGGGGCGGCGTTTTCCGGGAAGGACGGTGGAGGCGCCCACGATGACGCGAGGTCAGATTTCCGTGCAGCGCATCTCCACGGCGATCCGCGACGACATCGTCTCCGGCGCGCTGCTTCCGGGCAGCCGGCTCGTCGAGGACCTTCTGGCCGCCCGCTACGGCGTCTCCCGGGTGCCGGTCCGTGAGGCGCTGCGCACCCTGCAGTCCGAGGGGTTCGTCACCGCGCGGCGCCATGCGGGGGCGTGTGTCGCGGCGCCCACCGCGCAGGAGGCGGCCGACCTCCTGGACCTGCGGGCACTCCTGGAGCCGATGGGCGCCGCCCGCGCCGCCGCCCGCCGCACCGACGCGCAGCTGAAGGTGTTACGGGGCGTGGTGCGGCTCGGCAGGGAGCGGGTCCACCGCGGCTGCCCCGGTGATCTGCCCCGGCTGGACGGCTGGTTCCACGAGACGCTGGCGCGGGCGGCGGGCAACCCGGGACTGACCGCGCTGCTGACCCAGGTGCGCCGGAAGATCGACTGGATGTACGTCGTCGAGCGCCCGGCACGGTACGCGGAGACGTGGGACGAGCACGGCGCGGTGCTGGACGCAGTCGCCCGGGGCGACGCGGAGGCGGCGCGCGCCCTGATGGCGTCGCACGTCGCGCGGTCGCTCCCGGCGTACCGTCCGCGCCGCCGCCCGGCGACCGCGGTACGCCGTCCGCCGTGCTCCGCCGGCGCCGGGCGGATGCGTTCCGTTTAGGACCCGGTTTACGGGACGGCGGACCGGTGGCGGAATCTTTTCGGTGCCGTGCGGGGAATTACGGAAATCGACGCGAGCGGAAATCGGACCGGCCCGGGGAATTCCCGCGCCGTGGAATTGCGCGTTTTCCGTGTACGGGCCGCTCGTGCGGTGGAGAAGCGCGCGGGCGGGGAGCGGTCCGCTCGGCGGGTGCCCGCCGGCTCGTGCGGGGCCGCGCGGCGGGAGCGCCCGGGAAAGGGAAGACCCCGCCGCGGGTGACCGTGTCGGTCGTGGCGGCGGGGCGGTGCCCCGGTCAGGGGGCGGTGGGGGCGTCCCGGTTCAGACGGTCTCCGGCAGCTCGTCGAGCCCCTCGGCGACCAGCTTCGCCAGGCGCTCCAGCGCGGCTTCCGCCCCTTCGGCGTCCGAGGCGAGCACGATCTCCTCGCCGCCCTGGGCGCCCAGGCCCAGCACCGCGAGCATCGAGGCCGCGTTCACGGGGGTGCCGTCGGTCTTGGCGATCGTCACGGGGACCCCGGCGGCGGTGGCCGCACGGACGAAGATCGAGGCGGGACGGGCGTGCAGCCCCTCGGCCCAACCGACAGTGACGCGGCGCTCAGCCATGGTGTTGCCCTTCAAGTCGTTACGGTTGTCTAGACCACTCTCTCATGGCGGCCCCCGTGCCGCGGAAGCCCCGCCCCCGGTGTTCCGCGCCACGTCCGCCCCGGCCCGCCGGCCCTGCCCGGGGACGGGCGGCCGGGCGTCCCCGGGCAGGGCCGCACACCGAGCCGGTTGTCGGTGCCCGGCCGTACGCTGTCCGCATGCAGCAGCCGCCGGATCACGCCTACCCGAGCCACTGGGAAGCCGATGTGGTGCTGCGCGACGGCGGCACCGCCCGGATCCGCCCGATCACCCCCGACGACGCCGCACGTCTGGTCTCCTTCTACGAGCAGGTCTCGGACGAGTCGAAGTACTACCGCTTCTTCGCGCCCTACCCCCGTCTCTCCGACCGCGACGTGCACCGCTTCACCCACCACGACTACGTCGACCGGGTCGGCCTCGCCGCCACCGTGGGCGGCGAGTTCATCGCCACCGTCCGCTACGACCGGATCGACGCCCGGGGCCGGCCGGCCAAGGCCCCGGGGGACGACCAGGCGGAGGTCGCCTTCCTGGTGCAGGACGCCCACCAGGGCCGCGGGGTCGCCTCCGCGCTCCTGGAACACATCGCCGCCGTCGCCCGGGAGTGCGGCATCCGCCGGTTCGCCGCCGAGGTGCTCCCCGCCAACACCAAGATGATCAAGGTGTTCACGGACGCCGGCTACGTCCAGCAGCGCACCTTCGAGGACGGCGTCGTCCGGCTGGAATTCGACCTCGAACCGACCGAGCAGTCCATGGCCGTGATGCGCGGCCGCGAGCAGCGTGCCGAGGCCCGCTCCATGCAGCGGCTCCTCGCCCCCGGATCGGTCGCCGTCATCGGCACCGGCCGCGAGCCCGGCGGCGTCGGCCGCACCGCCCTGCGCCACCTCCTCGACTCCGGCTTCACCGGCCGCGTCCACGCCGTCAACCACGCCTTCCCCGAGGGGGCCGGCCGCCTCGACCCCGAGGGCGTCCCCGCCGTCCGCTCCCTGCGGGAGATCGACGGCCCCGTCGACCTCGCGGTCATCGCCGTCCCCGCCGACCGCGTCCCCGAGGTGATCGACGACTGCGGGGAGCACGGCGTCCAGGGCGTCCTGGTCCTCTCCTCCGGATACGCCGAGGCCGGGCCGGAGGGGCGCGAGCGCCAGCGCGCCCTGCTGCACCGCACCCGTTCCTACGGCATGCGGCTGATCGGCCCGAACGCCTTCGGCCTGATCAACACCGCGCCCGGCGTCCGGCTGAACGCCTCGTTCGCACCGGTGATGCCCGCCACCGGGCGCATCGGGCTGTTCACCCAGTCCGGCGCGATCGGCATCGCCCTGCTCAGCGGGTTGCACGAGCGCGGCCCCGGGGACGGCTCGCCCGCCGGCGTCTCCACCTTCGTCTCCGCGGGCAACCGCGCCGACGCCTCCGGGAACGACCTGCTCCAGTACTGGTACGACGACCCGGACACCGACGTCGCGATCCTCTACCTCGAATCCATCGGCAACCCCCGCAAGTTCACCCGCCTCGCCCGCCGCACCGCCGCCGTCAAACCGGTCGTCGTCGCCAAGGGCGCCCGCCACCACGGCACCGCGCCCCCGGGGCACGCGGTCCCCACCGTCCGCATCCCGGACAGCACCGTCGCCGCCCTGATGCGGCAGGCCGGCGTCATCCGCGTCGACACGGTCACCGAACTCCTCGACGCCGGGCTGCTGCTGGCCTCCCAGCCCCTCCCGGCGGGCGCCCGCGTCGCCGTCCTCGGCAACTCCGAGGCGCTCTCCCTCCTCGCCTACGACGCGTGCCTGACCGAGGGCCTGCGCCCGCGGCGCCCCCGGGTGCTGCCCTCCGCCGCGACCCCGCGCGACTTCCACACCGCCCTCACCGAGGAGCTGGCGGGCGAGGGCTGCGACGCCGTCGTGGTCACCGCGATCCCCTGGGTGGGCGAGGGCGACGCGACGACCCCCGGGGAGGCCGAGGAACTGGCCGAGGCGCTCCGCTCGGCGGCCGCCGCCGGCCCCGCTAAACCGGTTGCCGTCGTCCACCTCGCCATGGACACCCTCGCGGCGGCGCTCGCCGCCCCGGGCGTCCCGGGCGGGCCCGACGACGCCTCCGGGGGCGGCGCTCCGGGGGCGACCGCCGCAACGCCCCCTGGCGGCGCCACTCCGTTCGCCCGCCCCGCCGCCGCGCCCGGCCCCACCCCGCAGGACACCGAAGCAGCGACCGGACCCGAAGCATCCGCCGAACCCGTTGCCACCCCGGGCGGCGCGCCTGCCACGGCATCCGCGCCCGCCACGTATCCGCCCGCCCGCACGCCGCTCCCCGCCTATCCCGCCGCCGAGCGGGCCGTCCGGGCCCTCGCCGAGGCCGTGCGGTACGCCGCCTGGCGCCGGGAGGCCGGGGAGCCGGGCCGGGTCCCCGCGTACGACGACATCGAGGAGGCCGCGGCCGGCGCCGGCATCGCGCGGCTGCTCGACCGCCTCGATCCGCCGCCCGGCCGCTCCGTCCCGCTGCCCGCCGAGGACGCCGCCGCCCTGCTCGCCCGCTACGGCATCGCCACCCAGCCGTCGCTGCCCGCCCCCGGCCCGGACGCCGCCGTCCGCGCCGCCGCCCGCCTGGGCTACCCCGTCGCCCTCAAGACCACCGCGCCCCACCTGCGCCACCGCAGCGACCTGGGCGGTATCCGCCTCGACATCGCCGACGAGGAGGACCTGCGCCGCACCTACGGCGAGCTGACCGCCGCCCTCGGCACCCCGGAGGAGCTGGCGCCGGTCGTCCAGAAGATGGTGCCGCGCGGCGTCGACACGGTGGTCCGCGCCGCCATCGACCCGGCGGCCGGCGCCGTCCTCTCGTTCGGCCTGGCGGGCGCCCCCTCACAGCTGCTGGGCGACATCGCGCACCGCCTCATCCCCGCCACCGACCGCGACGTCGAGGCCCAGATCCGTTCGATCCGCGCCGCTCCTCTCCTCTTCGGCTGGCGCGGTTCGCAGCCCGTCGACACCGCGGCGCTGGCCGAGGTGCTGCTGCGGGTCTCCCGCCTCGTCGACGACCACCCCGAGGTGGTGGGCGTCGACCTGGAGCCGGTCGTCGTCGCCCCGCGCGGCCTGTCCGTCCTCGGGGCGACCGTCCGCCTGGCCCGCCCACCCGCCACCACCGACCTCGGCCCCCGCCGCCTGCCCGTCTACTGACCGCCCGCCCGGCCCGCGGAGCGGCCCCGTGCCCACCGCCCCGGACGGGCCGGACCGGCCCCGCGGACCGGCCTGTCCCGGGCGTCCTGCCGCCCGCGTGCGGGCCCGTAAGATGGAGGACATGGCTAAGACCGGTACGACGACCCAGGGGCTGCGCGCGGCGATCGAGCGCAGCGGCTACTACCCGGCCCTCGTGGCCGAGGCGGTGCAGGCCGCCGTCGGCGGTGAGCCGGTCGCGGCGTACCTGGTGCACCAGGAGACGACCTTCGACGCCAACGAGGTCCGCCGCCATGTGACCGTCCTCGTCCTCACCGGCACCCGCTTCATCGTCAGCCACACCGATGAGCAGGCCGCCGACGCCACCTCCCCGTCCCCGTACGCCACGACCTCCACCGAGTCCGTGAAGCTGGGCCGGATCTCGTCGGTGGTGCTCAGCCGGGTCGTGGCCAATCCGGAGTCGTACACCCCGGGTCAGCTGCCCCGCGAGGTCGTGCTCACCATCGGCTGGGGCGCCGTCGCCCGACTCGACCTGGAGCCCGCCACCTGCGGTGACCCCAACTGCGAGGCGGATCACGGCTACACCGGCTCCTCCACCGCCGACGATCTCTCGCTGCGGGTCAGCGAGGCCGGCGACGGACCGGACTCCGTCCGCGAGACGCTCACCTTCGCACAGGCGCTCTCCGAGGCCACCGCGGCCACCACGAGCGCCCGCTGATGGGGTACACCGCCCCCGCCTGGCCGGAGCCCGAGCCGCTCGACCCGCTGACCGCCCCGCTGCCCCGTTACGGCACGGGCTCGCTCGCCGATCTGCTGCCTGCCGTCGTCGCAGGTCAGGGCGTGTCCGGCCCGCCGACGGCGATGGAGCTGGCGCCCGCCGACCGGGCCTGCGTCTTCCTCGTCGACGGTCTCGGCTGGGAGCTGCTGCGCGCCCACCCGGACGAGGCGCCGTTCCTGACGTCCCTCCTGGACACCTCGTGCAACGGCACCGGCCGCCCGCTCACCGCCGGTTTCCCCGCCACCACCGCCACCTCCCTCGCCTCCGTCGGCACCGGCCTGCCCCCGGGCGCGCACGGTCTGCCCGGCTACACCTGCGAGGACCCGTCCTCCGGCGCGCTGATGAACCAGCTCCGCTGGCAGCCGTGGACCGATCCGTACGCCTGGCAGCCGTACCCGACGGTGTTCCAGCTCGCCGACGCGGCGGGTGTGCACACCTGCCAGGTCTCCGCGCCGCACTTCGCCCAGACCCCGCTGACCAAGATCGCGCTGAGCGGCGGCACCTTCCACGGCCGCCTCAGCGGCGAGGAGCGGATGGACCTCGCCGCCGCCCAACTCGCCGCCGGTGACCGCTCGCTGGTCTACACGTACTACGCCGAGGTCGACGGCAACGGCCACCGCTACGGCGTCGACTCCGACGCCTGGCGCGGTCAGCTGATGTACGTCGACCGGCTCGCGCAGCGCCTGGCCGAACAACTCCCGCCGCGCAGTGCCCTGTACGTCACCGCCGACCACGGCATGATCGACATTCCCTTCGATCCGGAGTCGCGCATCGACTTCGACGAGGACTGGGAACTGCGCGCCGGTGTCCGGCTGCTGGGCGGTGAGGGCCGGGCCCGCCACGTCTACGCCCACCCGGGCGCGGCGGACGACGTGCTCGCCGTGTGGCGGGAGGTCGTCGGTGAGCAGATGTGGGTGGCGAGCCGCGAGGAGGCCATCGCGGCGGGCTGGTTCGGTCCGCACGTCGACGACCGGGTGCGCGGCCGGATCGGCGATGTCGTCGCCGCCGCCCACGCCGACATGGTGATCATCGCGAGCGAGCGTGAGCCCGGTGAGTCGAAGATGGTCGGTATGCACGGGTCGATGACCCCGGTGGAGCAGCTTGTTCCGCTGCTGGAGGTCCGTACCTGATCCGCGTGTCCGTGCCCGGCCGTGCCTGACGCCGCGCCGTCCCGCCACTCCGTCCTGCCACCATGAGCCCGAAAGGCCCGCGATCCGTCATGCCCCGAAGCGGCCGCCCGCCCGGAGGGGCCGGGCGGTGCTCCGGGCCGCGCGGCGTCCCCCGCGTCCCGCCCGTCCGAAAGGTCACCCTCTCCTGATGTCCGAACTGGTCTTCTTCTCCGGCACCATGGATTGCGGGAAGAGCACCCTGGCGCTCCAGATGGGCCACAACCGCTCGGCGCGCGGCCTCCAGGGCGTGATCTTCACCCGTGACGACCGGGCGGGCGCGGGCAAACTCTCCTCACGGCTCGGTCTGGTGACGGACGCCGTCGAGGCGGCGCCAGGCATGGACCTCTACGCCCATCTCGTCTCGGAGATGTCCAAGGGCGGCAAGGTCGACTACGTGATCGTGGACGAGGCGCAGTTCCTCCACCCCGAGCAGATCGACCAACTGGCCCGCGTCGTCGACGACCTGGGGCTGGACGTCTTCGCGTTCGGCATCACCACCGACTTCCGTACCCGGCTCTTCCCCGGCTCCCAGCGGCTGATCGAGCTGGCGGACCGGATCGAGGCGCTCCAGGTCGAGGCGATGTGCTGGTGCGGGGCGCGCGCCACGCACAACGCCCGCACCGTGGGCGGCGAGATGGTCGTCGAGGGCGAACAGGTCGTCGTCGGTGACGTGAACCAGCACGAGGGCGAGATCGGCTACGAGGTTCTGTGCCGGCGCCACCACCTGCGCCGGGTGACCAGCGCCACCGCCCGCGCGGATGTCCTCTCCCCGGACGTCCTGCCGGTCGACCCCGCCTGACCTCCACTCCAGCCCCGCCGTCCCGGTGCCCTTTCAGGGCTCTACGCGGGCCCCGGCGCGGGAGCCCGCGGGCCGACCTCCGTGATCATTCCGGGGAGGTGCGGCCCTGCCGTTCGGCGGGCCCTTCCCGGAAGTGGCGGACACTTACGGACGCCTGCCGTCCCGGTCCTTGGGCACGGCGTTCTCCTGGGCCGCGCTGTACCCGTACCGCGAGGCCACTGGGACGGTCAGCCGTCCGCCTGCTCCGTGAGCAGCTCCGCGGGCGGGTACTGCGCCAGGTAGAAGTGGTCACCGGCCAGTGTCCGCAGCGTGAACGCGCCCCGCGTCGCCTCCCGCCAGGCGGCGGCCTCTCCGATCGCCACCCGGGGGTCCGTGTCCCCGACGAGCGCGGTCACCGGGCACGACAGAGGGCCCCGGGGCGGCGGCCCGTACAGGGAGAGCATCCGGAAGTCGGCCTTGACGTACGGCACCACCAGCTCCAGGAAGGCGGGGTTGTCCAGCAGTTCGGCGTCGGTGCCGCCCAGCTCGGCCAGGGTCGCGGTGACCGCCGCGTCGTCCCAGGCGGCGGCCGCGGCGGGGTCGGCCCGGACCAGCTGCGGCGCACGGGCGCCGGAGGCGAAGAGATGCCGGGGCGGGCGTCCCGCCTCCTCCAGCGCCACGGCCGCCTCGTAGGCGACCATCGCTCCCATGCTGTGACCGAAGAGCACCGTGGGCCGCCCGTCGCGCAGCAACGTGCCCAGCTCGCCGGCTATCCGGCGGGCCATCGCCACCAGATCGGTGGCGGGCTCCTCCATGATCCGCTCGGCGCGTCCCGGGTAGCAGACCACGTGCACCTCGGTGTCGGAGAGGGCCTTGCTCCAGCTCCGGAAGAAGAAGGGTGACCCTCCGGCGTGCGGGAAGCAGATCACCCGCCGTGCCGCGAACGGCCGCGGCTCAGCACACTGCGTCCAGCTCATCCTGCCTCCCCGACCAGCACGTTCCCTCACCACAACGAACTGGAGCCAGTCTAACGACGCCCACTGACAGCGACCCGGCGCGCCCGCGCGGTGCGCTCCCGGGAACCACCTCCGGTGACAGGAATTCCGTACCGTGCCACCGGCCGCCGGCCGGGAGGGGCCAGGCGACGTGCCCGTGTCGCTGACGCCCCGGACACCGGAGGACGCGGCACCGCCCCTCTCGACGACCAGGAAGCCCCCTCCTCCTGTCGCACGACGAACGCCGGTACACGCTGTGGGGGCACGCTTCCGCTCAGCACCGCCGAGGGCCGGGAGGCGGCCCTTCGGCCAGGCCCGGGACGCCGCCCCCGCCACGTCGAGACACCGGACCATGACGAGCCCGCGCGGCCTGCGCTGATCCACGCGACCGTGCGGCGCCGTCCCCGATTCCGCGCCGCCCCCCGCCCGTACACACAAGGGCCTTGGGCACGCCGGGCCCGCCCCGTGGGGCACCGCAACGGGCCGGTCCTCCGGAACCCGTGCCGCCCGGCAATTCCCGCGCACACGGACCTGCGCGGTCCGGGCCGCGCCCCCACCGCCCCACATCACCCGCCCTACGCCTCCACCCCCGCCGCCTCCCCGGACATCGGCCGGATGACGGTGAAGACGGCGCCCCCGGGGTCGGTCACCGTGGCGAGCCGCCCCTGGGGCGAGTCGCGCGGCGGCCGCACCACCCGGCCGCCGAGCCGCTCCACCCGCCGGGCCGCGGCATCGGTGTCCGGCACCGCGAAGTACGTCAGCCACCGCGGTCCCGCCCCACGCGGCAGCGCGTTGCCCACCCCGTGCAGCCCGGCCACCGGGCGCCCCTTGAGGCACAGCGTCAGGTAGTCGAAGTCCGCCGAGACCACCGCCCGCGGCTCGTAGCCGAAGACCTGTGTGTAGAACGGCCCGGCGGAGTGGGTCTCGCGGGTGACCAGTTCGTTCCACACCGGGGTGCCCGGCTCCCCGGCGGCCGCGGTGCCGGTCATCGCACGGCCCTGCCACACACCGAAGACCGCACCCTGGGGATCGCTGGCGAGCGCCATCCGCCCGGCGTCGTCGGCGTCCAGCGGCCCCACGCCCACCGTCCCGCCGCAGTACCGGATCCGCTCCGCCGTCGCGTCCGCGTCGTCGCTGGCCAGATAGGTCGTCCAGGCGACGGGCAGCCGCCGGTCGGCCGCGGGCTCCCCGAGCCCGGCCACCTCCCGCCCGTCCAGAACGGCACGGCAGTACGGCCCCAGATGCTGCGGCCCCGGCCGGAACTCCCAGCCGAACAGCGCACCGTAGAACTCCTGCGCCACGGCCAGACGGTGCGTCAGCAGGCTCACCCAGCAGGGCGCACCCGTCATCCGCCGGGTCACTGCCTCGGTCGTCATCGTCACTCACTCCTCGCACCCTCGCGGGGCACCCGTGGGACGGGCACCAGGCCCGGGGCAGAGATGCTCGCACCAGGCGCCCCGTGGCAGACCCCGGCCGCGCCGTACCCGGAGCCCGCCTCCCGCAGAGCGCCCGTTTTCGGGGGTGTTACCCCGATACCGTGACCGGAGCGGGCGGCATTCCCTCCGCCATACGGAGGGTGTGCGCCCGCCTTCCCTACGTAGCCGCCCCTACGCAAGGATGACTGCCATGAGTGACATCATCACCGCTACCGAACTCGCGAGCGCGTCGGACGGTGCCAACCCGCCCGTCCTCCTCGACGTCCGCTGGCAGCTCCAGGGACCGCACGGCCGCGCCGACTACGAGGCGGGCCACCTGCCCGGCGCCGTCTTCATCGACCTCGACGCCGACCTCGCCGGCCCGCCCGGCGACGAGGGCCGCCACCCCCTCCCCGACCTCGCCGTCCTCACCGCCGCCCTGCGCCGCGCCGGCGTACGGTCCGACCGCCCCGTCGTCACCTACGACGCCGGGCTCGGCTGGGCCGCCGCACGTGCCTGGTGGCTGCTGCGCTGGGCCGGACACCGCGACGTCCGCGTGCTCGACGGCGGCCTCGCGGCCTGGATGGCGTCCGGTGGCGCGGTGACGACGGAGATCCCGCAGCCGCCGGAGAGCGACTTCACGCCCGAGCCCGGCGGGCTGCCGCAGCTGACGGCGGACGAGGCGGCGGCCCTGGCCCGCCGCGGCGTCCTGCTGGACGCCCGCTCCGCCGAGCGGTACCGGGGCGAGGCCGCCTCCGTCGACCGCGTAGGCGGCCACATCCCCGGCGCCGTCTCCGCCCCGACCACGGAGAACGTCACCGACGACCAGACCTTCCGCCCTGCCGCCGCACTGGCCGAGCGGTTCGCGGCACTGGGCGCCGAACCCGGCGCCGAGGTCGGTGTCTACTGCGGTTCCGGCGTCTCCGGCGCCCAGGAGGTGCTGGCCCTGTCCCTGGCAGGCGTCCCCGCAGCGCTGTACGTCGGCTCGTGGAGCGGCTGGACCGCCGACTCCTCCCGCCCCGTCGCCACCGGCGACCGGCCCGGCTGAGCCCTCACACGACGAGCAGCCCGCCCCGTGCGGAACGGGACGGGCTGCTCGTGAGCGCGTCGGCGCTACTCCTGCTTCTTGCGCCGGGTGCCGAAGACGATCTCGTCCCAGCTCGGCACGGCGGCCCGGCGTCCGGGGCGGACCCCGTCGGCCTCCGCCTGCCGGTCGGTGGTACCGGTCAGCCGGTCCCGGTGCCCCGCGACCGCCCGCGGCATCAGCACATCGGCGTACGCGGACCCGGCCCCCGCACTCGCCGCCGGGGCGGCCGGCTCCTCGACCTCGTCATCCATCGGCTCGTCCACCGGCGCCGCCGCGACACTGTCCGGTACGACCATGTCGCCCCGGAAACTCGGCACCGCCTCCAGCAGACTGGTCAGCGAATCCCGCTCCCGCTCGGCGCCCGCCTCCTCGACGGCCTGCGGCGCGGCCTCCTCCTCGACGGGGGCGACACGCTCCGCACGCTCGGTACGCTCCGGCGTCTGCCGGTCCAGGGCGCGGTCCAGCGGCCGGTCGCGCGGCAGCCGCGCGATCCGGGGCACGAACGGGAAGCTGGGCTCGGGCGTGTCATCGGCCTCGCCGATCAACGCCCGCGCCTCCTCGCCGACGGCCTGGACGAGCCGCCGGGGCGGGTCGTACGTCCAAGCGGCCGAGAACGGCTCACCGGCGACGCGGTAGACCAGCAGGACCTCCCAGGTGCCGTCGTCCCGGCGCCAGGAGTCCCACTGCACACTGTCCTTGTCGGCGCCGCGCAGCAGCAGCCGCTCGGCCACCGCCTCACCCAGCTGCGGCCCGGCGTTCTCCCCGGGGCGCCGGACCGGCGTCTTCCGGGCCCGCTCCGCCATGAAGGCACGCTCGGCGAGGACCGGCCCCTCGAAACGGCGGACACGCTCGACGGGGATCCCGGCGAGTTGGGCGACCTCCTCGGCGGAGGCTCCCGCCCTTATCCGCGCCTGGATGTCACGCGGCCGCAGGTGGCTCTCGACTTCGATCTCGATCTGGCCCAGGCGCGCGCGGTCGTTACGGACGGCGGCACGCAGCCGCTCGTCGATCGGCAAGGTGTACTCGGTGCTGTCCGCAGCTTTGAGCACCAGCCGTGTGCCGTCGTTGGAGACGGCCACGACACGCAGTTCGGGCATGGGGACCTCCCGGGTGGTGCCTGCCGACGTCACGTGCGTCGCTGCTTCCGCTGGTCGAGTGTGGCCTGCCCGGGGTGCAGCCTGCCACAACATTGTCGAGTTGCCCGGCGGATCGGGCCGGAGCCCGTAAACGCCGAAGCGAGACGGTTACCTGTTCGCAACGCCGGTGTCCGAATCGCCTGCCCTGGGACCGATCACCCGTGTCGAGCGGCGGCGCTCCAGGGCGGGTGCCACCTGTAGGGCCCCTCCCCGTGAGTCCGGGCAGCCGGACGGGATCCCGGGGCCAGGGCTCGCCACAGTACTCCATTCGGGCCACTGAAGTGCACCGCCGCGCCGCCGAAGTTGGGGTGCGGCAACGGGGTTGAGTCGCCTTGTCGACCTCTCTACCACACCCGCAGGTGGCGAGGTTCACAGAATCGCCAGATCCGGAACCATTCACTTCGCACAAAAGTATCTTTGGTGTGCAAGACGGATCGAAATGCCGATCAAGGGCTGGAGATGGACGAAGAAAGCAAAACCGACCGGAAGGGTAAGGAGAAGCGGCTCGACCTGAGCGTGCCCCAGGTCGCCGGCAGCGCCCTCGCGGCGGCCTGCGCCGCTTTTCTCGCGGGCCAGCTCGGCGTCTACGGAACGATCATCGGCGCCGGTGTGGTCAGCATCGTGGCCACCACTGGGGGCTCGGTCTTCCAGCATCTGTTCCGGCGGACCGGTGAGCAGATCAAGGAAGCGACAGCCGCCACCCGCCCGCGACCCCGCGGCGCCACCCGCACGAGTGGCCCGCACGCCGCGGCCACCATGGTGCTGCCGTCGCTCGACCGCGACGAGGCCCCGCACGAGGCCACCGCGTTCGCCGCGGAGCCCACCGCCCCGGTGGACGCCACCCGCACCCAGCTGCTGCCCCGGGCGAACACCGTGTCCAGCGGAGACGACGCGGCGACCCGTCTGCTGCGCCACCCCGGAGCGGGCGCGCCGCCCGACGACGCCACCCGAGCCCTGCGCCCCGGGCGCCCGCCTCGCGCCACGGACCGTACACAGCTGGTGCCGCGCCTCGACGCGCACACCGTCGCCCTGGGAGCGGCCGCCGCGCCGGACAAGTCCGACCGGGGTGCGGAGACGGCGCCGTTCCCCGGTGACGAGACCGTCACCGCCACGTACGGAACCCGGCTGCGCGGCTGGCGTCGACCGGCACTCGGGGCGGTCGGCATCTTCGTCCTCGCCATGGGGGCGGTCACCGGCGTCGAGGTGCTCATGGGGGAGACGGCGAGCGGCGGCGCCGGCACCACCCTCGGCCGCCTCGCCCACACCGGTGGCAGCCAGCGCGACACGGCTCCTGACAACGCCCCGGCATCGCCCACTCCGGACCACTCCCACGGCACGGGGCGGGACCACACCGCCCCCACCGGTGCCCCGGACACCACCACGGAGCCTGACGGCGGGAGCACCCCGGGTGCGGGCGGTGACACGAACGGAGGTTCGTCCGCGACCACCCCCGCACCCACGCCCTCCGACGGTGCCACCCCGTCGTCCGAACCGACCATGCCCGAGCCCACAGGGCCGTCGGGGGACAAGACCGGCACCGGCGACACCGGCGCCGGGGGTCAGGACGCCGGAGGAAAGACCGCTGCCCAGGAGCCCGACCCGAGCTCGTCCTGACAGCGCCACCCATCATGGCTGTGGCCGGCGCCCCTCCCGGGTGCCGGCCACAGCCGTGCTGTCACTCGCCCAGTACCCGCCGTAGATACGAGTTGCCGAACGTCCGCTCCGGGTCGAGACGGTCCCGCACCGCGGTGAACTCACCGAACCGCGGATAGGCGCCGGACAGATATGCCGCGTCCTGGGTGTGCAGCTTGCCCCAGTGCGGGCGACCGCCGTGCGCCGTCATGATCCGCTCGGCGGCCGAGAAGTACGCACCGTACGGAGTGCCCCGGTACATGTGCACCGCCAGATAGACGGTGTCGCGCCCCGATGCTGTCGACAAAGCGATGTCATCAGCCGGCGCGCACCTCACCTCCACCGGGAACGACACCTTGAAGTCCGACCGGTCCACGAGCGCCTTCAGCTCACGCAGGGCGGCAACGGCGGCCGCGCGGGGCAGTGCGTACTCCATCTCCACGAACCGCACCCGGCGCGGCGAGGTGAACACCTTGTACGGGATGTCGGTGTACGTCCGTGCCGACAGGGCGCGGCTGGCGAGTTTCGCGACGGCCGGGACGGCCGCCGGGACGGCCCGGCCCAGAGTGCAGGCGGCTTGGAAGGCGCCGTTGGACAGCAACTCGTCCTCGATCCAGCCGCGGACCTTCCCCGGGGGAGCGACCGGTCCTGGGGTGCGGTTGTTGCGCTTCGTGCTGCAGTTCCCGGTGTGCGGGAACCAGTAGAACTCGAAGTGTTCGTTCTCGGTGGCCAACTCCTCGAACCGGTCGGTCACCTCGTCGAACGGCATCGGCGCCTCGCGAGCGGTCAGCAGGAATTGCGGTTCCACCGCGAACGTCAACTCGGTGATGACGCCGAGCGCGCCGAGGCCGAGCCGGGCCACGGCGAAGACGTCCGGGTGTTTTCCGGCCGAGCACCGCAGTACCGATCCGTCGGCAGTGACCAGTTCCAGGGCGGTGACCTGCGCGGCGAGGGATGCGGAGTCCCGACCGGTGCCGTGCGTACCGGTCGAGGTCGCACCGGAGACGGTCTGCTCCATGATGTCGCCCATGTTGGTCAGCGACAGCCCGTGAGCGGCCAGCGTGCGGTTCAGATGGTGCAGCGGCGTGCCGGCCGCCACTGTCACGGTCCCGGCCACCCGGTCGATATTGCGCACCCCGCAGAGGCGTTCCGGGCGTATCAGCAGCCCGTCGGTGGCGGCGACCGAGGTGAAGGAGTGGCCGGTGCCGACCGCCTTGACGGTCAGCCCGTCCTCGGTGGCGGACCGAACCGCGGCCGCCAACTCCTGAGTACTCGCCGGTGTCACGCTGCGAGCAGGACGGGCGGAGACGTTCCCCGCCCAGTTCCGCCACGCCCTTCCGCTGCCGCGCCCTCCTGAACCGCCGACGGCGTCGCTGACTGCCATGGTGACGTCCCCTCCCTGCGCGGGCAGCCCCGGACGGGACCACCGTCGGTCTGAGTTGAGCGCATGATGCCAGTCGTTACTGGCTAGTTCGAGTGGGGCGACGAGAATCATGCGAGCCGGAAGAGGGCGGAGTTGTCCCGGCCCGGACAACTCGTGCGTCATGTTGCGTTGCACTCGACGTGGTGTGCGGCCTGCGGGGGGGGGGCTGCGGAAGGACGTCAGCCTCTGACTGGTCTGCCTCGGGTGGTGTCGCTGCGGTCTGCTTCCCGAGGTGTGTCTCTGCCGCCGACTGTTCGTCAGGGGAATGTCGACAATGGCCGCCGACGGGCGTTGCTCGCTGTCGCTGTCGCTGTCGCTGTCGGCTCGGGAGGCGGGGAGGCGGCGGCTCGGGAGGTCGGTGGCCTGTCTGTTCGCCAGCAGTGAGCCACTGACATCCGTGTGACCTATAGGTGCGCGATGCGATGCCCTGATGTCGGCATGCCACCGGTGCGAGTACCAGCTCGTCGCTACGTAGACGTCGCATGCATGCCGGGCCACCGTGCGGCACTATCGACAAAGCTACTTACGTGAAGGTGACTGTCGCCTCGCGTGGAGGTGACAGTCACCCCTCACCCCCCACCGCCGACTACAACACCCGCTCCCCACCAGCCCGCTCCGCACTGTCCGTCGGGCCGCCCTGCTGCACAACCCCGGCGGCCCCGGCGCACCCATCTGCCGGAGTCTCAGGACGAAGCCGCCGGTATCCGAGCAGGGCCACCACGGTCCCGAGCAGACCAGCGGCGCACGGTACGAGATAGCCGCGTCCCGCGCCTGCGGCGTCCACCACCCAGCCGGCGGCGGATGAGCCGAGGGCGACACCCACGGCGAGGCCGGTGCTCGTCCACGTCATGCCTTCGGTCAGCTTCTCCCGGGGGACGTGTTCCTCGACCAGCGCCATCGTCGTCACCATCGTGGGTGCGACCGACAGCCCCGCGACGAACAGGGCGACAGCCAGCAACGGCAGCGTTCCCACCAGTTGCAGCGGCACCATGCTCACCGCCATGACGCACACACCCACCACCCACCGGCGGGACGGATGACCCTTGAGGTGCAGCAGCCCGAACACGGCGCCCGCCAGGCAGGAGCCCAGCGCGTAGACGGCCAGTACGAGGCTGGCCGCGCCCTTGTGGCCGTCCGCCTCGGCGAAGGCGACGGTCACCACGTCGATCGCGCCGAAGATCGCGCCCGTCGACACGAACGTCACCACCAGGACCTGCAGGCCGGGCGAGCGCAGGGCCGACCCCGAGGTGTGCTCGACGCGTGGATGCGGCGCCGGTTCCGTGGCGCGCTGTGCCGTCAGCCAGAACACACCGGCCACCAGGAAGACGGCCGCCAGCAGGGGGCCTGACTCCGGGAACCACGCCGTGCACAGCCCGATCGACAGGATCGGGCCGAAGATGAAGCAGCACTCGTCGACGATCGACTCCCACGAGTACGCGGTGTGCAGCTGGCGCGGTGAGCCGCGGTAGAGCGCCGCCCACCGCGCCCGCACCATCGAGCCGACGCTCGGCACGCACCCCGCGCACGCCGCGAACGCGAACAGTGTCCAGTCGGCCCAGCGCTGCTGCGCGCTCAGCAGCAGACCGGCGACGGCGGCCACCGACACCATTGTTGCCGGACGCAGCACCCGGCGTTGCCCGTAGCGGTCCACCAGCCGGGAGATCTGCGGTCCCAGCAGCGCCGCGGACAGCGCGAGCGTCGCCGACAGCGCTCCGGCGAGGCCGTAGCGGCCGGTCAGCTGCGACACCATGGTCACCACACCGATGCCCAGCATCGACAACGGCATCCGCCCCAGGAGTCCGGCGGCGGAGAAGGACTTGGTGCCGGGCGGGCCGAAGATGGCGCGGTAGGGACTGGGCAACGAGGGCGCTCCGCCGGGTGAGGACCGAAGATCGGTAAGGGATGTCTGTGGCCGATACAGCTTACGGGGACCCTGGGACGCCCGCCTCCGCATTTCGGCCCTTTCGCCCCGCCCCGTGCGGCCCGTTTCCCACCCGCCCCGGGCAAGCGACTGTCACCGCTCCCCGCCCCGGGCACACCTCCGTTACAGCCACTCCCGGGAAGGCGTGCACCCTTGTGGCCCCATGCGCGCCCCGCCCCGTGCCCCACACGGGTGGCCGGGGGCTGCCCGTCACGCGAGGGCGAGGAGTGGGAGGATCGAGACATGCCCGAACAGTGCGATCCCCGTCCCTACGACGCCCTGCTGCTGCTCTCCTTCGGCGGTCCCGAAGGCCCCGACGACGTCGTCCCGTTCCTGGAGAACGTCACCCGCGGCCGCGGCATCCCCCGCGAGCGCCTCAAGGAGGTCGGGCAGCACTACTTCCTGTTCGGCGGCGTCAGCCCCATCAACGCCCAGAACCGCCACCTGCTGGACGCGCTGCGCAAGGACTTTGCCGACCACGGCCTGGACCTGCCCGTCTACTGGGGCAACCGCAACTGGGCGCCCTATCTGACGGACACCCTGCGCGCCATGGTGCGCGACGGCCACCGCCGGATCGCCGTCCTCGCCACCAGCGCGTACGCGTCGTACTCGGGCTGCCGTCAGTACCGCGAGAACCTCGCCGACGCGCTGGCTACCCTGAAGGACGAAGGGCTGGCCGTCCCGCAGGTCGACAAGCTCCGGCACTATTTCAACCACCCCGGGTTCGTCCGCCCGATGGTCGACGGTGTGCTCGCCTCCCTCGCCGAGCTCCCCGAGGAGGTCCGCGACCGCGCGCACCTCGCGTTCACCACCCACTCCATCCCCACCGCCGCCGCCGACACCTCGGGCATCCCGGCCGATCACACCACCGACGGGGCGGGCGGCGCGTACGTCGCCCAGCACCTGGACGTGGCCCGGGTGATCGCCGACGCGGTGCGCGAGGAGACCGGTGTCGACCACCCCTGGCGCCTCGTCTACCAGTCCCGCAGCGGCGCCCCGCACATCCCGTGGCTGGAACCCGACATCTGCGACCACCTGGAGGAACAGCACCGGCAGGGCGTTCCGGCCGTGGTGATGGCCCCCATCGGCTTCGTCTCCGACCACATGGAGGTCAAGTACGACCTCGACACCGAGGCCACCGCCAAGGCCGCGGAGCTGGGCCTGCCCGTCGCCCGGTCGGCGACCGTCGGGGCCGACCCGCGCTTCGCCGCCGCCGTCCGTGACCTCCTCCTGGAGCGCGCCGCCACCGAACGCGGCCGCGCCCCCCGGCGCTGCGCCCTGGGCGCGCTGGGCGCCTCCCACGACTTGTGCCCCGTCGGCTGCTGCCCCGCCCGCGCCCCCCGCCCGGCGGCCGCCGGCGCCGACTGGACCGGCCCGGCCTGACAGCCGACCGGACCGGCCCGGAAACCGCACGTCCACGAGCGCCCCGGCCGCCCCGTAAGGGTGCACCGGCGCCGCGATCCGCCCTCCCGCCCACCGCTCGACCGAGCAAGGAGCCCCGTGTCCGACCCGCTGTACGACGAACTTCTCCAGCTGGCCCTGGAGGCGGCCGACCGGGCCGGCCGCCTCCTCCGCGACGGCCGACCCGCCGATCTCGGGGTGGCCGCCACGAAGACCAGCCCCATCGATGTCGTCACCGAGATGGACATCGCCTCCGAGAAGCTGATCACCGGCTTCCTCGCCGAGCACCGGCCGCACGACGGGTTCCTCGGCGAGGAGGGCGCCAGCGTCGCCGGTACCAGTGGGGTGCGCTGGGTCATCGACCCCGTGGACGGCACCGTCAACTACCTCTACGGGCTGCCGTCCTGGGCCGTGTCCATCGCCGCGGAGAAGGACGGCGAGGCCGTCGTCGGCGTGGTCGCCGCCCCGATGCGCGGGGAGACCTACCACGCGGTCCTGGGGGGCGGCGCGTTCCTCAACGGGGAGCGCGTACGCCACCGGCCCGCGCCCCCCTTCTCCCAGGCGCTCGTCGGCACCGGCTTCGGCTACCTCGCCGAGCGCCGCGCCGCGCAGGCCGAGGTGGTGCGTGTACTGGTGCCGCAGGTCCGGGACATCCGGCGCGGCGGATCGGCCGCCATCGACCTGTGCGATGTGGCGTGCGGACGCCTCGACGCCTACTACGAGCGTGGCCTGAACCCCTGGGACCTGGCCGCCGGGGCGCTCATCGCCCGCGAGGCCGGGGCGCTCACCGGCGGCCGCCCCGGCGAACCCGCCTCCCACGAGCTGACCGTCGCCGCGTCCCCGGAACTCTTCGGCACGCTGCAGCCGCTGCTGGAGGAACTGGGCGCCTGGCACGACTGACGGCGGACGCGACTGCGCCCCGGCACCTGTGCGGTGACCGGGGCGCGGCGGTGTGCGGCGGACGTCAGGCGCGGACCGCGCCGACCTCCACTCCGTACTCGCTGGCCAGGCGCTGCAGGTCCTCGAGCTCTGCCTGCTCGACGTCGACGAGGTAGTCGTCGCCCGACGCGCGAGCCCGGTCCAGAACGGCTTCGGTGTTCCGTATGCGCTGCAGAATGCCTGCGGTGAACGCGTCCATGGTGCGCCCCCTCGTCGTGGGTCCGGGTTGGCACTGATGTGCCGACGGGTGGGTCGATCACGACAAGATCCCTGTGGAGGGTCGTCAAGAGACGCCCGGCAGGGCGTGATCGAGGGTGTGCAGTCGTCCTCCCCGCCCGCAATCTCAGGGAAACCTCAACCCGCCCGCGAATCCGGCTGATCGAGGCCCGCGCGCCCCGCGAACCCCCTTACCGCCGGTTTATGGCTCTTCGGGGCAGGATGGAAGGGCTCTGTGACATTGATGTGCCCTGCTCGGGGCTTTGCGGAAGGATTTGCGACGTGCGTGTTCTCGTCGTCGAGGACGAGCAACTGCTCGCCGATGCGGTGGCCACCGGACTGCGCCGGGAGGCCATGGCCGTCGACGTGGTCTACGACGGCGCGGCAGCCCTGGAGCGGATCGAGCTGAACGACTACGACGTCGTGGTCCTCGACCGTGACCTGCCGCTCGTGCACGGTGACGACGTCTGCCGCCGCGTCGTGGAGCTGGGCATCGCCACCCGCGTCCTGATGCTCACCGCCTCCGGGGACGTCAGCGACCGGGTGGAAGGGCTGGAGATCGGCGCGGACGACTACCTCCCCAAGCCGTTCGCCTTCACCGAGCTGACCGCCCGGGTGCGCGCCTTGGGGCGCCGTACGACGGTCGCGCTGCCACCCGTCCTGGAGCGGGCCGGTATCAAGCTGGACCCCAACCGCCGGGAGGTCTTCCGGGACGGCCGGGAGGTGCAGCTCGCGCCCAAGGAGTTCGCGGTCCTGGAGGTGCTGATGCGCAGCGAGGGGACGGTGGTCTCGGCCGAGCAACTGCTGGAGAAGGCGTGGGACGAGAACACCGATCCGTTCACCAACGTCGTCCGTGTCACGGTCATGACGCTGCGCCGCAAGCTGGGTGAGCCCGCGGTGATCGTCACGGTCCCCGGTTCGGGATACCGGATCTGAAGATGCCTCCCTTCTCCAAGGCGTCCCCCACGCCGCCCCCCGCCCCGCCCAAGCCGACCTGGGACCCGAAACCGGTCAACGTCCGGCCCTTCCCGTGGCTGCGCCCGACCATCCGGATACGGCTCACGCTGCTGTACGGCGGCATGTTCCTGATGGCCGGGATCGTGCTGCTGATCATCATCTACATCCTGGCGGCCGATGCGCTGGGTGCCGGGAACCAACCGCCGTTCAAGATCATCGACGCGCAGAGTCTGCGGATCTCCAGCAGTACCTGCAGCGGCCTGTCGTCCGTCGCCGACGTCGATCAGCTCAACCGCGCGGTGGGCGAGTGCATCCAGCACCAGCGTGCCTTCGCTCTCAACACGCTCCTCAACCGCTCGCTGCTGGCGCTGCTGGGCCTGACGGTCGTCGCGTTCGCCTTCGGGTACGCGATGGCGGGGCGGGTGCTGTCGCCCCTGGGGCGGATCACCCGGACCGCGCAGCGGGTGGCCGGCTCGGACCTGCACCGCCGGATCGAGCTGGGGGGTCCCGACGACGAGCTGAAGGAGCTGTCGGACACCTTCGACGAGATGCTGGACCGCCTCGACCGGGCCTTCGAGTCGCAAAGGCGCTTTGTCGCCAATGCCTCGCACGAACTGCGCACCCCTCTGGCGATCAACCGCACCCTTCTGGAGGTGCAGCTCGCCGACCCGGGCGCGTCACCGGAGCTGACCCAGCTCGGCAAGACGCTGCTGGCCACCAACGAGCGCAGTGAGCAACTCGTCGAAGGACTGCTGCTGCTCGCCCGCAGTGAGAACAAGATTGTCGACAAGAAGCCCGTCGACCTCGCCGAGGTCGCCTCCCAGGCCGTCGATCAGGCCCGCGGTGAGGCGCAGGAGCGCGGTATCGAGTTCCGCGGGGTACGCCGGCAGGTGTTCGTCCAGGGCAACGGCGTTCTTCTGGAGCGGATCGCGCTCAACCTCGTGCAGAACGCCGTGCGCTACAACGTTCCCGAGGGCGGCTGGGTGGAGGTCACCACCGAACCGCAGCCGGGCTGTGCGGTGCTGATCGTCTCCAACACGGGTCCGGTGGTCCCCGCCTACGAGGTGGAGAACCTCTTCGAGCCGTTCCGGCGGCTGCGCACGGAGCGGACCGGCAGCGACAAGGGCGTCGGTCTGGGGCTGTCCATCGTGCGCTCGGTGGCCCGCGCCCACGACGGCACCATCACCGCGGAGCCGCGCGAGGGCGGCGGCCTCACGATGCGCGTGGTCCTCCCGCTGTGAGGCGACCGCCGCCCCGGCGGCTCGGAGGGGCCGCGAGGCGGCACTGTACGGCCCGCTGCGGCGCGAACGGCGGGTTTCGTACGTCATCGGGCGTATACGTGTACGAACGCCCGCTGGGCGGCTGTACAGCGCCATGAGGGGGACATGCGGTTTGACGGGACGGGGGCCGGGCGGTCATCCTTCGCCGAGTTCGCTTTGCGCGGAATTCGGACGGGTCGCCCGCCGCCCTTTCCATGTGTGATCGCTCACAGCGGTCGCATTCCGCCCCTCCACCCTCCGTGATCGAAATGCCCGGCGAAAAGCCGGGAAAATCCGGGTTTCCCGGGGCCCTGATCACGGGAAGTACACGGGTTGGCATCTGCGCGATGCGACATTCGGACCGTGTACGGTCCAGTTCGCCATCCAAACCGATCACCCCTTCCGGGTGCGGTTGGGTGTCGATTGAGTAACAGACCTTGATGTGAGGCAAAATCTCCGCCTCAGGTCGGGCACAAGTCCGGCCTCTCACGCGTTACGAGCGCTGAGACACCGCAGACACCCAGAGGGGGAGAGCGACATGGCTACGGATTACGACACCCCACGCAAGACCGATGACGACCTCAACGAGGACAGCATCGAGGAACTGAAGTCGCGGCGGAACGACAAGTCCGCCTCGGCCGTCGACGTCGACGAGTTCGAGCAGGCCGAGGGCCTGGAACTGCCCGGCGCCGACCTGTCCAACGAGGAGCTCGCCGTACGGGTCCTGCCCAAGCAGCAGGACGAGTTCACGTGCATGAGCTGCTTCCTGGTCCACCACCGCAGCCAGCTCGCGGCGGAGGACAAGAACGGGAACCCGATCTGCCGCGACTGCGCGGCCTGAGACCGGTCGCGCCGTGACAGGCGTGAACCCGTTCCGTAAGGGCCCCAAGGGCGGGAAAGGACCGGCGGCCGGCGCACGATCACGCGGAGAACACGCGCCCGTGCCCGCCGACCCCACCGCCCTCCCCACGGAGCGGACACCCGGCTCACCGCAGGAGCGGGGCCGCGTGGCCTCGCTCGCCGCCACGCTCGGCAAAGGCGCCGTACGCGGCGGCGGCAGTGTGCGCACCCAGCTCGCGGCACTCGCCGACCGGCTCATCGCCGTCGCCCCGCGGATCCCGGTCCGCGATCTCGCGGCCCTGCGCACCCAGTTCCCCGGCCTGACCCCCGAGGAACTCGCCGACAAGCTCGTCGCGGGCGCCACGCGGGCCACCGCGGCCGTCGGCGCCGGTGTCGGGGCGGCCGCCATGCTGCCCGTACCGCCGGCCATGCCGACCGAGCTGGCCGCCGAAGTCGTCGCAGTGGCCTCGATCGAGATCAAACTCATCGCCGAACTCCACGAGGTCTACGGCCTGCGCCCCCAGGGCACCACCCGGCAGCGCGCCTTCGCGTACCTGACCTCCTGGACCGAGGAACGCGGTATCGATGTCGCCCGGCCCGCCACACTCAACCTCGCGCTCGGCGGACAGATGAAACGCGAGCTGCGCCAGCAGATCATGAAGCGCACCCTGCGCAATCTGCCCAACCTCGCGCCGTTCATGATCGGCGCCGCCGTCGGCGCGTTCCTCAACCGCCGCGAGACGGGCCGACTCGCCGACACCCTCCGCAAGGACCTGCGCGCCCGCCAGGTGTCCTGGGAGGCGCTCGCCGGACCCGCGGTCCCCGGGCCGCAGGGAAACGCCTAGCTCCCGGGCCCGGCCACCCGCGCCGGCTCAGACGCGCGCGGCTGCCAACGCCGCCACCAGGCGCTCCGGGTCCCGTGTCGACAGATACGCGTACGGCGTCGGGTCCTCGGGGTCGGTGATCTCCACCCGCACCGCGGTCCGGATGTAGCTGCGCAGCAGCATGAACGCCCGCGCATCGGCCTTGTGCATCCGCCAGGCCAGCGCCTCCTCGGCGTCCAGCACCCGCGCCTCACCCAGCGCCGCCACCGGGATCTTCGCGTCCCCGGCGATCAGCGCGTCCCCGACCACTCGGATCCGCACCGATCCGTAGGCGCTCACGACCACGGACGACAGCGCGACCCCGCCGATCAGCCCGCCGAGCATCGGCAGCGTCCCCACGGGGAGCAGCATCAAGCCACAGGCCACACCGACCAGCACGGCGATGAGCCACCAGGAACGGGGCGCCGTGAGACGTTCTTCGTACGACTGCATGGCACAAGCTTGGCACGGCGGCGCAGGCCCTCGGCGCGCGCGGGTAGGGTCTGCACTCGTGAGTGGAACTGACGAACCCAGGACGCGGCTGACGCCCCCCGAGGGCGCCGCCGCCCCGGTCCGGCACCCCGACGCGCCGGCCCCCGGCGAACTCCTCGGCGCCCATTACGGCCAGTGTTTCGGCTGCGGCGAAGCGCAGCAGCACGGCCTCCACCTGCAGGCCCGCGCCGGTGACGGCGTGAGCGTACGCGCCGAGTTCACCGTCAAGGACGCCCATCAGGGCGCTCCCGGTCTGGCCCACGGCGGCGTGCTGGCCACCGCGCTCGACGAGACCCTGGGCTCGCTGAACTGGCTGCTGCGCGTGATCGCGGTGACCGGCCGCCTGGAGACCGACTTCCTGCGCCCCGTCCCCCTGGGCACCGTCCTGCACCTGGACGCCCGCGTCACCGCCGTACACGGCCGGAAGATCTACTCCACCGCCGTCGGCCGGATAGGCAGCCCCGACGGGCCCGTCGCCGTACGGGCCGACGCCGTTTTCATCGAGGTCAAGGTCGACCACTTCATCGACAACGGCCGCAGTGACGAGATCCGGGCCGTCATGGAGGACCCGGACCAGATCAGGCGCGCCCGCGCCTTCGAGGTGAACCCGTGAGTGACCGACGCAACCCGGTGGATGTGCTGCTGCGCCGTCTCGACCCGGAGGTGCCCGTCCCCTCGTACGGGCACCCCGGTGACGCGGGGCTCGACCTGGTGACCACCGAGGCGGCCGATCTCGCCCCGGGGGAGCGGGCCGTCCTGCCCACCGGTATCTCCCTCGCGCTGCCCGACGGGTACGCCGCCTTCGTGCACCCCCGGTCCGGCCTCGCCGCCCGGTGCGGGCTGGCGCTGGTGAATGCCCCTGGGACGGTCGATGCCGGGTACCGTGGAGAGATCAAGGTGATCGTGGTCAATCTGGACCCGCGCGAGAACGTGCGGTTCGAGAGGTTCGACCGGATCGCCCAATTGGTCGTCCAGCAGGTCGAGAAGGTGCGCTTCCACGAGGTGGCGGAACTTCCCGGCTCGGCGCGGGCCGAGGGGGGATTCGGGTCCACCGGCGGTCACGCGGCGGTGGGCGGCTCCACGGGCGGGAATGAATACGCATCGGTCGGTGCCGACCGGGAAGGACAGTGACGTGTTCGGACGTCGCAAGAAGAACGAGAGCGCGCACGAGCCGGCGGAGGACACGGAACTCGCCGACGAGACCGCGGTGAGCGAAACCGACGCGGACGCGGAGGGGAAGGTCGCCCTTCCGCCCGCGCCCCGTCCCGACGGACCCTGGGACGTGTCGGAGGTCAAGGACCCCGGTGAGGGCCGCGTCGACCTGGGCGGACTCTTCGTCCCCGGTGTCGACGGCATGGAGCTGCGGGTGGAGGTCGCGGGTGACGCGATCGTCGCCGCGACCGTCGTCCTCCAGGACAGCGCCGTGCAGGTGCAGGCGTTCGCCGCACCGAAGAACGAGGGCATCTGGGGCGAGGTCCGCGAGGAGATCGCCTCCGGCATCACCCAGCAGGGCGGTGTCATCGACGAGGTCGAGGGCCCCCTCGGCTGGGAACTCCGTGCCCAGGTCCCCGTGCAGCTGCCCGACGGCACCAACGGTGTGCAGGTCGTGCGGTTCGTCGGTGTCGACGGCCCGCGGTGGTTCCTGCGCGGTGTCATCTCCGGTCAGGGCGCCGTGCAGCCGGAGGCCGCCAGCGTGCTGGAGCACATCTTCCAGGACACCGTCGTCATCCGCGGTGACGCCCCCATGGCGCCCCGTGACCCGATCGTCCTGAAGCTGCCGGACGACGCCCAGATGGTGCCCGACGGCGTACAGCAGGAGCCGGCCGAAGGGTCCCGCTTCGGCGGCGGTGTGGAGCGCCTGGAGCGCGGACCGGAGATCACCGAAATCCGCTGACCTGCGGGGCTCGCGAGTTGACCGGACGCTGTGGGGCGGGGGCCCGGAAGGCGGTCGGCGCGGCTGGGCGCTGAGAGAAGGATGCCTGTGGCCGCACCTGAGGGTGCGGCCACAGGCATGTGCGTGTTCGGGGTGAGCGGGGACGGGGATCGCGGCGTGTACCCGTACTGACTCTCCGGCTTTGAGGACCGCTTCGTCGTACGCGATCGACGGGTCGGACGGTGCCACGCCCGCACGGTGTCAGGGGCAAGGACGGAAGGGGGCGGGCACGGGGTGGTGTGGGACTTGCTCCTGCCCTCGGGGCAAGGGGGTGCGCTGTTCCGGTCGGGCTCTCCGGTACCTGATGCGGGTCGGCACGTGAGTTGTCCACAGGCGTTGCCCGGTTGATCGGGCCCTACGCATACTGACGCCGTCGGCCTGACGCGACCGGGCTGCGTGAGCCGCGTCGGGCTGCCGGGTGGTGTGAGCCGACGCCAGGAGGCCGGTGAGCAGGCCGTGTTGGTGCGGGGCTGATCGCGTACGGGCGGGAAGTGCGTGGCGGGGACGGGGGAGCGGGCATGGTGTTCGGGAGCGGTGGCGGGGAGCAGCGCGGCGGAGGGAAGTTCCGCAAGGGCTTCGCGCGACGTGGCGGTGCGGAGCGGGACCACGGGGTGGTGACGGCCGGCGAAGCGGGTCCCGCGGTCGGGAGGTCGGAGCGGCCCATGGTCGTCGTGCGGGACCTGCACCGGAGTTACGGTCGGGGTGCGGGGGCGGTGCATGCGCTGCGTGGGGTGTCCTGCGAGGTGCCGCGGGGCGAACTCGTCGCGCTGCGCGGCCGGTCCGGCTCGGGGAAGACCACGCTCCTCAACCTTGTCGGCGGGCTCGACACCCCGGACGCGGGGCATGTCACCGTGGACGGGACGGCCTTGGCCGACCTGGACGAGAGTGGACTGCTGGAGATGCGGCGCGACCGGATCGGCTTCGTCTTCCAGACGTTCGGGCTGATACCGATCCTCAGCGCGGCGGAGAATGTCGGGGTTCCGCTGCGCCTGCGTCGTATGCCGTCGCGGGAGCGGGAAGCACGGGTGGAGTTGCTGTTGTCCCTCGTCGGGCTCGCCGATCACATGCGGCAGCGCCCCGGCGAACTCTCCGGTGGTCAGCAGCAGCGCGTCGCCATCGCGCGGGCGCTCGCCAACCGGCCGTCGCTCCTCATCGCGGACGAACCCACCGGACAGCTGGACGCCGAGACCGGGCGAGAGGTCATGGAACTGCTGCGCGCCGTGGTGCGCAGCGAAGGTGTCACGGCGCTGGTCGCCACCCATGACCCGCACCTGGTCGGCCTGGCGGACCGGGTGCTTGAGCTGAGCGATGGGGTGGTGGAGGGAAGTTAGGGAGAGGGGAGGCGGGCCGGTCACGGGAGGGGGCGCGGGGCTCTCCGGAGGGCGGGACTTCGTCGCCCGGCTGCTGCTCGGTCGCCCGGAGGCCGAGGTGCGGCCGTTCCACGGCTCGCGGGGTGCCGCGGCGTAGGGGCGCGGAGGCGTGGAAGGTCCGCCGGTCCTGGCCCTGCTCCGGGTCGGGCCCGGTTTCCGGTCCCGGCCGAGTTCCGGTCGGCCCGCGCAGAGACGGTCCTTGTACCAGGATCGTCCGCGTGCCCCGGGATCCGCCTCGGGTGGTTGTCACACCCGACACACCTGTCTCACCCATCAGGGTCGCGTCAAAACCGGTGCTCCGGTCCGTTCCCGGGGGCCGCCGGGTGGGGGCGGTGGGTACTGTCGGGAGCAGGCTCAGCCCGGTGGGGGCGGCCTTCACGTAAGACAATGGGGCCATGGCACGCGGCAAGCTACGGATATATCTCGGTGCGGCGCCGGGCGTCGGCAAGACCTACGCGATGTTGTCCGAGGCGCACCGGCGTGTGGAGCGCGGGACGGATGTCGTCGTGGCGTTCGTCGAGGCGCACGGGCGGCCGCGTACCGAAGTGATGCTGCACGGTCTGGAGCAGGTGCCGCGACGCGAGATGGAGTACCGCGGCGCCACGTTCACCGAGATGGATGTCGACGCGGTGCTGGCGCGGCGCCCGGCGGTGGCGCTGGTCGACGAGATGGCCCACACCAACGTGCCCGGTTCGCGCAACGAGAAGCGCTGGCAGGACATCGAGGAACTGCTGGAGGCGGGCATCGAGGTGATCTCGACCGTCAACATCCAGCATCTGGAGTCGCTCGGTGATGTCGTCGAGTCGATAACCGGCGTCCGGCAGCAGGAGACCGTCCCGGACGAGGTGGTGCGGCGCGCCGGACAGCTGGAGCTTGTCGACATGTCGCCACAGGCGCTGCGTCGCCGCATGGCGCACGGCAACATCTACCAGCCGGACAAGGTCGATGCCGCACTGTCGAACTACTTCCGCCCCGGCAACCTGACGGCGCTGCGCGAACTGGCGCTGCTGTGGGTCGCCGACCGGGTGGACGAGTACCTGCAGCAGTACCGCGCCGAGCACTCCATCCGCAGTACCTGGCAGGCGCGGGAGCGCATCGTCGTCGGTCTCACCGGCGGACCCGAGGGCCGTACGCTGATCCGCCGCGCCGCGCGGATGGCGGCCAAGGGGTCGGGCAGCGAGGTGCTCGCCGTCTACATCGCGCGCAGTGACGGGTTGACGTCCGCGTCCCCGAAGGAGCTGGCCGTGCAGCGCACGCTGGTGGAGGACCTCGGCGGGACGTTCCACCACGTCATCGGGGACGACATTCCGGCGGCGCTGCTGGAGTTCGCACGAGGGGTGAACGCCACGCAGATCGTGTTGGGCTCCAGCCGCCGCAAGACCTGGCAGTACATGTTCGGACCGGGTGTGGGGGCGACGGTCGCCCGGGAGTCGGGTCCGGACCTCGACGTCCACATCGTCACGCACGACGAGGTCGCGAAGGGCCGCGGACTGCCGGTTGCGCGCGGGGCGCGGCTGGGGCGGGCGCGGATCGTGGCCGGGTGGTTGGTCGGTGTGGTGGCGCCGGCGCTGCTGTCGCTGCTGCTGTACCGGGTGGACGACGGGCCGGGGCTCGCCAACGATGTGCTGCTGTTCCTCTTCCTGACCGTGCTGGCGGCGCTGCTGGGCGGACTGCTGCCGGCGCTGGCGTCGGCGGCGGTCGGGTCGCTGCTGCTGAATTTCTACTTCACGCCACCGACGCACACCCTGACGGTCAGCGATCCGCAGAACATCGTCGCCATCGTGATCTTCTTCGCGGTGGCTGTGTCGGTGGCGTCGGTGGTGGACCTGGCGGCGCGCCGTACCCAGCAGGCGGCGCGGCTGCGGGCCGAGTCGGAGATCCTGTCGTTCCTCGCGGGCAGCGTGCTGCGCGGGGAGACCAGCCTGGACGCGCTGCTGGAGCGGGTGCGGGAGACGTTCGCGATGGACGCGGTGGCGTTGCTGGAACGGGACAGCGATGTCGATCCGTGGACGTGCGCGGGACGGGTGGGCGAACCGGCGAAGGGTGCGCCGCTGCGCCGTCCGGAGGACGCGGATGTCGACATGCCGGTCGGTGACCACATGGCACTGGCGCTGAGCGGCCGGGTGCTGCCGGCCGAGGACCGCCGGGTGCTGGCGGCGTTCGCCGCGCAGGCGGCCGTCGTCCTGGACCGGCAGCGGCTGATGGGGGAGGCGGCGCGGGCCCGGGAGCTGGCGGAGGGCAACCGCATCCGGACGGCGCTGCTGGCGGCGGTCAGCCACGATCTGCGGACCCCGCTGGCCGGGATCAAGGCGTCGGTGACCTCGCTGCGCTCCGACGACGTCGCGTGGTCCCCGGAGGACGAGGCGGAGCTGCTGGCGGGTATCGAGGCGGGCGCGGACCGGCTGGATCACCTGGTGGGCAATCTGCTGGACATGTCGCGGCTGCAGACCGGCACCGTCACCCCGCTGATCCGGGGCGTCGATCTGGACGAGGTGGTGCCGATGGCGCTGGGCGGGGTGCCGGACGGCAGCGTGACGCTGGACATCCCGGAGGCGGTGCCGATCGTCGCGGTCGATCCGGGGCTGTTGGAGCGGGCGGTCGCCAATCTGGTGGAGAACGCCGTGAAGTACAGCCCGGAGGGCGCGCAGGCGCTGGTGGCGGCGAGTGCGCTGGGTGACCGGGTGGAGCTGCGCATCGTCGACCGGGGGCCGGGCGTGCCGGACGAGGCGAAGGGCCGGATCTTCGAGCCGTTCCAGCGGTACGGGGACGCGCCGCGGGGCGCGGGTGTGGGCCTGGGGCTGGCCGTGGCGCGTGGTTTCACCGAGGCGATGGGCGGCACGCTCGCCGCGGAGGACACCCCGGGCGGCGGGATGACGATGGTGCTCACCCTGCGGGCGGCGGAGGACCGGCCGCTCTCCGCCGGGCCGCGGTCGTCCACCGCCGGGGCCGTCACATGAGCGGGCCGGGCGCCGGGCCCGCGGACCGCGGTGGCGACGCGGTGCCCGGGGGCGGCCCCGCCCCGTACGGTCCGGTCGGCGCGGTCGCCGGCCGTCCCCCTTTCCGTTCCCCGGGCCGGGTGCCCGGGGTCCCGACTTCGCGAGGAGAACGTCAGTGAACCGGGTGCTCGTGGTCGATGACGAGCCGCAGATCGTGCGGGCCCTCGTGATCAACCTGAAGGCGCGCAAGTACGAGGTGGACGCGGCCCCCGACGGGGCCACGGCCCTGAAGCTGGCCGCCGCCCGCCATCCCGATGTCGTGGTGCTGGACCTGGGCCTGCCGGACATGGACGGCGTCGAGGTGATCAAGGGGCTGCGGGGGTGGACGCGGGTGCCGATCCTGGTGCTGTCGGCCCGGCAGACATCCGACGAGAAGGTCGAGGCGCTGGACGCGGGCGCCGACGACTACGTCACCAAGCCGTTCGGGATGGACGAACTGCTGGCGCGGCTGCGGGCCGCGGTGCGGCGGGCGGAGCCGACCGGGCCCGCGGAGGCGGACGTGGTCGTCGAGACGCCGGGCTTCACCGTCGATCTCGCGGCGAAGAAGGTCAACCGCGGGGGCCGGGACATCCGGCTGACGCCCACGGAGTGGCATCTGCTGGAGGTGCTGGTACGCAACGCCGGCCGGCTGGTCAGCCAGAAGCAGCTGCTCCAGGAGGTCTGGGGGCCGTCGTACGGCAAGGAGACCAACTACCTGCGGGTCTACATGGCGCAGCTGCGCCGCAAGCTGGAGGCGGATCCGTCGCACCCGCGGCACTTCGTGACGGAGCCGGGGATGGGGTACCGCTTCGAGCCGTAGCGGCGGTGCGCGCCCGGTGGCGGTCGCGCCGTGCGCCCGCCCCGCTGTGCGCACGCCGTGGGTGGTGTCGGTGGGCACAGGTACGCTGGGTTCATGAGTGCTGGGACCCGATCCGAGAAGCCGGCCGGCCGTTTCCGCCGGATGCTCGACAGGCTGTCGTCCTCCGAGGAGGAGCTGCAGTCCGCCGAGTTGCGCCAGGACACGCAGGCGACGGGCTGCACCCGGATATCCGACTGCGACGACCGGCAGATCGTGAAGGTCACCGGCACGTTGCGCCATGTGACGCTGCGGCCGCGCGCCGGGGTGCCCGCGCTGGAGGCGGAGCTGTTCGACGGCTCGGCCGCCCTCGACGTGGTCTGGCTCGGCCGCCGTTCCATCGTCGGCATCGAGCCGGGCCGCAAGCTCATCGCCTCGGGCCGTGTCTCGATGAGCCACGGACGCCGGGTGCTCTTCAATCCGAAGTACGAACTCCGACCGCTCGGACAGGAGTGACCGGTGACGTCGACCGACCGACCGACCACTGACGCATCCCCGCATCCGCCGCCCGCCGCCGGGGCGCCCGGCCCGGGGGGCGAGGGCCCGGACGGGGACGGCAGGGCCGTCACCGAGGCGGCGCTGTTCGAGGCGTTCGGCGGGGTGCGGGGCATGGTGGAGACCGTGCTCCCGGGCCTGCTGTTCGTCACGGTCTTCACGGTCAACAAGGACCTGAAGTCCTCGGCGATCGCGGCGCTGGCGGTGTCGCTGGTGCTGGCCGCGGTGCGGCTGGTCCGGAAGGGCACCCTCAAGCACGCGCTCAGCGGTGTCTTCGGCGTCGCCTTCGGTGTCGTCTTCGCGATGATGACCGGCAACGCCAAGGACTTCTACCTGCCGGGCATGCTCTACACCCTCGGCCTGGCGCTGGCGTACATGGTGACGACGGTGGCGGGGGTGCCGCTGATCGGCCTGATCCTGGGCCCGGTGTTCAAGGAGAACCTCTCCTGGCGCACCCGTAACCCCGGCCGGAAGGCCGCGTACGCCAAGGCCAGCTGGGCGTGGGGGCTGATCCTCTTCGCCAAGTGCGCGATCCTCTTCCCGCTGTACTGGTGGGCGGACACCACCCAGCTCGGCTGGGTGCTGATCGCGCTGAAGATCCCGCCGTTCCTGTTGGCGGTCTACCTGACCTGGGTCTTCCTGGCGAAGGCGCCGCCGCCCATCGATGTGTTCGCGGAGATGGAGGCGGCCGAGGAAGCGGAGAAGGCCGAGAAGGCGCAGCGGGCCGAGCGGGCGGCGGCCGCCGGGCGGCCGGTGCCGTCGGACGGTCCGCGCCACCGCCGCTGACCTGGGCGGCGCGCCGCCTCCGGACGGCCGAAGGGCCCGGGAACCACCACGGTTCCCGGGCCCTTCGCCGTACGCGTGGCGCTCAGGTGTCCTTGCGGCGGACCGACAGCAGGTCCTCCAGCTGCTCCTCGCGCGACTGCGCCGCGACGAACAGCAGCTCGTCGCCGGCCTCCAGCGCGTCCTCCTTGTTGGGCGTCAGGACGCGGGTGCCGCGGATGATGGTGACCAGCGAGGTGTCCTCGGGCCAGTCGACGTCCCCGACCCGGGTGCCGGCCAGCGCCGCCTCCGGGGGCAGCGTCAGCTCGACGAGGTTGGCGTCACCGTGACTGAAGCGCAGCAGCCGTACGAGGTCGCCGACGCTCACCGCCTCCTCGACGAGGGCGGACATCAGGCGCGGGGTGGAGACGGCGACGTCCACGCCCCATGCCTCGTTGAACAGCCACTCGTTCTTCGGGTTGTTGACCCGGGCGACGACCCGCGGCACGCCGTACTCCGTCTTGGCGAGCAGCGACACGACGAGGTTGACCTTGTCGTCGCCGGTCGCCGCGATGACGACGTTGCAGCGTTGCAGTGCCGCCTCGTCGAGCGAGGTGATCTCGCAGGCGTCGGCCAGCAGCCATTCGGCGAGCGGGACCCGCTCGACGGAGATGGCGGTCGGCGCCTTGTCGATGAGCAGGATCTCGTGACCGTTCTCCAGCAGCTCGCCCGCGATGGAACGGCCCACCGCGCCGGCTCCGGCAATCGCGACCCTCATGCGTGGGCCTCCTCGGGACCTTCGGCGAATGCCGCCTCGACGGTTTCGACGTCGTCGGTGCGCATCATCACGTGCACCAGATCGCCTTCCTGCAGCACGGTCTGGGAGGTCGGCAGCATCGCCTCGCCCAGCCGGGTGAGGAAGGCGACGCGGACGCCGGTCTCCTCCTGAAGTTTGCTGATCTTGTGGCCGACCCAGGACGGGGCGGTGTGCACCTCGGCGAGCTGGACGCCGCCGCTCGGATCGCGCCACAGCGGCTCGGCGCCGGACGGCAGCAGCCGCCGCAGCATCTGGTCGGCGGTCCAGCGGACCGTGGCGACGGTGGGGATGCCCAGCCGCTGGTAGACCTCGGCGCGGCGCGGGTCGTAGATCCGGGCCGCGACGTTCTCGACGCCGAACATCTCGCGGGCCACCCGGGCGGCGATGATGTTGGAGTTGTCGCCGCTGGAGACCGCGGCGAACGCGCCCGCCTCCTCGATACCGGCCTCGCGCAGCGTGTCCTGGTCGAAGCCGACGCCGGTCACCCGGCGGCCGCCGAACGACGAGCCGAGACGGCGGAACGCGGTCGGGTCCTGGTCGACGACGGCGATGGTGTGGCCCTGGCTCTCCAGGGTCTGCGCGAGTGCGGAGCCGACCCGCCCGCATCCCATGATGACGATGTGCACGTCCACCTACCCCGCAGTCCTGGTCACTCCGCCGACCCGCACGAACACCCTGCTCACTCTTCTCTCTCCACCGACCGGGCAACAACGGGCCGCGCCGGATACGGCGCCGCCCGGGGACGAGCTTAAGCGGCATCCCCCGCGCCGTTCGCATCCGCGGGGGCTCGGGGGCGCCCCGGAAGGGTGGTGTACGCGGTCGGTGAGGCGACAGCCACCGAGCGAAGCGGGAAAGGGGATTCCGGATACCGGGCGGGTGGGCGCGAACGGGCGGTGGCGTGTGGGGGACGGGCTCGGGCGCCGTCCCCGCGCGGGCCCGTCCCCGCAGAGCCCTCGCGTCCGGTCGTCCCGCGCGCTCGTGCCCCGTTCCGCGGGCCCCGGCCGAGGCCCCGTCCCGCCGCCCCGTGCGACCGTCGGTGCTCCGCCCCGTGCGACCTCCGCCCCGGTCGGCCTCGTACCGGCCGGGCATCCGCCCCGTCCGCCGCGCTCCGTACGGACCCCGCGTCCGGCCGCAGCACGCCGCTCGTGCCCCGCTCCCGGCGCCCCGTGCGGTGGTCGGTGCGGAGCCCGTAGGACCGGGTGCGCCGTTCGGTGATCATGAGGCACGCTACGCGGGTGTCCCTGCCTCACCCGAGTCCGTCCGTCCCGCCGTCGCTGTCGTCGCCCTCGATGGTGGTCTGCGGGGACGACGCCCTCGCCCACCGCATCGCGGCCGAGCTCCGCGACGTCTACCGCGAACGCGTCACCCTCGTCATGCCGTCCGCCCGGGAGCCGCACCGGCCCCGTATCCCGCCGTCGCTGCGCGGTCTGGGACGGGCCTCCGCGCTGATCGGGCGGGTCACCGCGGCGGTGGCCCGCACCTCCCTGCTGCCGTCCGACGGGCCGGACGCGGGCGAGGGCGCGCCGCCCGAGGAGACCGTCCGCATCCTGGAGTCGGCCGAGGCGGACGACGCGACGCTGATCGAGGCGGGCGTGCCCGGGGCCGAGGCGCTGGCGCTCGTCTACGACGACGACGAGACCAACATCCACGCCGCGCTGCGCGCCCGCCGCCTCAACCCCCGGTTGCGGCTGGTCATCCGGCTCTACAACCGCAAGCTCGGCCAGCACGTGGAGGCGCTGCTCGACCAGGCGGCGGCGGTGGCGGCGGACACCGGCCCGGCGGACCCCGGGCGGATCGACGCGTCGACGACGGTGCTCTCCGACGCGGACACCGTCGCGCCCGCCCTCGCGGCCACCGCCGTCGCCGGCACCAGCAAGGTCATCGAGGCGGATGGGCTGCTGCTGCGCGCCGTGGAACGCGGCCCCGGTGCGCCGGTCCGGGGCGCCGGCACCCCGCTGTGCACTCTCGCGTTGCTGTCGCCCGCCGCCGACGACCCGGGGGAGGGCCACCGGGCGGGCCGCCACCGGGGCGCGTCGCGCGGTGCCGACGACGACGGGCCGGTGATGCTGCCCGACGCGGCGGCCACCGCCGCGGCACGGGAGGCGGGCGGTAACGCCGTCGTCCTGGAGAACGTCGCCTACGGGGGGTGGCAGTCGCGGCCCCGTGCGCTGCGCGGGCGTGGCGCGCCGCTCGGGTCGCTGTTCTCGCGCCGGTTGCGCTGGTCGATCGCCGGGATCGTCGGCGCGGTGCTGGCGCTGGCCGTCGCCGCGACCCTCACCACCGGTGAGCCGCCGCTGCGCGCCGCGTACCTCTCGCTGCTCGACCTGTTCGCCATCAACGATCCGGCCGTCGACGAACCGCTCGCCCGCAAGATTCTCCAACTGCTGTCCGGGCTGACCGGGTTGCTACTGCTGCCGGTGCTGATCGCCGCGGTGCTGGAGGCGCTGGGAACGTTCCGCAGCGCCGCCGCGCTGCGCCGTCCGCCACGCGGGCTGTCCGGCCATGTCGTCCTGCTGGGCCTGGGCAAGGTCGGCACCCGGGTGCTGACCCGTCTGCACGAGATGGGCATCCCGGTGGTGTGCGTCGAGGCCGATCCGGAGGCGCGGGGCATCCCGGTCGCCCGCCGCCTGCGGGTGCCCGTCGTCCTGGGCGACGTCACCGACGAGGGCGTCCTGGAGGCCGCCAAGATCGGGCGGGCCCGTACGCTGCTCGCTCTGACCAGCGTGGACTCCACCAACCTGGAGGCGGCGCTCTACGCGAGGTCGCTCACCCCGCGGCTGCGGGTGACGCTGCGGCTGTTCGACGACCGGTTCGCCACGGCCGTCTACCGCACACTGCGCGCCGCGCATCCGCGGGCCCTGACCCGCAGCCGCAGCGTCACCTTCCTCGCGGCGCCCGCCTTCGCCGGCGCGCTGATGGGCCGTCAGATCATCGGCGCGATCCCGGTGGAGCGCCGCGTCCTGCTGGTGGCCCGGGTCGAGGCGCGCGCCCATCCGGAGCTGGTCGGCCGCACCGTCGCCGAGGTGCTCCGCCCCGGTCTGCTGCGGGTGCTGGCCGTGGACACCTCCGCGCCCGACGGCGCCGGAGGGGAGGCCCCGCCCGCCGAACCGGACGGCACGGAACGGGAGCCCGCCCGCCTCGTCCACGAACTCGGCGACGACTACGTACTGCGCCCGCAGGACCGGGTGTTGCTGGCCGCCACCCGCGAGGGGCTCGGCGATCTGCTGGGCCGGCGTCCGGCCGCTTCCGGGATCCGGCAGGATTGACGGCATCGAGATGTCCGGGATCCGGCAAGGAAGGTGCGGGGAGTGCACGACGTGGTGGAGCGGTACGGGGGAGAGCGGCCTGCGGGCCGGTGCGGACGGGGCGGCGCCACCGGCGCGCGGTGCGGCGGCGCCCGGTGAACCGCCGTATGCCCGCCGCGATATCCGATACCTTCCTCGACGGGTACGCCACGCTGCTCGGCGAGGTCTCGGCCACCGGCCGGACGCTCGACCGCCCCGAGCGGGAGGCCCTGCGTGATCTGGGGGAGCGGGCCGCCGAGGCGGGCCACGGCCTGCGGGAACTGGTCGGCCTCTACCTCGGTGAGACCCGCCGCGTCTGGGGCACCCTGCCCGGCGTCGCCCGCGCCGCCGGGGTCAGCGAGTGCGCCCGGACCGGCGACGCGCTGCTCGGCGCGGTGGAGGCGGCCGTCGCCGCGCTCGGCGAGGGCCATGAGCGGGCGACGCGGCTGGCGCTGCGTGAGGAGGAGGCCGCCCGCCGGGAGTTCGTCGACGATCTGCTCTACGGACGCAGCGATCTGGGGCGGCTGGCCGAGCGCGCGGAGCGGTTCGGGCTGCGGCTGGCCCGCGCGCACGCCGTCGCGGTCGCCGAGGGCAGCGGCCCGTACGACGACGTCCATCCCGTCGCCGGACGCGTGGAGCGTGAGCTGATCGGCCGTTTCGGCGACCGGGACGCGCTGATCACCACCAAGGGCGGGCGGCTGGTCTGCATCGCGGCCAGCGCCGAACCGGCCCTCCTGGAAACCTTCGCGACCAGCGCCCGCGCCACGGTAGGCGGCCGGGAAGGCGCCCGGCGGGTCGCCATCGGCCGCCCGCACACCGGCCCCCAGGGAGTGGTGCGCTCCTACGAGGAGGCGCTCGGAACGCTGGAGCTGGGCGAGCAGCTGGAGCTGTCCGGACCGGTGCTGCGCGCCGCCGACCTGCTGGTCTTCCCGGTGCTGCTGCGCGACCGGGCCGCCATGGCCGACCTGGTCCGCAGCGTGCTGGGCCCGCTGACCGAGGCGCGCGGCGGCGCCGCACCGCTGCTGGAGACGCTGTCGGCGTGCGCCGCCGCCGGATACGTCAACGCCGAGGCGGCCCGCCGCCTGTCGGTGAGCGTGCGCACCCTCTCCTACCGGCTGGAGCGTATCAAGGCCCTCACCGGCTACGACCCCGCCGACGGGTTGCAGCGCTTCACCCTGGAGACCGCGGCGCTCGGCGCCCGCGCCCTGGGCTGGCCGGGCACCCCGCTGTGACCGGGGGCCGGGGCCGGGCGGCGCGCCGTACGTCCGGCTCCCGGCCCCGGCGCCCCGGCCCGCCCGGTACGGCAGATGGCGATAACAGGCCATCAAGAACGCATAAAGATTGCCGGGAACCGGCAATGTGTTCTCCCCGGTGCCGTTGCCAGGATGCGTGCATCGACAGCGGTACCGCCATCGGCGGCACGACGGGGGAACGATCATGGCTGAATTTCTGCGAGCAGCGCTGACCTTTCCGGCGGCGCTCTTCAGTTTCGCCCTGGTCGTCGTCGCCGCGTACTGGCTGCTGGTGCTGCTCGGCGGCGCCGGCGTGCACATCCTCGACGGGGGTGAGGGTGGCCACGCCGGCACCGATGACGCGGCCGGCGCCGGACTCCCGGTGACGGTCTCGCTGTCGCTCGGCCTGCTGCCGGCCTGGCTGGTCTGTCTGGCCGGTACGGTGCTGCTGCCCGCGGGAGCGCCGCGCGTCGCAGCCCTGCTCGCCGCCCTCGTGGTGGCCTGGGCCGGAGTACGCCTCGCCGGACGCCTCGCCCGCCGCGTGCTGCCGCCCGAGAAGGTCGCCTCCCGCGACGATTTCATCGGCCGCGTCTGCACCGTACGCACCGGCCGCGTCGCCGCCGACTTCGGTCAGGCGGAGGTCCGCGCCGATGACGGCTCCACCGCCGTCGTCCAGGTCCGCACCGACGACAGCGGACTGACCGCGGGCAGCAGCGCACTCATCTACGCCTACGACGCCGACGGCGAGTTCTTCCGCGTCGCGCCCTTCGACGGCGCGCTGGATCCGCACAAACCCGTCGTCTGAGTGACTGCCGCACACCCGCGGCAGTCACCCGCCCTCAGGTACGCCGCTGTTTGCCGCGTGCCGGGCCCCGTTGCGTCGTCACCCTCCCGAATCGACACAGGGATTTATCGATGGATGCCCTCACCATAGGAATCGGCGTAGCCGTCGCCGTAGCCGTCCTCATCGTGCTGGTCGCGGTCTTCGCCGTCACCCGCCTCTACCGCAAGGTCCACCAGGGTCAGGCGCTGATCGTCTCCAAGTACCGCAAGGTGGAGGTGACGTTCACCGGCGCGGTGGTGCTGCCGGTGCTGCACAAGGCCGAGGTGATGGACATCTCGGTGAAGACCATCGAGATCGGCCGCACCGGGCACGAGGGCCTGATCTGCAAGGACAACATCCGCGCCGACATCCGCATCGCCTTCTTCGTCCGCGTCAACAAGACGAAGGAGGACGTCGTCAAGGTCGCGCAGGCCATCGGCACCGAGCGGGCCAGCCACGACAGCACCCTCCAGGCGCTGTTCGCCGCGAAGTTCTCCGAGGCGCTCAAGACCGTCGGCAAGCAGCTGGACTTCCAGGACCTGTACACGATGCGGGACGAGTTCCGGGACCGGATCATCGCGGTCATCGGCACCGACCTCAACGGCTACAGCCTGGAGGACGCGGCGATCGACTACCTGGAGCAGACGCCGCTGTCGCAGCTGGACTCCGCCAACATCCTCGACGCGCAGGGCATCCGCAAGATCACCGAACTCACCGCGATCGAGCACGTTCGCACCAACGAGTTCCAGCGCAACGAGGAGAAGGAGATCACCCGGCAGAACGTCGACGCCCGCGAGGCCGTCCTCGAACTCCAGCGGCGCCAGGCCGACGCGGAGATCAAGCAGCAGCGGGAGATCGAGATCGTCCGGGCGCGGGAGGAGGCCGAGACGGCGCGGGTGCAGGCCGAGGAGCGGCTGCGGGCCCAGTCCGCGCACCTCAAGACGGAGGAGGCGCTCGGCGTCCAGAACGAGAACCGCGAACGGGAGATCGTGGTGGCGGTCAAGAACCGGGAGCGGATCGTCGCCATCGAGAACGAGCGCATCGAGAAGGACCGGCTGCTGGAGGTCATCGCCCGGGAGCGGGAGACGCAGCTGACCCGGATCGCCGCGGACAAGGAGGTCGAGGCGGAGAAGCGGGAGATCGCCGACGTCATCCGCGAGCGCATCGCCGTCGAGAAGACCGTCGCCGCGCAGGAGGAGGAGATCAAGAAGCTGCGCACCGTCGAGGAGGCGGAGCGCGAGCGGCAGTCGCTGATCATCCGCGCCGAGGCGGAGGCGCAGGAGCGGCTGGTCAAGGACATCAAGGCGGCCGAGGCGGCGGAGGCGGCGGCCACCCACCGCGCCGCCGAGGAGATCACCCTCGCCGAGACCCGGCACAAGACCGCCGAACTGGACGCCCAGGCCAAGATCCGGCTGGCCGAGGGCGCGCAGGCCGAGGCGGCGGCCGCCGGGCTCGCCGAGGTCCAGGTCCGCGAGCGGAACGCCGAGGTCATCGAGCGGTCCGGGCGGGCCGAGGCCGAGGCCGCCGCGGCGCTGCTGCGGGCCGAGGCGGACGGCGCCCGCGCCAAGGCGCTCGCCGAGGCCGAGGGGACGACCGCGCAGGCGCACGCCGACGCCGTCGCCATCGGCGAGAAGCTGAAGGCCGAGGCCGCCGGGCTCACCGAGAAGGCCCAGGCGATGGCCGCGCTGGACGCCGCGAGCCGGGAGCACGAGGAGTACCGGCTGCGGCTCGCCGCCGAGAAGGACATCCGACTCGCCGACATCGAGGTGCGGCGGCAGGTCGCCGAGGCGCAGGCGACGGTGCTCGCCACCGGACTGGAGAACGCCCGGATCGACATCGTCGGCGGCGAGAGCGCCTTCTTCGACAAGGTCGTGGGCTCCATCGGCACCGCCAAGGGCCTGGACGCCCTCGTCGACCGCTCCGAGACGGTCCGCACCGTCGCGGCGCCCTGGCTGGACAAGGAGCACTCGACGTTCACCGGGGACCTCGGCGCGATGCTCGGCGGACTCGGCGCCGCCGGACTGCGCGACCTCACCCTCGCCGCGGCGCTCGGCCGGCTGATCGCCGGCGGCGGCCCGCAGACCGCACCGCTCCAGGGCCTGCTGGACGCGGTCCGCGCCAACGGACTGGACGGTCTGCGCCTCGGCGACCTGGGCGGCCTCGCCGCCGCCCCGGACGCGGCCGCCGTGAGCGGCGCCGCGGCACCGGTCGCGTAGTCCGCACGGGGCAGGCGGACGGGGCGCGCACGGCGCCCGCCCCGTCCGCCCGTACGACGTCAGCAGCCCGGTGGCCCGGCAACGGTGCCGGGCCACCGGGGGAGAACCGGGGAGAGCCGAGAGTGAACACCGACAGCGCGCAGCACACACCGGACACCGCGCCGGACGTCCCGGCGGACCGCGGGCCCAACGCCTCACCCGGCGACGGCACGTACGAGGTGCTGCGCGACCGGCTGCTGGCCGCCGCGGGGGAGCTGGCCGAGCGGGCCCGCGCCCTCAACGCCCGCCGCACCGAGGAGTTCGGCGGAGCGGGCCTGGAACTGCGCGCCACCGGGCAACTGGAGAGCGCCGCGCCCTGCCTGCCCGGCGACGTCGTCGAGGTCGGCGGCCATCTGCTGTTCGGACACCACCCGCCGGCCACCACCGCCGAGCCCGGACCCGACGACATCTTCGCGCTCCACCGCCGCGACGGCGACACCCTCACCCCGGCCGCGCCCGGCGCGCTGCCCGGCCTGCTCGACGACCCGCGCTTCCGCCGCGACCTCGCCGAACTGCACCGCTACTACCGCCAGGCCCGGCTGTGCGAACTGCGCCGCACCGACGCCCTGCTGCTCGCCGTCTTCCGTACCGGCCGGCGCCCCGGCGACCTGCGGGCGCTGCGCTGGCGGATCGCCGCCGACGGCACCCCCGCCTACCTCGACGACAAGGGCGAACGCGACCTGTCCGACCCGCCCGCCCACGACGTGACGTGGACCGCCGCCACCCGCGAGGACCACGTCACCGGACGCCATCCGCACCTCGCCGTCCAGGGCGCCGTGTACGTCTCCGTCTCCGGCGGCCGGCTCACCCTCAAGGCGGAGAACGACACCACCACGCCCGACGGCATCCACTCCGAGCCCGTCGACGAACCGCTCCAGTCGCTCGCCGACGCCGAGGTGGAGCACGCCAGCACCGGCCCGCTGATCCTGCTGCGCATCCGCCCGTACAACGAGGAGACCGTCCGCTGCCTCGTGTACAACACCCGCACCCGCACCGCGCGGCGCCTCGACGCCGTGGGCCGGGCCTGCCGCGCCCTCCCCGACGGGCAGGGCCTCGTCTTCCCCGGCGGCTACCACCTCGCCACCGGCACCACCAAACTCTTCGGCACCGCCGCCGACGGCCTGGAGTTCGCCCGCGCGGTCCGCTCACCCAACGGCGAGGACGTCCTCTACGTCTTCCGCCGCCCCGCCGACGGCCTCACCCTGCTGCTGCCGTACAACGTCATCCGCGAGGAGGCCGCCGCCCCGCTCACCGGCCGCGGCCACGCCCTCTTCGACGACGGCACCCTCGCCGTGCTGCGGGACACCGGCACCGAGGCGGCCCGCGTCCACCCGCTCCAGGTCTGGCAGACCCCCTTCACCTCCGACGCGCACGCCACCGCCCGCCCGCGGGGCGACGGCCCGCTCGCCCGCGTCGGCAACGCCGAACTGGTCTCCGGGATCGCCGATCTGCTCGGCGTGGCCCGGATGGCCGCCGAGATGGAGCCGTCCGCCGCCGTCTTCGACGCCCTCGCCGCGGCCGCCACCCGCGCCGCCGACACCCACCACTGGTTGGCCGACCCCGACCTCGGCGCGCCCGCCGGGCCCCTCGCCGACGTCCGCGAGACCGCCACCCGGGTCGTCGAGGAGTTCGCCCGGGTCACGGCACTCCGCGAGAGCGCCGCCGAACAGCTGGCGCGCGCCACCGCCGAGACCACCGCGCTGGTCCGCCGGATCCGCGGCGAGCAGCCCGAGGACGCCGCCGCCTGGGCCGGGCACCTCACCGCACTGCGCCGCGCCCAGGGCCGCCTGGAGTCCCTGCGTGAGGTCCGCCACACCGACCTCACCGCGCTGGACGCGCTCGCCGCCGGCCTCACCGACGACCTCGCCGCCACCGCCCGCCGCGCCGTCACCTTCCTCGCCGCCGACGACGCCTTCGCCACCACGCACCGCACCGTCGCCGCGCTCACCGACGCGGCGTCCGCCCTCGCCACCACCGCCGACGCCGCCGACCTGACCGCCCGGATCGACGAGGTCGCCGAGGGCCTGCGCACCGTCACCGACATCGTCGCCACCCTCGACCTCGACGACACCACCGTCCGTACCGCCGTCCTCGGCCGCATCGGCGACGCCCTCGGCGCCGTCAACCGTGCCCGCGCCACGCTCGACGCCCGCCGCCGCACCCTCGCCGAGGCCGAGGGCAAGGAGGAGTTCGCCGCCCGCCTCGCCCTCCTCGGCCAGTCGGTCTCCGGGTCTCTCGCCGACGCCGCCACCCCCGAGGAGTGCGATACGCGACTCGCCGCACTGCTCCTCCAGGTCGAGGACCTCGAAGCCCGTTTCGGCGGGCCCGACGGCGGCGCCGACGACGTCCAGGAGGCCCGCCTCGCCCGGATCGCGGAGCGGCGCGACGAGATCCACGAGGCGTTCGCCGCCCGCAAACAGGCCCAGCTCGACGCCCGCGCCCGCCACACCGACCGGCTCGCCGAATCCGCCGACCGCGTCCTTGCGACCGTCACCCGCCGCGCCCGCGCGCTGACCGCCGCCGCCGACATCCACGCCTACTTCGCCACCGACCCGCTCGTCGCGAAGGTCCGCGCCACCGCCGCCGAACTGCGCACCCTCGCCGACCCGGTGCGCGCCGGTGAGCTGGAGGGCCGCCTCGCCGCCGCCCGCCAGGAAGCCGTCCGCGCGCTGCGCGACCGCGCCGACCTCTACGACCCCGAGGGCACCCTGCGGCTGGGCCGCCACCGCTTCGCCGTCAACACCCAGCCCCTCGACCTCACCCTCGTCCCGCACGGCGACGGCCTCGCCTTCGCCGTCACCGGCACCGACTACCGCGCCCCGGTCGACGACCCCCGCCTCACCGGCGACCGCGCCTTCCAAGAGTTCCGCGACCAGCCCCTCGCCTCCGAGTCCCCGTCCGTCTACCGCGCCGAACACCTCGCCGCCCTCCTCCTCGACCACGCCGAACGCGGCCACGACGGCCTGACCCTGGACACCCTGTACGCGGCGCGCGCCGACGGCACCCTGCCCGACCTGGTCCGCGCCGCCGCCCAGGCCCGGTACGACGAGGGGTACGACCGCGGCGTCCACGACCGGGACGCCACCGCCGTCCTCGACACCCTGCTGCGGCTGCGCGCCGACGCCGGGCCGCTCCGCTTCACCCCGCGCGTCCGCGCCGCCGCCCAGCTCTTCTGGCAGCACGGCGCCGACCCCGCGGCCCGCGCCGCCTGGGCCACCCGCGCCCACTCGCTGGCCCGCGCCCGCGCCCGCTTCGGCCGCGCCGACGCCGCCGACGACCTCGCCGCCGAGCTGACCGGCGCCGCCACCGCCTTCCTCACCGCGTCCGGCCTGCCCGACCCGGCGCCCCCCGTGCCCGGCGGAGCCCCGCTCGGCGACGCGCCGGACCCCGCCCCCCTCGGCACGTACCTCGTCGAGGAGCTGGCCGACCCCAGCCCCCGTTTCGCCACCGGCGCCGCCGCCCGCACCCTGCTGACCGGCTTCCACCAGGCCCTCGGCGGCCCCGGCTCCGCCGCCGTCAAGGAGTACGCCGACGACCTGACCGCCCTCGGCGACGACCTCGCCGCCCGCCACCAGCTCGTCACCGCCTGGCTCGGCGGCTACGCCGGCGCCGCGCACGACGACCTCCCCGAGGCCGCCGCCATCGAACTCTGCGGCCCCGACCTGCCCCGCCGCCCCGTCGACGCCCCCGTGACCGCCACCGTCGGCGGCCTCCTCGGCAGCCACCCGGTCCTCACCGACGGCACCCTTCCGCTCCGCCTCGACGAACTCCTCGACCGCACCCGCGCCTTCCGCACCCACCGCGTGCCCGCGCACCGCGCCTACACCCGCCACCGCACCGCGCTCCTCGACGCCGAACGCCGCCGCCTGCGCCTGGACTCCTACCGCCCGCAGGTCATGCCCGCCTTCGTCCGCAACCGCCTGATCGACGAGGTCTACCTGCCGCTCCTCGGCGACAACCTCGCCACCCAGCTCGGCACCGCGGGCGCGGACCGCCGCACCGACAGCCAGGGCCTGCTGCTCCTGCTCTCCCCGCCCGGCTACGGCAAGACGACCCTGCTGGAGTACGTCGCCGCGCGCCTCGGGCTCGTCCTCGTCAAGGTCGACGGGCCCGCCCTCGGGCAGCACACCACCTCCCTCGACCCGGCCGCCGCCCCTGACGCCGCCGCCCGCCGCGAGGTCGAGAAGATCTCCTTCGCCCTGGAGATGGGCAGCAACGTCCTCCTCCACCTCGACGACATCCAGCACACCTCGCCCGAACTCCTCCAGAAGTTCATCCCGCTCTGCGACGCCCAGCGCCGGATGGAAGGGGTGTACAACGGCGAGGCCCGCAGCTACGACCTGCGCGGCAAGCGGTTCGCCGTCTGCATGGCCGGCAACCCCTACACCGAGTCCGGCCGCCGCTTCCGGCTGCCCGACATGCTCGCCAACCGCGCCGACGTCCACAACCTCGGCGACGTCCTCGCGGGCAAGGAGGAGCTGTTCGCCCTCTCCCACATCGAGAACGCGCTGACCGCCAACCCGCACCTCGCCCCGCTCGCCACCCGTGACCGCGCCGACACCGACCTGCTCGTCCGCCTCGCCCGCCGCGACCCCACCGCCCACGCCGACCGTCTCGTTCACCCCTACGCCCCCGCCGAGCTGGAGCAGGTCCTCGCCGTGCTGCGCACCCTGCTGCGGGTGACGGAGACCGTCCTCGCCGTCAACCGCGCCTACATCGACTCCGCCGCGCAGACCGACGCCACCCGCACCGAACCGCCGTTCCTGCTCCAGGGCTCGTACCGCAACACCAACAAGCTCGCCGCCCGGCTGGTGCCCGTGATGAACGCCACGGAGACCGAGGCGCTGCTCGACGACCACTACCGCGCCGAGGCCCGGACGCTGACCGGCGGCGCCGAGGCCAACCTCCTCAAACTCGCCGAGCTGCGCGGCCGCCTCACCCCCGGGCAGGCCCGCCGTTGGGCCGAGATCAAGCGGGCGTGGCGCTCCGGCTGACCCCGTACGGGTTGCCGTGGGGGAGATGTGCGCGTCCGGTGAACGCTCTGGGACGGGGCGAGGCCGCGGGCCACCCGCCGCTTCCGTGAGGCGGGTGGCGGGTGGGCCGCGCCCGCGGCGAAGGCTTAGCATCCTCTCCGTGTCCAAACTGACCGACGTGCCCAAACGCATTCTCATCGGGCGCGCACTGCGCAGCGACAAGCTCGGCGAGACCCTTCTCCCCAAGCGCATCGCCCTTCCCGTCTTCGCCTCCGACCCGCTCTCGTCCGTGGCCTACGCCCCGGGCGAGGTGCTGCTGGTGCTCTCCGTGGCGGGCGTGTCGGCGTACCACTTCAGCCCGTGGATCGCGGTCGCCGTCGTGGTGCTGATGTTCACCGTCGTCGCGTCGTATCGGCAGAACGTGCACGCCTACCCGAGCGGCGGCGGCGACTACGAGGTCGCCACCACCAACCTCGGGCCCAAGGCGGGGCTGACCGTCGCCAGCGCGCTGCTGGTCGACTACGTCCTGACCGTCGCCGTCTCCATCTCCTCCGGCATCGAGAACCTCGGCTCGGCGATCCCCTTCGTCGTGGAGCACAAGACGCTCTGCGCGATCGCCGTCATCGTGCTGCTGACGCTGATGAACCTGCGCGGCGTCAAGGAGTCGGGCAAGCTCTTCGCCATCCCGACGTACGTCTTCGTCGCCGGCGTCTTCCTCATGATCCTCTGGGGCGTCTTCCGCGGGGTGATCCTGGGCCACGACATGAAGGCACCCACCGCCGACTACACCATCCACGCCGAGAACGGCGGACTGGCCGGCTTCGCGCTGATCTTCCTGCTGCTGCGCGCCTTCTCCTCCGGCTGTGCGGCGCTCACCGGCGTCGAGGCGATCTCCAACGGCGTCCCGGCGTTCCGCAAGCCCAAGTCGAAGAACGCCGCCGCCACCCTCGCCCTCATGGGCGGTCTGGCCGTCACGATGTTCTGCGGCATCATCGCGCTGGCCATGACCACCGGCGTGAAGATGGCGGAGAAGCCCGCCACCGACCTGCTGGACCACGGCCACCCGCTCGGCTCCGGATACACCCAGAACCCGGTCATCTCGCAGGTCGCCGAGGCGGTCTTCGGCAAGGGCTCGTTCCTCTTCGTGATCCTCGCGGCGGCGACCGCACTGGTCCTCTTCCTCGCCGCGAACACCGCCTACAACGGCTTCCCGCTCCTCGGCTCGATCCTCGCCCAGGACCGCTACCTCCCCCGCCAGCTGCACACCCGCGGTGACCGCCTCGCGTTCTCCAACGGCATCGTGCTGCTCGCCGGCGCCGCCGCCGTCCTCGTCTACCTCTACGGCGCGGACTCCACCCGGCTGATCCAGCTGTACATCGTCGGCGTCTTCGTCTCCTTCACGCTCAGCCAGATCGGCATGGTCCGGCACTGGAACCGCCATCTGCGCACCGAGAAGTCCCCGGCGGCCCGCAACCGCATGCACCGCTCCCGCGCGATCAACGCCTTCGGCGCCACGCTGACCGGTCTGGTCCTCGTCGTCGTGCTGCTGACGAAATTCACCCACGGCGCGTGGGTGGCCCTCCTCGGCATGGTCATCTTCTTCGTCACGATGACCGCGATCCGCCGCCACTACGACCGGGTCTCCGAGGAGATCGCCGCCGCGGACGCCCCCGACGACGACGTGGTCCGTCCCTCCCGGGTGCACTCCCTCGTCCTCGTCTCCAAGGTCCACAAGCCGACCCTGCGGGCCCTGAACTACGCCAAGCTGATGCGCTCCGACACCCTGGAGGCGGTCAGCGTCGACGTCGACCAGGCGGACACCAAGGCGCTGCGCGCCGAATGGGAACGCCGTGGCATCGAGGTCCCCCTCAAGGTCCTCGCCTCGCCCTACCGCGAGATCACCCGCCCCGTCGTCGACTACGTCAAGACGCTGCGCAACGAATCCCCCCGCGACGTCGTCTCGATCTACATCCCGGAGTACGTCGTCGGCCACTGGTACGAGCACCTGCTCCACAACCAGTCCGCGCTGCGCCTCAAGGGGCGGCTGCTGTTCACCCCCGGTGTGATGGTCACCTCCGTCCCCTGGCAGCTCGACTCCTCCGAGGCGGCCAAGAAGCGGGCCCGCCGCCGCGCCGAGTGGAACGCGCCGGGCGCCGTCCGCCGCGGCCCGGTCAGCCCGCCGAAGAAGGACAAGGCCGCACCCCGCAGGTGAGCCGAGCCGTGCCGGGCGCGCGCGATGCGCCCGGCACGGGGCACGGCACGGCGGCACGTAGACTCGAAGGCTGTCGTCCGCCGTACCCGGCCGCGGCCCCGCCGCGCCGGTCCCACCCTTTGGAGCTTCGCCCGCCATGCAGACAGAACCCGAGAAGTCGCTGGTCGGCGAGGAGTACGAGGTCGAGGTCGGCCCCGTCGCCCACGGCGGCCACTGCATCGCCCGCACCGACGAGGGCCAGGTCCTCTTCGTCCGCCACGCCCTGCCCGGCGAGCGCGTCACCGCCCGCGTCACGGAGGGCGCCGAGGGCGCCCGCTTCCTGCGCGCCGACGCCGTGGAGATCCACACCCCGTCCAAGGACCGCGTCGAGGCGCCGTGCCCGTTCTCCGGCCCCGGCAAGTGCGGCGGCTGCGACTGGCAGCACGCCGCCCCCGGCGCGCAGCGCCGCCTCAAGGGCGCCGTCCTCACCGAACAGCTCGCCCGGCTCGCCGGCCTCACCCCCGAGGAGGCCCGCTGGGACGGCACCGTCGCCCCCGCCCCCGGTGACAAGGTCGCCAAGGGCGAGGTCCCGGCGTGGCGCACCCGCGTCCAGTACGCCATCGACGCCGACGGCCACGCCGGTCTGCGCAAGCACCGCTCCCACGACGTGCAGCCGGTCGACCGCTGCCTGATCGCCGCCCCCGGCGTCACCGAACTCGGTATCGAGAAGCGCGACTGGCCGCAGATCGCCACCGTCGAGGCGATCGCCGCCACCGGCTCCAGCGACCGGCAGGTCGTCCTCACCCCGCGCCCCGGCGGCCGGCTGCCCCTCGTCGAACTGGACAAGCCGGTCTCCGTCCTGCGGATCAACGAGAAGGACGGCGGCGTCCACCGCGTCCACGGCCGCCCCTTCGTCCGCGAACGCGCCGCCGACCGCACCTGGCGCGTCGGCAACGGCGGCTTCTGGCAGGTCCACCCCATGGCCGCCGACGTTCTCGTCGAGGCCGTGATGCGGGGCCTGATGCCGAAGAAGGGCGACACCGCCCTCGACCTCTACTGCGGCGTCGGCCTCTTCGCCGGTGCGCTCGCCGAACGCGTCGGCGACAAGGGCGCCGTCCTCGGCATCGAATCCGGCAAGCGCGCCGCCGAGGACGCCCGGCACAACCTCGCCGACCTCGACCGCGTCCGCATCGAACACGGCAAGGTCGAGCAGGTCCTGCCCCGCACCGGCATCACCTCCGCCGACCTCATCGTCCTCGACCCGCCCCGCGCCGGCGCCGGCCGCAAAACCGTCACCCACCTCGCCTCCCTCACCCCCCGCCGCCTCGCCTACGTCGCCTGCGACCCCGCCGCCCTCGCCCGCGACCTGGCCTACTTCCGCGAAGCCGGCTACGTCCCCCGCCGCCTCCAGGCGTTCGACCTCTTCCCGATGACGCATCACCTGGAGTGCGTGGCGATCCTGGAGAAGGCGGGCAAGGGGGACAAGAGCGCCTGAGCTGAGGCTTTCGGGGGCGCTGGGCGCGCCGTGGGGCCGTTGCCGCCGTTCGCCCGGCCGACGGGGGAGTGGCGCGGGGGCAGGGGGGTCCTTCCGGGGCCGTGGCCCGGTGCGTCCGTCCGTGGCCCGGTGCGTCCGTCCGTGGCCCGGTGTGTCCGTCCGTGGGCCTCGCGACCGGTGGCCGGTTCCGTCGGGGCCGCACCCCGGCCCCCCGTCCCGCGTCAGTCGGACGGGCTGATCTCGTAGGTCAAGGTTTCCGCGAGGGCGCGCCAGACCTCGGCGGAGAGGTCGATGTTGGCGGCTTCCTGGGCCTGGCGTGCCAGCCGCTGGAGGTCGGCGACGGCGGTGGCCTGCTCGCCCTTGAGGATGCGTAGCTGGGCGACGAGTGTGCGGTGGCGGATGCGGTCCTGGTACGTGAGGTGTTCCGGGTTCTCGCCGAGTCCTTCGCACAGCTCCCAGGCGGTGGCGTACTCCTGGCGGTGGAAGGCCAGCCGGGCCCGGAGGCACTGGAATTCCTGCTGGTGGACCGGGACGTCGAGGAGCGCCACGGCGGGAGCGGCGGTGTCCAGATGGCAGGCGGCCTCGTCGGTGCGGGGCGGGTCCATCCGCAGGTACAGGGCGGCGGCCGCCAGTCGCAGCCGTAGCCACAGCGGCAGGTCCTCGCCGCTGGGGAGCAGGGCCATCGCCTCTTCCAGCAGTTCCGCCGCGGCGGTGTGCTGTCCTTGGCGGCCGCGGATGCTGCTGGCCGTCCACAGGGTCTCGCAGCGCAGGGAGCGGGGGAGGCTGTCGAGGAGTTCGAGCGCCTGGACGGTGTGGGCGACGGCTTCGGCGAGTCTGCCGGTCTCCGCCTCGGCGGAGATGAGTGCCAGCAGGACGCGGGTGCGGTCGGAGGGGGGGAGGTCGTGCTCGTCCACCAGGGCGAGCGCTTCGTCGCAGGTGCGGTGGGTGCCTTCGGGGTCGCCTGATGACCTTTGACATCGTGCCAGTTGGACGCGGGCGCGGACGCGCAGCAGCGGGTGGTCGATCTCGTCGCTCAGGGCGGTGAGTTCGGTGAGGGTCGCCAACTGTGCCGGGCGCGCACCGGACTTGTGCTGCTGCTGGGAGAGGACCCACAGTGACTGCCAGCGGATCAGCGGATGGGCGGCGGCCTCGGCCCGCATGGCGTCGAGGATCAGCTGGGTGCCGCCCTCCTGTTCGGTCTGGGAGAGCACCAGGGCGAGCGCCTCCGTGGTGCTGTCCACCAGACCGGCGTGGAAGAACGACAGCGGGAGGCCGAGCTTCTCGCACAGGTAGTTGACGGCGCGGGGCGTCGCGGGACGGTCGCCCGACTCCAGGCGGGAGAGGTAGGTCGTGGACATCCCGTGACCGGCCAGCTGGGCCTGGGATATTCCGCGGGACTGGCGCACCGCCTTGAGCCGCAGGCCGAACTGTGGTTGGGGCAGGATGTTGCGGCCACGGGCAGACGTACCGGTCATGACCGCAACACTCCCATCGAGTGGTATGTGATTGTCAACTCACCCCGGAAAAGAGTGTCGAACTGTCAGCAGTTCTTCACTGTCGGTGTCGGCGCGTCACGGCCACTCGATGCCCGGGGCCCCGGCGGGCACCGGTGCGGCAGTCGAACGGAACCCCTCGTCACCGGCGGATGTCACCTGGCCGATTCCGGCTGCCGGGGTGACGGTCCGAAGGGCGGGAGCAGGGACAACACGGGGCTTGCGCACGGAACTTCCTTCTCGTTTCAAGGGGAACGACGTACTTCCCGGATGTGGTGGGACTGTCGATGTTCTGTCGCGGCGAGGTGAAAGTAGCCAGAGCTCGGCTGAATTGACAACTGTCCGCAGTCGATTGACAAAGTTGGCAACCCTCATGAGGATGGCGCCCGTCCAGTGAGCAACAGGGGGTAATTGTGACTGCGACGGCGGTAACGCCCGTACACCGTGCCCGGATGGCGGTCGACGAGATCGGCGTGGCCGGTTCACCGCGGCTGGCGGGTGAGGATCTCGGCCACGTGGAGGCTCTCGCGCGCAGCGGGGAGGACTTCGAACCCGTCCTGGTGCACCGGGGAACCGGGTTATTGGTGGACGGCAGGCACCGCCTGCTCGCCGCGCGCCTGCGCGGGGACCGCGACATCGCGGTGCGCTTCTGGGACGGACCCGAGTCGGAGCTGTTCGCGCACGCGGTCGAGGTCAACGTCAAACACGGTCTGCCGCTCACCACGGCCGACCGGCGGGCCGCCGCGCTGCGGCTGCTCCGCGAGCACCCCTCCTGGTCCGACCGCCGGATCACCCAGATCACCGGGATCTCCCCGAAGACCGTCGCCCGCCTGCGCCGGGATTCGACTGAGGAAGTGCCGCAGTCGAACACACGGGTGGGGCGCGACGGCCGGCGCAGGCCGGTGGACGGCGCGGAGGGACGGCGTGCGGCGCTGGCCTTCCTGGCCCAGCGGCCGGACGCCTCGCTGCGGGAGGTCGCCCGCGCCGCCGGCATCGCGACCAGTACGGCCCATCAGATCCGGCGCCGGCTACGGGCCGACGCGGAGCCCCCGGCTCCCGTGGGGCCGGTGGCGCCCGCGGCGTCCACCCCGGAGCGGGCGCCGCGGGAGACGCGCTCCCGCGTCGACGACCGTGACGCCCGCGCCATTCTGCGGACCCTCATGCGCGATCCCTCGCTGCGCTTCAGCGAGTCCGGCCGCGATCTGCTGCGCTGGCTGACGACGCGCGCCGTGGACGCGCGGACGGGAAGCCAACTGGCCGCCGCGGTGCCGCCGCACTGTGTGCCGGCCGTCGCCGACCTCGCGGTCCGCTACGCGAAGGAGTGGTCCCGGCTGGCCGAGCGGCTCTCCGCCGGGGAGCGCCCCGAGCTCTGAGCCGCGCCGCCTCACGCGTGTGCCCCTCGCTCCTCGGCCTCGATCAGGACCCGGCGGAGCAGATCCGTCAGCTGCTGCCGCTCCTGCGGACTCAACGTGCTCATGATGCGGCGTTCCTCCGCCCCCTGGCTCTCCAGCGCCCCTTGCCAGGCCGCCTGGCCCTCGCCGGTCAGTACGGCGTCCAGCCGGCGCCGGTCGGTGCTGCTGGGCTGGCGGCGGAGGAACCCCCGCTGCTCCAGATGGTCGAGCCGGCTGGTCATCGCGGAGGGGGACAGCTTCAGGTCGGCGGCCAGCTGGGAGGGGGAGGCGGTCCCGTTCCGCCCCGCGAGGGCGTGCAGGGTGAGGTATTCGAGGGTCTGCAGGCCGTGGTCGGCCAGGGTGCCTTCCTTGACCGAGCCGAGGTGCTTGACCAGAACCCACATGCGCTTCACGGCTCCCTCGACCAGAGGATCCAGGGAGGGGAGGATCTTCATCCAGCGGTCGAGGTGGTCGTCGACGGAGTCGCGGGCTGTCATGAGGTTGAAGTTACTCCACCATCGCAAAGTGCGCTGTCGAATATTGCGACATCAAAATAGCATGACGGGGTGACACATCCTCTGCGACTCCCCACTTTTCGGCTGCTCTTCGTCAGTCGCACCATGTCCACCCTCAGCGACTCGCTCGTCCCCACCGCACTGAGCCTCGCCGTCGTCCAGATCACCGGATCGGCGGCGGCTCTGGCCCTGGTGCTCGGTTGTGCGCTCGGCAGCCGGCTGCTCCTGCTCCCCGTGGCGGGTGTGGTCGCCGACCGGTACAACACCCGCTGGGTCGCCTTCGGCGCCGACGCGACCCGCGTCGTGACCCAGGCGGCCGTGGCCGTGGAACTCGGTCTCGGCCATCCCTCGCTCGCGGTGATATGCGTCGCCCAGGTCGTGGCGGGAGCGGCATCGGCCGTCAGCCTCTCCAACCTCACGCCGCTCGTGACCCGGGTCGTGACGCAGCCCGGCCGGCAGCGGCAGCAGGCCAACTCCCTGATGGGCGTGGCGAAGAGCATCTCGCTGCTGGCCGGCCCCGCCCTCGCCGGGCTGCTGATCTGGGCCGTGGGGATCAACTGGGTGTTCGCCCTCGACTCGGCCGCCTTCGGGGTCAGCGCGTTCCTGATGCTGATCATCCGTCTGGACCGGGAGGTGAAGCCCGCCAGCGCCCGCCGCGCCATCCGCGCCGGGCTCGTCGAGGGATGGGTCGAGGTACGGGCCAGGGACTGGTACTGGACCAGCCTGATCGCCCACGCGACCTGGAACTTCGTCGCCAATGTGCTGCTGACGCTGGGTCCGCTCATCGCCGTCACACGGCTGGGCGGCCAGGACTCCTGGGTGGCCATCACCCAGGCGGGCGGCATCGGTCTGCTGGCCGGGTCGCTGGTGGCCGGACGGGCCCGCCCGCGCCGCCCCGTCCTGGCCGGCAACCTCGTGCTGGCGACGTACGCGGTGCCGCTGGTGTTCTTCGCCGTGGGCGCTCCGGTGCCCGTCCTGGTGGCCGGGTACGGCCTGGCCATGGCCGGCCTCGGCTTCCTGAACCCCACCTGGCAGACCACGATCCAGTCGGCCATCCCGAAGGACGTGCTCGCCCGGGTCAGCTCCTACGACTGGCTGGTCTCCCTCGCCGCCCAGCCGCTCGGCGTGATCGTCGCCCCGGTCGCCCTGCACCTGTGGGGGGAAAAGCTGCCCTTCGCCGCGTCCGCGGTGCTCGTCGCGGTGGTGTGCGCCGGTACGGCCCTGGTGCCCGGCGTCCGCAACCTGCGCGCGGAGCAGCCCGCCGAGCCGGAGCCGCGGGCGGCCGAGCCGGGGCCGGAGGCCGTCGGCGCGCCGCCGGAGGCCGGGCGGCCCGCCGAGTCGGCGCGTACCGCCTGACGGGAGCGCGGCGGCGGGCCGGGCGCCACGGCCTCGGCGGCCGTGCCCGCCGATGTGCGCGGCGGGCACGGCCCGACCGCGCGGGGCGTCGCGACGCCAGGACGGGGAGCGCCCGGTCGCGACGCGGGGCGGGGGAGCGCGGGTCGGCCGCCCTCCCCGCCGCGGGCGTGTGCCGTTCGCGGCAACGGGTGCGCCGGGGGAGCCGCGCACACCGGGCGGTCCGCCGGGCCGCGCGGAGACATCCGGAGCCGTACCACCGGGCCGGTCCGCCGCAGGGCGGGCCGGCCTCTGCCGTTCCCGGGGCGGTGCGCGGCGGCCGGAGCGGCCCGTGCCGTCCGGTGGCGGCGCCGAACGCCGGTCCGCCGCCCCGCACTTGATCGCTTGACGCCCGCGGGGGCCGCCGAGACGATGAAGTCACCTCAGTTCGAGGTCAGTTGATCAGGCCGCGAGGGAGTTCCCCGGCCGATATTCCGCCTGTCCCGTCGTGCCCGGCAGCCGTGTGCCGCCGTGGTCCACGGCGTGGTCCGGCCTGCCCGAAAGGTGACCGACGATGAGCGATTTCGCTCTTCTGATGCAGGTGCGACAGATCTGGGCCGAGGTCCTCGACCAGGACCAGGAGGAGGTGCCGGTCGACGTCAACTTCTTCGAGGCGGGCGGCGACTCGCTGCTCTTCATCGTGCTGCTGGAGCGCCTGAACAGGCTGGCCGGCAGCGAACTGGAAGCGGCCGAACTCTTCGACTACGCGACCGTCCAGGCGCAGGCCGAGCACCTGGCCGCCTCGGGCGGGCCGGCGACGCCGGCCGGCGCGGTCCCCGCCGCGAACTGACGGGGGGCCGACCATGACGCGGGACACCGATATCGCGGTGACCGGCGCGGGCTGCCGGTTCCCGGACGCCGGCGGGCCGGAGGAGTTCTGGCGCAACATCGAGGGCGGTCTGGTCTCCGTACGGGACATCCCCGAGGCGGAGCTGTACGCGGCGGGTCTCACGTCCGAGCAGTTCACCGCGGCGGACTTCGTCCCGCGGGCCGCCCGTGTCCGGGGCGCGGCCGACTTCGCGGCCGGCTTCTTCGGGTACTCCCGGGACGAGGCGGAGACCATCGATCCGCAGCAGCGGCTCTTCCTGGAGGTGTGCTGGGAGGCCCTGGAGTCGGCGGGGCACCCGCCCCGCACCCCCGCCCCGAGAACCGGGGTCTTCGCGGGCAGCCACGCCGGCCCCTACTCGGCACGGCTGCTCGCGGCCAAGGCGGACCGGGACGGCTGGCCCGCCGCCCTCGGCGACCTCCACCACCACCTCGGCGGGGTGGGCGACTTCACGGCGGCCCGGGTCAGCTACAAGCTGGGGCTGCACGGACCCGCGACCGGTGTGCAGGCCGCGTGCGCCTCGGCGCTGTACGCGGTGCACCACGCGGTACGGGCCCTGCTGGCCGGTGACTGCGCGATGGCGCTGGCGGGCGGGGCGACGGTCCTGGAACCCGTCATCGGCTACCGCAGGCGCCCCGACGGCTCCCTCTCGGCCGACGGACTGACCCGCTCCTACGACGCCGCCTCGACCGGCACCGCCTACTCCTCGGGCGTCGGCGTCGTCGTGCTGCGCCGCCTGGCGGACGCCCTGGCCGACGGGGACCCCGTCCTCGCGGTGATCCGGGGCACCGCCGTCGGCAACCACGGCGACCGGCGCCCCGGCTTCACCGCGCCCAGCGCCGCCGGAGTGGCGGCCGTCGTGGGAGACGCCCTGCGCGCGGCGGACGTCACCGCCGACCGGCTCGGCTACGTCGAGGGGCACGGCATCGCCACGCCGATCGGCGACCGGATCGAGATCCGCGGCCTCACCGCGGGGCTCGGCGGCGACCCGGCTTCGGAGCCCGGCCGCATCGCCCTCGGTTCGGTGAAGGCCAACATCGGCCACGCCGGAGCCGCTTCGGGCATCGCCGCCCTGCTGAACGCCGTGAACATCGTCCGCACCGGTACGGTCCCGCCGCACCCCCTCTTCTCGTCGCCGCGCGAGCCCGAGTCCTTCGCGCGCAGCCCCTTCACCGTCACCACGAGCGGGCGGCGGACCGGCGGCGCCCCGTTCGTCCTCGTCAACGCGATGGGGTTCGGCGGGATGAACGCCGCCGCCGTGCTGGCGCCGCCGCCCGCTCCGGTCCGGCCGCCGGCCGCGACGCCCGCGCTGGTCCGGCTGCCGCTGTCGGCGCGGACGCGGGAGGAGCTGGACGCCCTCGCGCTGCGGCTGGCGGACGCGGTCGAGCACCGGTCGGCCCCGGCCGGCGACCTCGCGCACACCCTGCGGGTGGGGCGCACCGCCTTCGCCGAGCGCCGCGTGGTCACCGCGCCCGCCGAGGACCTCGCCGCGGCCCTGCGCACACCCGAGGGGCCCGCCGTACGCACCGTGCGGGTCACCATGCCCCGCGAAGCCGCCCTGGTCGTCCCGCCGGAGCGGCCGGTCGCCCCGGAAGTGGTGGACCGGATCCGCGCCGCGCTGAAGGGCCGGCTGACGGTGGTGCCGAGCGACGCCGAGGCGCCCGCCGGTGCGATCCCGGTGCGGCTGCCCGAGGCGGCGGCGGACGCTGGCGACCTGGTCGACGACGTGGTCCACACCGCGTGGCTGCACGGCGTCGCGGTGGACTGGCCCGCCCTCTCCCCGGGCCGCGGCCGTCGCGTCGCCCTTCCCACCTACCCCTTCCGGCGCGAGCGCTACTGGGCGCTCGGCCCCGCCCCCGCCCTCGCGGACTGAGACCACCGGTCTCCCGCGACCCTCCGCTGTTCCCCCGATCCGTAGGAGTTGTCCGTGCGCGCTCGCACGCTGTACCAGTGGTTCGCCGCGTCGGTGGCGGACCATCCCGACCGAGTCGCCCTGGAAGTGGGCGACGCCGTCCTGACCTACCGCGAACTCGACCGCCGGGCCGAGGCGCTGGCCGGCCGCATCCTGCGCGAGCACGGCGAGGCGCCCCGCCGGGTCGCCCTGCTGGCCCTGCGCAGCCAGGTGGCGTTCGTCGGCTACCTCGCGGCCCTGCGGCTGGGCGCCTCCGTCGTCCCCCTCAACCCCCGCTTCCCGGCCACCCGCAACCGCACGACCTGCCGGATCGCCGGGATCGACCTGTTGCTGGCGGACGAGAACGGCGCGCCGCAGACGGCCGACCCCGCGCAGTGGGACGGCCTGCGGGTGCTCACCCTGGACGGCCCGGAACTGGACCGGCCGACCGACCCCGGCGAACTGCCGGAGTACCGGACCGACCCCGAGGAGGTGGCCTACCTCCTCTTCACCTCCGGCTCGACCGGCCGGCCCAAGGGCGTGCCGATCAGCCACCGGAACGCCGCCGCCTACATCGCCCACTCCCTGGAGCGCTACCAGGTCCGGCCCGGCGACCGGGTCTCGCACACCTTCGACCTCACCTTCGACCCGTCGGTCTTCGACCTCTTCGTCACCTGGGCCGCCGGCGCCACCCTCGTCGTACCGCAGCGCACCGAACTGCTGACACCCGTGACGTATCTGACCGAGCGCCGGATCACGCACTGGTTCTCCGTGCCCTCGGTCGTCTCGGTGAGCCAGAGCCTGGGCAAGCTGACCGGCCACGCCGGAACGCTCCGCTACAGCCTCTTCATCGGCGAGCAGCTCACCCTCGAACAGGCCAGGGCATGGCGCCGCATCGCCCCCCAAGCCCTCCTGGGCAACGTCTACGGCCCCACCGAACTCACCGTGGCCTGCGCCGGGTACGAGCTGCCCGCCGACGAGGAGCGGTGGCCGGACACCTCCAACGACTCCGTGCCGATCGGTGAGGTCTACGACTTCCTGGAGTGGCTCGTCCTGGACGACGACGGACGCCCCGCGACCGACGGGGAACTGGTGGTCCGCGGCGCCCAGCGCTTCGCCGGCTACCACGACCCCGAGGACAACGCGGGCCGCTTCCTGGCGATGCGCGACGGCCGGGCACAGCCGTACGACGGCACGGAGCCGCTCACCGAGGAGCACTACTACCGCACCGGCGACCGCGTCCGGCTGGAGGGCGGCACCTGGGTCCACCTGGGGCGCCTCGACAACCAGGTCAAGATCCGCGGCTACCGGGTGGAGCTGGGCGAGATCGAGACGGTGCTGCGCCGCCACCCCGGCATCGCGGAGGCGGTCGTCGTCCCGGAGGCGCACGGCGGCAGCCTCGGCCTGGCGGGCTTCTACACCGCCGACGCCGACCTCGACCGCAAGGAACTCCTGCGCTGGCTGCGCGAGCGGCTCCCGCTCCACATGGTGCCGCAGCGCTGCGAGCGCCTGGCGGCGCTGCCGCTCAACGCCAGCGGCAAGACGGATCGCGTTGCCATCAAGCAGATGCTGGCGGACCGCCGCCCGGCCACGACGGGATGACCATGGACTTCAGCCTCTTCTACTTCGCCAACGACAGCGGAACCGACGGATCCGGGTACGAACTGCTCCTGGAGGGCGCCAAGTTCGCCGACCGCAACGGCTTCACCGCGGTCTGGACCCCCGAACGCCACTTCCACCCCTTCGGCGGCACCTACCCGAACCCCTCGGTCACCGGCGCCGCCGTCGCCGCCGTCACCGAACGGATCGGCATCCGCGCGGGCAGCGTCGTCGCCGGACTGCACCACCCGCTGCGGATCGCCGAGGAGTGGGCGGTCGTGGACAACCTCTCCGGCGGCCGGGCGGGCATCTCACTCGCCTCCGGCTGGCACGCCGCCGACTTCTGCTTCAACCCCTCGGCCTACGAGAGCCGCAAGACCGGCCTCTTCGACCAGGCCGACACCGTCCGCCGGCTCTGGCGCGGCGAGGAGTTGCAGGTGACGGACGGGACCGGCGGCCCGGCCACGGTCCGTTCCTACCCGCGGCCCGTCCAGCCCGACCTGCCCGTGTGGATCACCAGCGGCGGCGACCCGCGCACCGTCGAGGAGACCGGCCGGCGCGGCCACGGCCTCCTGACCCACCTGCTGGGCCAGGACCTCGACCAGCTGGCCGCGAAGATCACCGCCTACCGCAAGGCCGTGGCCGACCGCCCCGACGCCGACGGCCGGCCGGGACACGTGGCCGTGATGGTCCACGCGTTCCTGGGCGAGGACGACGACGCGATCAAGGAGACCGTCCGCCGGCCGCTCTCCACCTATCTGCGCAGCTCGCTCGGCCTGCTGCTCGGCTCCGGCCTGGGCAACGCCCGCAAGATCGACCCCTCCCAACTGCGCGAACGGGACATCGACTTCCTGGTCGCCAGGGCCTTCGACCGCTACTACGACGACGGCGGGCTGCTGGGCGACGTCGACAAGGCGCTGCGCGTCGTCCGCCGGCTCAAGGACATCGGAGTGGACGAGATCGCCTGCCTCATCGACTTCGGCGTGCCGACCGACCAGGTCCTGGCAAGCCTCACCCACCTCGACCGGCTCCGCCGCCTCAGCCAGCACGACGGGGAGAACTCGTGACCACGCTCCATCAGCTCTTCGCGGAGACCGCCGCCCGCCACCCCGATCGCACCGCGGTCTCGGACGGCACCCGCGCCCTGACCTACGCCGAACTCGACCGGGCCGCCAACCGCCTGGCCCACACCCTCGTCCGGTCCGGCGTCCGCCCCGGACAGCTCGTCGCGCTCTGCGCCGAGCGCGACACCGACCTCGTCGTCAGCGTCCTCGGCATCCTCAAGGCCGGCGCCGGCTACCTCCCGCTCGACCCCCGCTACCCGCTGGCCCGGCTGCGCGACACCGTCGCGGACGCCGGCGCCCGCCTCCTGGTCGGCACCCCGGTCGCCGGACTCGACCTGGAGACGGTTGACCCCGCCGGCCCGCACCCGGCGGACGGAGCCGGGACGGCACCGGACACCGCCGCCGGACCGGACGACACCGCCTACGTCATCTACACCTCCGGCTCGACCGGCCGCCCCAAGGGCGTGGTGGTCAGCCACCACAACGTCGTCCGGCTCTTCACCGCCACCCGGCCGGAGTTCGGCTTCGGCCCGGACGACGTCTGGACGATGTTCCACTCCATCGCCTTCGACTTCTCCGTCTGGGAACTGTGGGGCGCCCTGCTCCACGGCGGTCAGGTCGTCGTCGTCCCCTACGACGTCAGCCGGGACCCCGAGGCGTTCTGGCGGCTGGTCGTCGACCGCGGCGTCACCCTGCTCAGCCAGACCCCCTCGGCCTTCCGCCAGCTCTCCCGCACCGCCGAGGACGCGGGCTTCCCCGACACCTCGCTGCGCGCCGTCGTCTTCGGCGGGGAGAAGCTCGAACTCGCCACGCTGCGCCCCTGGATCGGCCACTACGGCGACCGGGCACCGGAGCTGGTGAACATGTACGGCATCACCGAGACGACCGTGCACGTCACCCTCCGCCGCATCCGGCGCGCCGACCTCGACGACCGCCGCAGCCCCATCGGCCGCCCCCTGGCCGACCTCACCCTGCACGTCCTCGACGAGGAGATGCGCCCCGTCCCCGCCGGACGGACCGGAGAGCTGTACGTCGGCGGCGCCGGCGTCAGCCAGGGCTACCTCAACCGCCCCGAGCTGACCCGGGAGAGGTTCCTGCCCGACCCCTTCACCGACGACGGCACCCTCCTCTACCGCACCGGCGACCTCGCCGAGCACGACGGCGCCGGTGAGGTCTACTTCCACGGCCGCTCCGACGGCCAGGTCCAGCTGCGCGGCTTCCGCATCGAACTGGGCGAGATCGAGGCGGCGCTGCTGCGCGAGCCCGCCGTCCGCGAGACCGTCGTCCTGGTCCGCGAGGACCGGCCCGGTGAACAGCGGCTCGTCGCCTACTGGGTGGGCGACGACAGCGCGGGCACGGCCGCCGCGCTGCGCACCGCACTGACCGCCGCGCTCCCGGCCCACATGGTGCCCGGCGACTTCGTACCGCTGCCCGCACTGCCGATGACGGTCAACGGCAAGCTCGACCGCGCCGCGCTCCCCGCCCCCGCGGGCCCCGCACGCGCCGCGGACGGGGAGCGCGCCGCCCCCGCCGACCACGTCGAGCAGGTCCTCGCCGAGATCTGGGCCGAGCAGCTGGGCGTGGCCGACATCGGCCGCCGGGAGAACTTCTTCGCCCTCGGCGGCGACTCCATCCGCGCCATCCCCCTGGTCGCCCGCGCCAGGGAGGCCGGCCTCCCGCTCACCGTCGTCGCCCTCTACGGCAACCCGACGATCGCCCAACTGGCCGCCTGGTGCCGTACGCAGGCGGAGGAGGCGGGCGAGGGCCCCGGCGCCGGCGGCTCGGGTGAGGAGTTCCCCGCCCCCGAAGGGGTCGAGGCGGTCTACCCGGCCTCCGCCCTTCAGCAGGGCATCCTCTTCCACACGAAGATCAGCGGCGACCCGACGCTCTACCACGACCTGGAGTCCGTCCGGATCACCGGCCCGCTCGACCTGCCGGCCCTGGACAGCGCGCTGGCCGCCCTCGTCGCACGCCACGAGATCCTGCGCACCTCCTTCGACCTGGGCACCCACCGCCAGGTCGTCCAGCAGGTCCACCGCACGGCCGAACTGACCGCGACCCTGGTACCCGCGCCCGCCGGCTCCGACCCGGCCGAGGCGGTGCGCTCCTGGTGGCAGAGGCAGGTCCGCGACGGCTTCGACGTCACCCGCGCCCCGCTGGTGCGCTGCCATGTCATCCAGCACGCCGAGGAGGACTTCCACCTCGCGGTCTCCGCCCACCACTCCGTCCTGGACGGCTGGAGCTTCGCCCAGCTGATGACCGACCTGCTGACCGGCTACGACCGCGAACTGTCCGGACTGCCCGCGCTGCCGCCCGGTGAGCACACCTTCCGCTACCGCGACTTCGTCGCCCTGGAGCGCACCGAGGCGGACTCCGACCGGGCCCGCGAGTTCTTCGCCGCCCAACTGGAGGGCGCGGCCCCCACCCGGCTCCCGGCTCCCGGACCGGACGGCCCGGCCACCGCACCCGAGACCCGCGTCCTCATCCCGGGCCCGCTGGTGGAGCAGGTGGAGAGCCTCGCGGCCCGCCTGGGCACCCCGGCCAAGAGCGTCTACCTGACGGCCCACCTCGCGGCGCTCGGCCACCTCACGGGTGAGAAGGACATCGTCACCGGCATGGTGGTCAACGGCCGCCCGGAGGTGGCCGGGGCCGAGACGGCCCTGGGCCTCTTCCTCAACACCGTCCCCGTACGGCTGGACCTCGCCGGACGGCCGTGGCCCGAACTCATCAGGGCCGCCTTCGCCGCCGAACAGGAACTGCTCGCACATCGCCGCTTCCCCCTCGCCCGCATCCAGCGCGAGGTGGGCGCCGCCCCCTTCACCGCGCTGTTCAACTTCACCAGCTTCACGGTCGCCGACACCCTGACCGGCCTCGACCACCTGCGGACAGGCGAGTGGTGGCTGAGCGACCGCAACAGCTTCCCGGTGTCGGTCGAGATCGGCCGTCTGACCGGCAGCGACCGCTGGAAGGCCGACGTCACGGTCGACCCCGCCCGGGTCGCCCCCGAAGCCGGCCGCCAACTCGCCGAAGCCGTCCTGGAACAGCTCCGGACGATCACCGCCTCATGACCGGCCGCTGGATCAGGCGGTTCACGGCGGATCCCGCGGGCACGCCCCGGCTGCTCTGCCTCCCGCACGCCGGCGGGACCGCCACCTTCTTCCGGGACCTGGCCCGGTACCTGGACGGCACGGCGGACGTCCTGACGGTCGCGTACCCGGGCCGTCAGGACCGCCACCGGGAACCGGCGATCGACACGGTCGACGGCCTGGTGGACGCGATCGCCGCGGCCCTCGACGCGGAGGTGCCCGGACACTCCGAGCGCCCACTCGTCCTGCTCGGCCACAGCATGGGGGCGATCCTCGCCTTCGAACTCTGCCGCAGGCTCACCCCGGCGCGGCTGATCCTGTCCGGCCGCCGGGCGCCGTCCCGGCTGCGCGAGGAGCGGTGGCCGGGCTCCGACGCCGAACTCCTCGACGCGATGCGCCGGATGTCCGGCACCGACCCGCGGGTCCTCGCCCACGAGGACCTGCTGCGGCTGAGCCTGCCGGCGTTCCGCGCCGACGTCGCCGCGGTACGGGACCACCGGCCCGATCCGGCCGCCGTGGTATCCGTCCCGATCACGGTCCTGATCAGCGACAACGACCCCACGACCGGCGTCGACGACGCCGCCGCGTGGGCCGACCACACCACCGGGGGGACCGACCTCAAGGTCTTCCCCGGAGACCACTTCCACCTGCGCGGCTGGCCCGCACCCCAGGCCGCCGCGGTGGCCGGTGCCCTGGCCGCCGCCCGCGCGAGCGACCCGATGGAGAACTCCGTGACCACACGTTCCGGCGTCCCCGCAGCCCAGCGGGCGGGTGCCCGATGACCCACCAGCCCCCCGCCGGCCCGGTCGGCGTCCTCGACCTCGACGTCCGCTTCCCCGCGGGCCGGATCACCGTGCAGCAGATGCACGAGGCGTCCGGCCTCCCGCTGCCCGACATCCTCAACATCACCTCGGGCACCGAAACCATCCCCGTCCTGGGCCCCGACGAGACCGCGTGGGAGATCACCCGGGACGCCGCGGCGGCGGTCCTGGCCCGCAGCCAGGTCCCCCGCTCGCGGATCACCCACGTCATCTACGCCGGCTCCGGCGTCTGGGACCGCCCCGCGTGGTCCCCCGCCGCCAAGATCGCCCACGAACTGGGCATCGACCGCGCCCACTGCTTCGAACTCGGCAACTTCTGCAACGCCGGCATGGCGGCCCTGCAGATAGCCGCCGAGAAGAGCGCCCTGTACGGCGGCCACGTCCTGCTGCTCCTCGGCGACCGGCTGGGCCGGCTCGTCGACTACCGGGACGCCGCGACCCGCCCGCTGTTCAACGCGGGGGACGCCGGCGCCGCCCTCCTGGTGGGCCCCGGCGACATCCGCTACCGGCATCTGACGTCCGCCATGCGCACCGACGCGAGCTGGGCGGACTTCTGGGCGGGCGAGGACGGCCCCGACGGCCCGTCCTTCCGCCGCGCGGGCACCCGGGAGGGACTCGGCCAGGTCTACCTCGACAATTTCGTCGCCCTGACCGACGAGGTCCTGGACACCCTCAGCCGCAAACGCGGCGACATCAGCCACCTCGTCATCAACCAGGGCGACCGCAACATCCAGAAACGGCTGCTCGACGCGTTGGACGTGCCCGAGGAGAACAGCGTCTTCACCTACGGCCGGCTCGGCCACATGGCCAGCGCCGACACGGTGATCTGCCTGACCGAACTGGCACAGCGCCGCACGCTGCGCCACCACGACCTGATCCTGGTCGCCTCCAGCGGCATGGGCTTCACCTTCGGGATCACCGCCCTCGAATACCAGGAGGCGGCGGCCGTATGACCACCCCTGCCAAGATCGCCGTCGTCTACGACCGGGGCGCCGTCGCGGCCGGTGAGATCGCCGCCGGCCTGACCGGCCTCGGCACCCCGGTCTTCCTCACCCCCGACTCCCCGCACACCCGCCGGATGCGGCACGTCCTGGAGGGGATCGGCACCGTCCTGCCCCTGACCGGCGACCTCGCGGCCGACACCGCGGCGGTCCGCGACCTCGCCCCGGCGGCCGTGCTGACGTTCAGCGAATCCAGGCTGCGCACCACCGCGGCCCTCACCGACGCGCTCGGCCTCCCCGGACACGACCCGGACACCGCGCTGCTCCTCACCGACAAGACCCGCCAACGGACCCGGCTGCGCGAGGCCGGCGTCGACGACGTCCGCAGCCACCCGCTCCACACCGCCGAGGACGGACCGCGCGCCTTCGCCGTCACCGGCCTGCCCGCCATCATCAAACCGGTACGCGGCGAAGGCAGCCGCGCCACCTACGTGGTGCACACCGAGGAGGAGGCCGCCCGCGTGGTGGCGGAGGCGTTCGCCGCCGTCCCCGCGGCGGGCCCCGGCCCCGTCCTCGTCGCCGAGGAATTCCTCCAGGGCCGCCAGGACCTGCCCTTCGGCGACTACGTGGCCGTCGAGTCCCTCTGCTCACCCCACGGCATCACCCACCTCGCGGTCTCCGGGAAGTACGCCCTGGTACCCCCCTTCCGCGAGGCCGGGGTGTACTGGCCGTCCGCCCTGGGAGCGGACGAGGAATCGGCCGTCGAGGAACTCGCCGGACGGGCCCTGACCGCCCTCGGCGTGACCAGCGGCCTGGCCCACACGGAGATCAAGCTGACCCCGGACGGACCACGGATCATCGAGGTCAACGGCCGGATCGGCGGACACGTCAACCACCTGGCCCAGTTCGCCTGCGGGGTGGACCTGGTCCGGATGGCCGCGCTCCTCGCCCTGGGCAGGCGCGTCCGGCCACCGCGGCTGCGGCCCGAGGGAGTCCACTTCCTCCGCTACGGCCTGGCCCCCGTCGAGCCCGCCACGCTGACCGCCGTCCACGGCGACCAGGAGGTCCGCGAACTCCCGGGTATCGCCGGTTACCGCACCTACCGCCGGATCGGCGACCGCCTCGACGGCGGCGTCATGACCCAGCCGATGGACCTGCTGTGGGGCGTCGCCCCCGACCACGCCGCGATGGGCGCCCTCGTCGACAAGGCGCTGTCGATCCTCGGCTACGACTTCGAGTTCGCCGAAGGGACGCGGCGGCTCGCCGCCCGCGACCTGCTGTGCTGAGCCGGCTTCCCCTCTTACGACACGACCCCGCGAGGAGCGCGAAGTGACCACGCCCACCAGGACCGCCCCCGAACCGATCAGCGCCGCGAGCTTCCGCGACACCATGGCCCTGCTGGCCGCACCGGTCACGGTGATCACCACCATCGACGCCACCGGCCGCCGCTGGGGCTTCACCGCGAGCGCGGTGACCTCCGTGTCCATGGAACCGCCGCTGCTGCTCGTCGGCATCGGCCGGGAGTCGAGCTGCCACGCGGCGCTGACCACCGCCGACGAGTTCGTCGTCAACCTTCTCGGTGAGGAACAGCGGGACGTCTCACGGGCCTTCGCGGCCCGCGGCACCGACCGGTTCGCCGCGGCCGGCGGCTTCGAGTCCTGGCCCGGTTCGGGCACCCCCTACCTGCCCGGTGCGAACGCCGCCATCCGCTGCACCCGCACGGAGGTGCTGTCCGCCGGCGACCACGACCTCGTCCTCGGCGAACTGAGCGGTGTCCGCACCGGCGGGCAGGCGGCCCCTCTGGTCTGGTACCGCCGCGACTTCCACGCCCCGCGCCGGCTCTGAGGCCGCCCGGCCCCGCTATTCCCGGCGCCCGCCGAGCGGCAGGCTCAGGAACGAGGACCGGGCGGGGCCCTGGTGGAGGCGGACCACCCCGGCGACCGCGTCCTTCGCCGTCTCGTCCGCGGTGACCCCGCCCGCCTGCTGATTGGGCTGCCACCGCCGGTGCGGCGCCCGCAGGACGAGGGCGACGCGGTCCCCCTCGTCGATCCGCAGGGAGGTGAACGAGAAGTCCCGCACCACGACCTCCACGGCGCGCCCGGCGGGCCAGGGGTCGGCGCGGTACAGGCTCGCGCGGTAGCGGGCGCGCAGCGCGGCCTCGGACAGCAGCCGGAGCGGGGCGCCGGGATCCCCGGGCAGCAGATAGACGCCCAGCAGCAGGTCGAAGTCGGGTAGCTCACTGGAGAGGACGAGGGTGGCGCTCGGCCGTCCGGACACATCCACCGGCCCGCCGAACGGGGCGCTGATGTGGACGGCCGCGTCCCGCTCCGCCCCGCCGGCGCCCCCGGCGGTGAACGGCCGGTCGTCCGTGAACGTACGGTCCGCGGCCGGCTCGGACCGCTCCGGACTCCCGGCCGTACCGGGATCGAGCAGGAACGTCACCACCTGCTCCGCCGCGCCCGGCGCCGTACCGAGCCCGTACGCGGGCACACCCCGGGGGCCGGCTTCCGCCGTGGCCACCGGATACAGCCGCAGGGAGTCCGCACTCCCCGGCAGCCGGGGAGCACTGCGCCAGCGGTCCTCGCCGACGTGGAAATACGTCACCCGGTCGCCGAGGAATCCGGGCCGCTCGCCCCGGCCCAGCACCCAGCGGTACCAGGCCAGTTGCAGCGCCTGCAGATCGATCGCACTGCTCTCGGCGAAGGTCAGCCCGCCGAAGCTGCGGGCGGCCGACCGGGTCGCGGCGTGATCCCACGGGCCGATCACCATCAGGTGCCGGGCGACGGTCTCCGGCGGCGCCGCCCGGACGTGCCGCTCGTAATAGGTCAGCGCCCCGAGCTGGTCGTCGTCGTACTGACCGGTGATCGTCAGCACCGGCAGGGTGATCCGCTCGTACTGGCTCCGGGTGGGGGCGAGGCCCGCCCAGTACGCGTCGAGCGTCGGATGGTCCAGCCACTCCTGGAACGCGGGCAGCCGCCGGCCGACCGCGGCCAGATCCAGATCCCGGTACGGCCGCCCGGCGCTGAGCAGAGTGCTGCCCGCGTCCTCCCGCGGCGGACCGTCGTGGGGCGCGCGCCGCAGCGCCCGCCACCGGGCGGAGAACGCCTTCGAGATGTTGTGGGCCATCGGGAAGTCGACGCCCGGGTACACCGAGGCTACCGGCGCGATGGCCCGCAGCCCCGGCGGCCGCGTCGCCGCCGTCGCCCACTGCGTGAAGCCGCTGTACGAACCGCCGTACAGCACCACCTCCCCGCTGCACCACTCCTGCCCGGTCAGCCACCGCACCGCGTCGTGCCCGTCGTCGCCGTCATGGACGAACGGCCGGAAAACCCCGTCCGAGGCGCCCCGCCCCCGCACATCCAGAGCGACGAAGTGCAACCCGCCCCCGGCGAACGTGCTCCCGTCGGCGCCGTAACCCTCGGCACCGTACGGAGTCATCAGCAGCACGACCGGCGCCGCGACCGGCCGCCCCGTACCACCGCTCCCGCTGGGACCACCGCTCCCGCCTTCCGCGGCCCAGCGCCATCCCCGCAGAACCGTCCCGTCCCGCAGCGGAACCTCCAGTCCGACCGCACCCGCCCGACGCAGCATCCCGCCCGCCCTCCCTGCCGAACACCGACCCGCCCCGCACTCCACGACACCACCGCGCCGCCGCCCCCGCCCTGTTCACCGGCGGGACGTCACCTCGGCTGGAGCTGCCCTACCCAGAGTCCCGGCGAGCAGAACGCGCAGCCTCGATGTCAGGACACGTTCACCCGTCCGCCCCCTTGATCGCTTACTGGTAACGGGTCTGGTCCAAAGCGCGGCGGCCGGGACGGCCCGTCCCCCGCGCGCCCTCCGGAAGGAACGACCCGTGGAACGCAGATCCCTGCTGAGTGCGACGGCCGGAGCCCTGGCCCTGGGAGGTCTCGCCCAGGCGCCCGCCGCGGCGGCCCCGGCCCGCGGCGGCGGTGGCGGCCGGCCGGTCACCACGTTCAACGTCATCAGCGACATCCAGGGCGACCTCGGCGACTTCACCCAGGCGCTCCAGGACATCAGGACCGTCAACCCGCACTCCGCGGGCTTGGCCGTCGCCGGGGACATCACCCCGCGCGGCTACGACTTCGAATACGCCGAGGTGCGCAAGGCACTCGACCAGGGCCCGAAACCCCGAAAGCTCGCCTGGGCCATCGGCAACCACGAGTTCTACGTCCCGAAGTGGTCCGACCCGGACACTCTCGCCCAGGACACCTGGCCCAACGGCACCACCGAGGACTCCCTCTTCCGCAGCTTCTACCGCTTCGCCGGGCGGTCCCGGACCTTCGCCGAGACGACGTTCGGCGGCATCCCCGTCCTCACCCTCGGCACCGAGCGGTACATGAAGTACCACGACCACTCCCTGTGGGACGAGGTGTGGCTGAGCGAGGCCCAGTTCCAATGGCTGGAGGACCGCCTGCGGCACTGGTCACGGCGGCGCAAGCCGGTCATGGTGATCAGCCACCACCCGCTGCCCGACACCGTCTCCGGCACCCGCAACAAGCTCTACATGAGCGACTACCTCCAGGCCGACCGCCTCCTCGGTCTCCTCGGACGCCACCGCGACGTCTTCCTCTTCACCGGCCACACCCACTGGGACCTGACCCTGTCCGACTGGTACGTACGGCGTACGGTGCCCGGCACCGCCAACCTCGACGGTTTCTCGGTGATCAACACCGGCGCGGTGCAGACCGGCTTCACCGACAACGGCCAGGGTGGCGAGGCCACCGTCCCCGGCCGCTTCAACCAGGGACTCCAGGTCGACGTCCACCGCGACCGCGTCGTCATCAAGGCCCGCGACTTCGCGTCCGGCACCTGGCTGAAGCAGATCTCCGTCCCCCTGGCCACCCACCTCTGACCCCCGCTTCGTGCACCACCCGCGCGTCATGTAAGTTGTACGGGTTGCCAAGGAGCCGACAGGTTCCCTGGCAGCCATCCGCCGCATCGCGGCACACCACTACCGCACGACTCCTCACCGGGAAGAATTTCGGCATGCCCGAAATTCACACCGCGACGTGATTATGCGTCACCGAGGAATTCCGCTAAAGTAGTGACCCGCCAAGGCCCGCAAACGAAAGTACGCAGGCCGAAGCAACCCCTCCGACGGGTAATCGGAAACGAATTCGGGCCGGAAACGGCGAGAATCGGATCTGCTAGAGTCGGAAAGGCCGGAAAGCGAAAGCCGAAG
>NZ_JBVHRF010000010.1:181452-213724 GCF_055567035.1 Streptomyces sp. NPDC027185 | reverse complement strand
GGCCTTCGGCTTTCGCTTTCCGGCCTTTCCGACTCTAGCAGATCCGATTCTCACCGTTTCCGGCCCGAATTCGTTTCCGATTACCCGTCGGAGGGTTTGCTTCGGCTTGCGCACTTTCGTTTGCTGGCCTTGGCGGGTCACTACTTTAGCGGAATTCCTCGGTGACGCATAATCACGTCGCGGTGTGAATTTCGGGCATGCCGAAATTCGTCCCGGTGAGGAGTCGTGCGGTAGTGGTGTGCCGCGATGCGGCGGATGGCTGCCACAGAACCGTTCCGGCTACGTGGCAACTCGGAGAACACTACGTATCGGCCAGGGGTGTGTCAAACGCTGTCAGTCGAGGTCGGTGAGGCGGCCCTCGGCGTCGGGCTGGGTCTCCTCGACGCGGCGCAGGAGGCGGGTGAGGACCGCGCCGAGGACGCGTCGCTCCTCTCCGTCGAGGTCCTGGAGGAGGTCTTCCTCGAAGACGGAGGCCATGCGCATCGCCTCCAGCCACTTCTCGCGGCCCTCGTGGGTCAGCTCGACGATGACGCGGACCCGGTTGTTCTCGTCCCGCTCGCGGTTGACCAGCCCTTCGGCGGCCATGCGGTCGATGCGGTGGGTCATCGCGGCGGGGGTGAGGCCGAGGCGCTTGGCGAGTTCGCCGGGGCCGAGGCGGTACGGGGCGCCCGAGACGACGAGTGCCTTGAGGACCTCCCATTCGGCGTTGCTCATGCCGAGGGTGGCGGTCTGGCGTCCGTACGCGACGTTCATCCGCCGGTTGAGCCGCTGGAGTGCGGAGACGACCTGTTCCACCTGGGGGTCGAGGTCTTGGAACTCTCGCTGGTAGGCCGCGATCTGTTCCTCAAGGCTCGGCTCGGCGGTGCCGGCCGTATCTGAGGTCTCAGGCATGCGCCGCAGTATGGCATGGAACTCATTGGCGTTGAAGTCCTTCGCCATGTACTCTTTAGCTTCGAACTTTAGAGTTGAAGTCTTCAGGGTGTGACCGTCCGGTCCCCTGGAGAGGCGGGGGCGCTTTCGTGTGTCCACGCACCGGTCCGCCGGGCTTCCTCCGCCGTTCGTTCCGTACTTCCTGACCGTCTTCCGACCTGACCTAGGTAGGTGAGTGTGACCACCGCGATGGGCGCCGCGCTGCGCCGGATCCAGCTGGGGAACGCGTTGAGCGCGTTCGGCAACGGCTTCACGGTTCCGTATCTCTACGTCTATGTGGCGAAGGTGCGGGACCTGGGCGCGAGTACCGCGGGTGTGGTGCTGGCGATGCTCGCCGTGTCGGCGCTGGTCGTGCTGCCGCTGACCGGTCGGGCGATCGACCGGCGCGGACCCCTTCCGGTGGCCGTCGTCGGTACCGTCTCGGCGGCGGTCGGTGCGCTGGGCCTGGGGCTTTCCGTCAGTGAGGCGCAGGTCATCGCGTCGGCGGTGGCGCTGGGCGCCGGTATCGCGGTGATCCAGCCGGCGCTCGCCACGATGATCGTGTGGTGCTCGACGACGGTCACCCGCTCGCGGGCGTTCGCCACGCAGTTCTTCCTGAACAACCTCGGGCTCGGTATCGGCGGGCTCGTCGGCGGGCTGCTCGTCGACGAGACGAACGCGTCGAGCTTCGTGCGGCTCTTCGCCATCGAGGCGGCGATGTTCCTGGTGCTCGGCGCGGCGGTGGCGACCGTACGGCTGCCGCGGGCGCCGAAGGTCGAGGACGCGGTGCCGACCGGTGAGCGGCCGCAGGGCGCCTGGCGTGCGCTGCTGTCCGACCGGCGGATGGTGTGGCTGTGCGTGCTGGGCTTCGTGCTCTTCTTCGCCTGCTACGGGCAGTTCGAGTCGGGGCTCGCGGCGTACGCCACGGAGGTCACCCGGATCGCGCCGGCGACGCTGGGGATCGCGCTGGCGGCCAACACCGCGGCGATCGTGGTGGCGCAGTTCGTGGTGCTCAAGCTCGTCGAGCGGCGGCGCCGCAGCCGGGTGATGGCGGTGGTCGGGCTGATCTGGACGGTGGCGTGGATCGCCGCCGGGCTGTCCGGGCTGGTGCACGGTGCGCAGGTGGTGGCGACGACGCTGCTGATCTCGACGTACGCGCTGTTCGGCATCGGGGAGTCGCTGCTGTCGCCGACGGTGTCGCCGCTGGTGGCCGATCTGGCTCCGGCGTCGCTGATCGGGCAGTACAACTCGGCGTTCGCGCTGGTCAAGCAGTTGGCGCTGGCGGTCGGTCCGGCCGTGGGCGCGCTGATGGTGGGCCACGGGATGTCGGTGGCGTACATCGGGATGCTGGTGCTGTGCGCGCTGGGGATCACCGCGCTGTCGCTGCGGCTGGGGCGGATGCTGACCCCGGCGCAGGACAATCCGCACCGGGTGGCGGCCGCTCCGGCCCGTCCGGCGGCGGACGCGGCGGCCGAGGCGGAGACCGCGGTGGCGGTGGCCTGAACGGCATCGGCGGGCGGTGGCCCGTGCCCGTAGGGGGAGCCCGTACGGGGTGAGGGAGAAGGGGAACGGCCCGGTGTGTCACGCCGGGCCGTTCGTCGTGTCCGGGCCCTCCGGGTCAGGCGGACGGGAGGGCGAATTCGCACCAGACGGACTTACCGCCGTCCGGGGTGCGGCGGGCGCCCCAGTGGGAGGCGATGGTGGCGACGATGGAGATGCCGCGGCCCGCTTCGTCGGCGGGCTCGGCGGTGCGGCGGCGCGGGAGGTGGTCGTCGCCGTCGGTGACCTCCACGATCAAGCGGCGGTCGGTGCGGCGCAGGCGCAGCCGCATCGGCGGGGTGCCGTGCTGGAGGGAGTTGGCGACCAGTTCGCTGGCGGCGAGGACGCCGAGGTCGTGCAGCTCGGGGGCGAAGCGCCAGGAGGCGAGCACCCCGGAGGCGAAGGCGCGGGCGCGGGGCGCGGCCTCGGTGCCGCCGTGCAGTTCCAGGACGGCGTTGTGGAACAGCTCGGCGTCGTGGCCGGTGCGCTCGGGGTGCTGGACGACGAGGATCGCGACGTCGTCGTCGTGCGCGTCGGTGATGCCCATGGCGCGCAGCAGGCGGTCGCAGACGACGGACGGGGCGTCGTCCGCGCCGGCGAAGGCGTCGGCCAGCGCCTCGACGCCGTGGTCGATGTCCTTGTCGCGGCGCTCGACGAGGCCGTCGGTGTAGAGGACGGCGGCGGCGCCGGGGCCGAGCGGGACGGTGCCGGAGGTGTGCAGCCAGCCGCCGGTGCCCAGGGGCGGGCCGGTCGGTTCGGCGGCGCGGTGGACGGCGCCGTCGGCGTCGCGGACGAGGATCGGGAGGTGGCCGGCGGAGGCGTAGACCAGGCGGCCCTCGTTCGGGTCGTGGACGGCGTAGACGCAGGTGGCGATCTGGCTGGCGTCGATCTCGGCGGCGAGCCCGTCGAGGAGCTGGAGGACCTCGTGGGGCGGCAGGTCGAGGCGGGCGTAGGCGCGGACGGCGGTGCGCAGCTGGCCCATGACGGCGGCGGCGCGCACCCCGCGGCCCATGACGTCGCCGATGACGAGGGCGGTGCGGCCGCCGCCGAGGGTGATGACGTCGTACCAGTCGCCGCCGACCGCGGCGTCGGTGCCGCCGGGGCGGTACGTGGCGGCGACCCGGAGGTCGTCGGGCTGCTCCAGCTCCTGCGGGAGGAGGGAGCGCTGGAGGGTGACGGCGGCGGCGCGCTGGCGGGCTTCGCTGGCGCGGAGCCGTTCGGCGGATTCGATCTGGTCGGTGACCTCGGCGCCGAAGACGAGGACGCCCTTGTGCGGGGCGACGCAGGCGACCTCCGGGTCGGGGGCCGGGCCGCTGGCGGCGACCTCGATGGGGGTGCAGGTGAAGGTGTAGTAGCCGTCGCGGGCGCGGCCGGCGCCGGCGCGGACCCGGCGGGATTTGACCATGCGGGTGCGGCCGCTGCGCAGGACCTGGTCCATCAGGGGCAGCAGGCCGAGTTCGTCCAGCTCGGGCAGGGCCTCGCGGGCGGTGTGGCCGGCCGGGCGGGGGCCGAAGACGGTGGCGTAGGCGGCGTTGACGTACGCGAGGCGGTGCTCGGGGCCGTAGACGACGGCGACCAGGGCGGGGATGGTGCCGAGGATGTCGTGGGCGGAGAGGGCGTCGACGGTGGGCGGCGGGGTGGCGGCGCTCACCTCCGTGGCCTCCTCGGGGGCGTCGGGCGGGACGTCGCCGTCGGGTGCCGCGGGGCCGCACGTCTCGGCGCGGGCGGCCGGGACGGCGCTGCCGGAGCCGTCGGCGGCGGGTGCCGGGCGGCCGTTCGGCGGGGCGGCGGCGCGGCCGGGGCGGGCGGTGCGCCGCTGGGGGAGCTTGGCGCTCCAGCGCGTGAAGATCACGGAGGGGTACCTCTTACTTCGCTTCGTCGCGCGGGCTGTGGCTCCAGGGGCCGGGGCCTTCGGCGCGGGGGAAGCGCCCGCCGGGGAACCGGCGGGCGGTCGGCCGGGGCCCTGAGTGGCGCCCTCTGACGTGCTGCAGCAAACGTCCGTATTCCTCGTGATTATTACTCTTCGCAGAGACGGGCCCACCCATGGTCACACGACCAGTGTGGCCGACCCGGGCGGTATCCGTCAGACGTCCGGGCGCCGCGATGGAGTTCCGGGCTCCGTTTCGCCCGGCCGGGCCTGGTGCGGCCGGGGCCGCTCGGGTGGGGCGCGGCGCGCCTCGGCAGCGGGGGTCAGCTGGTCTCGTTGTGGCGGCCCGTTCCGGCGGCCAGCTCGAATTCGGCGCGCGGGTTCTCCAGCGAGCCGAGCGAGACGATCTCCCGTTTGAACAGGCCGGCGAGGGTCCACTCGGCGAGCACCCGGGCCTTGCGGTTGAAGGTGGGGATGCGGCTGAGGTGGTAGGCGCGGTGCATGAACCACGCCGGGTAGCCCTTGAGCTTGCGGCCGTAGACGTGGGCGACGCCCTTGTGGAGGCCGAGGGAGGCGACGGAGCCGGCGTACTTGTGGCGGTATTCCAGGAGGGGGCCGCCGCGGACGGCGGCGGCGACGTTCTCGGCGAGGGTGCGGGCCTGGCGGACGGCGTGCTGGGCGTTGGGGGCGCAGAGGGCGGGCGGGTCGTCCGGCGAGGCGGGTTCGGGGGCCGTCAGGTCGGGGACCGCGGCGGCGTCGCCGGCGGACCAGGCGTGGTCGGCGCCGTCCACCTGGAGGGCGGCGGTGCACTTGAGGCGGCCGCGGCCGTTGAGGGGGAGGCCGGTGGCGGCGAGGATCGGGTGCGGTTTGACGCCGGCGGTCCACACCAGGGTGCGGGTGGGGAAGCGGGAGCCGTCGCTGAGGACGGCGATCCGGTCCTCGCAGGAGTCGAGGCGGGTGTCGAGGCGGACGTCGATGTTGCGGGAGCGCAGCTCGCGGACGGCGTAGCGGCCCATCTCGGGGCCCACTTCGGGAAGGATCTTTCCGGTCGCTTCGACGAGGATCCACTTCAGGTCGGTGGGCTCGATGTTGTGGTAGTAGCGGACGGCGTAGCGGGCCATGTCCTCCAGTTCGGCCAGCGCCTCCACGCCCGCGTAGCCGCCGCCGACGAAGACGAAGGTCAGCGCGGCGTCGCGGACCGCCGGGTCGCGGGTGGAGGAGGCGATGTCGAGCTGTTCGAGGACGTGGTTGCGCAGGCCGATGGCCTCCTCGACGGTTTTGAAGCCGATGCCGAAGTCGGCGAGTCCGGGGACGGGGAGGGTGCGGGAGACGGAGCCGGGCGCGAGGACCAGTTCGTCGTAGGAGAGTTCGGTGTCGGCGGTGCCCGCCTCCTCCGCGGCGAGGGTTTCGACGGTGGCGGTGCGCGCCTCGTGGTCGAGGGCGGTGACCTCGCCGATGACGACCCGGCACCGCGGCAGCACCTGGCGCAGCGGTACGACGACGTGGCGCGGGGAGATGGATCCGGCCGCCGCTTCGGGGAGGAACGGCTGGTACGTCATGTACGGCTCGGGGTCGACCACGGTGATCTCGGCGGTGCCCTGCCGCAGCTCCTGCTGGAGTTTCCGCTGGAGCCGCAGGGCGGTGTACATGCCCACGTAACCGCCGCCGACGATCAGGATGCGCGCCACTTCGTTCGAAGACACAGCCTTCACAGAGCTTCTCCTCGCGGTGGACCGGTCCCGGATGGCTCCCGGGTCCGGCCGGCCGGCGGCACAGCAGTCCCAGGAGGCACTGTGCCCCCGGGAAGGCACAGCACCGTTCCATGACGCACCCCCGGCCGCGCTTTGTCCACAGGCTCGACGAAATGCGCAGGCGGTCGTACGGGTCCGGACGGAGGGTCGGCTTCCGCGAAATGCGGAGGAGGTACGCAGGTCAGACGGGCGGTCGCGGGGCGGTGGATGAAGGGCGCGGAGAAGTCGTCCCCGCGGTAGGCCGATCGGGGGTGCCATGTGCCCGGAACTGACCCTTCATTCTTGACCGGGGCTCAACTATGTTCGGTGCTTCAGGGGGGCGGGCCCGCTCGATCGGCGCGCCCCTGAGCCGTCAGGGCGGGGAGTCTCCGGGGGGAGACGTCATGACCGGGGGATCACACATGCATGTTCAGGGCACACATTGGTCGGGCGCCGTCACGGCGCCCGGTAACGGCGCTCGTGCCACGGCGCACGACACCGACGGCCGCGGCGGAGCCGCCGCGCGGCCCACGGGGGGTGCCCGCAGCGCACCGCTGCGGGTGGACGCACAGCGCAATCTGGAACACGTACTGCGTGCCGCGCGCGAGGTCTTCGGCGAGCTGGGGTACGGCGCGCCCATGGAGGACGTCGCACGGCGGGCGCGGGTCGGCGTCGGGACGGTCTACCGCCGCTTCCCGAGCAAGGACGTGCTGGTGCGGCGGATAGCCGAGGAGGAGACGTCCCGGCTGACCGAGCAGGCGCGCACCGCGCTGGGCCAGGAGGAGGACCCCTGGTCGGCGCTCTCCCGCTTCCTGCGGACCTCGGTCGCCTCGGGCGCCGGCCGGCTGCTGCCGCCGAACGTGCTGCGCGTCGGCGCCGGTGCGGAGGCGGTCGCCGAGGGCGCGGACGGGCTGCCCGGTACGGGCGCCCGGGTGCCGCAGCAGCGTCCGGCGCCGGTGGGCGGGGAGCCCGCCGAGAGCGCCGTGTTCGCTGCGGAGGCGGAGCGGTCCGGGGGTGTGCCCGCGCTGCTGGACGTGGTGGGGCGGCTCGTGGAGCGCGCCCGGTCGGCGGGGGCGCTGCGGCCGGACGTCACGGTCGGCGATGTCCTGCTGGTGATCGCCACCAGCGCGCCGGCCCTGCCCGACCCGGGGCATCAGCAGGCGGCTTCCGCCCGGCTGCTGGACATTCTGCTGGAGGGGCTGCGGTCGCGGCCGCAGAGCTGAGCGCGGCTCCGGCCGGGGCGGCGTGTTCCGGCCGGGTCCGAAGGGTCCGCCGGGCCGGGTGCCCGGCTCCGACGCGCGCACATTGTGCCTCGTGACGGCGGTCGGAGGGGCCCTCTCCGGGCAGCGCGCCCCGGATGAGTGGTTAAGAGGAAGGACTCCTCGACCCGGGCGTGTCGTGTGGCACGCTTGCGCGGTGTTCCGGTGTGACGGCGTGTTCGGGGGCCTTGGCGATGACTCTTGACGGGCGGGACGAACGACGCGGTGGGGACCACACCACCACGGATCCGGGCGAACGGACCGGAGTGCCGGAACAGCCGCGTCCGTCGCCCCCCGCTTCCCCGGCCGCCGAGCCGGCCGCACGTCACGACCGCGCCGAGGCGCCGCCGCTCGCCGGTGTGCCGCCGCAGCGCGAGCCCGCCGAGGCGCCACCGGAACCGCCCGCGGCCGCGGAGGGCGCCGAGGCCGCCCCGCCGTCCGACGCCGCGCTGATCACCGCCATGCGGAGCGGTGACGACGGTGCGTACGAGGAGCTGTACCGCCGGCACGCCGACGCCGTACGCCGCTACGCGCGCACCTGCTGCCGGGACGCGCACACCGCCGAGGATCTGACCGGTGAGGTGTTCGCGCGCACGCTCCAGGCGGTGCGGGGCGGGGCGGGGCCGGACACCGCGGTGCGGGCGTATCTGCTGACGACGGTCCGGCGGGTGGCGGCGGCCTGGGCGAAGACCGCGAAGCGGGAGCAACTGGTCGAGGACTTCGCGGTGTTCGCGGTCTCCGCGGCCGGGACGTCGATGGACGCCGGGGGCGGTCCGGGCAGCGGGGTCGATCTCGGCGCCGACGTACGGGCGATGCAGGAGGCCGAGCGGACGCTGGCGATGCGGGCGTTCCGGAGCCTGCCGGAGCGCTATCAGACGGTGTTGTGGCACACCACCGTCGAGGAGGAGACGCCCAGTCAGGTCGCGCCGCTGCTCGGGCTGACCGCCAACGCCACGGCGGTGCTGGCGCATCGTGCCCGGGAGGGGCTGAAGCAGGCGTATCTCCAGGCCCATGTCAGCCGGTCGCTGACGGCCGGGGGCGACTGCGCGCGCTACGCCGACCGGCTCGGCGCGTACGCCCGCGGCGGGCTGCGGATGCGGGCCGAGCGGGGGCTGCGCAAGCATCTCGACGAGTGTGCGCGGTGCAGGACGGCGGCGCGGGAGGTCGCGGACGTCAACCAGCGGATCGGGGCGGTGCTGCCGGTCGCCGTCATCGGCTGGTTCGCCGCCTCGTACGCGGTCAAGGCCGCGGCGGCGGTCGCCGGGACGGCCGGGGTCGGGGCGGCGGCCGGGGCGGGTGCCGCGGCCGCGGCGGGCGGTTCCTCGTCCTCCGGTGCGGCGGGCGGCGCCGCGGCCGGGGAGGCACTGGGCCTGCCGGCCAAGGTGGCGATCGGCGCCGGGGTGGTGGTCGTGGCCGGGGCGGCGCTGGCGATGGCGATGACCGGGGCGCAGGAGCCGCCGAAGCCGGAGGCGAAGCGGGAGCCGACGCCCGCCGTGGCGCCGCGGACTCCGGCGCCGCCCGCCCCGGAGCCGGAGCCCACTCCGCCCGCGGCGCGCCCGGCACCGCCCGCGCCGAGGCCCACACCGACACCGCGCCCCACCCCGCCGAGGCCCGCACCGAGGCCGACGCCCACGCCGACCCCCACGCCGACGCCCACCCCGACCCCGGCGCCGGAGACGCCGTACCTGCTCAGTTCGCTGGGGATGGATCTCGGCGGGGACGGTACGAAGCCGGAGGTCCGCGCCGCGGAGAGCAGCTGGATATGGCAGCGGGACGAGCCGGAGATCGACGGCCGCTCGTACCCGCACGGCGTGACGGTCCACGGCACGTCCACCGTCGTCATCGATCTGAACCGCGCCTGCACGTCGTACGACGCCCGCGCCGGGGTGGACGATCTCAGCCTGGGTCTGGGGGCGGTGCGGTTCTCGGTGGCCGGGGACGGCGAGGTGCTGTGGCGCTCCGGCGTGGTGCGCGGCGGGCGGCCCGCGGTGCCGGTGCACGTCCCGCTGACGGGGGTCAAGACGCTGCGGCTGACCGTGGCGCCGTGGACCCCGGTGGACACGCTGGCGTTCGCGGACTGGGCGGACTCCCGGATCAACTGCCGCTGAGCCGGGGGGCGTTGACGGCCCGTTCCGCTCCGTTCAGGGGCGGGACCCCGGTGGCGACCGCGCGGCGGCGCGGGGTCGCGGCGGCGTCGGTCCAGCAGCTGCCGCGCCGCAGGACCAGGCGGCGCAGCCACAGTTCGGTGGAGACCAGTTCGGCCAGGCCGTCCAGGGGCAGCGCGGCGCCCTCGGCGGCGGCGCACAGCGCCTTGCGGACGACCCGCGCCTCCACCAGCCCGGCGTCGGCGAGCAGCGGCGCGTCGAAGAGCTGCACCAGACCGTCGACGGCGGCGCGCAGTCCGGTGCGCAGGGCGGCGGTGTGCGGCAGGTGCGCGGGGGCGCCCCAGCCCGGCGGCAGGTCCCGTACGCCCGCCTGGGCGAGGACGGAGCGGAGGACGGCGGCGCGGGCGCCGGGCTGGACGCGGAGAGTGTCGGGCAGTGCCCGGCAGGCGAGGACCACCTGGTTGTCGAGGAAGGGTGCGTGCAGGCGCTGGCTGCGGACCTCCGCGGCCTGTTCGAAGACGCGGTGGTCGGCGGCGTGGCGGGCCAGCGCGGCGCGCGCCCGGCGCTCGCCCGGCCGTCCCGCGCCGGGGGCGCGCGTCGCCGCGGCGCCCAGCCGCAGCGCCACCTCGGCCAGCGCCTCCCCGGTGAGCCAGCGGGCGGCGGGCCCGGGGCGGCACCAGAACAGCGCGGCGAGGGAGGCATCGACGGCGCCGCCCGCGGCCGGATCCCCGACGCCGCCGGCACCCCGCTCCACCAGGCGCCGCGCCGTTTCGGCGACCCCGGTCCCGTAGGGCGTACGGGCGAGTCTGCGGGCGGCGCGGTAGACGGTGAAGGGCACCAGGACGGAGTGTGCGGAGGGGCCGTCCGCCCTGGCCAGGGCGGTGACCGGGCGCAGGAGGTGGCGTCGGCGGCGGTCGAGGAGGAGGTCGGCGAGGCGGGCCGGGTGGGCGTCGAGGACCTGGCGGGCGCCGTGGCCGGTGAGGTGGTCGGCGCCGCCGGCGAGCAGGCGGCTGCGGTGGCGGAACGCGGTGACGAGGGAGGGGCCCGGCTCGTCGGTGAGCGGGAGGGTGCCGAGTCCGGCGAACGGCAGGGCCTCCTCGCCGCCGGTGACGACGCGGTGGTGCAGGCGCGGATTGTCGGCCAGGGCGCGGGCGCGCTCCAGTTCGGCGTCGCGGTGGGTGCGGCCCCCTTGGGTGGTGTGGTCGGTGAAAGTGACGGCGAGGAGGCGTTCGCCGTGGCCGGTGAGCGCCCCGGGGGCGCCGGGCAGTCCGGCGGCCAGCAGGGCGAGGGTGCCGGAGGCGCTGCCGCCGGAGAGGTCGGCGCCGATGCCGGGGGCGGGGGCGCCGCGGGCCGCGCGGCGTTCGGCGGGGCCCATGCCGGGGACGGGGCCCGGGTCCAGGCCGTCGGGCCCGTCCGGGTCGGGGGCGTGCCGGGGGCCGGACAGGCGGGCCCGGACCGCTTCGACCAGGGCCTCGCGGACACCGTCGATCGCCTGGTCGGGGGCGAGTTGGGGGGCGGCGACGGCGAGGGAGGCGGCCGGTTCGTACGAGGTGACCTCGTGGGCGCCGCCGCGCAGGACCAGGGCGTGGCCGGGCGGGACGCGGCGCACCCCTTCGTAGGGCGTGCCGGAGCCGAGCGCCTCGGGGGAGTCGGGGCAGGCGAGGAGAGCGCCGAGGTGGCCGACGTCGAGTCCGGCCTCGGTGAGGTCGGCGAGCGGCAGGGCGGCGGTGGCGAAGGCGGTGCCGCCCTCCCAGGGGGTGTGGAAGACGGGGCGGGCCCCGGCGAGGTCGCCGGTGACGGTGAGGCGGCGGCCCATGCGGACGACGGCGGTGTAGCTGCCGGGCCAGGCCGTCAGGTGGCGCAGCGCGCCGCCGCGGGCGGCGAAGAGGCCGACGCGGAGCTGGTCGTCGGTGGCGCCGCAGACGCCGAAGACGGCGAGCGCGGTCTCCGGGTCGGCGCGGACGGTGCGTACCTCGTCGGGCCGCCAGTCGCCGACCGCCCACAGCGGATCCGGGCCGTCCCACAGGAGTTGGGCGCCCACGGGCAGGACCGTGCGGCTCCCTCCGGTGGCGGCCGGTCCCGCGGTGGCACTGCTCCACCCCACCAACCAGCGCATACCGCCTCCCCGCTCCCCGTGCCGCGGGGGCGCGCCACCGCCCCGTACCGCGGATTTCAGCCGTTGTGCGGTCCATGCTGCCATGGCGGGGGCGTGCGGGAGCCTAACGGAGCGGCGGGGCGGCGCCCGGTGGTGGGGAGTTGACGCCGCCGGACGGGGCCGCGCCGCGTGCCACGCGGTGGAGCGCGGGCGGGAGCGCGCGGGGGCCGTCGGGGGCGCTCCGCGGGGCGCACCGCGGCGCGGCGGAGGTCCGCGGCGCGTTTTTGCCGTCCGATGCTATTCGGCCAAAGTCTGCTGAACCATGTTCAGTCGGCGGTGTGCGGCGACGCCTCGTACGGACCGGCGGCGCGGGTGCCGCGCCCGGCTCGTGCGACGGCCCGGGAGACGGGCTGCGCCTCCCGGGCCGGACCGCCGCCCGCGGGGAATGGAGCGGCGGTATCCCCCAGCCCACCGGATCCGGTACAGCGGGCCGAACCACGCGGCACCCATGGAAGCGGCGGCCCTCCCGAGGAGGCAGCGCGCACGTGCGGGCGCACGGCAACACGTACCCGGAGCACATGCCAACTCCCGCTCCCCCGGCCGAAGATGAATCTCGCCATCCGGGACACCGGCCCTTAACGGTCGGGATCCGGCGAACTACTCTGGGTGGACGCACGCCCCGGGGCACCGGGGCTGCCGTCGCAGTGTCGAGGGGTGCGCATGTCCAGGGATATACGCGGGCCGAACGAGAAGCTCGGCACCGTTCTCGCCCTCGCGGGTATCAGCAACGCCGGTCTGGCGCGCCGGGTGAACGACCTCGGCGCACAGCGTGGGCTGACGCTTCGTTACGACAAGACGTCCGTCGCCCGCTGGGTCTCCAAGGGGATGGTGCCGCAGGGCGCCGCGCCCCATCTGATCGCCTCCGCGATCGGCAGCAAGCTCGGCCGGCCGGTCCCGCTGCACGAGATCGGGCTGGGGGACGCCGATCCGGCGCCCGAGGTCGGGCTGACTTTTCCCCGCGATGTGGGCGCGGCGGTGCGTTCCGCCACCGATCTCTACCGGCTGGATCTGGCCGGACGGCGGGCCGGCGGCGGGGGCATCTGGCAGAGCCTGGCCGGATCCTTCGCCGTCAGCGCGTACGCCACCCCCGCCTCCCGGTGGCTGATATCCCCGGCCGACAGCTCGGTGGCGCGCAACGCGGCCGAAGCGGCCGAGGCGGGCGGGAAGGACGCCACCTCGCCCACGGACGCGGCGACGCCGCAGCATGTCGGCCACAGCGATGTCAGCAAGCTCCGCGAGGCGGCGGAGGACGCGCGCCGCTGGGACTCCAAGTACGGCGGCGGCGACTGGCGTTCGTCCATGGTGCCGGAGTGTCTGCGGGTGGACGCGGCACCGCTGCTGCTGGCCTCGTACAGCGACGAGGTGGGGCGCGCGCTCTTCGGCGCGACCTCCGAACTCACCCGCCTCGCCGGGTGGATGGCCTTCGACACCGGGCAGCAGGAGGCCGCCCAGCGCTACTACATCCAGGCGCTGCGGCTGGCCCGCGCCGCGGCCGACGTCCCCCTGGGCGGCTACGTCCTCGCCTCGATGTCCCTCCAGGCGACGTACCGCGGTTTCGCCGACGAGGGCGTCGATCTCGCCCAGGCGGCGCTGGAGCGCAACCGCGGCCTGGCCACCGCCCGCACCATGAGCTTCTTCCGTCTCGTCGAGGCGCGTGCCCAGGCGAAGGCCGGGGAGGCCCGCGCCTGCGAGGTGGCGCTGAAGGCCGCCGAGGGCTGGCTGGAGCGCTCCCGCGGCGGCGACGCCGACCCGTCCTGGCTGGACTTCTACTCCTACGAGCGGTTCGCCGCCGACGCCGCCGAGTGCTACCGCGACCTGCGGCTGCCCCGCCAGGTCCGCCGCTTCACCGAACAGGCCCTCTCCCGGCCCACCGAGGAGTTCGTCCGCTCGCACGGTCTGCGCCTGGTGGTCTCCGCCGTCGCCGAGCTGGAGTCCGGCAACCTCGACGCCGCCTGCGCCGCGGGCACCCGCGCCGTCGAGGTCGCCGGCCGCATCTCCTCGGCCCGCACCACCGAGTACGTCCGCGATCTGCTCCACCGCCTGGAGCCGTACGGGGACGAGCCGCGCGTGGTGGAGCTGCGGGAACGGGCCCGGCCGCTGCTGGCGGCGCCGGCGTAGGCACGGCGGGGCGGGGACGTACGGGCCCGTGGGGGGGAGCGGGTGGCTCGCTCCCTGGCCGGGCCGGACGGCCCGGCGGCCGGTTCCCGCCGGTTCCGCCGGGATCGCCCGCTTCCGCCGCTGTTCCGGCCGCTCGGTACGGGTTCCCGCCCAGGTCACCTGGCGTTGTCAGTACCTCGCGTCATGATGGGGTAGGTCGTCGGGCGACGGCGAGCGGGCCGCGGTCAGGGGTGGTCCGCGTCGGGGGCGGTTCCCGCGTTCTCGCGGTTGGGAGGGGCAGTGGCGGCGTACGACTGCGATGTGCTGGTGATCGGTGCGGGCATCGTCGGACTCTCGACGGCCCATGCGCTCACCCGCGCCGAGCCGGGGCTGCGGGTGACGGTCCTGGAGAAGGAGTCCGGCCCGGCCCGGCACCAGACCGGCCGCAACAGCGGCGTGATCCACAGCGGCATCTACTACCCGCCCGGCTCCCTCAAGGCCCGCTACGCCCTGAAGGGTTCGGCCGAGATGGTCGAGTTCTGCGCCGAACACGGCATTCCGCACAAGGTCACCGGCAAACTGATCGTCGCCACCGGCCGCGATGAACTGCCCCGGCTGCACGCCCTGATCCAGCGTGGCCGCGAGCACGGTCTGCCCGTCCGCGAGCTGGGCCCCGCCCAGATCAGCGCGTACGAGCCGGAGGTGCGCGGCCTCGCCGCCATCCACGTCGGCACCACCGGCGTCTGCGACTTCCGGGCCGTCGCCCGCACCTACGGCCGTCTCGCCCAGGAGGCCGGGGCCACGCTCGTGTACGGCGCGGAGGTGGCCCGTATCGGGCGCCGTCCGGGCCGGGTCGCCGTCGCCACGGCGGACGGCACGGTCCACCGCGCTCGCGCCCTGGTCAACTGCGCCGGGCTGCACAGCGACCGCGTCGCACGGCTGGCCGGGGACGACCCGGGCATGCGGATCGTGCCGTTCCGTGGTGAGTACCACCTCCTCGCCCCGGAGCGCGCCGGGCTGGTGCGCGGCCTGGTCTACCCCGTGCCCGATCCGGCGTTCCCGTTCCTCGGCGTGCATCTGACCCGCGGGATCGACGGCGCCGTCCACATCGGGCCGAACGCCGTTCCCGCCCTGGCCCGCGAGGGCTACGACTGGCGCACCCTGCGCCCCGCCGAGCTGGCCGGCACCCTCGCCTACCGCGGCTCGTGGCACATAGCCCGGCGCCACTGGCGGTACGGCGCGGGCGAGCTGCACCGCTCGCTCTCCCGCCGCGCCTTCACCGCCGCCGTGCGCCGCCTGCTGCCCGCCGTCACCGAGGACGATCTGCGCCCCGCCCCTGCCGGGGTCCGCGCCCAGGCGGTCCTCCCGGACGGCACCCTCGTCGACGACTTCCACTTCGCCGAGTCCCCCGGCGTCGTCCACGTCCTCAACGCCCCGTCCCCGGCGGCGACCGCGTCCCTGCCGATCGGCCGGGAGATCGCGGAGCGGGTGCGGGCCGTGCTGGGCCGGCGCTGAACGCGGACGTGGGCGGTGCGGGCGCCGGGCCCGCACCGCCCACGCGGTGCTCATCGGCGGCGGGCCGCCCGGTGGAGGGGGATCAGTCGGCGGGGATGGGGATCGGCGAGCCCTTCGACGCCTTGTAGGCGCGGAGGAACGGGCGGCCGGTCGTCAGCGACTCCCCCTCGACGTACAGCACGCCGTATCCGTCCCACCGCATCGACATGCTCGTCGGGGACGGCAGGTCGTGGCCCTGGGTGAGGAGGGTGCCCATCAGCTTGGTCTTGGCGTCCCGCAGGCCGATCGACAGCAGTTCGGGGTCCTGCGAGGAGTGGTGCGCGGGGCTGCCGTGGGAGGCGCCGACGGCGATGACGTTCCCGTCGTCGAGGGCCACGGCGACCGCCCCGTCCCGCTTCCACAGGCGCTTGCCGGTCTTCAGGTCGAGGGCGGTGAGACCGGTGTGGTTGGCGTACGTGGTCACCAGGATCTTGGAGTCCTCGTCGACCATGGTCGTCCGGGCGTCGAGGTCCAGTTCGTCGAGGTCGCCGGTCAGCTCGATGCTCCGGTCCGGCTTCGGCTTGCCCTCCGAGTCGAAGGTCCGCAGCGCGCGGTTCTCACCGGAGTCGGCCATCAGCAGGACCAGCGGGCGGTCGGAGAGGACACGCTGGACCTCCATCTTCTCGCCCGGAACGGAGGCGTTCATGCTGTCCAGCTCGTGCTCCTGGATGAGCAGTTCCCGCTTCGGCTTGGCCTTCGTGCAGTCGCTGACCCGCGCCAGGTACTCGTTGCTGATCCCGAACGACGCGGTGCACTCACCGGCGGGCCACTTCAGGCTCCACTTGCCGGCGCCGCCGGAGATGGCGTAGCCGGAGTAGGTGTCGCCCATGGCGACGACGACCTCCCGGTGGCTGATGCCGACGGCCGGGTGGTCCTCCGACTGCCGGCCCTTGAGGTTGCGCACCCAGAGGGTGTGGCCGGTACCGGTGTCGAAGACGGAGAGGAACGAGCAGTCGCCGCCGCCCGAGTCGAAGACCGCGGCGGCGACGCCGTCGCCGTTCGGCTCGGTGGGCAGCGCGCAGACCGCGCCGGCGCCCTTCGGCGTCTCCAGCTCCCACTCCTGCTTACCGGTCTGGTCGTCGTACGCGCGGACGCCGTCCTTGTCGCCGTGGACGACGGCTCCGTCGACCAGCCACACCGACCGCATGCCCAGGTCCTCCCTGGGGCGGCTGTCGCTCTTCTTCAGATCGACGTTCCACGTCCGGCTCATGGCGAGCGGCGGCAGTTGCTCCTCCGCCTTGTCGTCGCCGGAGCCGTCCGCCAGCAGGAAGTAGCCGCCGGTGGCGATGACCAGCACGACGACGACCACGATCGCGATGATCGCGGGCACCGGTATCCCCCGGCTCGGCCCGCCGGGCGCCCCGCCGGGCCCCGGCCCGAACCCCGGTCCGCCCTGCGGCGGCTGTCCGAACCCCTGCGGCGCACCGGGCTGCGGGTGGGCGGCGCCGCCCGGCCCGGGAGCCATCGGCCCGCCGGAGCCCATCGGCCCACCGGGCGGCGGGTACGCACCCGGCGCACCGCCCCGCTGGCCGTACGCGCCCGGTACGCCCTGGCCGGGCGGCGGGTACGGACCGGGCGCCCCGGGCTGCGGGGCGGGACCACCCTGCGGGGCGCCGTACGGACCCGGCTGACCCTGCGGGGGCTGGACACCGGGTTGGCCCGGGGCAGGGTGCTGTCCCTGCTGCGGCTGCGCGCCCGGCCGGCCCTGCGGCGGCACCGGCGGGGTGCCGGGGGCGGGCCGGCCGCCGGGCTTGGCCACGGAGAACTGCATGGTTCCGGCAGGGGGCTGCTGGTCGGGAACCTGCTGGTCCGAGCCTTGCTGCGGGGCCGTCGGAGGCTGGACGGCCGCCAGCTTCATGGTTCCGGCGGGGCGCGCGGGGGCGGCGCCCTGCCCCTGGGCCTGACCCGGCCGGGGCTGCTCCGAGGGCTGCGGCTGAGCGGGCCCACCCGCCTCCGGCTGTGCGGCGCCGGGAGCGGACGCGGCGGCTCCCGGCGCCCGGCCCGCATCGGCCGGGCGCTCCGGCCCGGAGCCCGGCGGCTCTCCCTGCGGATGCCCCGTGTTCTCCTGCCCCTGCGTCATACCGGCCTACCCCCTGGTTTGTTCGTGCGGCGGCCACGCATCGTATGCAGCCCGCTCCACAGCGCGCCAGCCGCCCCTGGGGAGGGGGACGGGGTGTGAGGGCACGGGGGCGGGAGTGGTGCCTGGCCCGGTGAGGGCGGGGGCGGGTGGCCGGGGCGGTGAGTGCGGGGTGCATGGTCTGGAGGTCGCGGGGTGGGGGCCGTGCTCGCCTCGGGGGGCCTGTCGGCTGGGCGGGTCTGCCGGCTCGGTGCGTCTGCCGGCTCGGTGGGCCTGCCGGCTCGGTGGGCCTGCCGGCTCGGTGGGCCTGCCGGCTCGGTGGGCCTGCCGGCTCGATGGGCCTGCCGGCTGGGGGCGGCCCGCCCGTCCCCGCCTGCCCGTCGTGTCCCGTCCGCCCCCGTCCGCCCGCCCCGCACCCGGCGTACCGGTAAAAGAGACGCATAAGAGAGACGTACGGGTAAAAGAGACGGGGTCCATGGTCCCGTCGGCTCAGGACGTCCGGCTCGGACCGTACCGCTCTCGGGCCCGTAGAATCTCGGCACTGTGTCCGAGAACCCCCGCACCCCCGAGTCCGGCAGCCAGGAAACCCGCGTCCCGGAAGGCGCCGCCCCGGCGGCCCCGGCCCCGGTCGGCGACGCCCCGGCAGGCGGTGAGCCGAACGGCGGCAGCGTGCCGGCCACGGGCGTGAGCGGCGCGAACGCCCCCGCCGGGAGCACCGCCGACGGCGCCCAGGACCCGGAGTCCGGCGGCTCCCGCACCTCCGGCGCGCCACGGATCCGCCGCGACGGCCCGATGTTCCCCGACGGGACCGGGCCCGCCGCCGACCCGGCCGGTGACCACCACGAGCGCCGGATCCGCTCCTTCCAGCCCCGCCGCAGCCGCGTCTCGCCGAACCAGGCCGACGCGCTGCGCCGCCTGTGGCCGGTGTGGGGACGGGACATCGACGGGCTCTCCCGCATCGACCTCGGCACGTTCTTCGACGGCCGCCCGGTGGTCCTGGAGATCGGCTTCGGCATGGGCGAGGCCACCGCGCAGATGGCCGCGGCCGACCCGGACACCGGCATCCTCGCCTGCGACGTCCACACCCCGGGCCAGGGCAACCTCCTCGCCCTCGCCGAACGCGACGGCCTGACCAACGTCCGCGTGGCCAACGGCGACGCGATCATCCTGCTGCGCGAGATGCTCGCCCCCGCCTCCCTCGCCGGACTGCGCGTCTACTTCCCCGACCCCTGGCCGAAGAAGCGCCACCACAAGCGCCGCCTCATCCAGCCGGACTTCATCAGCCTGGCCACCACCCGCCTCGCCCCCGGCGCCCTGGTCCACTGCGCCACCGACTGGGAGCCCTACGCCGAGCAGATGCTCACCGTCCTCACCGCCGAACCCACCCTCCACAACCTCCACGCCGACTACGCCCCCCGCCCCGCCTTCCGCCCCCTCACCAAATTCGAGGGCCAGGGCCTGGACAAGGGACACGTGGTACGGGATCTGATGTTCCGGAAGGGGTAGGGCGAGGGGCTATATGTATGGAGGAGTTGCCTTCTCCACTCAGTTCTCGCGATCGAGGGGCGTGCTAAAGCGGTCATCCCAACGTTGCCGATGCTGGCGCACATACTCGACCTTGATGTTGTGCTCTCGGACCTTCGTCAGCTTGCTTTTGATGTCCCGCGTCAGCCCATCGAGCACCTCAAGGTGGTCGGATAGTTGCAACGCACCCCGGTCAAACAGTGCGTGACAGTTAGCACACAGACAGAGAACGTTTTCCAGTACGTCTGGGCCACCATGCGGCTTACCCAATGCCTGGATGTGCGCAGCTTCGCTATACGCCTCGCCTGCGGGGGAGACCTGAAGGCGGATCTCACATATCTGGCACGTGTTGTCGTACATTTCCTTCACGGCCCTGACCACCTTGGAGTCCCGAACCAGCCGTTCGTACTCCACAATGCGACGTATCTGCTCCTCAGCAGCAGTGTTCTCACCCTGTGGAAAGGAAATCGGCTTGGCGGCGGGAACTTCGCCGGGAGCCAGCTTCACTAGCTTGAACTGGCAGACTCGAAAGCCTTCTTTCCCAACGGTCATCCAGTGGTCGGCAACCCGGAACAGTCCACAGTACTCATACCCGCCCGTGGCTCTGCGCCGCTTCTTCCCCTTGATCTTCAGGCCACGGATGACCCGGACTTCGTGACCACGCGCTTCATTGAGCACCAATCCCGCGTTGCCCCTGCTCGCCATGGTTTGATCCGCATAGAGGCGCCCCGTTTCCCTGTCTCGGGAACCTTCGCCGGTGTAGATGATCTCCTCTTCACCATAGACATCATCGACGTACCCACCGGAGAGGACGATGGAATCCACTCCGCCCGAAGCGGTTCCCGAGATGCCCTTTCCCAACTCACGGTGCACTCCCGCATCGTGCAGCTCCTGATGCCCCTTGAACCACTGCCCCTCAGTTACCCCCTCCGGGGTGCCAAAATGAATGGGTGCCGACTTCTCCTTCGCCATAGTTTGATCTTGCCAACCCATCAGAGAAATGGCACGCGTTCAGCAGCGATGTGCGCAGAGCCACACTCACCTACGGAAGCACAAGGGCTTTGCAGCTAACGGCGTGACCCTCCTTCACGCCTTGCCGTGGCGGGCAGCCCATCCAAGTCCGGTAGCACAGGCGTAAAGTCCCATGGCGAAACGCTTAGCAAATCTGTGAACGAGAGGCCTGAGTGATGGCAAGCATTCCGACAGCAGCAGTGGTCGCGACCGGTCTTGTGGGGGGGTTACGCCGTGGCTCGGTGGACGAAGAAGCGGCCCCTGGGCGGGGTGGCGTTGGCCGCTGCCGGGGCGGTGGCGGCCAAGGGGTGGCAGGAGAAGGCCGGCGGGAAGGCCGCGGCGGCGCTGGGCGGGGCGTATGTGGCGGCGTTCGCCGGGTCGCATCCGCTGGCGAAGAAGATCGGGGCGTGGCCGTCGGTGTTCGCGGTGGCCGGCGGTATGGCGCTGGCGTCGTGGGCGGTGGCGGACCGACGCGGGTGACCCCTGCGCGACGCCGAACGGTCCGCAGCTGACGCCCGTACGGGGCTCCGTCCCGTACGGGGCTCCGTCCCGTACGGGGCTCCGTCCCGTACGGGCGTCGTCGTGTCCGGGGCCGCCCCCGGACAGGCATGTCCGGCGCGGAGTCCCGTACGGGACGGAGTCGAGACGGGGCGGAATCCCGTACGGGACGGAGCCGAGGCCGGGCAGGGCCCCGTACAGGACAGACCCGGGGCCGGGCAGGACCCCGTACAGGACAAGCCCGAGACCGGGCAGGACCCCGTACAGGACGGACCCGAAACCCGACGGAATCCCGTACGGGAAGGGCTCCGGGTCTCACCCGGCTCCCGCCCGCCCCGCCACCCTCGCCGCCTTGCCGCCTTGCCGCCTTGCCGCCCCGCCACCCTCGCCGCCTTGCCGCCTCGCCACCTCGCCGACCCGCCGCCACTTCGCCGCCCTCGTCAGCCGGCCGGTCTCAGTGCCTGTTCGATCTCGGCACGGGGGAACGGTGTCCGTTTGCTCACCTCGAACCAGCGGCGGTGGAAGCCGGCCAGCACCGCCGCGTGCGGGGCGTGCCGGTCGAGGAGCTGGGTGATTTCGAGGGGAACGGCGTCGGGGCGGTGGCCGGTGAGCCAGGCTTTCAGGAAGGCTTCCTGATCGGTGTTGCCGCGCACGGCTTCCGGCAAGTGGTGGCGGATCAGGTGCTCGAAGACATAGGAGCGGTCGTACGCGAGGTGGCGGGTGAGGAAGGCGCGTTCCTCAGGGGAGAGGTCGAAGTCACGGCTGAGGGCCAGGCCGAAGTCGGTGAAGTGGACCTGACGGCCGTCGGTGAGCAGGTTGCGGAAGTGGGCGTCGAAGTGGACCAGCCCGCGGGCGCTCATGAACTCGGTACCGCGCCGCAGTTCGTTCTCCGCCCAGAGGTAGGGCGCCGCGCCGCCGGGCTCCGCCCAGGCGCCGCGGCGGACGTCGCCGAGGTGGTCCGTGAGCGTCCGGGGTACGTGCTCCAGGAAGAGCACCAGGCTGGACGAGGAACCGCCGATGGCCTCCAGCCGATGGCGTACCGCGGCGGAGCCGTCCCAGTGGGCGACGGCTCCCGCGACCCCGCCGAACAGGTCGGCGAAGTCGTCCGGGGGCCGGTCCGGCAGGACGCGCCAGTGGTACAGCAGCGGGAATCCCGCGTACGCGCCGCGCAGGGCCCAGGCGGTGGTCATGAGGTGGGCGGCCAGTTCTCGCCAGGCGCCGAAGCCCGCAGACCCCGCCCCGTACTGGTACCGGAGGGGCAGACCGAAGAGGTTGCCGGTCGAGCGGACGTTTTCCGGCCGTAGTTCGAGGTCGGTCAGCGGGACCCGTTTGACGAAGACCCGCCGCCCTGTGATCTCCATCTCCGTCCGCCGGCCGCCGATGCCTGAGCCGTGCGCCGGGGCGGTGGCCAGCGCGGCGCCGAGGTCGCGGTCGCTCAGCAGGGCCAGGCGCGCGCCCGCTTCCGTGTACGCCGACAGCCGGTCGGCGGGCAGCGGCGCGGGGGCCGTGTCCGGTCGGTGTGCCTCCTCCATGGCGATTCCCTCCCGGTGCTCCGCCCCACACTCCCACGGGCGGGCGGCCTGCCCGGTGCCGGAAAGGGCGGGCCGCCCCGGCGGGGCCCGTCGCCGTCTACGCCGAAGCCTCGTCCAGCGTCTCCAGCTCCTCCGGGGTGAGGCGGAGGTCCTGGACCGCCAGGAGGGCGGGGAGTTGGGCGGTGGTGCGGGCGCTGGCGATCGGGGCGGTGACCGTGGGACGGGCGGCGAGCCAGGCGAGGGCGATGGTGGCGATCTCCGCGCCGTGGGCGGCGGCGACGGTGTCGAGGGCGGTCAGGACGCGGACACCGCGGTCGGTGGCGAGGTGGGCGGCCGCCTTCCCGGCGCGGGCGCTGTCGACGTCCGTACCGGGGCGGTACTTACCGGTCAGGAAGCCGGAGGCGAGGCCGTAGTACGGGACGGCGCCCAGGCCGTGGCGGGCGGCGACATCGGCCAGTTCGCCCTCGTAGGTGTCGCGGGAGACGAGGTTGTACTCCGGCTGGAGGGCGACGTAGCGGGCGAGGCCCTCGCGCTCGGAGAAGGTCAGGGCCTCCTCCAGGCGCGCCGCCGAGATGTTGGAGGCGGCGATCTCGCGGACCTTGCCGGCCCGGACGAGGTCGTCGAGGGCGGTCAGGAACTCGCCGACCTCGACCGATTCGTCGTCGTAGTGGGTGTAGTAGAGGTCGATGCGGTCGGTGCGCAGGCGGCGCAGCGAACCCTCGACGGCCTTCTTGACCGTGCCGGCGGCCAGCCCCTTGAGGTCGGGGTGGGCGCCGGCCTTGGTGGCGATGACGACGTCGTCGCGGTTGCCTCGGGCGGTGAGCCAGTTGCCGATGACGGTCTCGGACTCGCCGCCCTTGTTGCCCGGCACCCAGGCCGAGTAGACGTCGGCGGTGTCGATGAAGTTGCCGCCGCCGGCGACGTACGCGTCGAGCACGGCGAAGGACTCGGACTCGTCGGCGGTCCAGCCGAAGACGTTGCCCCCGAGGCAGAGCGGGGAGACGGAGAGCGAGCCGAGGGGCTTACGAGTGGTGGTCATGCGTAGGTGCAGCGTGCCGCGGCGCGGGGATATTCCGGCGCGCGGCATCCGGGGGAGCCCGGCCCGTGTGCCGGACGGGTGGGACGTCGCGGCCCGGCGCGGTACCGGGCCGGGCCCCCGGGGAGCCTTCCCTCCCAGGCCAGGGCCGAGGCCGTGAGCAGGCACCGGCCATGGCCGGCGCGCGCCGCCACCGTGCGCGCCCCGGGCGTCCGGGCCCCCGACCGGCGCACGACAGCACCCCGCGCGCCCCGGCGACCGCGGCCCGTCCGGCACCGCGGCGACGACTCTTCGTGACGGCGACTCTTCGCGACGACGACTCTTCGTGACGGCGGCCGACGGGCCGCACAGCGTCACCCCGCCAGCCTCGGTCCGTCCCGCACCGCGGCGACGTCCCGGCACGGCGCCGGAACGCCCGGCGCCGCACCTTCTCGGCGGCAGCCCCCGGAACCGTCCGCTCCCCTCGGGGATCCGCTTCCGGAGGCGGCCGGCTCAGCGGGGACCGGCCGCTCTCCCCGGGGTCAGACGTGCAGCCCGCGCCCGCGCAGCCACGGCATCGGGTCGACGGGGCCGCCCCCACCGGGGCGGACCTCCAGGTGGAGATGGGGGCCGGTGACGTTCCCGGTGGCGCCGACCCGGCCGATGACCTCACCGGTGGCGACCTTCCCGCCGGTCTTCACCATCGACGACAGGTGGCAGAACCACAGCTCCGTACCGTCGTCGAGGGTGAGGACGATGCGGTAGCCGTACGAACCGGCCCAGCCCGCCTGGGTGATGGTGCCGGAGTGCACGGCCTTGACCGGCGTGCCCGTGGGGGCGGCGAAGTCCTGGCCGGTGTGGTCGGCGGCCCAGCGGTCGCCCGCCTGGCCGAAGCTCGCGGTGAGGGTGTACGACGTGACCGGCAGCAGATAGCTCTTGGCCAGCTCGGCCAGGCGGGCCGCCTCCGCCTTCGCGCGGGCCTCGGCCTCGCGCTTCGCCTTGGCGGCCGCCTCCTTGCGCGCGGCCTCGGCCCGCTCCGCCTTCGCGTCGGCCACCGCCTCCCGGTGGTCGCTCGCCGCGGTCTTCTCCGCCTGGGCGAAGGCGGCGTGTTCGGCGGCGCCCCGGGCGTCGCGCTCGGCGGCCGTCTGCTGGGTGTCGGCCTGCTGGAGGATGCGGCTGCGCAGAGCCTCCCCGGCGCCCGTCCCCCGGCCGTCCTCGGTGGTCAGGCCGGCGGACGACAGCGGCGCCGCGGTGGTGGTCCCCGCGTCGTCGGAAGAGCCGAGCAACGGGCCGATGCCGGGGAGCGATTCGGCGTCCGGCAGCGCTCCGGTGACGTCGGCGGCGAGGGTGGTGAGGTCCGGTACGGAGACCGGGACCGGCGGCTTCTCCTCGGCGGTCGCCATCCCGCCGGCGCCGACCGCCGCGATCACGCCGACGCCGAGGACCGTGCCGCTGCGGGCCAGCCCGCCACGCTGCCTGGCGACGCGGTGGCGGCCACGGACGGCCCGTACGGACTCTTCGGTCGGGTTCCACTCACCGGGGGCGTCGGCCGCCGCGTCCGCGGTCTCCAGCGGCGGGTGCCCGCCGGCGGCCGCGCCGTACGAACCGGGGCCCTGGGCGGCGAGGCCCTCCGGGGTGAACGAGCCCGGAGCGAAGACCGCCGTGTCGGACGGGGCGGCGGGGAGGCCGGGGGCGAAGCCGTGGGGGAGTTCGGCGGACGGGGCCTCGGGGGCAAGCCTGTTGGACGCCACGGGGGCGCACTCCTTTCCTTCCTTCGCGCCTACCGGGTTAGCTGACGGGTTCGGAGCAGGAAGGTCTCCTACGGGCGGCCTCTGGCCGAGGCGTCCGATTCACCCCATGGTGGTGGTTCCCCGGTTCCCGCCGCGCCGCTCGGGCCGCCCGGGGCAAGGTCAGGACACATCACGGCAGTTCACGAAATATCGGCGCACCGGCGTGCACGGAGACGCCATAGCGGGAACTGACCACCTGTGTGCCCGGATGTCCGGGTGCCTGAAGAGCGCGTACGGGATTCGGCGTGGGGGCACGGTGCCGCCTCTGCGACGGCTGGGACGACCGCGCTCCGTTATCGGACAGTAATAGAGACCGCGGCCGTTTTCCAAGCGTTCCTGTGAATCCACTCCACCCGAACCCGTTCCCTGGCCAAGACTTTCCCGGACAACATCCGTGAAAAACGGGCGAGTTGACCACCCTTTACGAAACGGCCTCCGCGTGATTGTGCATCACTTGTTATGCGGAGGGGTGCATAACCCTCACGCTCCGTGAGGGCATTAACGTCTGATCATGGTCGCCGACTTCGTCAACAACGCTCAGGCCCTGGCAGTGCGCTACCAGGACTTCTCGTGGTGGCAGGCGCGGGGCCGCTGCGCGGCCCACGAGGAGCTGACGGCGCGGATCGGACACGACCAGGAGCTGTGCGAACTCCTCGCCGCCTCCCTCCCGGCAGGCGACAAGCAACGGCCCGACCTGCTGCTGGCGGCCGTCCGCCACCTCGACGGGCCGCACGCCGAGCAGGGCCCGCGCGGGGCGGCGGCGTACGGCCGCTGGCGGGAGTGGACGATCCGCCACTGGGACGAGGTCCGCGCCGTCGTCACGGACCGCTCCGCCCGGACCGCCGAACCGGCCCGCTGCGCCACCCTGCTGCCCCTCCTGGCCCGCCTCCGCGGCCCGCTGGCCCTCCTGGAGGTGGGCGTCACCACCGGCCTCGCCCTCCACCCGGACCGCTACCGGTACGCGTACGAGCCCGATGCCGCCCCGGGGACGCCTGCCACGGCCGCTTCCCCGGAGCCGTACGTCCTCGGCGCCCCGGACGCACCGGTCACCTTCCGGTGCCGCATCGGGCGCGAGGACCGGGTGGACCCGGCGGACGCGGCACCGCCCGCGCGGCTGCCGGAGATCGTCTGGCGCGGCGGCATCGGCACCGCTCCGCTCGACCCGGTGGACGACCCAGAGGCGCTGCGCTGGCTGCGCTCCCTGGTGTGGCCGGGCACCCCGGAGCGCGCACGGCTGCTGACGGCGGCGGTGGACGCGGTACGGGCGGCGCCGCGGCCCGAGATCGTCCGTGGTGACCCGGTCGAGGAGCTGCCGGCGCTCGCCGCCCGGGTTCCGGCGGACGCCACCCTCGTGGTGCTGCACACCGACGCGCTGCCCGCGCTGCCGCCCGCGCACCGGGAGCGGCTCGCGGAGCGGGTGCGCGCGCTGCTCGCCGGGCGGCCGGGCGGCGGCCACTGGATCTCCCAGGAGCACCACTCCCTCACCCCGTGGCGGGCCGCCCCCTCCGCCGACCGCCTCGCCCCCGGCCACCGGGAGCGGCTGCTGACCCTCGCACTGGACGACCGCCCGGTGGCCCTGACGGAGGCGTACGGCCGGAGCCTGCACTGGGTGGCGTAGGGGTCCGCGCCCGTAGGCGGTCCCGGCGCGCGGGGAGCGGCCGTACGCCCGGCGCGCCGGAACCGCCCCGGGCTCCCCGCGCGCCCGGCGTACAACCGGCCTCCGCGCGCCGGACGCCGCTCCACCCGCGCCCCGCCGCGCCTGCGGTTACCGCCGCCTCCGGTCCTACTCCTCCATCGGCCGCTGCACCGCCAGCAGCGCCATGTCGTCGGCGCCCGCCCCGCCGGTGTGCGCGGCGACCTCGGTGACCAGCGTGTCCAGGAGCTGCTCCGGCCCCGGGAAGGCCCGGCCGCGCAGCCGGGCCACCGGGTCGTAGAACTCCCCCGCGCGGTTGCGGGCCTCCGTCAGCCCGTCCGTGAACAGCAGCAGGACCGAACCGGCGGGGAAGAACGTCTCGTCCGCCCGGTCCGGCCACCCGGCCACCTCGCTCATCCCCAGCGGCAACGCGTGGACCGCGGGCACCAGGGTGCGCAGTCCGCCGTCCGGGGCGAGCAGCAGCGGCGGCGGATGCCCGCGGTTGAGGACGCGCAGCACGGCGCGCTCCCCGGACGGGATCTCCGCGAGCACGGCGGTGGTGAACCCCTCGTACTGATCCAGCCCCTCGCGCCGCCGGCCCTCCCGCTGGAGGGCCCGCTCCAGCCGGCCGGCCACCGCCTCCAGCGTCGCCTCCTGCTCCGCCGCCTCCCGGAACGCACCGATGACGATCACCGCCGCCTCGACCGCCTCCAGCCCCTTGCCCCGGACGTCGCCGACGATCAGCCGCACACCGTGCGGGGTCTCCTGCACCGCGTAGAGGTCCCCGCCGATCCGCGCGTCGGCCTGCGCGCCGACGTAACGGGCGGCCACCGCCAGCCCCCCGATCCGCTCCGGCGGCGTCGGCAGCACGGCCCGCTGCGCCGCCTCGGAGACATCGCGTACGGAGGCGAGCCGGGCGTCGGAGAGGCGTACGACGCGGTTGATGCCGAGGGCGAGGACGGCGACGACGAAGACGGTGGAGACCTCGGTGGCGGAGAGATTGGTGTCCTGGGTGTCGGTGTAGAGGGCCGCCGTCAACTGGCCGAGCAGCGCCGCGAGGGCGGTGAGCGCCGTGTTCCGCAGCGAGTACAGCGGCGCGGCGACCAGCGGCGCCGCCGAGAAGAACGGTGAGGCGGTGTAGCGGGCGGGGGTGACGCTGTCGAAGACGACGCCGACGACGATCAGGGTCACGGGCAGCCAGCGCGCCACCCGGCGGCCGGCCGGCGACATCTGCGCGCGCCGCGCCCACCGCTCCCGGTCGCCCGTGCGGTCCCGCCCGCCTCGCCCCATCCGCACCGGCCTCTTCCCGCCTCACCTGCCCGCGGCCGGCCGTGCTCCCGGCCGCTCCTTTCGGCCTCCCAAGGCTGTCCGCCCCGGGCCCGGACGGCGAGTTCAGCGGGGCCGGACGGGTCACCGGGCAGGCACGGAGCCCTCTCCGGCCCGCAGCCCATAGACCTCTGTCAATATAGAAGAATGTCGAAACAAGAGCCCGGCGCGCCCGGCCCGGACGACGCCGACGTGTGCCGCCCGACCCTGCTCACCGCCCCGCTGGACGAGGAGCGGGCCACGGAGCTGGCGAGAACCTTCAAAGCCCTGGGGGACCCGGTCCGGCTGCGGCTGCTGTCGATGATCGCCTCCCGCGACGGCGGGGAGGTCTGCGTCTGCGAGCTGACGCCCGCCTTCGACCTGTCCCAGCCGACCGTCTCCCACCACCTCAAAATGCTGCGGCAGGCCGGCCTGATCGACAGCGAACGCCGCGGCACCTGGGTGTACTACCGGCTGCGGCCCGAGACGACGGACCGGCTCGCCGGCCTCCTCACCCGCCCCGCCGGCCGTCCGGCCGGGCGCCCCGCGGGAGCCGCCGTATGACCGCCCAGGCCACGTCCGCCGAGGCCGCACCCGTGGCGGGCCGTCTGTCGTTCCTCGACCGCTACCTCGCCGTCTGGATCCTGGCCGCCATGGCCGCCGGCCTCGGCCTGGGACGTCTCGTCCCGGGTCTCGGCACCGCGCTGGCGAAGGTCACCGTCACCGGCGTCTCGCTGCCGATCGCCCTCGGGCTGCTGGTGATGATGTACCCGGTCCTCGCCAAGGTCCGCTACGACCGGTTGTCCACGGTGACCGGCGACAAGCGCCTGCTCATCCCCTCACTCGTCGTCAACTGGATCGTCGGTCCGGCCGTGATGTTCGCGCTGGCCTGGCTCTTCCTGCCCGATCTGCCCGCGTACCGCACCGGCCTGATCATCGTCGGGCTGGCCCGCTGCATCGCCATGGTGATCATCTGGAACGACCTGGCCTGCGGCGACCGCGAGGCCGCCGCCGTCCTCGTCGCGCTGAACTCCGTCTTCCAGGTCATCGCGTTCTCCGCGCTCGGCTGGTTCTACCTCTCCGTCCTGCCCGGGTGGCTCGGCCTGGAGCAGGCCGGACTGAACGTCTCCGTGTGGGAGATCGCCCGCAGCGTGCTGATCTTCCTCGGCATCCCGCTCGTCGCCGGCTTCCTCACCCGCCGCCTCGGCGAGAAGGCCAAGGGCCGCACCTGGTACGAGACGAAGCTGATCCCGCGCATCGGCCCGTACGCCCTCCACGGCCTGCTCTTCACCATCGTCGTGCTCTTCGCCCTCCAGGGGGACGCGATCACCTCCCGGCCCGTCGACGTGGCCCGGATCGCGCTGCCGCTGCTGGTGTACTTCGCCGTGATGTGGGCCGGTTCCCTGGCCCTGGGCAAGGCCGTCGGGCTGAGCTACCCACGGGCGACGACCCTGGCCTTCACCGCCGCGGGCAACAACTTCGAACTCGCCATCGCCGTCGCCATCGCCACCTTCGGTGCCGCCTCCGGCCAGGCCCTCGCCGGCGTCGTCGGCCCGCTCATCGAGGTGCCCGTACTGATCGGCCTGGTCCACGTCTCCCTGGCCGCCCGCCGGTACTTCACCCGCACGCCCGCCGGACCGCCCCCGGACGCGGAGGACCCCGCCCGCGCCTGACGCGCGGCCACCCCGGAGCCACCGCGCCCCGGGGCGGCCACCCGTCAGTGGCCGCCCGCGACCGCGCCGCTGAGCGTCCGGTGCAGCTCCGCGCTGGGCGCGTTCAGGCCGGTGATCTCGACGCTCTTGCCGCGCTGGGCGTACCTGGCCGTGACCGCGTCCAGGGCGGCGACCGAGGAGGCGTCCCACACATGGGCGGCGGACAGGTCGATGACGACCTTCTCCGGGTCGCCCGCGTAGTCGAAGCGGGTGAGCAACTCGTTGGCGGAGGCGAAGAACAGCTCGCCCGTCACGGCGTAGGCGACCTGGCCACCGTCCGGATCGGTGACCGCCGTGACGTCCGCGTGACGGGCGACCCGGCGCGCGAAGATCATCATCGCGGTGACCGAACCGGCGACCACCCCGATCGAGAGATTGCCCGTGGCCACCACGGTCACGACGGTCAACGCCATCACGGCGGTCTCCCCGAACGGCATCCGCCGCAGCGTCGCGGGCCGCACCGAGTGCCAGTCGAAGGTCCCGACGGACACCAGCACCATCACGGCGACCAGCGCGGCCATCGGGATCTCGGACACGACCGGTCCGAGGACGATGCAGAGGATCAGGAGGAAGAAACCGGCGAGGAAGGTGGACAGCCGGGTCCGGGCGCCGTTCTTCACGTTGATCATCGTCTGACCGATCATCGCGCAGCCGCCCATCCCGCCGAAGAACCCGGTGACGATGTTGGCGACGCCCTGACCGATCGACTCCCGCGTCTTGTTCGACCGGGTGTCGGTGATCTCGTCCACCAGCTTGGCCGTCATCAGCGTCTCCAACAGCCCGACCAGCGCCATCGCCAGCGCGTACGGCGCGATGACCGTCAACGTGTGACCGGTGAACGGCACGTCCGGCAGCTCCGGAACGGGCAGCGACGACGGCAGCCGCCCCTTGTCGCCGACGGTGGGCACCGCGATCCCGGCGGCCACCGTGATCACCGTGAGAACCACGATCGACACCAGCGGCGCGGGCACCGCCCGGGTGACCTTCGGGAAGAACACCATCAGCGCCAGCCCCGCGGCGACCAGCGGATACACCGCCCACGGCACCTGGCGCAGATTCGGGATCTGCGCGGTGAACAGCAGAATTCCCAGCGCGTTGACGAACCCGACCATCACCGACCGCGGAACGAACCGCATCAGCCGGGCCACCCCCAGCGCCCCCAGCACGATCTGGAAGACACCCGCCAGGATGACGGTCGCGATCAGATACCCGAGCCCGTGCTGCCGGGCGACGGGCGCCACGACCAGCGCGACCGCGCCGGTGGACGCCGAGATCATCGCGGGCCGTCCGCCGACGAAGGCGATCACCATCGCCATGGTGCAGGCGGCGAAGAGCCCCACCTTCGGGTCGACACCCGCGATGACGGAGAAGGAGATCGCCTCGGGGATCAGCGCGAGACCGACGACCAGCCCCGCCAGAACCTCCACCCGGAAGACGCTCGGGGACAGCCAGGACGGACGGCCCGGACGCAGACGCGCGGCCACGGACGGCAGAGAGAGGGGCAAGGGGTCACCTGTCGGGCTCGGGCACGCCCGGCGGGCGCGCGGAAGGGATACGGGGCCGGAACACCCTCGTGGAGGCCGCGCGACACCATGCGCGGCGGAAGACTCCGGGGCACGCGGACACGGGGCTCGCGCACGCCCCGGCTGATCAGCGGTGACGCCGGATCACGGCGGGCAGACGGCGCCCGGCATCCTGGACATGTGCGCGCTCCCGGACTCGGCGGTGCTCACCGGGAACGGTCCCGGCACGGCGGACGGCGCCCGCACACACAGGGGGGACGGCACGTCCTCCCTCGGACAGCAACTCTACCCTGACGTTAGGGTAGAGATCGGCGGCGGTCTCCCCGCCGCCCGGCCGCGAGAGGGCGCACCAGGTGAGCGACGCACACATGCAGATCGGCGAGGTAGCCGCGCGCACGGAACTCTCCCTGCGCACCATCCGCCACTACGAGGAGACCCGCCTGGTCATCCCCTCCGCCCGCTCCCAGGGCGGCTTCCGCCTCTACACCGAGTCCGACGTCGCCCGCCTCATGGTCATCCGCCGGATGAAACCCCTCGGCTTCACCCTCGACGAGATGCGCGACCTGCTGACCGCCACCGACCGCCTCGACGCCCCCGAAGCCCCGGACCCCGCCGAACGCGCCCGGCTCCTGGAGCGCGTACGCCGCTACGAGACGGCCGCCGTGGCCAAGATCGAGGACCTGCGCCGCCAACTCGCCCGCGCCGAGGATTTCGCCGCCACCCTCCGCGCCCGCACCGGCCGCACCACCGACGCCACCTGACGCCCCGGATACGTACACCACGCACCCCCGCCCCCACGCCGAAGCGCCCCGCCCGGTGATCCCGGGCGGGGCGCTCCTTCGCAGCTCAACGGCGCCACAAGGCACCGCATCCGGTGGGCCATCAGGGGCTCGAACCCTGAACCAATGGATTAAAAGTCCACTGCTCTGCCAATTGAGCTAATGGCCCGCACCGAGCAGCATAGCCCGACACCCTCCCGCCGCCCGAAGGTATTGCCGTCCGGGGCGCCCCGCGGCGATCCGGACGGCCCCGGGCGCGTCCCGGCGGGAGCCTCAACGCGCAGGGCCCGTACGGCACTTACGTGCCGTACGGGCCCTGCGGGCGGACCGGCGCCGCCGTCTCACAGCGGCGCGGTGTCCGGGATCAGCTGCGGTCAGCCGTTGCGCTTCCAGCGCGGCTTGTCGTCACGGCGGCCGAAGGAGCCGGTACCGGCACCCGAGCCACGGTGGTCGTCACGGCGGCCGTAGGGACGGTCGCCGCCGGAACGGTAGCCACCGGACGGGCGGCCGCCGGAGCGGTCGTCACGGTTGAACGGACGGTCGCCGCCACCGGAGCGGTAGCCACCGGAGGAACGGCCACCGGAACGGTCGTCACGGTTGAACGGACGGCTGGGACGGTCACCGCGGTCACGGCCGAAGCCGGAACGCTCGTCACGGC
>NZ_JBVHRF010000010.1:0-181355 GCF_055567035.1 Streptomyces sp. NPDC027185 | reverse complement strand
GGCGGTCGAAGGAACGCCCACCGGAACGGTCATCCCGCCGGTCATCGCGACGGTCGAACGAACGGCCACCGGAACGGTCATCCCGCCGGTCGTCACGACGGTCGAAGGAACGGCCACCCGACCGGTCGTCACGGCGGTCGAAGGAACGCCCACCGGAACGGTCATCCCGCCGGTCATCGCGACGGTCGAACGAACGGCCACCGGAACGGTCATCCCGCCGGTCGTCACGGCGATCGAACGAACGGCCACCCGACCGGTCATCCCGCCGGTCGAACGAACGGCCACCGGGACGCTCGTCACGGCGGTCGAAGGAACGGCCACCGGAACGCTCGTCACGCCGGTCGCGGCGCTCGTAGTTGCCGCGGTCGTCGCGCTGCTGGGTGCGCTCGACGGGGCGGCGGTCCTCGGCGGCGTCGGCCTGGGCCGGGACCTCGGCGGCCGCGGCCTCCACGGTCGCGGCGACGGCGGCGAGCGCCTCGGCCGGGTCCTCGCCGCGCTCACGGGCGGCGCGGGCGGTCAGCCGGTCCGCGTCCTCGCGCAGCTCGGCGGCGCGGCGCTGCACCCGCTCCAGCTCCCGGGTCAGCTCCTGGACCTCGCGCTCGGCCTGCTTGGCGGAGTTCGCGGCCGACTCGGCCTGCACCTCGGTGAGCGAACGCGCACCGGTGATCCGGGCGACGTCGTCGTCGAACGCGCCGGCCCCGCCGACGATGTGGCGCGAGGCGTCGACGCCCGCGTCCTCCATCAGCCGGAAGATCTGACGCCGCTGGTGCGGCAGGGACAGCGACACGACGGTGCCGGACTGGCCCGCACGCGCGGTACGGCCGGAACGGTGCAGGTAGTCCTTGTGGTCACCGGCCGGGTCGACGTTGAGGACCAGGTCGATGCCGTCGACGTGGATACCGCGCGCGGCGACGTCGGTGGCGACCAGGCAGTTGACGTAGCCGTCCTTGAAGTCGGCCAGCGTGCGGGTCCGCGCGCCCTGCGTCATACCGCCGTGCAGCGCGTCGGCCTTCACCCCGGCGTCCCGCAGCTGCTCGGCGACGCGGTCGGCGCCGAGCTGGGTGCGGACGAAGATGATGGTGCGGCCCTTACGGGCGGCGATGGCGGCGGTGACCGGCGCCTTGTCCTTCGGCTTCACGACGAGGACGTGGTGGGTCATGGTCGTGACGTTGCCCTGGGCACTGTCGACCTCGTGGCTGACCGGCTCGTTCAGGTACCGCTTGACCAGCGTGCCGATCTCGTTCTCCATCGTGGCGGAGAAGAGCATCCGCTGGCCGCCGGTCGGCACCAGGTCGAGCAGCTCGGTGACCTCGGGCAGGAAGCCCAGGTCGGCCATCTGGTCGGCCTCGTCGAGGACGGCGACCTGGACGTCGTCCAGCGAGCAGGCGCCGCGGTTGATGATGTCGCGCAGCCGGCCCGGGGTGGCGACGAGGACGTCGACGCCACGCTCCAGGGCGTAGATCTGGTTGCCCATCGACGTACCGCCGCAGACGACCTTCAGCTTCAGGCCGAGGACGTCGCCGTACGGCTGGAGCGCGTCGCTGACCTGCATGGCCAGCTCACGGGTGGGGGTGAGGATGACGCCGCGGGGGCGCTTCTTCTCGGTCCGGCCGCCGGCCAGGCGGGTCAGCAGCGGCAGACCGAAGGAGAGGGTCTTGCCGGAGCCGGTACGGCCGCGGCCGAGGATGTCGCGTCCGGCGATGGCGTCCGGGATGGTCGCCGCCTGGATCGGGAACGGCGTGGTCACACCGTTCTGCGCCAGCTTGCGGACGATCTTCTCGTCGAGACCGAGGTCCGCGAAGGTGATCTGCGGCTCCTCGTCGGCGGCGGCCTCCGCGGCAGCCTCGGGGGCCTCGGGGGCCTGCTCGACGGCTTCGGCGGACTCGGCGGGGAGCGGCGTCACGGCCTGCTCGTCGTCTGCGGGCAGGACGGACTGTTCAGTGGAAATGGACATGCGAAATGCGAAACCTTCCGGAGTCTCGGCACGCGCCCAAACTCCGTGTGTTTCACAGAGACCGCCTCAATGCGGTCAGCCACGGCAAGGGAGAGAACGCGCCACGCGGCGCGCTTCTTTTCTGGCGCCGGGCAAATGGGATCAAACGATCTACCACCATACGCACCTCCACCCCGGTAAGGCAAATGGCTCCCGTCCCACCCGGTACGGCCACGGACCGCGACCCCCCGGACACCTCCGCGCCTCCCGACGCCCTCCGGTACGGCACCGACCCACCCGGCCCGTCCGGCAGCGCCAGGACCACAGCGCTCCGGTACGCGCGGAACCACGGCGGGCCCCGACGGCTCCCGGACGCGTCACCCCACCGGCGGCAGCACGTCCGGCAGCGGCCCCGGCGCCTGCGGCGTCGGCCCGGACGCCCCGGCGGTCGGCGTCCCACCGCCGCCGGACGGCGGGAGGGGGCTGCCCGGCGTGGCCGGCGGCGTCGGCTCTGCGGGCGAGGCGGGCCCGGCGACCGGCCCCGACGCCGACGGCCGCGGCCCCGCCGGGGACCCGGCCCCGCCCTGCGGCGCCCCGGCGGTACGGGACGGCACGGGCGACGCGTCGGCCTCCGCCCCCGGTGTACGCCCGGCCCCGGGACGGCCCACGCCACGCTCCCCCGGCCCCGGGGTGGCCGCCGGCCGCCCCATGCGGTGCGGCGCCGAGCCGCTGCCGTCCACCGTGAGCCCGCCCGGCGCACGCGGCGTCCGGCCCTCCGTACCGCCCCGCGGCGCGGCGTCCCCCACCGGCCGCGGCACCTGGCCGCTCACGCTCACGCACCCGGCGAGCGGCGCGGCCAGCGACGCGACCGCGGCCACCGCGGCGACGGCCCGGCGCACCGGCCCACCGTCCCTACGGGATACGGGCGTTGGCGCGGCGCGGGGCGCCCGGGGGAGCGGCGGGGCGGTGTCCGCCACGAGCGCGGGGGTCGCGGGGTTCGGTCGCACGGGGGCCTCCGGGCCCGGGGCGCGGACGGCGGCAGACGTCGGCGCGGCCGGCTGGAAGAGCGGGGGACGCCCTGCCCAACTCCCCCGCCCCGCCCGAGGACACGCGCCGCACCGTCCCGATCCGGGGCGCGCCCGCACGGCCGGGCCCCGGCGTCCGCGACGGGGCGCCGTCCACCCGCGCGGCCCGCCCGCCTCTGCGTCCCGGGTCTCTCAGCCGTACCCGAGCGCGTGCAGCCGCTCGTCGTCGATGCCGAAGTGGTGGGCGATCTCGTGCACCACCGTCACCTCGGTCTCGGCGACGACGTCCTCCCGGGTGTCGCACATCCGCAGTGTCGGCCCCCGGTAGACGGTGATCCGGTCGGGCAGCACACCCGCGTACCACTCACCGCGCTCGGTCAGCGGCGTCCCCTCGTAGAGCCCGAGCAGATCGGGATCGTCGGACGGCGGCTCGTCCTCGACGAAGACCGCCACGTTGTCCATCAGCCGGGTCAGCTCCGGCGGGATCCGGTCGAGCGCCTCGGCGACCAGTTCCTCGAACTCCTCGCGCGTCATTTCCAGCACCCGGCCATTGTCCGCCCCCGGCGCCGTACCGCGCCGTCCCCGGCGCACCCGGGCCCGCCTCCGGGAGGCTCCGGGGCGCCCCGCCACAGGTCGTCGCGGCGACGCCAGGTCAACCGTTTTGGCGAACGGTCCTCCCATCCCATATGCTTCTCACGTCCCCGACGGCGCCGGTAACGACGCCAAGGCGGGCCATCAGCCCTCATCGTCTAGTGGCCCAGGACGCCGCCCTTTCAAGGCGGTAGCACGGGTTCGAATCCCGTTGGGGGCACGCAACACCGTGTGCGAGAATGATTCACGTCGTTCCGCACAATGCAAGGTCCTGTGGAGCAGTTTGGAGTGCTCGCCACCCTGTCAAGGTGGAGGCCGCGGGTTCAAATCCCGTCAGGACCGCTGCGGCTGGGTAGCTCAGTTGGTACGAGCGATCGCCTGAAAAGCGATAGGTCGCCGGTTCGACCCCGGCCCCAGCCACACCCATTGGGAGAAGGCCCCGATCTTCGGATCGGGGCCTTCTTCGTGTGTGCGGCGGGCGCCGCTCACTCCGCCGCGTGCGCGGGCGGCTTCGCCGTCTCCCGGCCGCCCGGGTGGCGGTGGCGCCACACCCAGAAGACCGTGCAGGACACCACCGCCCAGCCGGTCAGCACCAGATACGGGAAGAGGTGCTGGGAGCCGCCGAAGTAGACCGCGGTGTGCTGGGCGTTGACCGACGCGCCCGGGGGCAGCCACCGGCCGATGTGGCCGAGCGCCGACGGCAGCAGCGGCCAGGAGACCGCGCCGCCCGAGGACGGGTTGCCGAGCAGCACCATCACGCCCCAGGTGGGGATCATCGCCCAACGGCCCATCAGGGTGTTGAACATCGTGAAGACCATGCCGGACGTGAACATCGTGAACGCCAGGATCAGCCAGGAGTGCACGAACGGCAGCCGGAGCGCGCCCAGCCACCAGTCGACGACCGCGGCGATGGCGAAGCCGCCGAGCAGGGCGTAGGCGAGCGTGAAGGCGATCCGTTCGGCCGGGTTGAGGGCGCGGGCGTGCACGCTGAGCTGGATCGCGCCGACGAAGCCGATGATCACCGCGGCGAGCGAGATGTAGAAGAGCGCCAGGCCCCGCGGGTCGCCCTTCTGGAGCGGCTTGAGGTCCTGGACGCGGACCGGCACCCCGACCGCCCGACCGACCTTCGGCCCCGTCGTGGCCAGCAGCTCCGCCACCGACGCCCCCGCGGCGCCCGCCACGTCCAGCTCCACGCCCGCCCCGCTCGACCGGACGACCGCGAACTCCCGCTGTTCCTCGACCGCCTTCCTGGCCTGCGCGTACGTGGGATACACGGTGAGCCGCAGCGAGGCGTTCAGCGCCTTCTCCATGCCGTCGACGAAGACCTTCTCGCGCGTCGGTCCGCCACCGGGGACGGCCGCCCGCCCGACAATCGCCGTCGGCACATGGCGCGGCGTCGGGTTGGCCATGGTGTACGTGTACGAGCCGGCGAAGAGCCCGGCGGCCGCCGCGAGGATGACGACGAGGACGCAGGCGGGGAAGAACGGTGAGGCCCTGAAGGCCCGCCAGCGCTGCGCGGCGGTCGCGGGACGGCCGTGCGCCCCGTGCGCGGGCCCCGCCCCGGTGCCGTCACCGGGCGCGCCGTCCCCGTCCGTCCCTTCGTACGGCTCCGGCCCGCCGCGCGGGGTCGTGCCGTCCGGGCCGTGGGCGCCGTGCTGATCAGCCATGCGAACACGCTAAAGCACGTAATACGGATATACCTGTGCAAGTGGGTTCCGGGGGTGGCCGCGGGCGCGTCCGCCCGGGGCGCCCCGCCCGCTCCGGCAAATCGTTCGCCAGTCGAATCGGGGAGGTGAGATCCTGGGACGCGTATGTCCAGTCAGCCTGCCTCCGCCCTGCCCGACGGCGCCTCTGCCGCGCCCGCGGCCGCGCCCACGCTCCCCGCCCTCCTGGAGCGGCTGCCCGAGCTGATGCTGCGCGACCAGCAGCGGCTGGGGCGGCGGCTCGACGGTGCCCGGCGCATCCGTAAGCCCGAGGCCCGTGCGGCCGTCCTCGCCGAGATCGCCGACGGGGTCGCGGAGGCGGAGGAGCGCGTCGCACGCCGGCGCGCCGCCGTGCCCGCGATCAGCTATCCCGAGCAGCTGCCGGTCAGCCAGAAGAAGGACGAGATCCTGGAGGCGATCCGCGACCACCAGGTCGTGATCGTCGCCGGTGAGACGGGCTCGGGGAAGACCACCCAGATCCCCAAGATCTGTCTGGAGCTGGGGCGCGGCGTCCGCGGGCTGATCGGCCACACCCAACCGCGCCGGATCGCGGCCCGTACGGTCGCCGAGCGCGTCGCCGAGGAGCTGAACACGCCGCTGGGCGAGGCGGTGGGCTGGAAGGTCCGCTTCACCGACCAGGTCGGCGGCGAGACCCTCGTCAAGCTGATGACCGACGGCATCCTGCTCGCCGAGATCCAGACCGACCGCGAGCTGCGCCAGTACGACACCCTCATCATCGACGAGGCCCACGAGCGCAGCCTCAACATCGACTTCCTTCTCGGCTACCTCGCCCAGCTGCTGCCCAAGCGGCCGGACCTCAAGGTCGTCATCACCTCCGCGACGATCGACCCGGAGCGCTTCGCCCGGCACTTCGGCAGCTTCGCGGCGGTCGGGCCGGGGGCCCCGCGCCCGGCGGACGGCGAGGAGGCGCCGAGCGCCCCGATCGTCGAGGTCTCCGGCCGGACGTACCCGGTCGAGGTCCGCTACCGCCCGCTCCTGGAGGAGGGCGGCAGCGACGGCGACCGCGACCAGATCACCGCGATCTGCGACGCCGTCGACGAACTCCAGGCCGAGGGCCCCGGCGACATCCTCGTCTTCCTCTCCGGCGAGCGCGAGATCCGCGACACCGCGGACGCGCTCAACAAGAAGAACCTCCGCGCCACCGAGGTGCTGCCGCTCTACGCCCGCCTCTCCCACGCCGAGCAGCACCGCGTCTTCCAGCGCCACACCGGCCGCCGCATCGTGCTCGCCACCAACGTCGCCGAGACGTCCCTGACGGTGCCCGGCATCCGGTACGTCATCGACCCCGGTATGGCCCGGATCTCGCGCTACAGCTTCCGCACGAAGGTGCAGCGGCTGCCGATCGAGCCGGTCTCGCAGGCCAGCGCCAACCAGCGCAAGGGCCGCTGCGGCCGTACCAGCGACGGCATCTGCATCCGCCTCTACTCCGAGGACGACTTCCTCTCCCGTCCCGAGTTCACCGACGCGGAGATCCTGCGGACCAACCTCGCCTCCGTCATCCTCCAGATGACCGCCGCCGGTCTCGGCGACATCGAGAAGTTCCCGTTCATCGACCCGCCGGACCGCCGCAACATCAAGGACGGCGTCGATCTGCTGCACGAACTGGGCGCGCTGGAGGCCCGTACGAAGGGCGGCTCCGGCGGTGTGAAGGGCGGCACGGCGAAGGGCGCCGGCCCCCGGCTCACCCCGATGGGCCGCAAGCTCTCCCAGCTACCGGTCGACCCGCGGCTGGCGCGCATGGTGCTGGAGGCGGACCGGAACAACTGCGTCCGCGAGGTCATGGTCATCGCGGCGGCGCTCTCCATCCAGGACCCGCGCGAGCGCCCCTCCGACAAGCAGCAGCAGGCCGATCAGCAGCACGCCCGGTTCAAGGACGAGAGCGGCGATTTCCTCGCGTACCTGAATCTCTGGCGCTATGTACGCGAACAGCAAAAGGCCCTCTCCTCCTCCGCCTTCCGCCGTATGTGCCGCAATGAATTCCTGAATTATCTGCGCATACGCGAATGGCAGGACATCTACTCCCAGATGCGTTCGGTCGCCAAGACCATGGGAATTCACCTCAGCGAACAGGACGCGGCGCCCGACCACATCCATACGTCGCTGCTGGCCGGTCTGCTCTCGCACATCGGGCTGAAGGACACCGACGCGAAGAACGAATACCTCGGCGCCCGCAGCGCCAAATTCGCGGTCTTCCCCGGTTCCGCGCTGTTCAAGAAGCCACCGCGCTGGATCATGTCCGCCGAGCTGGTCGAGACGTCCCGGCTGTGGGCCCGCGTCAACGCCAAGATCGAGCCGGAGTGGATCGAACCACTCGCTCAGCACCTGGTCAAACGCGTCTACAGCGAACCGCACTGGGAGCAGAAACAGGCCGCGGTGGTGGCGTACGAGCGGGTCACGCTCTACGGCGTCCCGATCGTCGCGCAGCGCAAGGTCGCCTACGGCCGTATCGATCCGGAGACCTCCCGCGATCTGTTCATCCGTAACGCCCTGGTGGAAGGCGACTGGCGCACCCACCACCAGTTCTTCCACGACAACCGCAAACTCCTCGGCGAGGTCGAGGAGTTGGAGCACCGCGCCCGCCGCCGCGACATCCTCGTCGACGACGAAACCCTCTTCGACTTCTACGACCAGCGCATTCCGGCGGACATCGTCTCCGGCGCGCATTTCGACGCCTGGTGGAAGAAGAAGCGCCAGGAGGAGCCCGAACTCCTCAACTTCGAGCATTCGATGCTCATCAACGAATCGGCCGAAGCCGTCACCAAGGACGACTATCCCGATTCCTGGCGGCAGGGAAAGCTGAAGTTCAAGGTCACCTACCAGTTCGAGCCCGGCGCGGACGCGGACGGCGTCACCGTCCACATCCCGCTCCAGGTGCTCAACCAGGTGGCCTCCGAGGGCTTCGACTGGCAGATCCCGGGCCTGCGCGAGCAGTTGGTGACGGAGCTGATCCGCTCCCTGCCCAAGCCGATCCGCCGCAACTACGTGCCCGCGCCGAACTTCGCGGCCCGTTTCCTCGACACCACCGTCCCGCTCCAGGGCGCACTGACGGCGTCGCTGGCCGCCGGGCTCCAGCGGATGGTGGGCGTCCCGGTCTCCGCCGACGACTTCGACACCGCCAAGGTCCCCGACCACCTCAAGATCACCTTCCGGGTGGTGGACGAACGGCGCCGCAAGCTGGCCGAGGCGAAGGATCTGGAGGCGCTGCGGCTCCAGCTCAAGCCGAAGACCCGCGCCGCGATCTCCAAGGCGTTCGAGCAGGCCGCCGACCGCCCCGCCCAGGGCGGCAAGGGCCCCAAGGGCGACGGCCCGGCCCTGCCCGGTCTCGAACAGCGCACGGGCCTGACGTCCTGGACGCTCGGCGCCCTGCCCCGCACCTTCGAGACGCGCCGCGCCGGCCAGCCGCTGAAGGCGTACCCGGCGCTGGTCGACGAGGGCAGCAGCGTCGCCGTCCGCCTCTTCGACACCGAGGCGGAGCAGCTGACCGCGATGTGGGCCGGCACCCGCCGCCTCATCCTGCTCAACATCCCCTCCAACCCCGCCAAGTTCGCCCAGTCCAAGCTGAGCAACCAGCAGAAGCTCGCCCTGTCCCGCAATCCGCACGGCTCCATCCCGGCGCTGTTCGACGACTGCGTGACCGCCGCCGCCGACCGGCTGATGGCGGCGCGCGGCGGCCCCGCCTGGGACGAGGAGTCGTTCCGGAAGCTGTTCGACGGCGTCCGGGCCGACCTGGTGGACGCGACGATGAAGACGATCGGGCAGGTCCAGGAGGTGCTGGCCGCCTGGCAGGCGTGCGAACGGCGCCTGAAGGACACCTCGTTCCCCTCGCTGCTGCCCTCCCTCACCGACATCAAGGAGCAGCTGGCCGCGCTCATCAAGCCCGGCTTCGTCACCGCACACGGCGCGAAGCGGCTGCCGGACCTGATGCGCTATCTGGTCGCCGCCGACCGCCGTCTCCAGCAGCTCCCGACCAACGCCGAACGCGACCGCGCCCGGATGGCGAAGGTGAAGGAGATGCAGGACGAGTACGCCTGGCTCCTGGAGCAGTTCCCCCAGGGCCGCCCGGTCCCGGCGGCCGCCCGGGAGATCCGCTGGATGATCGAGGAACTGCGCGTCAGCTACTTCGCCCACGCTCTGGGCACCGCGTACCCGATCTCCGACAAGCGCATCGTCAAGGCCGTGGACGCGGCGGCGCCGTAGCCCGGACACCGGGGCCGACGGCGGCGGGGCCCCGGCCCCGGGCCGGACACCCGCACCGGTGCGCGCCGCTCCGGGCACCAACGCACCCGCCCGGCGTACGGGGCCCGGAACGCGCCCCGTACGCCGGGCGGGGCACCGCTCGGAGCCTGGTTCGACCGCACCCCCTGACCTGCTGTAGAGTCTTGCTTCGCAGCGACCGCGCAAGCGGGAGCGGCAGCAAGGTCCTGTGGAGCAGTTTGGAGTGCTCGCCACCCTGTCAAGGTGGAGGCCGCGGGTTCAAATCCCGTCAGGACCGCAGCAGAACGGCCCGTATCCGACAAGGATGCGGGCCGTTCCTCGTTTCCGCGCCACCGCCCCGCTCGCGGCCCGTCACCTGTTTTCCGGAACCGCTCTCCCCGGGGCGACCTGTCCCGCACGACGGCCGGTTTCCGTACCGCGGTCGGTTTCCGCGCGGACGCCGCGTGCGGGGCGTCCGGCGAACGGCCGCCTCGGGGCGGGCGAATCGGGGTGGGCGCCCCGGGCCGCCGGCACCCCGGCCTTACGGCCCGTCAATCCGGACCGCTCTGCGGCCGTCACCTCCGACCGGCGGCCTCCGGGCCCGCCCCCCGTCCCCCGCTGCCGCCCGCAGCCCCGCCCGCCTGTCGCCGGCGACGGGAGGCCCGCCCCTCTCCGCGGCCGGGCACCCAGGGCGGCTCAGCGGGCGCCTGCGGGCCGTTCGGCGGGTGGGGTGTCCAACTTCCGCTCCGGCCGCGTCACGGGCCGTTCACGGGGCGTGGAAGCCGAGGGCCCAAAGTCCCGCCACCTGATGACCAAAGGAGGCACCCTCACCGCCCTTGCGGTGGGAGGCTGGTGACAGCGCATCGGACGGACCGGCCTTTACCGCAGAGGCAAGCGGAGCTTCAACCACTCCACGGTGTGACGGGTGTCACCGCACAAGTTTCCAGATGCGGGGAACTTACCCTCGCCCTACAACTGGTCCATTTAATATGTGCAATTGCACCACCCCCGGAAACCCCCGAAAGGAGACCGCAGGGTCTGTCCGCGAAAGCGGTCCACAGGGCCCGCGGAGGGCCCCTGTACGGGCGCCGGGGAGCGCGATGCGGCGGACGGGGTCCGCTCCGGCGCGAGGCTCCGCAGTGCGCACACAAAAAGATCGCGCTGGACCCGGCGGAGTCCAGCGCGATCGATGACGTACCCAACTGCTGCGGGTGTGGGCCCGTTGGGGCGGGCGCCGCGTCGTATGGAGCTGTGTGGAGCTAAGGGTGCTACATGGGCGTTTGCGGGTTGGGGGCCCCGAAAACAGCCCGGCTATGCGGTTATTCAGGACTCGCTGCGCTGCTGCGGAATGCCCGCGAGCAGTGCGCGGACCTCAGCCTCGCGGTAACGCCGGTGTCCTCCGAGCGTGCGGATGGACGTGAGCTTGCCTGCCTTGGCCCAACGGGTCACCGTCTTCGGGTCCACGCGGAACATCGTGGCGACCTCGGCGGGGGTAAGCAGCGGCTCGGCGTCAGGGGTGCGAGCGGTCATGAGCGGCCTCCTCGGGAGAACCGAACCATCACGGTTCTTTCCTCTAAATTCTGCACCTTGACCCGCGTTGCCCGAAATGGCGGACGCGGGCCGAGTCGGTTATAGGACGAACGGCTTGTCCTCGGCACTACAACTACACCATCCGTCCAGCCACGTCGGCCAAACCGATGGAATTGCCCTCTCAGGTGTTCAACCTCGACGGAAGCCGATGGACCATGTCATAGCGGACAGTCACGCCACCGTGACGATCAGTCACAGGGTGATCACGCGTCACTAGACCCCTCAAGGAGCGCAATACCGATCTCTCCACCCAAAATAGAGCGGAAGGAGCCCAAGTCAGACTCCTTGTCCTATTTTGGCACGAGGATATGGCTTGGGCGCAAGGCCCGTTGTCAGTGCTTTAGGTCACTACTGAGGCAAACGCCCGGATCGGGACCTACGTCCTGGAGAGCACCAGCCTACGCGACGACGCCCGCTTTCAAGATCATCTCGCGTCCCGGCGCCCGCACCCGGACAGGCGCCGCGTTCCGGCCGCGGCGGCGCGAAAGCCGCCACCCGGCCGCGCCCCACTCCGCCGGCCGCACCGCCGGCCGACCGGGGATCAGCTGGAGAACTGCCGCTCCCGCACCGCCCGCCAGCGGTCGCTCAACTTCTCGTACGCGGCGCCCGCCCGCTCACCGTCACCGTCGCGAAGTGCCGCCAGCCCCTCCGCCACCTCCGCCGCCGACCGGTCCTCGGCGAGCTGCCGCTCGGAGACCGTGTGGACCAGCCCGCCGTAATCCAGCTCCACCAGGGAGCGGGGGTGGAACTCCTCCAGCCACCGGCCCACGTCCAGCAGGCCGTCGATCAGCGGACCCTCCTCCAACGCGTCGCGCAGCGTGCGCAGTCCGCGCGCGACCCGGCGGCGGGCCTCGACCATCGGGGTGCGGTAGCGCAGCAGCGGCCCGTCGGCGCCCTTCGGCTCGTACTCGCGCTCGGCGTCGTCGAAGAGGACGAACCAGCGGACCGGGACGTGCCAGGTGGCGCCCCGGATCCACGGGCGGGCGTCCGGGTTGCGCTCCTGCCACTCCTCGTAGTCGGTGGCCGCCTGGAGGCGCACCACCGGGGGCAGCGCGGCGTCCAGCACCGGCGCGGGCAGCAGCTCCGGCAGGCCCTGGAGCGCCTGCCAGCCGCGCAGCCGGGTGCGCCACGGGCAGATGCAGGGCACCTCGTCGACGTGGACGACGAACGCGTCGGCGCTCTCGTGCACCGGGACCGGGACCGGCGGGGTCGGCAGCAGGTCGGCGAGGGCCTTGCGCTGTTCGTCCTGGGCCGTCGGGGTGGACTCGCGCCTGGCGTACCGCGCCCAGTGGGAGCGCTCCGGCTCCGGGAATGCTGCCAGCGGCTCGTAGACCCGCAGGTACGCCGCATACGGGACCGTCACCGACGACGCCAGGGCCACGCGCGCTCCTTCAAAGGGAAGTCCGCCACCGGGAGTTACCGGAGGCCACGGCCCCTCCGGGCCCGGGACACGGCAAATCGTCGCACGTCCGTCCCCCGCGAGTGGGTCATCCCGTGGACGGGGCCGATCTTCGCTCCCCGGAGGTCTTACGCTCTTCCCGACCGGCCCTCCCCACCCCACAGGAGGGCGTCCCTCCGCGGCCTATGGGAGTCACCACCGTGACCGACGTACGTCCCTCCTCCCCCGAGCAGCCCGAGCCGGGGGCACCCCCCGCCGACAGCGCGCTGCACACCCTGTTCCGTACGGAGCAGGGCGGCCATGAGCAAGTCGTGCTCTGCCAGGACCGCGCCAGCGGCCTCAAGGCCGTGATCGCGCTGCACAACACCGCCCTGGGCCCGGCCCTCGGCGGCACCCGCTTCCACGCGTACGCCTCCGAGGAGGAGGCGGTGCGCGACGCGCTGAACCTCTCGCGCGGGATGTCGTACAAGAACGCCCTCGCCGGACTGGACCACGGCGGCGGCAAGGCCGTGATCATCGGCGATCCGGAGACCGTCAAGACCGAGGAGCTGCTGCTCGCCTACGGGCGCGCGGTCGCCTCGCTCGGCGGCCGGTACGTCACCGCCTGCGACGTCGGCACCTACGTCGCGGACATGGACGTCGTGGCGCGCACCAACAAGTGGACCACCGGCCGCTCCCCGGAGAACGGCGGCGCCGGTGACTCCTCGGTGCTGACCGCGTACGGCGTGTTCCAGGGCATGCGCGCCTCGGCGCAGCACCTGTGGGGCGACCCGACGCTGCGCGGCCGGAAGGTCGCCGTGGCCGGGGTGGGCAAGGTGGGGTACCACCTCGTCGGGCACCTGGTGGAGGACGGTGCCGAGGTCGTCGTCACGGATGTGCGCGACGCCTCCGTCGAGCGGGTGCTCGCGGCGTACCCGCAGGTCACCGCGGTCGCCGACACCGATGCGCTGATCCGTACACCGGGTCTGGACATCTACGCGCCGTGTGCGCTGGGCGGTGCGCTGAACGAGGTGTCGGTGCCCGCGCTGACCGCCACGGTGGTCTGCGGCGCCGCCAACAACCAGCTCGCCCACCCCGGCATCGAGAAGGACCTCGCCGACCGCGGCATCCTCTACGCGCCGGACTACGTCGTGAACGCCGGCGGCGTCATCCAGGTCGCCGACGAGCTGCACGGCTTCGACTTCGACCGGTGCAAGACCAAGGCGGCGAAGATCTTCGACACCACGCTGGCGATATTCGCTCGTGCGAAGGCGGACGGCATCCCGCCGGTCGCGGCGGCGGACCGGCTGGCGGAGCAGCGCATGGCGGAGGCGCGGCGCGGCTGACGCCGGCCCCGGCCGCTCCGGGGGTGTGTTTTCACGCAAGGCCGGAAACACACCCTCGCCGGTACCGGAACGTCGCCTGGCGCGGCCGGCCACCGCGGCAGCGCCCGAAATCTGGCTGGAAATTGCCCCTTGTGCGACCCGCCGACAGGGCCCGGGGAGACTTCTCTCACCACCCGTCGGCGGGTCGCCGCAAGGGACGGGTTAAAATCGCAGTTGACCAGCGCGGACAGGGCGCCTCGCAGGTCATGCCGAGCGGCGGGTGATGCGGGCGACGTACCGTATGGCCGCGGAAGCAGGTACCGTTGAAGCCCTACGGACCGGTCTCTCTGTCGAGAGTCCGCTCTGAATCATGAACGCGTGTCAAGACTCTGGGGCCGTCGAGCCCCGTCGTTGAGGGGGTCGAGCCATGGGGCGCGGCCGGGCCAAGGCCAAGCAGACGAAGGTCGCCCGCCAGCTGAAGTACAACAGCGGTGGGACTGATCTCTCACGCCTGGCCGAAGAGCTGGGTGCATCGCCGCAACAGCCGGCACAGCAGCCGCCGAACGGCGAGCCGTTCGAGGATGACGAGGACGACGACCCGTACGCGCGGTACGCCGACCTGTATAACAACGACGACGATGACGAGGACGAGAAGGATTCGTCCCAGCATCGTCGCCGCGCCTGACGACGCACCGTAGACACTTCCGCGGGAAGCCACCCGCGGTGGTTCTGCGGGCCTCTGTGTGTCCGCTCGCGGATCCGCTCATGGCGTGCACAGCTTTTCCACGGACCCGGTCCGGGGTGTCTCACCTCGGACCGGGTTCTGTGCTGCCCGGAGACCGGCGCGTCAGCCCGCGTAGTCACCGGTCAGGGTCACCGCTTCGGCGTGGTCGCCGCGCTCGACGATCTCACCGCTGACCCAGGCGTCCACGCCGCGGTCGGCGAGGGTGGTCAGGGCGACGTCCACGGACTCCTGGGGGACGACGGCGATCATGCCGACGCCCATGTTCAGGGTCTTCTCCAGCTCCAGGCGCTCGACCGCGCCGGCGGTGCCGACCAGGTCGAAGACCGCGCCGGGCGTCCAGGTGGAGCGATCGACGGTGGCGTGCAGTCCGTCGGGGATCACGCGGGCGAGGTTGTTGGCCAGACCACCGCCGGTGATGTGCGAGAAGGCGTGCACCGGGGCCGTACGGGTGAGGGCCAGGCAGTCCAGCGAGTAGATCTTGGTGGGCTCCAGCAGCTCCTCGCCGAGGGTGCGGCCGAACTCGGGGATCTCGCGGTCGAGGGCGAGGCCCGCACGGTCGAAGAGGACGTGGCGGACGAGCGAGTAGCCGTTGGAGTGGAGGCCGGAGGAGGCCATGGCGATCACCGCGTCACCGCTGCGGATGCGGTCGGCGCCGAGGACCTGATCGGCCTCGACGACGCCGGTGCCGGCGCCCGCCACGTCGAACTCGTCCGCGCCGAGCAGCCCGGGGTGCTCGGCGGTCTCGCCGCCGACCAGGGCGCAGCCGGCGAGGACGCAGCCCTCGGCGATGCCCTTGACGATCGCCGCGACCCGCTCGGGGTAGACCTTGCCGACGCAGATGTAGTCGGTCATGAAGAGCGGTTCGGCGCCGCAGACCACCAGGTCGTCGACGACCATGCCGACGAGGTCGTGGCCGATGGTGTCGTAGACGCCCATCTTGCGGGCGATGTCGACCTTGGTGCCGACGCCGTCGGTGGCGGAGGCGAGCAGCGGGCGCTCGTACCGCTTGAGGGCGGAGGCGTCGAAGAGGCCGGCGAAGCCGCCGAGCCCGCCGACGACCTCGGGGCGGGTGGCCTTCTTCACCCACTGCTTCATGAGGTCGACGGCGCGGTCGCCCGCTTCGATGTCGACACCGGCGGCCGCGTAGCTGGCGCCGCTGGTGCGCGCGGGCTCGGAGGACTCAGGAGACATGGCCCAGAACTTTCGTGTGAGGGGTGTGCGGGCTACGGGCGGCGCAGCGCATCGGCGCCGCCGACACCGGCCGTCAGCGTCCCGACGCCGTCGACATCCGGCTTGGCCCCGCCCGCGGTCTCCGATTCCAGGAGGTGCTTGCCGAGCAGCTCGGGGTCGGGCAGCTCCATCGGGTACTCGCCGTCGAAGCAGGCGCGGCAGAGGTTCGGCTTGGCGATGGTGGTCGCCTCGATCATGCCGTCGATGGAGATGTACGCCAGGGAGTCGGCGCCGAGCGACTTGCCGATCTCGTCGACCGTGAGGCCGTTGGCGATCAGCTCGGCGCGGGTGGCGAAGTCGATGCCGAAGAAGCACGGCCACTTGATGGGCGGCGAGGAGATCCGGATGTGGACCTCCTTCGCGCCCGCCTCACGCAACATGCGGACCAGGGCGCGCTGGGTGTTGCCGCGGACGATGGAGTCGTCGACGACCACCAGGCGCTTGCCGCGGATGACTTCCTTGAGCGGGTTGAGCTTGAGGCGGATGCCGAGCTGCCGGATGGTCTGCGAGGGCTGGATGAAGGTCCGGCCGACGTAGGAGTTCTTGACCAGGCCGGAGCCGTACGGGATGCCGCTGGCCTCGGCGTAGCCGACGGCCGCCGGGGTCCCGGACTCGGGCGTCGCTATGACCAGGTCGGCGTCGGCGGGCGCCTCGGCGGCCAGCTTGCGGCCCATCTCCACGCGGGAGAGGTAGACGTTGCGGCCGGCGATGTCGGTGTCCGGGCGGGCGAGGTAGACGTACTCGAAGACGCAGCCCTTGGGGCGGGCCTCGGCGAAGCGCGTGGAGCGCAGGCCGTTCTCGTCGATGGCGACCATCTCGCCGGGCTCGATCTCCCGGATGAAGGACGCGCCGCAGATGTCCAGCGCGGCGGTCTCGGAGGCGACCACCCAGCCGCGCTCCAGCCGGCCGAGGACCAGCGGGCGGATGCCCTGCGGGTCGCGGGCGGCGTAGAGCGTGTGCTCGTCCATGAAGCAGAGCGAGAAGGCGCCCTTGACCTGCGGGAGGACGCGCGGGGCGGCCTCCTCGACGGTCAGCGGCTTGCCGTCCTCGTCGACCTGGCCGGCGAGCAGCGCCGTGACCAGGTCAGTGTCGTTGGTGGCCGCGACCTGGGTCGCGCGGCCGCCCTCACGGGGCAGCGCCGCGACCAGATCCGCCAGCTCGGCGGTGTTCACCAGGTTGCCGTTGTGGCCGAGCGCGATCGAGCCGTGCGCGGTGGCACGGAACGTCGGCTGGGCGTTCTCCCACACCGAGGCACCGGTGGTGGAGTAGCGGGCATGGCCCACGGCGATGTGGCCCTGGAGAGAGCCGAGCGAAGTCTCGTCGAAGACCTGGGACACCAGGCCCATGTCCTTGAAGACGAGGATCTGCGAGCCGTTGCTCACTGCGATGCCCGCGGACTCCTGTCCGCGGTGCTGCAGGGCGTACAGCCCGAAATAGGTGAGTTTGGCGACCTCTTCACCCGGAGCCCAGACACCGAAGACGCCGCAAGCGTCCTGGGGGCCCTTCTCGCCGGGGAGCAGGTCGTGGCTGAGTCGTCCGTCACCACGTGGCACGCCTTGAGTCTAGGGCAGGTCGCTGATTCATCCGAACCGGGGATGGCCGCCGGTCCGGACGGCTGCTCGGCGGCGGCGCGCGGCACCGGGACGCCGGGACGCCGCGCCGCCCGCCCGCCGGGGGCCCGCGGCGGGCGGACGCGGCCGCCCGATCCCTTGTGATGCCTGGGCTGTGGCGGGGTGCGGTCGGGCGGGCGGGGCGCCGCGGGCACGGCCGCGGGCGGCCTCCGGCGTACGCCCCGCGGCGGCGGGCCGCGCGGGCGCCCGCGCCCGCGTGTGAGATGCGCTACGCCGCGGGGCGTTCAGGACAGGATCGGCAGATATCCGCCGATGTCGGCGCGCTCGCCGCTGGCCGTGACCTGGGCGGCTTCCCGGGCCTCGGCCCAGCTCGTCCGGCCGGTGGCCAGGCGTATCCAGGTCAGCGGGTCGGTCTCGACGACGTTGGGCGGGGTGCCGCGGGTGTGGCGGGGGCCCTCGACGCACTGGACGACGGCGAACGGCGGAACGCGGACCTCGACCGATCCGCCCGGCGCCGCGTCTGCCAGCGCGTCCGCCAGCACGCGGGTGGCGGTGGCGAGGGCCTGGCGGTCGTACGGGATCCCGGCGCCGGTCGCGGCGGCGAGATCGTCGGTGTGGGCGATCAGCTCGACGCAGCGGGTGGCCAGGACGTCGGCGAGGCGCATGGCGGCGGGGCGGACGGCGAGGACCTGCTCGGCCGGGGTCCCGTCGGTGACGCGGGCGAACTCCTCGGCGGTGCGCTCCAGCAGCTCCACCGGGTCGTGGGCGGCGGCCAGGGCGCGGGTGCGGTCGTCGACCGAGGCGGCGAGGGCGGCGGAGGCACGCGGCCACTGCGCGGGGGTGGCCGCCGCCTTCGCCGGCGGCGGCTGCTCCAGACCGCGCGCCACACTGCCGGTGGCCATGGCGAGATGCGCGACCAGCTCACGCACCGTCCACGCCCCGAGCCTGGTGGGCAGGGCGAACTGCTCGGGGGTGAGAGCGCGTACGGCGGTGGTGACGTGGTCGAGCTGGGCGAGGGCGGCCGCGCGGGTCTTCGGGCCGTCGTACCTGCGGGCGCGGGCAGTCGGTGGCATGTTGCTCAGCGTAGGCGGCACCACTGACAAGCGGCCGGGCTCTTCCCATACCTCCGCGGCCACCGGTGGAAGCCGCTGACGGCCAAGTGCGCCGTATGCCGGGAAACGGCCGGGAGAAATGTCTCCCGGAACACGTCCCGCGGAACGGGAACGGGAGGGCGCGGCCACCGGGGCGCCCCGGGCGGCGCCGAGCCGCGCACAGGGGTCTCGTCCCCGGACAGAACGGGAGCAGGAACAACAACGCGCGGAGAAACGGGAACGGCCCGCCGGGAGGATGCCCCGGCGGGCCGTTCCGCGCGGCCCGGCCGCCGTACGCGGCCGGGCGTCGAGCAGATGAGCAGGCTCAGGCGATCAGGCCCGGGATCGTCTCCTCGTGCGCCGCCCGCAGCTCGTCCAGCCCGATGCTGAACTGGCCCTGGACGTCGATCGCGTCGCCGTCGACCACACCGATGCGGGTGGCCGGCAGACCGCGCGCCGCGCACATGTCGGTGAAGCGCAGTTCCTCGCTGCGCGGCACCGAGACGACGGCGCGGCCCGCGGACTCGGAGAAGAGGAAGACGAACGGGTCGACGCCCTCGGGGACGACCAGCCGCGCGCCGTTCCCGCCGCGCAGGCACGACTCGACCAGCGCCTGGATCAGACCGCCGTCGGAGAGGTCGTGCGCCGCGTCGGCCATACCGTCGCGGGAGGCCGAGATGAGGATCTCCGCCAGCAGCCGCTCACGCTCCAGGTCGACCTCGGGCGGCAGTCCGCCGAGGTGGTCGTGGACCACCTGCGACCAGGCAGAACCGCCCAGCTCCTCCTTGGTGTCGCCCAGGAGGTAGATCAGCTGCCCCTCCTCGGCGAACGCCACCGGGGTACGGCGGTTGACGTCGTCGATGACGCCGAGCACCGCGACCACCGGCGTCGGGTGGATCGCCACCTCACCGGTCTGGTTGTACAGCGAGACGTTGCCGCCGGTCACCGGCGTGCCCAGGGTCTGGCAGGCGTCGGCGAGACCGCGGGTGGCCTCGGCGAACTGCCACATCACCGCCGGGTCCTCGGGCGAGCCGAAGTTCAGGCAGTCGGAGACCGCCAGCGGCTTGGCGCCCGACGCGGCGACGTTGCGGTACGCCTCGGCCAGCGCCAGCTGCGCGCCGGCGTACGGGTCGAGCTTGGCGAAGCGGCCGTTGCCGTCGGTGGCGAGGGCCACGCCGAGGTTGGTCTCCTCGTCGATGCGGACCATGCCGGAGTCCTCCGGCTGCGCGAGGACGGTGTTGCCCTGCACGAACCGGTCGTACTGGTCGGTGATCCACGCCTTCGACGCCTGGTTCGGCGAGGCCACGACCTGGAGGATCTGCGCCCGCAGCTCCTCCGGGGTGCCCGGCCGGGCCAGCTTGTTCGCGTCGTCGGCCTGGAGGGCGTCCTGCCAGTCGGGGCGGGCGTACGGCCGGTGGTAGGTCGGGCCCTCGTGGGCGACCGAACGCGGCGGGACGTCCACGATCTGCTCGCCGTGCCAGAAGATCTCCAGCCGGGTGCCCTCGGTCACCTCACCGATGACGGTGGCGATGACGTCCCACTTCTCGCAGATCTCCAGGAAGCGGTCGACCTTCTCCGGCTCGACGATCGCGCACATGCGCTCCTGCGACTCGCTCATGAGGATTTCCTCGGGCGAGAGGGAGGAGTCACGCAGCGGAACGGTGTCCAGCTCGACGCGCATACCGCCGGAACCGGCCGACGCCAGCTCGCTGGTGGCGCAGGACAGACCGGCGCCGCCGAGGTCCTGAATGCCGGCGACCAGGTCCTCCTTGAAGACCTCCAGGGTGCACTCGATGAGCAGCTTCTCCTGGAACGGGTCACCGACCTGCACGGCCGGGCGCTTGGCCGGCTTCGTGTCGTCGAACGTCTCCGACGCGAGGACGGAGACGCCGCCGATGCCGTCGCCACCGGTGCGGGCGCCGTAGAGGATGACCTTGTTGCCGGTGCCCGACGCCTTCGCCAGGTGGATGTCCTCATGCTTCATCACACCGATGCAACCGGCGTTGACCAGCGGGTTCCCCTGGTAGCAGGGGTCGAAGACGACCTCGCCGCCGATGTTCGGCAGGCCCAGGCAGTTGCCGTAGCCGCCGATGCCCGCGACGACACCCGGCAGGACGCGCTTGGTGTCGGGGTGGTCGGCGGCGCCGAACCGCAGCGGGTCGACGACCGCGACCGGGCGGGCGCCCATGGCGAGGATGTCGCGGACGATGCCGCCGACACCGGTGGCCGCGCCCTGGTACGGCTCGATGTAGCTGGGGTGGTTGTGCGACTCCACCTTGAAGGTGACGGCGTAGCCCTGGCCGACGTCGACGACACCGGCGTTCTCCCCGATGCCGACGAGCATCGCGTCGTTCTCGGGCGCCTTCTCACCGAACTGCTTGAGGTGGACCTTGCTGCTCTTGTACGAGCAGTGCTCGGACCACATGACGGAGTACATCGCCAGCTCGGCGCCGGTCGGGCGGCGGCCGAGGATCTCGCGGATACGCGCGTACTCGTCCTGCTTCAGCCCCAGCTCGGCCCAGGGCTGCTCGGCCTCGGGGGTCTGCGCGGCGTGCGTGACCGTGTCCAGCGTCATGCGTTGACCAACTTCTTCAGGATCGAGGTGAAGAACCCGAGACCGTCGGTACGGCCCGTGCCGATCAGCGGTTCCACGGCGTGCTCGGGGTGCGGCATGAGGCCGACGACGTTGCCCGCCTCGTTGGTGATACCGGCGATGTCGCGGAGCGAGCCGTTGGGGTTCACGTCGAGGTAGCGGAAGGCGACGCGGCCCTCCGCCTCCAGCATGTCGAGCGTGCGCGCGTCGGCGACGTAACGGCCGTCGATGTTCTTCAGCGGGACGGCGATCTCCTGGCCCGCGCTGTAGTCGGTGGTCCAGGCGGTGTCCGCGTTCTCCACCCGCAGCTTCTGCTCACGGCAGACGAAGTGCAGGCTCTCGTTGCGCAGCATCGCGCCGGGCAGCAGATGCGTCTCGGTGAGCACCTGGAAGCCGTTGCAGATACCGAGGACGGGCATGCCGTCCTTCGCCTGCGCGATGACGGACTCCATCACCGGCGAGAACCGGGAGATCGCCCCGGCCCGCAGATAGTCGCCGTACGAGAAACCGCCGGGCAGCACCACGGCGTCGACCTGCTTGAGGTCCTTGTCCCGGTGCCACAGCGGCACGGCTTCGGCCCCGGCGACCCGGACGGCGCGCTGTGTGTCGCGGTCGTCGAGGGTTCCGGGGAACGTCACGACGCCGATGCGTGCAGTCATGATCCGGCCTCGACGCGGACGGTGAAGTCCTCGATGACGGTGTTGGCGAGGAAGGTCTCGGCCATCTCGCGGATACGGGCGAGGGCGGCGTCGTCGGCCGGGCCCTCCACCTCAAGTTCGAAACGCTTGCCCTGACGGACGTCGGCGATCCCCTCGAATCCCAGGCGTGGCAGTGCGCGCTGCACCGCCTGCCCCTGCGGGTCGAGGATCTCCGGCTTGAGCATGACGTCGACTACGACGCGTGCCACTGGCACTCCCGGTGGTGTGGTGCGTAAGGCGGTTCCCTCACACTACCGTGTGCGAAATTCTACGCGCATAGACAAGTGACCGTCCCCTCACGGTCCGGTATCGGCCGGCCGTGCACAGCGGGGAAAATCCTCGAAAAGATCCACGGTTCGGATTGCGACATGACACGCTGAAGAAATTAACTGGGCTTCACAATGCATTGCCCGCCGCTGTACAAATGAAAAAGCATTGATTCCTGTCAACAGGATCCGAAGCAACGCCCCACGTCAACACGGGGTTGCTGCACGAAAGGACCGATATCCGTGGCGCAGCGCGTAGTAGTAACGCTCTCCGACGACATCGACGGAGGAGAAGCCGCAGAGACGGTCGCCTTCGGATTGGACGGGAAGTCGTACGAGATCGACCTCAATCCCGCCAATGCGAAGAAACTCCGCGACGCCCTGGAGCCGTTCGTCGAGGCCGGCCGCAAGCGGGCCAAGTCCGGCAAGGCGTACCACCGCACGGCGGTGACGCCCGATCCGGCGGCGGTCCGCGCCTGGGCCCGCTCGCACCAGATGGAGGTGCCGCCGCGCGGTCGCATCCCGAAGAAGGTCTACGAAGCCTTCAGCGCGGCCAACCACTGACCCCCGCACAGGGGTGCCGTGCCCCGCACGGAGCCGACTTGCACGGCACCCCCGGTGATCAGCTAGAGTCTGGAGCACGCCGAGGGGCGAGGCCGGAAGGCCGGGCCCCGAGGAGTCACGCGGGTGTAGCTCAGTAGTAGAGCGCCCTCTTTCCAAGAGGGAGGCGCAGTGTGCAATCCCTGTCACCCGCTCTGACAGTTCTCGTCCTTCAGGCTCAAGCAGCCTTTTCGATCAGGTAGAGTAGCTGTCGCGCCGCTCGGTGAAAGCCGGGTGGATGCCTGCGGACGTAGCTCAGTTGGTAGAGCGCAACCTTGCCAAGGTTGAGGTCGCGAGTTCGAGCCTCGTCGTCCGCTCAGTGAAAAGGCCCCCGGCCGGTGGAAACACCGATCGGGGGCCTTTGTCGTGTCCGGTGGTGATCTCCCTCGGGATGTGGCGGCGGACACAGAAAAGCGGCGGTCCACGGGAGTGGTTCGCGGGGGCGCATTCATTGGCTATAGTGGTCCCCGCACCGCGCGGCGGGGACCGGAAACGGTCACCGGATTCGCCCGGAGCATGCGGACGTAGCTCAGTTGGTAGAGCGCAACCTTGCCAAGGTTGAGGTCGCGAGTTCGAGCCTCGTCGTCCGCTCAAGGAAAAGGCCCCGGCCGGTGGAAACACCGGCCGGGGCCTTTCTCGTGCGATCAGCTCCAGGTCAGACCGGTCAGCCGCTCGTACGCCTCGATGTACTTGGCGCGGGTGGCGTCGACGACGTCCTGCGGGAGGCCGGGGGGCGGGAGTTCGCCCTTGCGGTCCCAGCCGGACGCCGGGGACGTCAGGTGGTCGCGGACGAACTGCTTGTCGAAGGAGGGCTGGGCGCGGCCCGGCTGCCACCGGTCGGCGGGCCAGAAGCGCGACGAGTCGGGCGTCAGGACCTCGTCGGCGAGGATCAGTTCGCCGTCCTTGAAGCCGAACTCGAACTTGGTGTCGGCGAGGAGGATGCCGCGGCCGCGGGCGATGTCGCGGGCACGGGAGTAGATGTCGAGGGTGGCGCGGCGCAGCCGGGCGGCGGTCTCCGGACCGACCTGGCGGGCGACCTCCTCGTACGAGACGTTCTCGTCGTGGTCGCCGACCGCCGCCTTGGTGGCGGGGGTGAAGATCGGCGCGGGGAGTTCGGAGCCGTCGACGAGGCCCTCGGGGAGCGCCAGGCCGCAGACGGTGCGGGACTCCTGGTACTCGGCGAGGCCGGAGCCGGTCAGGTAGCCGCGGGCGACGCACTCGACGGGGGCCATGTCCAGGGAGGTGCAGACGAGGGTGCGGCCCTCCCAGTCGGCGGGGGCGCCGGGCGGCAGCTCGGTGCTCAGGACGTGGTTGGGGGCCAGGTCGGCGAGCTGGTCGAACCACCACAGGGAGAGCTGGGTGAGGACGCGGCCCTTGTCCGGGATCTCGGTGGGCAGCACCCAGTCGTACACGGAGATGCGGTCACTGGCGACCATGATCAGTTCGCCGTCGGCGTTCTGGTAGAGGTCACGCACCTTGCCGGTGTGAAGGTGGGTGAGGCCGGGCACCTGCAAGGGCTCGGGCTTTTCTACAAAACCGGACACGCTGCCTCCGCGTAGGTTGGTCCAGGAGTCCTGCCGATTCTCCCGTACGGGGCGGACGGGCGGCGGGGCGGGGGCGACCGGTCAGGTGCGGGCGGCGTTGCGGGCCAGCGCGGCGAGGGTCAGCAGGGCGAGGGCCGCGGTGCCGGTCAGGACGGTCGCCGGGCTCCGGTGGGCACTGAGCAGGGTCACCGCGTACGGGGCGCAGAAACCCAGGTAGCACAGGGCCCAGAAGCGGGCGGTGCGGTGGGCCAGCAGGTGCGGCGGGGTGAGGGCGGCGACCTCCGTCAGGCCGTACGCGACGCTCAGGCCGTAGCCGCCGCCGAGGAGGGCCGCGGCGCACAGGGCCAGGGCCGGGTCGGTGCGGGCCACCGCGAGGGCGCCGAGGAGCAGTCCGGCGGCGATGGCGGCGAGGCCGCAGAAGGCGGTGGCCATGCGGTGGCGGGCGGCGAGGCGGCGGGCGAGCGGGGCGACGAGGAGTCCGGTGCCGGGGGTGACGGCGGTGGCGAGGCCCGCGTAGACGGTGCGCCAGCCGTCGAGGTGGGCGTCGACCAGCCCCGGGAGGGTGGCGAAGGCGATGGTGGGTGCGGCGAAGACCCAGGGGGCGAGAGGAGCGACGAGGCGGCGGAAGGCGGCCCGATCGGCGGCGGGCACGGGGGCGGGTGCGGGGCCGGTGGCGGGCGTGGGACCGGGTGCGGTGGCGGGGGCCGGGCCGGGCCGGTGGGGGGCGGGGCTCGTTTCCGGGGTGTGGGCGGCGCTGAGGGCGGCGGCCGCGGTGAGGGCGAGGTGGGGGACGTAGGCGAGGATCATCGGGTGCGGGGCCCACTCGGCGATGCAGGCGGCGGCCAGGCCGCCGGAGGCGAAGCCGGCGGAGAGGAAGAGTCCGGAGCGGCGGGCCGCGGCGCCCGGGGTGGGGGCGGTGCCGTACGGGGCGGTGGACAGTTCCTTGATCCAGACGCCGCCGGCGGTGAGCAGGGTGCCGGCGCCGAGTCCGGTGAGGAAGCGGCCGGGCCACAGCAGCCAGACGGCGGCCGGTCCGGCCATCAGCAGGCAGGTCGCCAGGGCGGAGACGGCGAGCGCGGCGAAGGTGACCGGGCGGCGCCCGTGGCGCCCGGCGGCCGGGCCGGCGAGCAGCAGGCCGGGGATCAGGCCGAGCACGTAGACCGCGAAGAGGCCGGTGGTGGTGGCGTCGGTCAGGCCCAGGTCGGTGCGGTAGGCACCGAGGAGGGCGGAGAACTGGTTGGCGCTCCAGCCGGAAGCGGTCATCAGCCAGCCCGCGCGCAGCCAGTGGCGGCGCCGGACGGCCGGGGATGCCGGGGCGGCGGGCCGGGCGGCCCGGAGGGAAGGCGTCGTCATACCGGCCGTTCTACGGGAGGCCCGGGGCGGGTGCCGTAGGCGTTCAGGAATCGTGAACGTGTACGGGCCACCGGGGTGTGCGGCCGTATCGTGGCGCCATGGATCTGCGGCGGCTGTCTTCTTTTCTGGCGGTGGTCGAGGAGGGGCATTTCGGGCGGGCGGCGGCCCGGCTGTTCCTGTCTCCGGCCGCGGTGACCGGGCACGTCCAGCAGTTGGAGCGGGAGTTCGGGACCCGGCTGCTGGAGCGTGGCCGGGGCACGGCGGTGCCGACGGCGGCGGGGCGGCGGCTGGTGTCGCACGCCCGGACGCTGCTGGCGGCGGCCAACGCGGCGGTCGAGGACGTCTCCGAGGTGGCCCTCGGCGGCGGGCCGCCCGCGCGGGGGCTGCGGGTCGGGGTGATGGGGCACGGTTCGGGTGAGGTGACGCCCGCCGCGGTCAACGCCTTCCGGCGGGCCCGGCCCGAGGTGGAGCTGCGGCTCGTCCAGTTGAACTTCACGGAACACTGCAGCGCGCTGCGCGAGCACCGGGTGGACGTCGCGTTCGTCCGCCCGGCGATCGAGGCCGAGGGCATCGAGGTGGACGTGCTGACGACGGAGCGGCGGATCGTGGCGGTGCCGGCGGCTTCGGTGTACGCGGACGCGCGGCGGGAGGGGCTGCGCGTCGCCGATGTCCTGGAACTGCCGTATCTGCGGCTGCCGCGCCACACCCCGCGGCCGTTCACCGACTACCTGTACTTCGGCGAGGGCGAGCGGCGGGCGCCGGACTGCGCGCTCACCCCGCAGGACGTGCTGACGAGTGTGGCCGCCGGGCGCGGGGCGGGCTCCGGGCTGGCGTCGTTCGCGCGGTACTACCCGTGGCCGGGGGCGGTGTACGTACCGGTGCTGGACGCGGCGCCCGCGCACAGCGTGCTGGCGACGCGGGCCGGGGACACCCATCCCGAGGTGCGGATCTTCCGGGCGCTGACGGTGGCGCTGGCGCGGGAGACGGCGCCGTTCGCGGAGCGGGGGCCGGGGGCCGCGCCGGAGTGAGCCGGTCCGGGCGGCCGGGGGCTTCCGGGAGGGCCGGCACCCGGGCGTCGGCCTCGTACGGCGGGGCGTGTCCGGTCTGTCAGTCGCGTTTGCAGATGCGGTCGAGGAGGTTGGCCGTGGCGCGTTGGATGCGGGGGTCGATGTGGCCGGGGCGGTCCAGCGCGGGTGACCAGGCGAAGGTGCCGGAGGCGAAGACCAGGGCGCCGCTGGGGGCGCGGTAGAGCGAACTCTCCTGGTGGCGGCGGTGGCCCTCGGTGTCGCGGTACGGGGAGTGGGCGAGCAGTGTGCGGTCGGTGTGCGCGGGGAGGCTGGTGCGCGGGAAGTAGCGGTCGGCCTCGCCCGCGACCAGACCGGGCAGCTTGTCGCCCTCGCCCGCGCCGGTGGCCTCCCACAGCCAGTGGCCGCCGTTGCGGACGACGAGCGGCGCGGGCTCGGGGACCCGCCCCGCGTACTGCACGCCCATCAGCCGCTGCTCCGGCTCGCCCGTCTCGCGCCAGAGGGCGGGGCGTCCCGGGCCCTGGCGTTTGCGGCAGCTGAGCAGTGCGTCCGGGCCGGAGGGCGACGGGGCGAGGTCGACCTTCCAGTACATGGTGTTGGCGGAGAGGAAGACCAGCGAGGTGCCCTGGTCGCGGGCGGATTCGGCGGTGCGGCGCATCGGCGCCGTCCAGTACTCGTCGTGGCCGGGGAAGATCAGGCCGCGGTAGCGGGACGGGTCGACGCGTCCGGCGTGCAGATCGCGGGCGTCGGCGTAGGCGAGGTCGTAGCCGTACCGCTCGGCCCAGCGGATGAAGTCGTAGGCGTGACCGACGTGCAGCGGCAGTCCGGCGCCGGCGTAGGGGCGGTCGAAGGAGACGGTGGTGGCGGCGTCCCGCTCGCCGAGGAGCGCGCCGTCCTCGTCCCAGGCGTGGTAGAGGCTGGCGCCGGTGCGGCCGTCCTCCGGGTAGAGGTTGTACGCCTGCCAGGTGATGTCGGGCAGCAGGAGCAGCAGGTCGGCGGGGTGGTCGTCGCGGACGGTGAAGGGGATGTGGCTGCGGTAGCCGTCGGCGGTGGTCAGCACGGCGACGTACGCGCCGAGGTTCCAGTACGTGGGGACCTGGAGGCGCCAGGAGAGCCACCAGTGGTGGCAGGAGACGGTGCGCTCGGCGGCGAGCGGGGCGGGCTGGACGATGCCGGAGAGCCGCGGGCTGGTGGTGATCTTGAAGGCTCCGGCGCCGCCGTAGTGGCCGATGCGGTAGATGTCGATGCTGAACGGCTGCGGCGGGTCGACGGAGACCCGGAAGTCGATGGCCTCACCCGGGGCGACCGCGCCGGTGGTGGCGAACCCCTTGATCTGCCGGTGGATGTCGTCGGCGGTGCGCGGGCCGTTGTGTTTACGGGGCGGTGGCACCCGCAGGTCGCCGTGGTCGGTGTACCAGGGCGCGGTGTGGCCGGGGTCGGCGTAGCTCTCGTTGCCGCGCAGCCAGGGCAGCGGGCCCTGTCCGAACGGGTCCGTCACCGCGTGGGCCAGGGCGCCCGACTCCCAGCGCCTGATCTGATCCGTCCCCACCATCAGCTCCCCTCCCGTGTCCCCCGTGGGCCGGCCGGTGCTCCGTACGCCGCCGGCCGGGCACCCGCGGCGGGCCGGCGTCACGGGCCGCCCGCGCAGGGCCGCGACGGCGTGCGGGAGCGGCGCCGCAGAGGTCCCATCCGGACCGACGCGGCCGCTCCCAGCACATCACATTAAGCACTCAGTTCGTCACCCTTCGTCGCGAATTCAACGGACTTGACGAGAGAAACAACCCGACAGGTATACGGAACAGGACCTCACGGGGGTCTCCGGGAATGGGTGTTCGGGCCGGTGGGAGGCGTGCGCGGGGTCAGGGGTGAGGCGGTGCTCGGGGCGGGGCCGGTGGTGGGGGGGGCGGTCCGGAGGTGCGGTGGGTGCGGTCCGGGGCGGCCTGGCGGGGGTGCCTGTCGTGGGGTGGACCGCCGTGGTCGTTGGGTCGCGGAGGGGGCAGGCCCCGTCCGGCGTAGGGCCTCGGGGCCCGGGGCGCTGGGAGGTGGGAGGTGGGGACGGCCGGGCGCCGGGGCGGGGCCGTGCGCGTCCGAGGCGCTTCGAGGGACCGCCGTCGAGAGGGCGCCGTGGGGGCGCGAGCACTGCCGTGAGCAGGGGCGATGCCCGGGGCCGGGGCATCGGGCGGGCCGGAAGCGGCCGGAGACCGGGAGCAGGCGCGCCACGGCGGGCGGCGGACCTCCGGGGCCTGGGAGCGGGACGGCCTTACGGGGTGAGCGGCTGCGGGGCGACGGCGAGGCGGAGCGGGCGGGCCGGTCCAGGGCGAACGGGCGGGCCGGCGGTGCGGGGCGGGTGGGTTCAGGGCCGGGGTTCAGGGCAGGCGGACCGGTTTTTCGGGGCGGGCACCTATGGTCGCGAGCCAGGCGCGGAGAGGGGCGGCGTCGCCGTCCTCGACGAGGCTGCGGACGGGGGTGCCGAGGTCGGTGCGGCGGGCGCCGTCGATCAGCAGGGCGGGGCCGTCCAGCCAGTCGAGACCGGGAGCCGCGCCCGCGGTGTCCACGGCGGTGCAGCAGACCATCGCCGTGACATGGTCGGCGAGCAGGTCACGGCCGGTGCGGGGCGGCTGGAGCGGGAAGAGCGGCAGACCGCCGTCGGTGAGCCCGTCCGTACCGCTCAGGTCCGGCAGCTCCGGGAACTCCGGGAGGGCCGGCCCCTCCGCCCGTCCCGTAGGAGCGGGCGCCTCCGCCCGGCCCGGTGCCTCCGGGGATCCAGGGCGGCCTGCCGCCTTCGCGGAGCCGGGGCGCTCCATCGCTTCCGGGGAGCCGGGGCGGTCCGCCGGCCCCGGGTAGCCGGAACGGTCCTTCGCGTCCGGGGAGCCGGAACGGCCCGTGGTCTCCGGCGCTCCGGGCTCGTCCGCCGGCCCCGGGGAGCCGGGGTGGTCCGCGGACTCCGGGGAACCGGCCGGGTCCGCCGGCCCCGGGGCGGCGGAACGGCCCGTCGGCTCCGGGCGGCCCGGAGCCGAGGGGGAGCCCGAGACCTCCGGAGCCCCCGACGCGCCCGGGGAGGCGTGGTGCCGGGCGGCGGTGCGGGCCTCGTGGGCCATTTCGGCGTCCAGACGGGCGGCTACGAGGTCGCCGGCGCCGGGCTCGCCCGACAACTGGTCGATGACCCGCTCCAGGGTCGGGCCCAGGGACGGGGCGGCCGGGAGCGGGGCGGGCGCGGTGGCCACGGCGGAGGAGCGGTGGGCCGGGGCGCCGGTGACCGCATCGCCGGCGCCGGCCACCGGGGCGGACAGCGGCGCGGAGCCGGGCTCCCCGGGCAGGGCGGCAGGGCCCGCGGAGCCCGGCCGGGACACGGGGGCTTCCTGGGTACGGGCCTCGTGCGCGTCGGCGGCGGGCGGGGGTGTGGCGGGCAGGCCGTCCAGGACGCGGTGGAGGCGGGCGGCCTCCAGTCGCCAGGTGCGGTCCACGACCTCGTCCGGATACTCGCTCCAGCCGACGGGGGACCAACCGGGGCCGGCCGTCGCGGGGCCGCCGTGGAAGAGCCGGGCGGCCAGCAGGGACGCCGCGCCGTCGATGAGACCGGGCTCCTCCAGGAGGTCGCAGGCCGGACGCTCGCCGAGGCGGGCGGTGAAGCCGTCGGCCAGGCGGTCGCGGCGGGACAGTTCGGTGAGCGCGGAGACCACACCGGAGTCCAGGTGCGCGGGCCAGCGGCCCAGCCGCCACGCGGGCAGCGCGACCCGGGTCAGCAGGCGGTCCCAGCCCGCGTACGCCAGGCCGACCTGCTCCTGGGCGACGGTCCGCAGCCGGTGGTCGACGTCCTGGGCGCGCTCGGACGCGGCGGTCGCAACCGCCCGCTCCATGAGCGTGGCGTGGTCGCGGCAGGCGCGCAGCATCAGGCGCGCCGCCAGACCGGCGAAGCGGAGCGCGGGGGCCCGTACGCCCCGGGCGCGGGCGGCGACGGCGACCGCGGCGTCCAGCCCGCGGATGAACCGGCGGGCCGCGGCTATGTCCGGGTCGGCGGCGGGGCCCGTACCGGCGACGACGGGGGCGAGGAGGGCGCGCAGCTCACCGACGCGCATCCACCACAGGAACGGGGAGCCGATGACCAGCACCGGGGCCGTGTTCTTACGGGCGGAGCGGGGGGTGCTCCGGGGCGGGCCGTGGGCGCGGTGCGTACGGTCCTCCAGCCAGCTGTCGCAGTCCGGGGTGAGGGCCAGCGCGGACGGCGCGGGGACGTCGAGGCGGTCGGCCAGCTCGCGGACCAGGCGGTACAGGTCGGGGGCGGACTCCTCGGGCACCGGGACGGAGGGGCTGAGCGCCGGTCTGGCCCCGGCGACGACCGCGCCGACCAGCACGGCGAGCGCCAGCGCCAACGCCGCGAGACCGCTCACCACCAGCCGGGCCAGGCCCCAGCCGGAGCCCGCGGCGGCGTCCGGCGTGCCGAGCCGGCCGGTGGCGCCGCCGACGAGCAGCACCACGGCGACGGCGGCGGGCAGCAGCGCCACGGCGAGCGCCGCACCGCGGATCCGCAGCACGGCCAGGGCACGGGAGCGCGCCGCGAGGACGCCTGTTTCCGGACCAGCCATGAGCCTGCACACCCCCTGCTGTCCTCGTGGAGACGGACGGAGACATCGGAGAGATCACGCATTGCGAGCCGTACAGCGGGAGCGCCCGGCGGCCGTGGCCCGCACGGACACCGTGCCCGAGCCGTCGCGCGCTTCCCACCACTGTGGCACCGGCCACTGACATCGCAATGCCGGTGAGCCACTTGCCGGACGTCTCCGTGACCGCCGTACCGGGGCGGGAGAGAACGCCTGCGCGGCACCCTAGTTGGGGGTCAGGCTCCCGTCAGCAGGTCACCGGATCGGTCACTCGATGGTATGGCTTTGGGTAAAGGTGGGAACTTGTTCCCGGCCGGGCCCCTGGGCTGGTGACCTGCGGCGTCCGGGCCTGGGCCGCGCCCGCTCACGAGCCGCCGCACCCGCCCGCGGACCGGCCTCCGGAAATCGTGCGCCGCACCCGCAGCGCCCCCTCACCGTTCGCCCGAGGGCCGCTGCCCGCCCCTCACCCGCCGGAAGGCCCGGCCGCCCCCGGGACACGCCGACGGCCCCGGTGTCCCGCCGTGGTGGGCGGGGCACCGGGGCCGTCGGTGGTGCCGGGTGGTGTTACGCCTGGGCCGTCGCGGCGGACTCGTCCGCCGCGGCCTTGCGGGCGATGTCCGTACGGTGCTGGGAGCCATCCAGGGAGATCCGGCCGACGGCGCGGTAGGCGCGGTCGCGGGCGGCGGTGAGGTCGGCTCCGGTCGCGGTCACCGACAGCACCCGGCCGCCGGCGCTGCGGACCGCGCCGGACTCGTCCCGCACGGTGCCGGCGTGCAGGACGTACGCCTTGGGGCCGTCCTGCTCGGCGACGTCGGCGAGGCCCTCGATCGGGTCGCCGGTGCGCGGGGTGCCCGGGTAGTTGTGCGAGGCGATGACGACGGTGACCGCGGCGCCGTCGCTCCAGCGCAGCGGCGGGAGGGCGGCCAGCGTGCCGGTCGCGGCGGCGTGCAGCAGCCCGGCCAGCGGCGTCTTCAGGCGGGCCAGGACCACCTGGGTCTCCGGGTCGCCGAAGCGGGCGTTGAACTCGATGACCCGCACCCCGCGCGAGGTGATCGCCAGGCCCGCGTAGAGCAGTCCGGAGAAGGGCGTGCCACGGCGGCGCAGTTCGTCGACGGTGGGCTGGAGGACGGTGGCGAGGACCTCGTCGACCAGCTGCGGGTCGGCCCAGGGCAGCGGGCTGTAGGCACCCATGCCGCCGGTGTTGGGGCCGGCGTCGCCGTCGAGGGCGCGCTTGAAGTCCTGGGCGGGCTGGAGCGGCACGACCGTCTCGCCGTCGGTGACCGCGAAGAGGGAGACCTCGGGGCCGTCGAGGAACTCCTCGATGACGGTCTGCCCGCAGGCCAGGGCGTGCGCGCGGGCGGCCGCGACGTCCTCGGTGACGACGACGCCCTTCCCCGCGGCCAGCCCGTCGTCCTTGACGACGTACGGGGCGCCGAAGGCGTCGAGGGCGGCGTCGATCTCCTCCGGGGTGGTGCAGACGTAGCTGCGGGCGGTCGGGACGCCCGCGGCGGCCATCACGTCCTTGGCGAACGCCTTGGAGCCCTCCAGCCGGGCGGCCTGCGCCGAGGGGCCGAAGACCGGGATGCCGCGCTCGCGGACCGCGTCGGCGACGCCCGCCACCAGCGGCGCCTCGGGGCCGACGACGACGAGTCCGGCCCCCAGGTCGGCGGCGAGCGCGGCGACGGCGGCGCCGTCGAGGGCGTCGACGGAGCGGAGTTCGGCCACCTCGGCGATACCGGCGTTGCCGGGGGCGCAGTACAGCGCGGTGACGTCGGGGTCGAGGGACAGGGAGCGGCACAGGGCGTGTTCGCGGGCGCCGCCGCCGATGACGAGGACCTTCACGGGTGGCAGCCTAGCCGTCCGGGGTTCCGGCCCGGCCCGGCGCCCCTCCGGTCCCGCCCGCCCCGCGGGGTCCGGGCGAACGGCCGGAAGTCGCCCCGGCAACCCCGCGCCCCCGGGTGCGGCAACTCTTTCGGGTGAGAGCGCCCGGTGCCCTATACCCGATGGGCGGCCACTTCCGGGCGGGAATCCCGTGATCTTGTGGGCAAGGCCCACCGTTCGGCGGTAGGAAGGGGTGATCGTCCATCCGCTTTTCCTACGCACCGGGCGCACCGTACGTAGCCGCAACGAGGGAGTCCACGGTTGAGTCAGCCGGAGATGCAGCCGGAGGGGACGCCCGGGGACGGCGGGCGGGAGCAGGAGCCGCGGCGCGGCTGGGCACGGGCCGCCGCCCTGCTCGGGGTCGGCGGCCAGGGGCGCGGGCCCGGTGATCTGACCGGGCGGGCGTTCCCGCACGGCGACTGGGGCGAGCCCGCCGACCGGCTGGACGCGCTCTACGCGTGGACGGAGGAGAGCGCGCTGCGCGCCGCCGACTGGTACCTGAACGACCGGCGCGGCAAGCGGCGCGCCGCGCGGGCGCTGCGCGCCGGTGCCGCCGCCGGGGTCTCGGTGGGCGCCGCGCTGCCGCTGGTCGATCTGGCCGGGGCGTGGCACGGCGGGGCGTCCTGGGGGTATCTGACGCTGCTGATAGGCGCCGTCTGCGTGGGGTGCGACCGGTACTTCGGGGTGACGGCGGGCTGGATGCGGGACGTCGCGACGGCGCAGGCGATCCAGCGGCGGCTGGAGGCGCTGCAGTTCGACTGGGCGTCGGAGAGCGTGCGGGAGGTGCTCGGCCCGGCGGAGGGCACGGCGAGCGAGGCGGCGGAGCGGTGTCTGGGGGTGCTGCGCCGCTTCCACGAGGACATCGGGGAGTTGGTGCGCTCCGAGACCGGTGACTGGATGACGCAGTTCCGGGCCGGTCCGGTGCCCCGTACGGACCGGTCGGCGCTGCCGTGGTCCGGGGCGCGGGCGGAAGGCGCGGGTCAGCCGGGCGGCGGGCGGTTCACGCTGCCGCCGGGCGCCCGGCCGAACATGCCGCGCCAGCGTCCGCCGGAGCCGCCGCGCTGAACGGCCCCGGTGGCGCGCCCCGGCGGGGTGCGCCGCCGGGGCCGTTGGGTGCGTCAGCTGAAGACGATCATGGAGCCCTGGCCGAGGCTTCTGGTCGCGGCGGCGTGCAGGCCGAGCCAGACGTGGCGTTCGCGGGCGAACGGGCCGTCGTCGGTGGGCGGGGTCACCGACCGCTCCTCCAGGCCGGTGGGGCCGGTCGGAGGCGCGGGCGGGGCGGGCGGGTTGGCGGGGTCGATGCCGAGGGCCGGGGCGACCAGTTCGAGGTCGCGCAGGAGGCCGTGGGAGGAGCCCAGGGGGCCACCGCCGTCGAGGAGTTCCTCATCGGCCAGCGGGTGCGGGAAATCGACCGGAACGTACGCCCCGGCGTGGTCGTAGTGCCAGACGAGGTGCGACTGCTGGGCCGTCTGCTCGAACATCTCCAGCAACTGCTCGTAGTCGCCGCCCAGTTCGTCGACCGGGGTCACCTCCAGGCCGCACAGGTGCAGCAGGTAGGCGCGGCGCAGGAAGTGCAGCGCGTCGTAGTCGAAACCGGCGACCGGCGCCACGTCGCCGGAGAGTCCCGGCATGTAGCTGAAGACCGGCACCGGTGGCAGACCGGCCTCCGTCAGGGCCTTGTCGTAGGCGGCGATCTCTTCGGAGAACGGGTTGTCGGGGCTGTGGCACAGCACATCGACGAGGGGTACCAGCCACAGGTCACATGCCACGAGTGAGTGCTCGCTTCCGGTCGGGGCCACTGGCACGGGCGCGCGTGGTGCAGAGAGGGCGGACGGGGTGTGACGGGGCCGGGGGTGGTCCGCGGTGGCGGTGGTTCCGGCCGACGGTCGGGACAGCGTAGTGCTACCCGGGCGTTCCCACGAGAGCGAGGGCGTGCGCGTTGTACTCGGCGATCAGGCGACGCGCCTCGGGCGGATCGTGCCGGGCGACCGCGTCGGCGAGGGCGCGGTGGCCCTGCCAGAGGAGGCCGCGCAGCTCGTGCCGCTCGCGCAGGAGCGGCACGGCGAACATCCAGGTCTGCACCCGGAGGCGGTCCAGGAAGTCCCCGATGTACGCGTTGCCGACGAGGCCGCCCAACTCGCGCCAGAAGCGCAGGTCGTAGCCGATGAGCACGTCCAGGTCGCCGGCGCGGGCGGCGCGTTCGGCCTCCTCCGCGCGGCGGCGGAGGGAGAGCAGCGCTTCGCCGGAAGGGCGCGCCTCCATGGCGCCGGAGCCGCGGAAGACGCCCTCGACGACGAGGGTGCGGGCCTCGACCATGGCCCGGTAGTCGTCGGCGCTGAAGGCGCGCACCCGGAAGCCGCGGTGTTCCTCGATGTCGAGCAGCCCTTGGGCGCACAGGTCGAGGAGCGCCTCGCGGACGGGGGTGGCGGAGACGCCGTACTGTTCGGCGATCTCCTTCACCGTGAAGCGGTGGCCGCACGGCAACCGCCCGGCCAGCGCCTCGTCGCGCAGCGCGTCGGCGATCTGGCGGCGCAGGGTGTTGCGCCGTACGACCGCGCCGGGCCGGTCAGCGGCCATGGTGTGCGTCCCCTTCGACGACCGGTCCGGGCCGCAGCGCCCGGTGGCGGGGCCTGCTCCCCGGAGCCGCGCGGCGGGCCGGCGGCCCCGCCCACGATAGGCGAGGGCCGCCGTGACCTGCCCGGGGGCCGGGGCGGGCCGTTTGCCGGTGACCGGCGACGGGCCGGGCGCGGGCCGTTTGCCGGTGGGCGCGCGCCGCGCGGTACGCGCCCCGGCTGGGCCTGTATGTCGTACGGCGCGTACGGTTCGGGCGCGCGCCCCCTGGTGAGGGGAGCGCGCGGCCCCGGCGTACGCGCCGCGGGGGTGGTGCCTCGTCAGACGGTGTGGGCGTCCGCCGTGTCGAGGGCGGTGTCGAGGAGGGCCAGGCCCTTCTCCGCCTCGGCTGCGGTGATGGTGCAGGCCGGAACGACGTGCGTACGGTTCATGTTGACGAACGGCCACAGACCGCCCTGCTTGCAGGCGGCGGCGAACCCCGCCATCGGGGCGTTGTCGGCGCCCGAGGCGTTGTAGGGCACCAGCGGCTCGCGGGTCTCCTTGTTCCGCACCAGGTCGAGGGCCCAGAAGGCGCCCAGACCGCGGACCTCGCCGACGGACGGGTGGCGCTCGGCCATGGCGCGCAGCGCGGGGCCGATGACCGTCTCGCCGATCTCCGCGGCGTTCTCCACGATCCGCTCCTCGGCCATCGCGTTGATCGTGGCGACGGCGGAGGCGCAGGCCAGCGGGTGGCCGGAGTAGGTGAGGCCGCCCGGGTAGGGGCGGGTGTCGAAGGTCGCGGCGATCTCGGCGCTGATCGCGACGCCGCCGAGCGGGACGTATCCGGAGTTGACGCCCTTGGCGAAGGTCAGCAGGTCCGGGGTGACACCGAAGTGGTCGGCGGCGAACCAGTGGCCGGTGCGGCCGAACCCGGCCATCACCTCGTCGAGGATGAAGACGATGCCGTGGCGGTCGCAGATCTCGCGGACACCGGCGAGGTAGCCGGGCGGCGGGACCATGATGCCGGCGGTGCCCGGGATGGTCTCCAGGATGATCGCGGCGATCGACTGCGGGCCCTCGAAGGCGATGGTCGCCTCCAGGTGGGCGAGGGCGCGCTCGCACTCCTGCGCCTCGTTCTCGGCGTGGAACGGCGAGCGGTAGAGGAACGGACCCCAGAAGTGGACGACGCCGGCCGACGCGGTGTCCGAGGGCCAGCGGCGCGGGTCGCCGGTGAGGTTGATCGCGGCGGCGGTGGCGCCGTGGTACGAGCGGTAGGCCGAGAGGACCTTGGCCCGGCCGGTGTGCAGCCGCGCCATACGGACGGCGTTCTCGACGGCTTCCGCGCCGCCGTTGGTGAAGAAGATCTTGTCGAGGTCGCCGGGGGTGCGCTCGGCGATCAGCCGGGCGGCCTCGGACCGGACGTCGACGGCGAAGCCCGGCGCGATCGTGCAGAGCTTCGCGGCCTGCTCCTGGATCGCCGCGACGACCTTCGGGTGCTGGTGCCCGATGTTGGTGTTGACCAGCTGCGACGAGAAGTCGAGGTAGCGGTTGCCGTCGTAGTCCCAGAAGTACGAGCCTTCGGCGCCGGCGACGGGCAGCGGATCGATCAGGCCCTGGGCGGACCAGGAGTGGAAGACATGCGCGCGGTCGGCGGCCTTCACGGCCGCGCCGTCGGTGGCGGAGGGGGCGGTGGGCGTCGTGGTCACGGTCAGTACCTCGGATCGGTCGCTCGGGTCCGCCGGGGACAGGCGCGGCGAACCTCTCCACCCTAGGGATCACCGGCCGTCCACCGGTACCGACAGTCTGTACGGCAGCCGGGGCGGGCACGGACAGTGTGTCGGCGCGGCAGGGGCCGCCACGCCCGTCCGGACCACCGTGGTCACCGCGGTGCGCCGGGCCCGCGCGCTCGCCGTCCGTCCCCCTCTCCGCCGTACGGTCCACCGCCGCGGGCGGCCTCGTGGGCCGTGCCGCGGCGGCCCGTCGGGGCGGGTTCTCGGCCGCGGCCCGACGTCGCCGGGGCGGGGGCTGGCGTGGCACGGTACGTGCATGCCACATCTTCTTGTTGTCGAGGACGATCCCCAGTTGCGCGGTGCGCTGGTGCGGGCGCTGCGCGACCGGGGGCATGCCGTCGCCACCGCGGCGACGGGCATGTCCGGCCTGGACGCCGCCGTCACCGACCGCCCCGACCTCGTCGTCCTGGACCTCGGGCTGCCGGACGTCGACGGGGCGCAGGTGCTGCGGATGCTGCGCGCGGTCAGCGATGTCCCGGTGATCGTGGCGACCGCGCGGGACGAGGAGCCCGACATGGTCGCGGTCCTCGGGGACGGCGCCGACGACTACATCGTCAAACCGTTCGGCGCGGCCCAGCTCGACGCCCGGATCAAGGCCGTCCTGCGCCGCCTGGGCACCGCCGAGCCGGAGCCCGCGGTACGGATCGGGGAGCTGTCCCTGGACATCGCGGCCCGTGAGGTGACGCTCGCCGGGGCGCCGCTGGACCTGACGCCGCGCGAGTTCGACCTGCTGGCGTACCTCGCGCGCCGCCCCGGCCAGGTGGTCTCCCGCCGCGAACTCCTCGCCGAGGTGTGGCAGCAGCCGCTGGGCGGCGCGGACAAGACCGTGGACGTCCATCTGTCGTGGCTGCGGCGGAAGCTGGGCGAGACGGCGCAGCGGCCGCGCTATCTGCACACGGTCCGCACGGTGGGGGTGAAGCTGGCCGCCCCGGAGACGGCGGGGACGGAGGCGGCGGGCGGGCCGGGCGCGTCCGGACCGTCCGGTACGCCGCCGGGCGCGGGCTCCCCCGACGGGTCGGGCTCCCCCGACGGGGCGGGCTCCCCCGACGGCTCCGCGGGCCCCGGGCCGCGCCGTCCCGCTCCGGGCCCGGCGTAGCCGTGCGCCGCAGCATTCTGCTGGTCACCGCGGCCACCACCGCGCTGATCCTGGCCGCGCTCCTGGTGCCGCTGTCGCTGCTGGCACGCAGTCACGCCGCCGACCGGGCCACCGCCGACGCCACCTCGCGGGCGCACGCCCTCGCCTCCGGGCTCGGCCAGGCGCTCGCCGCGGACTCCGGCGCCGCCCCGGCGTCCGGCCGCGCCGCCGCGACGGCGCTGGTCACCGCGGCCAACGGCCCCGGGCTGCCCCGTACCTCGGTGATCCTCGGGAACGGCACCGTCCTGGGACCGCCCGCGCCGCTGTCCGACGCGGTACGGCTGGCACGCTACGGGCGGGCGTTCACCTACGAACCGCCGGGCGGCGGCCGTACCGTCCTGGTGCCCGTCCAGGGTGTCGCCGGTGGCACCGCCGTCATCCACATCGCGATCGGCGACGACCGGCTCTACGACGGCACCCTCGCCTCGTCGCTGGGGTTCGCGGGGCTCGGCGCCGGGCTGATGGTGCTGGGGCTGCTCTTCGCCGACCGGCTCGGCTCGCGGCTCGTCGGCGCCACCCGGCGGCTCGCCGCCGTCGCCGACCGGCTGGCGCGCGGCGATCTGACGGCCCGCGCCGAACCGTCCGGCCCGCCCGAACTCCGGCTGGTGGCCGGGGAGCTGAACCATCTGGCCGAGCGGATCCAGTCCTTCCTGACCGCCGAGCGGGAGAACACCGCCGACCTCGCGCACCGGCTCCGTACCCCCCTCGCCGTGCTGCGGCTGGACGCCGAGGGGCTGCGGGACCCGGCGGAGGCGGAGCGGATCGGGGCGGACGTGGCGGCGCTGGAGCGGAGCGTCGACGAGGTGATCCGCACCGCCCGCAAACCGCTGCGGGAGGACCGGTCGGGCCCGCCCCGGGCCGACCTCGCCGCCGTGGTCCGCGACCGCGCCGCCTTCTGGCTGCCGCTCGCCGAGGACCAGGGCCGCGCCTTGGAGTGCGCGCTCCCGGACGCACCGGGCGGAGCGGCCGTCCCGGTGCCGGTCAGGGCCGAGGAGACGGAGCTGGCCGCCGCCGTCGACGCGCTGCTCGGCAACGTCTTCGGCCACACCCCGGAGGGCACCGGCGTACGGCTCGCGGTGGCCCGCGCCGCCGACGGCGACGGCGGCCGGCTCACCGTCGAGGACGACGGCCCCGGCTTCCCCGAGGGCCACGTCCCCGAACGCGGCCGCAGCGGCGGCGGCTCCACCGGCCTCGGCCTGGACATCGTCCGCCGCGCCGCCCAGGAGGCGGGCGGCACCGTCGAGTTCACCCGCGCCCCCGGCGGCGGCGCCCGCGTGACGGCGGTGTTCGGCGGCGACGACGGACCGGCGGAGTGCCGCGACCGCACGGGGCCCGGCGACCGGACGTAGGGCCGTACGGGGCCGGCGGCCGGACGGGAGCGATCTGCGGGAAGCCCGGCCCCGTACGGAAGACGTGACCGTACGGGCCCTGCGCGGCGATGGGCTACGGCGAACACGGCCCCTCTGAACGGCTCGTCGGGGGCGGCGGCGCGGAGCCGCCCGGTCGCCGCCCCGGCGCGCCGCCGTGTTCAGCGCCTCACGCCGCGCGGGCCGGGAACGGGGTGCCGGCCGTGCGTTGCCAGTGGTTGGCGGCCAGGTCGGGGCGGAGTGCCGACAGGGCGCCGCAGTACTTGGTGAACGCGGCGGCCCGCAGCCCGTAGCCGTGCAGCAGCCGGTCGGCCTCCGACAGCGGGGCGGTGGTCTTCGTCCCGACGAGGACCAGTCCGCCGTCGGCGCGGACACTGCGGCCGGTGCGCGCGTCCCGGCCGACGAGCGCCGCGTCGCAGGTGATGCGCTGGCCGTCGGCGACGAAGGTGGCGCGCTGGTAGTCGGTGGTCAAGGAGTGGTTCAGCTCGGCGGGGGCGTCGATGCCGTAGGCGCGGTCCAGGACACCGGCGAGGAAGTCCCGCTGGCCGTCGCCGAGAGCCGCGTCGTCCGGCAGCAGCGGGCGGCGGTGCTTGACGGTCCGGCCACCGGTGCCGTTCACCTTGACCTCGAACTGCCGCTCGCCGGTGTCCTGGTAGAGCCGCTCACGGATCTTGAAACGGCGCCCGCGCCCGTGCTGGTCGTCATGGAAGGAACGCAGGTCAGGGGTGTCGTAGTGGACGGAGCGGTAGCGGAACCAGCGGCGGCCGTTGATGCACAGCGACGCGAACGGGCCGCCGGGACGGCGCCGGTCGGTCAGTTCGGCGGCGAACTCGGCGAAGACGTCGACCGGTACGAGATAGCGGTTGTCGTAGCGGGCGAGGAGTTCGGCGCGCGCCTGGACATCGGCGAGCGGAACGGGTCGGGCGCCCATGGCGGCGCGGGCGATGGCGCGTACGGCGGGAATCACGCGGTCTCCTTGGCGGTCGTGCGGCGGCGGCCTGCGGAGCGGAGCCGGAAGGCGGATACCGGAGGCAGGGGGGAATCGGCGGAGGTGACAGGGGCGGCTGGTCGCAGGGCGGCGTCCGGTGCGGTGCCGGGCCCCTCCGTCCCCCGCACCGAGGAGGTCGTACAGATCGGGTGCGGGCGGGTGCACACGGCGCCGTTCCGGGGTGGCCGGCCCACCGGGCGAGGACGCTCCGGGCTCCCGCCCGGACCGGTCCGGCCCGTGGGAGGCGCCGCGCAGCAGGCCGCATACCCGCTTTCCGGTGCCGGGCACCCGACCCGGCGGCCGGATATCGGCGCGGTCCGTACGACGCCGGGCGGAAAGGCGGGCGCGGTGGCCACGGACGGCGCCGGATACCTGACCGCCCGGCCCGGTCCCGGCGCCGGACGCGCCGTGCGGTGTCCAGGACGCGTCATGCCGTTCCCCTCTCCGTGTGGTGCGGCCGCTGCCGCGGGCTGTTCCCCGGTACGTGCCGCACGCTAGGCACCGGCGGGTTAAGCGCGCCCCCTTCCCGGGTTAACGGGCCGGGGGAGGCGCACTTGGCCGGGGTGCGTGCCCCGGCCACCGCCCGGCGGTCGATATCCTCGGGGCGGCTCCGGGGGTGGCTTCGGGGGAAAGGGCGGCGATCGTGGAACTGCACCCGGAACGCGCGGGACGGCCGGTACGCACCGGTGGGCCGGTGCCGCTCAGGGACCAGGACCCCCGTCGGATCGGCGAATACCGGCTGATCGGACGCCTCGGGGAAGGCGGCATGGGCCATGTCTTCCTGGCCCGTTCGGACCGTGGCCGGACGGTCGCGGTGAAGCTGGTCCGCGCGGAACTCGCGGGCCGGGAGGAGTTCCGCACCCGCTTCCGGCGCGAGGTACGGGCCGCCCGGCGGGTCGGCGGCGAGTGGACCGCCCCGGTCCTGGACGCCGACACCGAGGCCGAAACCCCCTGGGTGGCCACCGGATACATCGCCGGGCCGTCCCTTCAGCAGACCGTCGGCCGCGGTCCCGGGCTGCCCGAACGGACCGTCCACATCCTGGCGGCGGGGCTGGCCCGCGCGCTGGAGTCGGTGCACGCCGCGGGCATCATCCACCGCGACCTCAAGCCCTCCAACGTCCTGCTGACCCTCGACGGCCCCCGTGTCATCGACTTCGGTATCGCCCGCGCCCTGGAAGCGGTGACCGACCACGGCGTGACGCGCACCGGCGAGGCCGTCGGCTCCCCCGGCTTCATGGCGCCCGAGCAGGTCCGCGGCGACGATCTCACCCCGGCCTGCGACGTGTTCTGCCTCGGCTCGGTACTGGCCTTCGCGGCCACCGGACGCTCACCGTTCGGCACACCGGAGAGCCAGGTGCACGCCGTGATGTACCGGATCGCCGAGTCGGAGCCGGACCTCACCGCGGTGCCCGAGGGGCTGCGCCCGCTGATCGCCGCCTGTCTCGCGAAGGACCCGGCGGCCCGCCCGTCCCCCGCGCAGATCGTCGCCTGGGCCGAGCGGGACGCGGCGGCGCTCGCGACGGCGGACGACGAACCGTGGCTGCCCGGCGCGCTGGTCGCCCGGCTCGGCCGTGGCGCCGTGGAACTGCTGGAGGCGGAACACCCCGACGCCGGCGCCGACCCGGCGGCCCCGGAGCCCGCCCCCGCCGCCCCCAAACGCCGCCGCGGGATGACCACCGCACTGCTGGCCGTGGGCGCGCTGGTGCTGGCCGGTGCCGGTGCGGGCGGCGCGTACCTCCTGCTGAGGAACAGCGACAGCGCGGCGGCGGAGAGCGGCGACGCGGCGGGCGGTACGGGAGGCACCCAGGAGGCCGCCAAGATCCCGGCGGAGTACCTCGGCACCTGGCAGGCGTCGGCCGACGGCTCCCCGGACGTCCGCCGGTTCACCCTCACCCAGGGCGCGGCCGGGGACACCGTCCTGACGATGACCGCGTCCGGCGCCGCCTACAGCTGCACGTTCTCCGCCGCACTCCGCTCCGCGGGCCCGCCGGTCCGGCTCGGCCCCTCCCGCGTCGTCTCCGGTCCGGCCACCAGCTGCCGCCCGGGGGAGCCGAGCACGCTGGAGAAGACCCCCGAGGGGCTGCGCCGCTCCTTCGACGGGGACGGCGGGGCGCCCGCGCTGACCTACCGCAAGGTGCGGTGAGCCGGTCGTCCGATTCGCGTGCGGTGGGGGAAATCCCCCGGTCAGCACGGGTGTTCCGATACCCGCACCGCCACCGATCGTTCTCCCGTCGTAACGCCCCGGCGGCCGGTGTGCGATACGGGGGCACCTACGCTCGGGAGGGCGCCGGAGAGTGACGGCGCGGCGGCCGGCGAGGACGGCGGGCACGGCAACGACACGGGAGGCGCCCGGATGGAGGGCCTGCGCGGGCTGACGGCCGGCGATCCGGCGTGGATCGGGGACTACCGGCTGCTCAGCCGGCTCGGCAGCGGCGGCATGGGCCGGGTCTACCTCGCACGCTCGGAGGGCGGCAGAACCGTCGCGGTGAAGCTGATCCGGACGGAGCTGGCGACCGAGCAGGAGTTCCGTGACCGCTTCCGGGCCGAGGTGGCGGCCGCCCGGAAGGTCGGCGGCCGCTGGACGGCGCCGGTCCTCGACGCCGACACCGAGGCCGAGGTGCCGTGGGTCGCCACCGGCTACATCGCGGGGCCGACGCTGAGCGAGGTGGTCGGCGGCGGCTTCGGCCGCACCGGACTGCACGGTCCGCTCCCGGAGTACGCACTGCGCCGCCTCGCCTACGGCCTCGCCTGCGCGCTGATCGACATCCACGGCGTGGGGCTCATCCACCGCGACCTCAAACCGTCCAACGTCCTGCTGACCATCGACGGCCCCCGCGTCATCGACTTCGGCATCGTCCGGGCGCTGGACGCGGTCGGCGAACAGACCCAGCCGGGCAGTGGAACGGTCGTCGGCTCACCGAGCTTCATGTCGCCCGAGCAGGTCCAGGGCCACCGCATCGGCCCGGCGAGCGACGTCTTCTGCCTCGGTTCGGTGCTGGCGTACGCGGCGACCGGCCGGGCGCCGTTCGGCTCCATGGACTCCGGTGTGCACGCCGTGATGTTCAAGATCGCGCAGGAGATGCCGGACCTGGCGGCGGCGCCCGCGGGCCCGGTGCGCGAGCTGATCCACGCCTGTCTGGCCAAGGACCCGCGGGACCGGCCGGCGCCGCAGGACATCGCCGCCCGGATAGATCCCCTGCGCGACGGCGACCCGGCCGCGCCCTGGCTGCCCGCCGGACTCATCGCCCACCTGGGCCGTCATGCGGTACGCCTCCTCGACACCGACACCCCGCCCGGCGACCAGCGGCGTACGGCGCCCCGGCCCCCGGAGCGCCCCGCGCCCCGGGCGGACGGGGACGCGACCGTACAGCCCGGACAGCAGACACCCGCCGTACCTCCCGTGCCGCCGCTCACCCCCGCCGCGGGCACCGCGACCGCCGTTCCGCGCCCGGCCGACGGCACGGCCCGGCCCGCCCCGCGCCGCCAGCGGCGGGCACTGCTGATCGCCGCGGCCGTGTGCGCACTGGCCGCAGGAGCGTTCGCGCTGCCGGCGGCGCTGCGCGGCGGTGACCAGGCGGACGGCGACGACTCCTCGGACATCACCGGCCGGTACATCGGCGTCTGGGCCGGGCCGGTCCTGCGCGACGGTGTCCCCACCGGCCAGCGGCGCCGGTTCGTGATCAGCCACGGCAAGATCGGCGAGGTGGTCGCCAACAGCACCAGCCTCGGCGGGACGTACGAGTGCCGCAGCGACGCCAAACTGGTCTCCGTTCACGACGCCGCGAACCGGCCCGCGCTGCGGCTCGACACCCAGGTCGTCCGGTCCCTGCCGCCCGGCCGGTGCGCCGCACTGGGCGAACATCTGCTGCGGCCGGGACCGGACGGCACGCTCCGGTGGACGGCGGCGGGACGCACCGCGACGCTCCACCGCGTCCCTCCGGCGGCGGAGCGGGTGCCGGAGGGCTTCCTCGGCACCTGGCAGCGGCCGACCGGCGGAGGCGCCGTCCAGCGGCTGACGATCGTCCGGGCGCCGGTGGGCAGCAAGGCCGTCACGCTCGTCGCCGACGGGCCCGAGGGCCGCTGCACCGCCCACGCCGATCTCTACTCCGGAGGGAACCAGCTGGTCATCGGCCCCACGGTCGTCGACCACCCCGGGCCGGACTGCCGTCCGGGCCATGCCTCCGCACTCCGGCTCACCGGCTCCGGTGATCTGCGCCGTGACTTCCTCGGCCGCGATCTGCGCCCGAGGAACTACTCCCGCACAGGCTGAACGGGCGCGGTGCCCGTCGTTTCACGTGAAACGACGGGCCCCACCCGCCGGTTGGGGTTTCACGTGAAACACCGAGCAGAGCCACGAAGGACCGCGTTTCACGTGAAACACCGGCCAGGGCACGGGAGTTGGCGTTTCACGTGAAACGGCCGGGCCGGTGGACGGGGTACGTCCACCGGCCCGGCCGTTCGAGCCGCCCATGGGCGGCCATCGGGCTCAGGGCTCAGGAGAGGAAGGAGTTGATCTCGATCGTCTCGTCACGACCCGGGCCGACGCCGATCGCGGAGATCGGGGCGCCCGACATCTCCTCCAGCGCCTTCACATACGCCTGCGCGTTCTTCGGCAGGTCGGAGAAGGTCTTGGCCTTGGTGATGTCCTCGGACCAGCCCGGCAGCATCTCGTAGACCGGCTTCGCGTGGTGGAAGTCGCTCTGGCTGTAGGGCAGCTCCTCGACCCGCTTACCGTCGATCTCGTACGCGACGCAGACCGGGATCTGCTCCCAGCCGGTGAGCACGTCGAGCTTGGTGAGGAAGAAGTCGGTCAGACCGTTGACGCGGGTGGCGTAGCGGGCGATGACCGCGTCGAACCAGCCGCAACGGCGGTCACGGCCGGTGGTGACGCCCCGCTCGCCGCCGATGGTGCGCAGCGCCTCGCCGTCCTTGTCGAACAGCTCGGTCGGGAACGGACCGGCACCGACGCGGGTGGTGTACGCCTTGAGGATGCCGATGACGCGGCTGATCTTCGTCGGCCCGACGCCCGCGCCCGTGCAGGCACCACCCGCGGTCGGGTTCGAGGAGGTGACGAAGGGGTACGTGCCGTGGTCGATGTCGAGCAGCGTGCCCTGACCGCCCTCGAAGAGCACGACCTTGTCCTCGTCGAGCGCGTTGTTGAGGATCAGGGTGGTGTCGGCGACATACCCCTTGATCTTCTCCGCGTAGCCCAGCAGCTCCTCGACGACCTGGCCGGCCTCGATCGCGCGGCGGTTGTAGAGCTTGGTGAGCAGCTGGTTCTTGACGTCGAGGGCCGCTTCGACCTTCTGGGTCAGGATCGACTCGTCGTAGAGGTCCTGCACCCGGATGCCGGTGCGGTTGATCTTGTCGGCGTAGGTCGGTCCGATACCGCGGCCGGTCGTACCGATCTTGCGCTTTCCGAGGAAGCGCTCGGTGACCTTGTCGACCGTGATGTTGTACGGCGTGATCAGGTGAGCGTTACCGCTGATCAGCAGCTTGGACGTGTCGACGCCGCGCTCGTTGAGTCCGCTCAGCTCGGAGAGCAGGACCGCCGGGTCGACGACGACGCCGTTGCCGATGACCGGGGTGCACCCCGGCGAGAGGATTCCGGAAGGGAGGAGGTGCAGCGCGTACTTCTGGTCGCCCACGACGACCGTGTGGCCGGCATTGTTGCCGCCCTGGTAACGCACCACGTAGTCAACGGACCCACCGAGCAGATCGGTGGCCTTTCCCTTGCCCTCATCACCCCACTGAGCACCGAGCAGCACAAGTGCGGGCACAGGCGTACACCCCTTCCGGGCGGGGCATGTCCAACGTGCGTGGATGGCGTGAGCATGCGTGTCGCACGCGGATGTCATCACTGCAGCCGTCGAACCGGTGCCCCGGAATAGACGAAGCCCCTGGCGCAATAGCGCAAGGGGCTCTTGCACCGAGATGCTACCTGAGGAAGGACCGAGGTGTCGGCGCAGCCTTCTGGGCACTCTTCACCGGACCCCGTCCGGGGGAACCCGCTGCTCGTGGTCATCGACCCCGCAGCCCGCACGGCGGACGGCGAGTCCGTCCGGATCGCCAAGGACGTGCTGTGTGCGGGCGCGGGGGCGAAAATCTGCCTTCCGGACGGCCCCGAGGAGTTCGCCCGCGCGCTCTCCCGGCGGGGCCGCCGGCGCCCGGTCGTGATCGGCGACGACCGCGCGCTGCTCTTCGCCGTCGGCCTGCTGCACAAGGAACGGGAGCTGGACGGCGTCGCCGTGTCGATGGTGCCGGTCGGCGCGGCGGAGGCGGTGGCGCTGAGCCGGACGCTGGGGGTGCCCGCGGGCACGGTGGCCGCGGCCCGCACCGTCCTGGACGGCGACGCCCGCGCCCTCGACCTGCTCACCGACGACAGCGACGGCATCGTCCTGGGCGGACTGCGCATCCCGTACGGGGACGGCGCCGCGGCGCGCGGGACGTATCCGCCGCCGGGAGCGCCGTCCCCCGCGTCCGGTGACGGCGGGCGGCAGTCCTGGTGGCGTCCGGCGGCGCGCACCGCGCGGGCCGCGCTGTCGGCGCTCGCGGCGCAGGCCACCGGGCGGGAGCGGCCCGCGGTGCCGGGGCAGCGGCTGCGGATCGAGGCGGACGGTGTGCTGCTGGCGGACCTGGACCGGCCGGTGCAGCGGGTCTCCGTGGTGCCGGGCGCCCTGCCCGGAGGGGACGGAGACTCGCCCGCCGCGACGCCCGGCGCGGGTGACGGGCTGGCCGAGGTGGTGGTGGACCGCCCCGGATCCGACCGTCCGGTGCGGGCCCGCGCGCGGGCGGTGACGGTCTCCGGCCCGGACTTCCGCTACCGCGCGGACGCGGTGGTCGGCGGTCCGGTGCGCACCCGTACCTGGACGGTGCAGCCAGGGGCGTGGCGGCTGACGCTGCCCCGGGAATGACGGCGGCGGTGCGCCGTGTGGCGCACCGCCGAAAAACATCCACAGGCTGTGGACGGTTTCACGTGAAACCCACAGGACCCGGCGCACGCCCCGAGCCCGCCGACCCACGCGGGCCGACGGCCCAGAATCCCCCGCACGGCCGCCGGCCGCCCCGAGGACCACCGGCCGCCGCGCGGACGGCCCGGCCCCCGCTCAGCCCCCCGGCGTGACCAGCCGCGCTTCGTACGCGAAGACCGCCGCCTGGGTGCGGTCGCGCAGGCCGAGCTTCACGAGGATGCGGCTGACGTGCGTCTTCACCGTCGACTCGGCGACCACCAGATGTTCGGCGATCTCGCCGTTCGACAGGCCCTGGGCGACGAGGACCAGGACCTCCGTCTCCCGTTCGGTCAGCTCGCCGATGCGTTCCTGGGCGGGCGCGCGGGGTGTCCCCAGGCGGGAGAACTCCGAGATCAGCCGCTTGGTGACGGTCGGTGCGAGCAGCGCCTCGCCGGAGGCGACGACCCGGACGCCGTCGGCGAGCTGCCCGGCCGAGGCGTCCTTGAGCAGGAAGCCGCTCGCCCCGGCGCGGAGCGCCTGGTAGACGTACTCGTCGAGGTCGAAGGTGGTCAGCACGAGCACCTTCGCGTCCGCGTCGGCGGCGACGATCTCGCGGGTGGCCTCCAGACCGTTCATCTCCGGCATCCGGATATCCATCAGGACGACGTCCGGCCGCAGCTCCCCGACCTTCGCGACGGCCTGCCGCCCGTCCACCGCCTCACCGACCACCTCGATGTCCGGCATCGCGTTGAGCAGCACCGAAAAGCCCTCGCGAACCATCACCTGGTCATCGACGATCAGCACCCGGATCATGACTGCGCCTCCCCCGCGGCGGAGACCGGAAGGAACGCCGCGACCTCGAACCCGCCGTCCTCGGTGTGGTCGGCGGTCATCTCCCCGCCCAGCATCTGCACACGTTCCCGCATGCCGAGCACGCCGTGACCCGCGCCCGGTGACGGGGTGGCGAGCCGGCTGGGCTTGCCGTTGACGATACGCAGCCCGATCCCGCCGAGCACGTAGGAGATCTCCACCCGCGCCTCGGCGCCGGGGGCGTGCCGCAGCGTGTTGCTCAGCGCCTCCTGGACGATGCGGTACGCGGAGAGTTCCACGCCCTGCGGCAGCGGACGCGGGGCACCCGTGATCACCGCCTCGACGATCAGTCCGGCACCGCGCACGCTCTTCAGCAGGTCATCGAGGCGGTCGAGGCTCGGCTGCGGCGCCTCCGGGTCGTTCTCGACGAACGCGTCCGGGTCCTCGGAGCGGACGACGCCGAGGATGCGGCGGAGTTCGGTCAGCGCGGCGACGGCGTTCTCCCGGATGGTGGCGAAGGAGGTCGCCAGCTCCGGCGGGGTGTGCTCGACGCGGTACGGCGCGGCCTCGGCCTGAATGGCGATGACCGACATGTGGTGCGCGACGACGTCGTGCAGCTCCCGGGCGATGGTGGCCCGCTCCTCCAGCAGCGTGCGGCGGGAGCGCTCCTCCGCGGTGGCGGTCTGTGTCTCGACGACGTGCCGCCGCTCCTCGCGCCAGGCGCGGACCGCGGCGGCGGCGGTGAGGATGAAGGCCGAGGGGACCGCGAGGGAGAGCAGTTCGCGGTAGCCCAGGCCGCCCAGCACCGTCGCCAGCACCCCGCCGGCGACGATCGTGACCACCCACATCTCCAGCGCGAGCCGCGGCCGGGTGCGCAGCACGACCAGCGCCATCACGACGACGTGGGTGGGCAGCGACACCATCGGCCACGTCGCGTCGTAGGCGCCGAACGCGGCGTCCAGCATCGCGAGGGCGAACCCGGCGAACGACACCCAGAACGCGCCGACCGGCCGGAAGAGCACCAGCACCACCGGCGCCGCGACCAGCAGGGAGAACACCACGGAGGTCGGGGTCTGGAGGACGCTGTAGTCGTAGTCGTCGTGGTCGATCGTGGCGGTGATCCCCAGCAGGAAGTTCGCGACCGCCGCGCACACCAGCAGGATGTGCGGCGCCCACCGCACGTAGTGCCGGATCCGTTTGGGCAGCCGCTGCCGCCAGCCCGGCACGCCGGGATCGTCGAGCGGCAGCATCGGGCGGAAGGCGAAGGCGTCCTCGAAGAGGTCCTTGCGCAGCAACTGCAGTGCGCCACGGGCTATCCGGGCCTCGGAACGCAGGGCATCCTGCGACTGGGTCTCTCTCACCCCACCACGGTAAACAGCGCGCCTCCCCGAATCGTCCCCACGGAAGAGGATCTGCCGGGGTCCGCCTCAAGTACTACGCGGTGCGCGGACCGGGTCCGCGCAGCTCCTCCACAAGGGTGCGGAACGCCGTGGTGGACGGGGTGAACGGCGCGTAGTGCCCCACCCCGGCCAGTTCCCGCAGCACCACCGGCACGCCGACGGCCCGCGCGGCGGCGGCGAAGCTCCGCGAGAGCCTCGGCGGTACCTCCGGATCGTCCGTGCCGTGCAGGACCGTGACCGAGGCGCCCACCGGAGGATGACGTACGGGATCGGCGGCGGCCAGGCGCGCCGCGAAGCCCGGACCGTCGCCGAGCAGGGCGGTGACGGCGTGGTCGCTCAGCCCGAGGCGGTGTGCCGCCGCGAGATCGGCGACCGGTGCGACCGCGACCACCCGCCCGGCCCGTCCGGGCGTCCGCGCCGCGGTCAGCAACGCCAGCTGCCCGCCCGCCGAATGCCCGGCGAGCACGGGCGCGGGCCCGTCCGGCGGCGAACCGTCCGCCCGCCACACCCCACCGGCCGCCGCGACCGCCGCCGCCACGTCGCCGAAGGTGCGCTCCCCGCCGCCGCCCGCGCCGACCCTGCGGTACTCGACGAGGGCGACCGGCAGCCCCTGCCCGGCCAGTGCGGCGGCGGCCGGGGAGAGGTGCGTGCGGTCGTAGGCGGCGCGCCAGAACCCGCCGTGCACGAGGACGACGTGCGGTCCCCGGGCGGCGCCGGGCGCCGGGTCGTACAGGTCGACGCGCTGGTCCGGATGCGGGCCGTACGCCACCGAGCGGTGCGGCGCCACCGGGGCGAGCCCCAGCAGCGCCGCCTCCTCGTCGTCGGCCACGCTCACGCGGTGGACGCGCCGGGCCCGGAATCGCCGGACCCGGCCGCCGGGCCGGAACCGTCCGGATCCGCGCCGGACTCCGCCCGCTCCCGCAGCACCTCGCCCAGGGTCCGGGCGGCGCGGTCCACGTCGGTGAAGGAGGTGTACAGCGGGGTCAGCCCGAAGCGCAGCACATCCGGTTCGCGGAAGTCGCCGACCACCCCGCGCCGGATCAGCTCCGCCATCACCTCACCCGCCCCGGCGCACTCCAACGACACCTGACTGCCGCGCCGCGCGTGCTCGTACGGCGTCACCGAGCGGACCTCGCCGGGCGGGACGTACGCGGCGACGCAGTCGAGGAAGAAGTCGCTCAGCGCCAGGCTCTTGGTGCGGACGGCCTCGATGGTGACGCCGTCCCAGGCGTCGAGCGCCGCCTCCAGGGCGAGCAGCGAGAGGATGTCGGGGGTGCCCACGCGCCCCCGGACGATGCCGTCGGCCGGTTCGTAGCCCGGTGTCATCCCGAACGGTTCGGCGTGCGAGTTCCAGCCCGGCAGCGGCGAGTCGAACCGCTCCTGGAGGCTCTCGCGGATGTAGAGGTACGCGGGCGAGCCGGGGCCGCCGTTGAGGTACTTGTACGTGCAGCCCACCGCGAGGTCGACGCCGTGCGCGTCCAGCCCGACCGGCAGCGCGCCCGCGCTGTGGCAGAGATCCCAGACCGCCAGCGCGCCCGCGGAGTGCAGCGCGGCGGTGATGCCGGGCAGGTCGTGGAGGCGTCCGGTGCGGTAGTCGACGTGGTTGACCAGCGCCAGCGCGGTCCGTTCGGTGACCTCGTCGGCGATCCGCGCGGGCTCGACCGGGCGCACCGCCAGGCCCGTCATCCGCGCCGCGGAGCGGGCGATGTAGCCGTCGGTGGGGAACGTCGTGGCGTCGACCAGGATCTCCGTGCAGCCGGGGCCGGCCATCCGGACGCCCGCGACGACCGCCTTGAAGACGTTGACGCTGGTGGAGTCGCCGACGACGACCCGCCCGGGGGCGGCGCCGATGAGCGGGGCGATGCGGTCGCCGACCCGCTGCGGCGCCTCCCACCAGCCGCCTTCGGTCCAGGACCGGATGCGCATCTCGCCCCACTGCCGGGCGACGGCGTCGGCGACCTTGTCGGGGACGGAGCGGGGCAGCGCGCCCAGGGAGTTGCCGTCGAGGTAGACGGTGTCGTCGAGGACGAAGCGGTCCCGGACGGCGGCCAGCGGGTCGGAGGCGTCGAGGGTGGCGGCCTCCGCACGGTGGTCGCGGGGCGTGTGGGGCTCGTGGTTCTCGCGGTGATCAGACATGGCTGCGTGCCGTCCAGAGCTCGGGGAAGACGTTCTTGCGGGCCCGCTTCTCCAGCCAGGCCACGCCCGCGGAACCGCCGGTACCCATCTTGGCGCCCATCGCCCGCCGGGTCGCGACCAAATGATCGTTGCGCCACCGCCAGACCAGCTCGGCGACGTCGGTCAGCGCCTCCCCCAGCGTGACGAGGTCGGTGTCCTGCTCCCCGCCGTAGATCCCGGCCCAGACCGCCTCGACCGCCGGATCCGGCTCGTACCGCTGGGCCGGATCGCGTTCCAGGACGGCGGCGGGCACCGGATGGCCGCGGCGGGCCAGCAGCCGCAGCACCTCGTCCCACAGGCTCGGCTCGTGCAGCGCCTTCGCCAGCTCGGCGTACTCGCGCGGCGCGCCGCGGTGCGGCACCAGCATCGACGCGGACTTCTCACCGAGCAGGAACTCCAGCCGCCGGTACATCGCGGACTGGAACCCGGAACCCTCGCCCAGCGCCCCTCGGTAGGCGTTGAACTGCGCCGGGGTCAGCCGGGCCAGCGGCTGCCAGGCGGCGTTCAGCGCGGTCAGCTCGTGGGCGCTGCGCCGCAGCGCGTCCAGCGCCACCGGCAGATCGTCGCGGCGCAGCGCCTCACAGGCGGTCTGCCACTCGTGGACGATGACGGTGAACCACAACTCCATCACCTGGGTGGTCACCAGGAACACCATCTCGCCGGGGTCGTCGGAGAGCGGGTGCTGGAGGTGGGTGAGGACGTCGGCGTGGACGTAGTCCTCGTACGGGGTGGTGGTGGCGGCGCCGATGGTGAGATCCGGGGCGAGCGGTGCGTCACCGGGGGCGGCGGGCGAGCTGTGCGCGGACGGCGAAGGGTGCGACATGAGGGACTCCTCAGGCTGCGAACTCCGGGTAGCGGTCCGCCCCTTCCTGATCGGCTCGGGAGCCCCGGTCCCCTCGGGACGGTTCGGCCGCCCCACTCGCATCATCGGTGCTGGTCGCGGGTGGCGCAAGAGCCGACCGGACGGGCGGCGCGCGACGGCGCGGGCCGCCCGGAGGCCGGCCGTCCGCACGGCCGGCCCCGGGTGGGGTCAGGAGAGGGTGTCCGCCGCGGTGGGCGAGGAGTCACGCAGGAAGGTGGTGCAGCGCTCGTACTCCGCGTCCTCGCCGATCGCGCGGGCGGCGCGGGCCAGCGCGTGCAGCGCCCGCAGGAAGCCGCGGTTCGGCTCGTGCTCGAACGGCACCGGACCGTGGCCCTTCCAGCCCGCCCGCCGCAGCGCGTCGAGCCCCCGGTGGTAGCCGGTCCGGGCGTACGCGTACGACTCGACGGTCCGGCCGCCCTGGAACGCGTCGTCGGCGAGCTGCGCCCAGGCCAGCGAGGAGGTCGGGTACTTCGCGGCGACATCGGCGGGAGCCGTACCGGCGGCGAGCAGCTCGCGCGGGCCCGGGTCGTCGGGCAGATGGGTGGGGGGCGGTCCCCCCAGAAGGTTCTCGTGAATGGCCATGCCCCAAGTCTGCCTGGTCGCGGCGGCGGCCCGGCCAGGGCCCGGAGAGCGGGACGGAGAGGGGACGGAGCTGTGACCGGAAAGGGGCGGTACGGGGCGCCGGGGAGCGCGGCCCCGGGGCGTGTCCGGGCGGTTGCCCCGCCGCGCCCGGGGACGGCCGTCCCCGCCCCGGCCACGCTCCCCGGCCGGCTGCCGGGCCACCGGCGGAGGAACCGGGCCGGGGCTCGCGGCCGGTCCGGACGGGGCATGCGGGTGCCGCCGGTCCGGCCGGGTGCCGCCCGGACCGCCGGACGCCCGGTGCCCTACGCCGCCCCGCCGCCCTCCGGCCCCGTTCGCTCCGGGTCCGACCGGCCCGGCGGCTCCGGCGGGCCGGACGCCTCCGCGCCGGGGCCGGGCGAGCCGCCGGGGCCCGGCGGCATTCCCGCACCCGCCACCGGCTCCACCGCCGCGTCCCCCGGGTCGAGCGGCGGCGCCCCCACCCCGCAGTGGTACGTGCACTCCGGGTGGCACGGCGCCCCGTGGCCGGCCCCGGGACCGGCCGCCACCGCCGCTCCTCCGCCCGTCCCGGGGGTCGCCGTCTCCGCCGCCCCGACCGCTTCCGGCGCCGCGACGGGCTCCGGCTCCGCCGGCACCGTCCGTACCGCCACGCACGCGATCACCGCGCCGACCAGCAGCACCCCGGCGCACCACGGCATCGCCCGGCGGAACGCCGCCTCGAACGCGTCGGCCGAGCGGTACGCCTGCGGGCCCATCCCGGCCAGCAGCGGCAGCGCCGCGACGGCCACCAGGCCCGCCGCCCGCGCCGCCGCGTTGTTGATCCCGCTGGCCAGTCCGGCGCGGTCCACGTCGACCGAGGCCAGCACCGTCGCGGTCAGCGGCGCGACCAGCGTCACCATCCCAGCGCCCAGCACCACCAGCGCCGGAAGCACGTCCACCACGTACGACGCCCCGGCGCCCACCCGCGTCATCAGCAGCATCCCCACCGCGCACAGCAGCGGGCCCACGGTCAGCGGGATACGCGGCCCGATGCGCTGTCCCAGCTCGCCCGAGCGGGCGGAGAGCAGCAGCATCAACGCCGTCGTCGGCAACAGCGCCGTGCCCGCCGCCAGCGCCGAGTACCCGGCCACCACCTGGAGCTGCACCACCGCCAGGAAGAAGAACCCGCCGAACGCCGCGTAGACGCACACCGTCACCGCGTTGACCGCGCTGAACTGCCGGATCGCGAACAGCTCCGGCGGCAGCATCGGCGCCGCCCGCCGCCGCTCCACCACGACGAACGCCACGCCCAGCGCCACCCCCACGACGCCCGGCACCACCACCCCCGCCGACAGCCCCCGCCCCGGCGCCGCGATCAGCGCGTACGTCACCCCGGCGAGCGCCAGCGCCCCCAACACCGCGCCCGCCACGTCGAACCCGGCGCGCGCCGCCGCCCGCTCCCGGGTCTCCGGTACGTACCGGAGCGCGACGGGGACGCAGACCGCGGCCAGCGGCACGTTGAGGAAGAAGACCCAGCGCCAGCCCGCGCCGTCCACCAGCCAGCCGCCGACGAACGGGCCGATCGCCGTGGCCACCCCGCCGAGCCCGGACCAGGCGCCGACCGCCCGCGCCCGGTCGTCCGGCCGGAACACCGTCTGGATCAGCGCCAGCGAACCCGGCGTGAGCAGCGCCCCGCCGACGCCCTGGAGCGCCCGCGCGGCGATCAGCACCCCCGACGTCGGCGCCAGCCCGCACAGCAGCGACGCCACCGCGAACCACACCACCCCGGCGAGAAACACCCGACGCCGCCCGTAGCGGTCCCCCAGCGCCCCGCCCAGCAGGATCAGCGAGGCGAGCGTGAGCATGTACGCGGTGATCGTCCACTGGAGAACGCCCAGGTCGGCGTGGAGATCGTCGCCGATGTGGGGCAGCGCGACGTTCACCACCGTGCTGTCGAGCATCGCCATGCCCGATCCCAGGACAGCGGTCAGCAGCACCCAACGGCCCTGCGGTGAGGCCAGGCGGACGCCCCCGGACGGACTCGGCATCGTCATACCGCGAGCATGCCCACCCCGGCCGCGGATTCCCGCCGGGCGCACGCACGAGGGCCCCGCACCACCCGGGTGCGGGGCCCTCGCAGGAGCGGTGTCAGCTCACTTCTGGAGCGTGGTGCCCGTGGAGCGCAGGTTGGCGCACGCCTCGGTGACCCGCTTCGCCATACCGGCCTCGGCGAGCTTGCCCCAGCTGCGGGGGTCGTAGACCTTCTTGTTGCCGACCTCGCCGTCGACCTTCAGGACGCCGTCGTAGTTGCGGAACATGTGGTCCGCGATCGGGCGGCTGAACGCGTACTGGGTGTCGGTGTCGAGGTTCATCTTGACGACGCCGTTCTCCAGCGCGGTGGTGATCTCCTCCTCGGTGGAGCCGGAGCCGCCGTGGAAGACGAAGTCGAACGGCTGCGAACCGGCCGGCTTGCCGTACTTGGCGCTGACGCCCTCCTGGAGGTCCTTGAGCAGCTCCGGGCGGAGCACGACGTTGCCCGGCTTGTAGACACCGTGGACGTTGCCGAAGGAGGCGGCCAGCAGGTAGCGGCCCTTCTCGCCCAGGCCCAGCGCCTCGGCGGTACGCAGCGCGTCGTCGACGGTGGTGTACAGCTCGTCGTTGATCTCGTGGCTGACGCCGTCCTCCTCGCCGCCGGTCGGGGTGATCTCGACCTCAAGGATGATCTTGGCGGCGGCGGCCTTGGCCAGCAGCTCCTGGCCGATGGCGAGGTTGTCGGCGAGCGTCTCGGCCGAGCCGTCCCACATGTGGGACTGGAACAGCGGGTTCTGACCCTTGGCGACCCGCTCCGCGGAGATGTCGATCAGCGGGCGGACATAGCCGTCCAGCTTGTCCTTGGGGCAGTGGTCGGTGTGGAGCGCGACGTTGACGCCGTACTTCCCGGCCACGACGTGCGCGAACTCGGCGAGCGCCACCGCGCCGGTGACCATGTCCTTGCTGTACTGGCCGCCCAGGAACTCCGCACCACCGGTGGAGATCTGGATGATGCCGTCGCTCTCCGCTTCGGCGAAGCCGCGCAGCGCCGCGTGCAGCGTCTGCGTCGAGGTCACGTTGATGGCGGGGTAGGCGAACTTGCCCGCCTTCGCCCGGTCGAGCATCTCGTTGTAGATCTCGGGAGTTGCGATGGGCATCTGTCCGCTCCTTGTGAAGTACGGGTATGCGTTTAGGCCCTGACCTGGGGGCGACGACCGCGCCGCCCTCATCTTCCCAGACGCCCCGGATCGCTCCGCGGCGCCCGCCGGACCGGACACGCCGAAGGCCGGCTGTTTCACGTGAAACAGCCGACCCCCGAAGCAAAAGCACTGGTCAGCGCGGTGGCGTACGGGAGAGCCGACGCCACCTGCCGGGTCCCGGCCACGCGCGGCGGGCCGGGCGGCCCTGGATTATCAGGCCAGTCCGAGGTCACCGAGGCGGTAGCCGGTGAGGTACGGCAGACCGGCCCCGGCGATGGCGTCGGCGGCACCCCGGTCGACGATCGTGGCGACCGCGACGACCTCGGCGCCCGCCTCACGCGCCGCCTCCACCGCGGTCAGCGGCGAACCGCCGGTGGTCGAGGTGTCCTCGACCACGAGCACCCGGCGGCCCTTGATGTCCGGGCCCTCGATCCGGCGCTGCATGCCGTGGGTCTTCTGCGCCTTGCGGACGACGAACGCGTCCAGGCGGCGGCCGCGCGCGGCGGCGGCGTGCAGCATCGAGGCGGCGACGGGGTCGGCGCCCAGCGTCAGACCGCCGACCGCGTCGTACTCCAGCTCCGCGGTCAGGTCCAGCATCACCTGCCCGACCAGCGGCGATGCCGCGCCGTCCAGGGTGATCCGGCGGAGGTCGATGTAGTAATCGGCCTCCTTGCCGGAGGAGAGCGTCACCTTGCCGTGCACCACGGCCTTGTCCTTGATCTGCTGCAGCAGCGCGCCGCGTACGTCCTCGGTCATGGGCACGAGCTTAATTGGGCCGGTACCAGGGGATTCGCGCCGGTCAGGCGAGCGGGCGCCAGCTGAACGTGGTGGAGACCTCCAGCGGATCGATCGGGGTGACCAGCCGCGGCAGGGTGTTGAGGCCGTTGGGCGGGCCGGACTGCGGCTCGACGCAGACCGCCGCCTCCTGCTCGTCGTAGACCACGACCCACTCGGCGCGGCTGGTGACGGTCAGCTCCAGACGTCCGGGCCAGGTCACGGTCGCGGCGACGCCCTGCGGCATACCGAAGCAGTCGTCCCAGGGGCCGGGCCGCGGATCGATCCGGCGGCCGGTCGGCAGGTGGTCCTCGCCCCGCTCCTCCTGCCACGCCGCGTCGAAGGACAGCTCCACGGGCGCGCCGCCGTCGTCGAGCCGCCGGACGAACCACGGGTGCCAGCCCGCCTGCGCGGGGAACGAGTCGGCCGTCGCCTCCACCCCCAGCGTCAGGGTGAGCGACCGGCCGTCCTCCGCCAGCTCCACGAGCTGCGTGACGGTGCCGGGGTAGGGCCAGGGGGCGGCCGGGTCGGTGAGGTCGTAGGTGAAGGTGGCGGCCCGCTCGCTTCGGCGGACGGTGCGCCAGCGCAGGTCACGGCCGGTGCCGTGGATGGCGTGCGGCGGGGAGTTGACCGGCATCCGGTGCAGCTCGGCGCCGTTGCGGAACTCCCCGTGGTCGATCCGCCCGCACCACGGGACCATCGGGAAACAGCCGTACTTCGCGCCCTGCCGCAGCAGTTCGATGCCACCGGTGCGCAGACCGGAGAGGCGGCAGCCGTTGTCCGGCTCGATGTCGACCTCGGCGTCGCCCGCGGTCAGCCGTACGGCGTTCCGCCGCGCCTGGGAGGTGTTGTCCGTACTCACACCGCCCGACCCTAGGCGATGCCGCCGCGTCCGCCGCGGAACGGCCGTCGCCCGGGGCCGGCCCCGGGGTCAGCGGCGGCGGCGCAGCGCCCGGCCGACGACGACCGCGCCCGCCAGCGCCACGGCGGCGGCCGGCGCCGCCCAGCGCAGCGCCGCGGAGGCGGTACGGGTCTCCGGCGCGGGCACCGGCGCGTACCGGCCGCGTGGCGGGGCGTGGTCGACCTCCTCGGCGCTGCGGCCGATCATCGTGCGCCGTGCGTGCGCCGCCTCGGCGGGCACCGCGTCCTCGTCGTCGCCGTCGAAGTGCTGCCCGTCGTACGTCTGCCCGTCGTAGTTCTCCCCGTCGACGACGCCGTCGGGGCCGTCGGGGAACGCCTCGTCGTCCGCGTCCGGCCCGGAGTCCGCCTCCCGGGCGAGCGAGGACGGCGGGACCTCGGCGTCGAAGATGCCGCCGTGCGGGCGGTCGCCGTCGGACGGGCCGGGTGCGCCGGTCGCGGAGCCCTCGTCCCCGGAGACCCCGGGGCCCTCGGCCTCCGGCCCGGAGGCGGGGGCGGGCGGTACGGCGTCGTCGGGCGCGTCCGCCGCACCGGTGTCCGTCACCGGGTGGCGGGCCAGATCGGCGGCGAGATGGTCGGCGAAGCGGTCGAGGAGGCGGCGGCCGGCGGTCAGCGCCTGCTGGGTACCGGCCTCGGCGAGCCGCCCCTCGCTGCGCACCGTGCCGGAGCAGGAGAGCGCCGTACCGGACTCGGCGGGCGCCAGCCGGACGGACAGGGTGACGGCGACGGTCCCGGCGCCGCGCGCCTCCGTGCCGCGCGCCTCGACCGTGGCGTCCGCGCCCGCCCGGCCCGGGGACGCGACCGTCAGCGTGCCCCGGTAGGTGATGGTGGAGCCGCCGACGCGCAGCCGCAGCCGGCCCTCGGGGCGGTCCGGGTCGGCCTCGGCGTCGAGCTGGGCGCCGGGCACGCAGCGCGCGACCCGCGGCGCCTCGCCGAGCGCCCGCCGGACCGCCGGGACGGGGAACGGAACGTACATCTCGTGCTCCATGGCTGGGAGCCTAATTCCTTTGCCCGCACCGCGGGGAGCCGTCAACGGGTGTCCGCGGTGATGTGGTCCGGACCGTCCGGCGGCCCCGGGGCCCGTTCCGGCGTGGTCGCCCGGCCGCTCGCCGCGCCGCCGTCAGCCGTAGCGCGGATGCATCAGCGTCGACGGCGGCAGCCCGTCGATGCGGGCGCGGGTCAGCGCCCGCGCCCCGGCGCGCAGGGTGGCGCGGAGCCCGGCCGGGAGCCGGGGCGCGGGCGCCGCCGCCTCCCGCGCGCGGTGCCCGGCCAGGATGAAGCCCCAGTCCCCGGAGCCGTCCGGCCCGGGGCCCGGGGGCGCGCCGTCCGGCCCGGGGCAGCGGTACGGCATCGTCGCCAGCCCCGCCGCCCGCAGCGTCGCCTCGACCGTCCAGAACACCCGGGGCCGGACCCCCGGCGGCCCGGCGTGCACCGCGAACCGCCCGTCCGGCGCCAGCAGCCGCGCCACCAGACCGTAGAACTCCTGGGAGTAGAGCTTCGTCCCGGCGGTCGCCCGGGGGTCCGGCAGGTCGGAGACGATGACGTCGTACGGGCCGCGGCACCGGCGTCCGCAGCGGGTGCTCGCCGTGCGCAGCCAGTCGAAGGCGTCGGCGGTGACGAGGTGGACGCGCGGGTCGTCCAGGGCGTGATGGTTGAGCGCGGCGAGTCCGGGGTCGGTGCGCGCCAGGCGGGTCATCCCGGGGTCGAGTTCGACGACGGTGACCGAGCGGACCGCGCGGTGGCGCAGCACCTCGCGGACGGCCAGCCCGTCGCCGCCGCCGAGGACCACGACGCGGCCGTGCGGTCCGCCGGCGAGCGCGGGGTCCACCAGGGCCCGGTGGTAGCGGAATTCGTTGTCCGCGCGGACCTCCAGCCGGCCGTCCAGATAGAGCGCGAGCGGTCCGCCGGAACCTTTCCTCCCGTGTCCCGCACCGCCCGGCTCCCCCACGCCGCCGGTCATCACGACCTCCTGGACGCCGGTCTGCACCACGACCCGGGCGGCCGAGCCGTACACCGCGTGCCGGGCGGCGCGCTCGAACGGCGCGACCAGCAGGACGGCCACCGCGAGCAGCGCCAGCACCAGCGCGTTGACGGCCAGCAGCCGGCGGCGGGCGCGCCGGGTCAGATCACGGCGGAAGAGCCACAGCACCAGCGCGCCGCCCGCGACCGCGTTGACCGAGCCGGTGACGAGCGCCCCGGTGAGCTGGCCGAGCACCGGCAGCAGCAGGAAGGGGAACGCCAGCCCGCCGACGAGGGCGCCCACGTAGTCGGCGGCGAAGAGATCGGCGACCGCGCCGCCCGCGTCCTGCTGCCGCACCCGCTGGATCAGCGTCATCAGCAGCGGCACCTCGGCACCGATGAGTACCCCGATGACCAACGAGAAGCCGACGAGCGCGGGGCGGGACTGGCCGCACCACGCGAAGCAGGCGTACAGCGCCATCGCCGAACAGCCGCCGACCAGTGCGAGCCCCGCCTCGATCGCGCCGAAGCCGACCGCCGCCCGGCAGCGCAGCCGCTTCGCGAGCAGCGCCCCGATCCCCATCGCGAAGACCATCACCGACAGCACGACGGACGACTGGGTGACCGAGTCGCCGGTCAAGTAGGAGGCCAGGGCGACCAGTTCGAGTTCGTAGACCAGGCCGCAGGCGGCGCAGACGAAGACCGCGGCGAGGACGAGCAGCCGGCCGGGCCCGGACCGTACCGGCAGCCGCGCCGGGCGCAGGACCTCCGGCGGCCCGAAGGGGGTGATTGGGACGGGCTCCTGCGGATCGATCATGAAATGAACGCTACGTGACGGTTCCGTGCGCATTCGTCACCCACAAGAGTGCAGTAAGCCTGCTACACACGGGAGTTGGATGATTGTGGTGCACAGGGGGCGCCCGCCCGCCGCCGTGCGCGGGCCCCGCACTTCCCCCGCCGCGCCCCCCGTCCGCCGGACACACCCCGCCCCCGCCCCCGCCGCATCCGGCGGGCTCCGGCTCACACCGGTGCGGGGATCCGCACGCCCACTCTCGTACGGGTGGTGACCAGGCGCCCCTCCTGGGGGTAGGAGTGCCAGGTACGCCAGCACACCTCGCCGTGGCGACGCTGGGCGAGCATCGCGGTGAAGGCGTGCGGTGAGCCGGGGAACGTCCCGGCCAGACCGTGCGGGTGCTCGGAGACCAGCGCGAGCAGCTCCTGTGCGCGCCCGGCGAACGAGCCGCGCGACAGCGTCTCGACATGGGCGGCGAATTCGTACTCCCAGTCACCCAGGCGCTTGGCCACGCCGAGCGGGAGGGGGGTGCTGCTGCCCGGCATGCAGGCGACGGTCTCGGAGCACGTACCGCGCTCCTCCTCCAGCAGCACCTGGTGGGAGGCCCCCAGAAGCCTCAACTGCACCTGGGAGTCGTTCAGTTGGAGATCGAGAACGGCCAGGGCGGGCAGGGGTTCCCTGCCGAGCGCCCAGGCAAGATCTGATGCACGGGTATCGGTATAGGCCGTTGTCAGGGTCGTGAGCATGGGTCGGCTCCGCAAGCACGCAGTGGATGGGTGGGCCGGCCCGCCCCGGAAAACGTCAGGGAATCTGTCTGCCGGCTCGCGCCCACGCGGTATGAGAACTGGGGGATTCTCACTGAAGAGGGAACCACGAATGCCCGGCCCCCACAGCGGAATTTCCCGTCTTCACCGGGTTTCCATCCCTCAGAGGGCCCATCAGATCATTTGTTCAACCGCCAAGCACACAAGGGGTCTTGTGCCGATGAACGGGCCGCCACGACGAGGCGGGCGCCGCGTTCGCGCGGCGGGCCGGGACGAAGACGGTGGCCACGGCGCGTACGCGGGCCCGCGGGACGGACGCCGCCCGGCGGGCGGACGGGCGTGACACCGGCGATACCGCGGCCCCCGGGCCGCCCGGCGCTCCCCGCGACACACCCCAGCGCACGCCGGTGCCCCGTGCGACGGCTCCGCGCCCCGGGCGGAGCGCCCCGCCCCGGGAGCCGCCTCAGGACGAGCCGCCACCACAGGACGAACCGCCACCGCCGCCGCAGGAGGAACCGCCCCCGCAGCCGTGGTGCCCGCCACCGCCGCAGCCGTGGTGCCCGTGATGTCCGCCGAGGTGGCCGGAGCCGGAGTCACCGCCCGCGACCCACCAGCTGCCCGACCGGCTCCGGCCCCGGCCGGAGCCGCGGGACGCGGCGGACACGATGCCGACCACCGCCACCACGATCAGCAGGAAAAGCGCCACACCCATCCGCCCGCACCCCTTTTCCGTTCCCCCGAGCGGGAGCCCCGCGGGCGCGTCGCCGCGCACCGGTGATCCCTCCGTGCCGGGGCTGATGCCCTGGCCTCCGGTGGCTCAAAGCGCAGTTGAGGAAGACCAGAGGTTCGGCGGAGGATGGCGCACATGGACCGACCGCTGCTCAACCGCCGCCTGGCCGAATTCGGTACGACGATCTTCGCCGAGATGTCCGCGCTCGCCACGCGGACCGGCGCGATCAACCTCGGCCAGGGCTTCCCCGACACCGACGGCCCGGAGGAGGTCCGCGAGGCCGCGGTGCGCGCGCTGCGCGACGGCCGCGGCAACCAGTACCCGCCCGCCCCCGGCGTCCCCGAGCTGCGCACCGCGATCGCCGCCCACCAGGAGCGCTTCTACGGCCACCTCGGCCTGAGCCACGACCCCGACACCGAGGTCCTGGTCACCACCGGGGCCACCGAGGCGATCGCCGCCGCGCTGCTCGCGCTGGTGGAGCCCGGCGACGAGGTCATCGCCCTGGAGCCGTACTACGACTCGTACGCCGCGTGCGTCGCGCTGGCCGGTGGCCGGCGGGTGCCGGTGACGCTGCGCCCGCGGCCGGAGTCCGGGACGTACGCGCTCGATCTGGACGAGCTGCGGGACGCGGTCACCGACCGCACCCGGCTCATCATGCTCAACTCCCCGCACAACCCCACCGGGACGGTGCTCTCGCGCGAGGAGCTGGCCGAGATCGCCCGGCTCGCCTGTGAGCGGGATCTGCTGGTCGTCACCGACGAGGTCTACGAGCATCTGGTCTTCGAGGGTGCGCACGTGCCGATCGCGTCGTTCCCGGGGATGCGGGAGCGGACGGTGACGATCAGCTCGGCGGGCAAGACGTTCTCGTTCACCGGCTGGAAGGTCGGCTGGGTCACCGCCGCCCCGGAGCTGGTGGCCGCGGTCCGCGCCGCGAAGCAGTTCCTCACCTTCTCCTCCGCCGGGCCGTTCCAGCACGCGCTGGCCGAGGCGCTGGCGCTGCCCGACAGCTACTACACCGGGCTCCTGGAGGACCTGCGCGCCAAGCGCGATCTGCTCGCCGACGGACTGCGCGCGGCCGGGTTCGCGGTCTACCCGCCGCAGGGCACGTACTTCGTCACCGCCGACGTCCGGCCGCTGGGCCACACCGACGGCCACGCCTTCTGCCGGGCGCTGCCCGAGCGCGCCGGTGTCGTCGCCATCCCCAACGCGGTCTTCTACGACCACCGGGACCAGGGCGCGCCCTTCATCCGGTTCGCGTTCTGCAAGAAGACCGAGGTGCTCGAAGAGGCCGTGGTCCGGCTCAAGGGGCTGACCGCCTGACGGGGCGCGCGGGCGCGCCCCGTCAGGGTGCGGTTCAGCCGGTGACCGTGACCGGGCGGTCCGCGCGCAGTTCGGCGAAGAGGCGGCGGGACTTCGCCTTGTCCCAGACGACGACGCTGCCCTTCCTCGTGCCCACGCCGAAGCCGGAGATGGGCACGTTGAGCTGCTTGCCGCGGCCCGAGGACGCGTCGTGCAGCGCCTCGAAGAGGCGGGTCAGCCGGGGCAGCCCGGTGGACGAGTCCACGATCAGGGTGCCGAGGCCCGCACCGGCGGTGCCGATGAGGGCGGACGGGTTGAGCAGGACGTCCCGGGAGGCCGCCTTCGCGGCGAGGGCGGCCAGGAACTTCCGCTGGTTGCGGGAGCGCCCGAGGTCGCCCTGTTTCTCCTGGTGGCGCTGGCGTACGAAGGCCAGGGCCTGGCGGCCGGAGAGGGTGTGGCAGCCGCGGGTGAGGTCGAGCCCGGACTTCTCGTCGACCACGTGGCGGTCCACGCACATCCGCACCCCGCCGACCGCGTCCACGATGTTGACGAACCCGGCGAAGCCGATCTCGGTGTAGTGATCGACCCGGAGGCCGGTGTTGGACTCGATGGTGCGGACGAGGAGTTCGGGCCCGCCCAGCGAGAACGCCGCGTTGAGCTTGTTGCGGGCGGCCCGGTGGTGGATGCCGGTGCGCGGGTCGACGTAGGCGGGGATCACCACCCAGGAGTCGCGCGGCAGGCTGGTGATCGTGGTGCCGTGGGCGCCGGTGTGCAGCACCATCATCGAGTCGGTGCGGCGGCCCTCCGCGTCGATGCCGGAGCCGGTGTGCATCTCCTCGGCCTGCCGTGCGGTGAGCCCGGCGCGGCTGTCGGAGCCGACGATCAGATAGTTGGTGCCCTTGCCGGGCGCGGGCCGGCCGGGCAGTGCGGACAGGTCGAGCCGGTCGTCCAGCCGGGAGTCGGCCCAGGCGTACGCCCCGGCGCTGCCGCCCAGCACCAGGACGAGCAGGGCGCAGCAGGCCCGGACGGCGCGCCCCACCCGGGTCCGGCGGCGCCGGGACGGGCGGCGCCCGCGCCGGGGCAGCCCGACCGGCGGCGCGTCCGGCAGCACCGCCTCCGCGTCCGCCGGGTCCAGCGGATGCGGCTCGGGCACCCCGGCGGCCCCGGCGTCGTGCGGCGCCAGGGGCTCGGGCACGTACCCGCCGGGCTCCGGGCCGTACGGCACCACCTCACCCGTGGCGGGCGCCGGATACTCCGGGGCGTACGGCGCCGGCGGGTCGGGGGCGTATCCGACGGGGTCCGGGGCGTACGGCGCCGGGGGCTCGGGCGCGTACCCGACGAGGTCCGGGCCGTGCGGTGGCCGGGTGCCGGTGGCGGGGCCGGCAGGGGCGGGTGCGTACGCCGTCAGCGGTTCGCGGGCGCAGGTGCCGGGGCGGTGGGGCGCCGCGGGCTGCGCGAAGTACCCGGTTCCGGTCGGGAACGCGGCGGACAGGGGGTCGGCGGCGGGGGCGTACCCCGGGCCGTACGTTCCGGCGGGGCCCGGTCCGTACTCCCGGCCGTACTCCTGGCCGTACTCCCGGACGTACTCCTGGTGCCCTGCGAAGTGGGGGGTCGCAGGCCACCGGTCGTATCCGGCGGGAGGCAGGTGGGGGTCGGCGGGGGGTGGTGGGTCCGTAGGGGATGTGGGGGATGTGGGGGATGTGGGGGGATACAGGGTCGTCACCTCGTAACGGTCAGACTGCGGCGGTCGTGGGGGCCGCCGATGTGCTGGGCCGCCGCGGCGGCCGTACCGGAGCGGTGCATGCGCTGCCACTTCAGCCGGCTGCCGGTCACGAAGGCGACCACCGACTGGAGGACCACGAGGTACATCAGCTGCCGGTAGACCAGCAGTTGGAAGGGGAGGGCCCACAGCGGACGCCGGGACTCCCCGTCCAGCCGCAGCGCGTACGCCGCCACGGCGATCTGCACCGCCAGGAACCCGAACCACGTCACGACCGACTTCACCGGGCTGTCCGTGAACAGCACGCTGTAGAGCATGAAGACGTCGATGACGGGCGCGAGCAACGGCAGCAGAACCTGGAAGAGCAGGAGATACGACAGCCCGCGGCGTCCGAAGCGGCCGGCGTGGCCGACCTCCCGGAGGGCGCGGCGGTGCTTCCACATCGCCTGGAGGGTGCCGTAGCACCAGCGGTAGCGCTGGCGCCACAGCTGCCGCAGCGTGGTCGGCACCTCGGTCCAGGCGATGGCGTTCTCCTCGTAGACCACCCGCCAGCCGGCCCGCCACAGCGCCATGGTCAGGTCGGTGTCCTCGGCGAGGGTGTCCTCGCTCAGACCGCCGACGCCCATGAGCGCGTCGATCCGGAACGCGCCGATGGCGCCGGGCACCGTCGGCATGCACTCCAGGACCTCGAACATCCGGCGGTCGAGGTTGAACCCGAAGACGTACTCCAGGTGCTGCCAGCGGCCCAGGAGGCGGGTGCGGTTGCCGACCTTGGTGTTGCCGCTCACCGCGCCGACCGCCGGATGGGCCAGCGGCTGGATCAGCCGCTCGATCGCGTCCGCCTCGAAGACGGTGTCCGCGTCGACCATCACCACGTACGGGGAGCGGGTGTACGCCAGCCCGTGGTTGAGGGCGGCGGCCTTGCCGGAGTTGGGCTGGCAGAGCACCCGCACCCGCGGGTCGCGCTCCGCGTACCCCTCCGCGATCTCCACGGTGCGGTCGGTGGAGCCGTCGTCGATGACGAGGATCTGGAGCCGCTCGTGGGTGGAGGCGAGGAGGGAGCGGAGGGTGGTGCCGATGCCCGCCTCCTCGTTGTACGCCGGGACGAGGACGGTCACCGGGTCGGTGATCTGCCGCAGCCGGGGCGCGCCGGGCCGTTCCCGCTCCAGCCGTCTGACGTGTGCGCGGGCGAAGAGCACCAGCGTCACCAGCCGGAACAGGCCGAGGGCGGCGGCGATCGTCAGCACCCAGGTCAGGGCGGAGACGGAGCCGCGGCCCAGCTGCTGGAACCAGATCAGCGCGGTGCCCAGCCAGCGCTGCGGGGCGGCCACCTCGGTCATGGCGGGTTCGGTGGCGCCGGTGCCCGCCGAGACGGTGGTGAAGCGGCGGGCGCCCGGGTCGGCGAGCAGCTGCTGGGTCTCGCGGTAGGCGAGCGAGGTCAGGCTGAACTGCCGCACCAGCCCCTGGGCGGGCTTGCGGCTGGAGCGGTCCGCCGCGACCAGTGTGTAGCCGTGGGCGGAGGCGCGCTGCGCCGCCTGCCATTCGCGACCGCACAGGGTGGCGACCGTGGTGGTCATCGGCATCCGCAGCAGTGTCGTGCGGAATCCGGCCGCCCCGGCGAACGCGCCCTGGGTGAGCCGGAACTCCAGGGCGCGGCGCACCCCGGAGGCGTTGCCGAGGTCGGCGCCGGTGTAGGAGTGGGAGCCGATCTCGTGGCCCTCGGCCCGGATCCGCCGGACGAGGTCGGGGTACTGCGCGGCGTCCGCCCCTTCGAGGAAGAAGGTGGCGTGCGCGTGGTGCTTCTTCAGCAGGTCGAGCAGTTTCGGCGTCCAGTACGGGTCCGGGCCGCCGTCGTAGGTGAGGGCGACGGTGCCGGCGGGCATCGAGGTGGAGCGCGCCGTGTCGCCGTTGACGGTGAGGACGGGGCCGGCGTCCGCCGCGGCGGCGGGCACCGGGCGGGTGCAGTCCTGTTTGGTCTTGGAGCCGTCCACCTCGTTCTCGGTCCAGCCCTGGAAGAGCAGGGCCCCGAAGAGGACGGGCAGGGTCAGGGCGAGGAGGAGCCAGTGGGCCCGGGGGTCCCTCGCCTGTTTGTGGCGGGCCGCGCCGTTACCGGTCGCTTTGCCGCGGGCCGCCATCAGCGGCGGACATCACGGCTGTGCGGGTCACCGTCGGCGCCGCCCGATCTGCTCCGGTCCTGCCGCGGCGCCCGTATTCGCCACCTGGTATCCACTGTCCGTTCACGCATGGCAGGGGAGTGTATCCGGGGCCTACCGGCGAGTTGGAGATCCGGTTCCCGCCATGGTGCGCCGGTACGTTGCGGAACGGGCACCGGCTTCCATATGCGGGGAAAAGCGGGTGTTCACCGCCTGCCGGACATGCCGCGGGCCCCCGGAACGGAGGCGTTCCGGGGGCCCGCGGCAGGCGTCGGGGGCGGGTCAGCCCTCGTCGTCCGGCTTGTCGTCGCCGGAGTCGTCGATCTCGGACTCCAGACCGAGCTGCTCGATGACCCACTTGTCGAACTCGATGGAGGCGCGGACCCAGCTGACGGTGCTCGACACGAAGTGTTCGAGCGCGACACCGGTGCCGACCAGCATCGACGCCTCACCGATCAGCCGGACGGTGCCGTCGTCGTGGGTGTGGGTGTACGCCTTGGGCCACAGGGTGCGGCGGTTCCAGTCGTCGATCGCCTCCAGCAGCTTGGCCTTGTCCTCCAGGCCGTGCGGGCGGTCGTAGAAGGTGCGGACGGAGAAGATCTGCTGCTCCTCCTCGCCGCGGAACATGAAGTACGTGCGGAACTGCTCCCACGGGGCGGCGAGGTCACCTTCCTCGTCGACGACGTACTTCAGCTCCATCTGGTCGAGGAGCTGCTTGACCAGATCCTGGTCGGGCACGACGGGACCCTCAGGCCCGGTCGGCTGCGGTTCGGGCTGGCCCCCGAAATTCGGAATCGAGGACGGGTCGATGCTCACCGTGGAATTCCCTTCGTATGGTCTGCGTCATCCTCCACCATGCCCGCCCCGTCCTGGCAACCCCCGGCGGGGCGGGGCACGGCGCGTCAGTCCCGGGCGGCGGGGACGGACGTCACGGCGAGGTGGTCGCCGTCGACGTCGACGGTGACGGTGTCGCCGTCCAGCACGTCGCCCGCGAGGATGGCGCGCGCCAGCTGATCGCCGATGGCGGTCTGCACCAGGCGGCGCAGCGGCCGGGCACCGTACGAGAGGTCCGGCGCCGGGGCGTCCGCGACCGGCTCCTGGCCGAGCCAGGCGAGCCAGGTCAGGGCCGCGTCGGTGACGTCGAGGGTGAGGCGGCGGTCGGCGAGGCGCTTTTGCAGGTGGTCGATCTGGATGCGGGCGATCCGCTGGAGCTGGTCGGTGCCGAGCGGGTGGAAGACCACGAGGTCGTCGAGGCGGTTGAGGAACTCCGGCCGGAACGACGCCCGGACACTCTCCAGCACCTTCTCCTTCTTCTGCTCCTCCTTGAGCAGCGGGTCCATCAGGAAGTTCGAGCCGAGGTTGGAGGTGAGGATGAGGATGGTGTTCCGGAAATCGACGGTACGGCCCTGGCCGTCGGTGAGCCGCCCGTCGTCGAGGACCTGAAGCAGGACGTCGAAGACCTCGTGGTGGGCCTTCTCCACCTCGTCCAGCAGCACCACGGAGTACGGGCGGCGGCGGACCGCCTCGGTCAGCTGACCGCCCTCCTCGTAGCCGACGTAGCCGGGAGGCGCGCCGACGAGACGGGCGACGGAGTGCTTCTCGCCGTACTCCGACATGTCGATGCGGACCATGGCCCGCTCGTCGTCGAAGAGGAAGTCGGCGAGCGCCTTCGCCAGCTCGGTCTTGCCGACGCCGGTGGGGCCGAGGAAGAGGAACGAGCCGGTGGGCCGGTCCGGGTCGGCGATGCCGGCGCGGGTGCGGCGCACCGCGTCGGAGACGGCGCGCACCGCCTCGCCCTGGCCGATGAGCCGCTTGCCCAGCTCGTCCTCCATGCGCAGCAGCTTCTGCGTCTCGCCCTCCAGGAGGCGGCCGGCGGGGATGCCGGTCCAGGACCCGACGACGTCGGCGATGTCGTCCGGCCCGACCTCCTCCTTCACCATCGACTCGGCGGACGCCTCCTGCTCCGCCTCGGCCGCCGCGGCCGCCTCCAGCTCCTGCTCCAGGCCGGGGATCTCGCCGTAGAGCAGCTTGGAGGCGGTGTCGAAGTCGCCGTCGCGCTGCGCCCGCTCGGCCTGTCCGCGCAGGTCGTCGAGGCGTTCCTTCAGCTCACCGACGCGGTTGAGGCCCTGCTTCTCCTTCTCCCAGCGGGCGGTCAGTCCGCGCAGCTCCTCCTCCTTGTCGGCGAGGTCGCGGCGGAGCTTGGCCAGCCGGGCGACGGAGCCGGCGTCGGTCTCGTTCCGCAGCGCCAGCTCCTCCATCTTCAGCCGGTCCACGGACCGCTGGAGCTCGTCGATCTCGACGGGCGAGGAGTCGATCTCCATCCGCAGCCGGGACGCGGCCTCGTCCACGAGGTCGATGGCCTTGTCCGGCAGGAAGCGGGAGGTGATGTAGCGGTCGGAGAGGGTGGCGGCGGCGACCAGCGCGGAGTCGGCGATGGCGACCTTGTGGTGCGCCTCGTAGCGTCCCTTGAGCCCGCGCAGGATCGCGACGGTGTCCTCGACGGTCGGCTCGGCGACCAGCACCTGCTGGAAGCGGCGCTCCAGCGCCGGGTCCTTCTCGATCCGCTCGCGGTACTCGTCGAGCGTGGTCGCGCCGACCATCCGCAGCTCACCGCGGGCCAGCATCGGCTTGAGCATGTTGCCGGCGTCCATCGCGGAGTCGCCGCCGGCGCCCGCGCCGACGACGGTGTGCAGTTCGTCGATGAAGGTGATGATCTGGCCGTCGCTGGCCTTGATCTCCGCGAGGACGGTCTTCAGCCGCTCCTCGAACTCACCGCGGTACTTCGCGCCCGCGACCATCGCGCCGAGGTCCAGTGCGACCAGCCGCTTGTTCCGCAGCGACTCGGGGACGTCGCCCTTGACGATGCGCTGGGCCAGCCCCTCGACGACGGCGGTCTTGCCGACGCCGGGCTCGCCGATCAGCACCGGGTTGTTCTTCGTCCGGCGGGAGAGGACCTGCACCACCCGGCGGATCTCGTGGTCCCGCCCGATGACCGGGTCGAGCTTGCCCTCGCGCGCCGCCGCCGTGAAGTCCGTACCGAACTTCTCCAGCGCCTTGTACGTGCCCTCCGGGTCGGCGTTGGTGACCCGGCGGTCCCCCCGGGACGCCTCGAACGCGGCGAGCAGCTTCTTCGCGGACGCGCCCTGTTCGTCGAGGAGGGTGCCGGTGGCGCCACCCTTGGCCGCGATGCCGATGAGCAGGTGCTCGGTGGAGACGTAGGCGTCGCCCAGCTCCTTGGCGCGGCGGGCGGCGTCGGTGAGGACGGCCAGCAGCTCACGGTCGGGCTGCGGCGGCGCGACCGTCGAGCCCTGCACGCTGGGCAGCGCGGCCAGGCGCCGCTCGGCGCCGCCGCGCAGCACCGCGGCGTCCGCGCCGACGGCGGCCAGCAGATCGATGATGTTGGCGTTGCTGTCGGCGGGTCCGGCCAGCAGCGCGAGCAGCAGATGGGCGGATGTCATGTCCGCGTGCCCGGCGGTGATCGCCCGCTCGTTGGCGGCGCTCAGCGCCTCCCGGCTCTTGTTGGTCAGCTCGGCGTCCACGGTCGCGGGGTCCTCCTCGTGCTCGGCGTTCTCGTCCTGTACTGCCGGTCCGCCCGGCGGCGGGCGCGTACGGGGCGTATGACGCGTCCGGTACATGCCCTGGTTGGCGTCCAGTAAGTTGAGTATACTTCACTCAAGGCGGAAGTTGAGCGGGATCGACTCAAGAACGCGGGAAAGGGCGGGCCCGGCCGAAGCCTCCGCGGCGGGCCGGACGGGACCCTCGCGTCGGCCACGGCGCCCGGGTTCCCCGGCCCGCGCCTTGCCACACCTACGGGTGAACCGTCCGCATATGCCAATGGCACCCCATGCCCGGCGCCGACACTGGCCTCGACCGCAATGGAGGTGCAGCATGACAGCTATGGCATATGAGCCGACGGCGACCGACCGACAGAACCTCCTGAACGACTTCCTCGGCATGGAAACCCCCCGCGGGTTCCGCGCCGAGTTGATCGAGGGGCAAATTGTTGTGTCACCGCCGACCGACGGGGATCACGAGGACTACCTGGACCTCATCAACGACCAGGTGAAAGCGGCGTCCGCGACCCGCATGCAGATCTCGGGCGGAAAGGGTCTCGTCCTTCCCGGTGCCGATCCCGGCCTCACGAACCGAGTCATCCCGGACGCCACGATGGCCCCCTGGGCCCTACGTCTCTTCCGGGGCGCTCCCCCGTGGATGCCGCCCGACGGCGTCGCGCTGGTGGTGGAGGTGACCAGCAGCAACGCCGAGCGGGACCGCATCGCCAAACGCCACTGCTACGCCCGCGCCGCCCTCCCCCTCTACCTCCTCGTCGACCGCGAGACCTCCACGGTCACGCTGTTCAGCGACCCCGAGGGGGACGACTACCGCGAGTCCCACTCGATCCCCTTCGGCAAACCGCTGCCGCTGCCCGCGCCGTTCTCCTTCACTCTGGAGACCGGCGACTTCCTCTGAGGCAGGCACCCCGAGGAGCCGGGCCGCCCGCACGGGGCCCGGCCCCTCGCCGTACGCGAGCAGGAACCCACCGCCGTACGGGCAGCGGCCCGCCCGTCGGGACGCCTGCGGACACCTCCCGCCCTACGGGGAAACAGGCGCCCCCGACCCCCTCGCTACGCTTCCCCCATGGCCCACGATCTCGCCGACCTCAGCCCCGCCTACCTCGCCTTCTGGAGCGAGCGCGTCGTTGCGACGCTGACCACGCCGCGGGCCGACGGCTCCCCGCACGTCGTGCCGGTCGGGGTGACGTACGACGCGGAGCAGCGGATCGCGCGGATCATCACGCGCGGCGGCAGCACCAAGGCGCGGAACGTCCGGGCCGCCGGGACCGATGGCGCACGGGCCGCGGTCTGCCAGTTCGCGGGGCGGCGCTGGGCGACGCTGGAAGGCACCGCCCGGGTCCGGGACAGCGCGACGGCGGTCGCGGACGCCGAGCGGCGGTACGCCGAGCGGTACGGCCGGACGCCGACCCCCAACCCGGAGCGCGTGGTGATCGAGATCGCCGTGACCCGGGCACTCGGCCGGGCCTGAGCCGACGGGACCAGGCAGCACGGCCACCCCCGGCCCACCCGGAACGCGGCAGGCCCACCGGTCCGGAACGGGCCGCCGACCGGCCCGGACCCCGGGCACCCGGCAGGTGACGGGCTGTTACGACGGCCTCCGTGCGCCGGTATTCTCGCCCGCACACCGACCCCGCCCGGAGGGCACGATGAACCCGGTCCGCGCCACCGCCCTCGCCGCTCTGATGCCGCTGTCCGAACTGGGCGACGAGCCGTTCCTCGTCGACGACCGCGGCCAGCACGCCATGTGCGAACGGTGGGCGGCGGCCCGCGGCTACGACCTCACCGTCCGGCTGAGCCTGCACCGGCTGCCCGCCGGGCACCCCACCCTCTGGCGCGACGCGGAACGCGGACTGGTCGATGTCTTCGTCACGCCGCACCGCCGCGCACTGGAACACGCCGTGGACGACGCCGACGCGTTCACCGCCCGCTGCGCCACCGCCGGCATCCGCCTGGCCACCGCCGACCTCGACGAACCGGTCTACGACCTCGCGATGACCTCGGACGTCCACCGCCGCCTCTCGATGCCGACGGCGGGCTACAGCGGACACTGAACGGACGGCCACCGGGGCGCCGGGCAGCCACCGGACGGCCGGCTGACCGGGCAGCCGGCGCACGGCCGGGACCGACGGGCCGAGCGGCCGAGCAGAAACGGCGCCTCGCACCACAGCCCCGCGCGCCCCGGCCCGGCCCGGTCCGGTCCCGGACATGCGAAAGGGCCAGGTCGCCCCGGCCCTCTCCGCTCACCTCGGCGCTCCTCGGTGGTGGTCACTCGCCCCGCTTGGGGCGCCACACCACCAGCGCGCTGGTCTGCTGCACATCCTGGTACGGGACCAGGTCGCGGCGGTAGGACGCGTGGACCGCGGCCTCCCGCTGCTGCATCGCGCTGGCGGCGCCCTCCAGGGCGCCCTGGAGTTCGGCGACGCGCTGCTGGAGCGCCGCGACCTGGTTCTCCAGCTCGATGATGCGCTTGATACCGGCGAGGTTGATGCCCTCGTCCTGGGACAGCTGCTGCACCGTGCGGAGCAGTTCGATGTCCCGGGCGGAGTACCGGCGGCCCCGCCCGGCCGTGCGGTCGGGCGAGACCAGTCCGAGCCGGTCGTACTGGCGCAGGGTCTGCGGATGCAGGCCGGAGAGCTGGGCCGCGACGGAGATGACGTACACCGGTGAATCTTCGGTCAGTTCATACGGATTCCGACGGTGACCCCGGCTGTCCATCTCATGCTCCCTTCGCGGCCTGGAAAAGCTCCGCCCGCGGATCCTGATCCGCGGTCGCCTCGCGGTAGGACTCCAGCGACTCCTTCGCCTTGTCGCCGAGATCCTTGGGAACGATCACCTCGACGGTGACCAGCAGGTCACCCCGGGTGCCGTCCTTGCGCACCGAGCCCTTGCCCCGGGCCCGCATGGTGCGGCCGTTGGGGGTGCCCGGTGCGATCTTGAGCGTGACGGGCGGGCCGCCCAGCGTCGGCACCCGCACCTCGCCGCCGAGCGCCGCCTCCGGGAAGGTGACGGGCACCGTGACGGTGAGGTTGTCGCCCTTGCGGCCGAAGACGGGGTGCGGCTGGACGTGCACCACGACGTAGAGGTCACCGGCCGGACCGCCGTGCTCGCCGGGCGTGCCCTTGCCGCGCAGCCGGATGCGCTGCCCGTCCGAGACGCCCGCCGGGATGCGGACCTGCATCGTCCGGGCGCTGGTGGCCCGGCCGCTGCCCTTGCAGACCTCGCAGGGGTTCTCCGCGATCAGGCCGCGGCCCTTGCAGTCGGCGCACGGATCGGTGAGCGAGAAGCCGCCGCCCGCGCCCCGGCTGACCTGACCGGTGCCCACACAGGTCGGGCAGACCCGCGGGGTGCCGTTCTTGTCGCCGGTGCCCGAGCACGCCTTGCACGGCTCCTTGCTGGACATCCGCAGCGGGACCGTGGCCCCGTCCACCGCCTCGGTGAAGCTGAGCGTCACCTCGGACTCGATGTCCTGCCCGCGCCGCGGCTGGGTGCGGGCCCCCGCACCGCCGCCGCGGTTGAACAGGCCGCCGAAGACGTCCCCGAGGCCACCGCCGAAGCCGCCGGCGCTCCCCTGCCCCTGCGCACCTCCGAAGAGGTCGCCGAGGTCGAAGTTGAAGCTGCCGCCGCCCCCGCCGGGACCGGGCCGGAAGCCGCCGTTGCCGAAGAGCGCCCGCGCCTCGTCGTACTCCTTGCGCCGCTTGGGGTCGCCGAGTACGTCGTTGGCCTCGGAGATCTCCTTGAAGCGCGCCTCGGCGCCGGAGTCACCGGTGTTGGCGTCCGGGTGGTTCTCCCGGGCCAGCTTGCGGTACGCCTTCTTGATCTCGGCGTCGGTGGCGTCCTTCGGGACGCCGAGGACCTTGTAGTAGTCCTTCTCGACGAAGTCCTTCGTGCTCATCCCCGACGTCCCTCCTTCCGCATCTTCTTCGCTGCCGTCCGCACGTCAGCCCTCGTCCGGGCCACCGTTCTCCTCGTCCGAAGCCTTGGCACCGTCCTCGGAGGCGGACTTGCCGCCCTGGGCGCCGGGCTGCGGCTCGGCGACGGCGACCCGCGCGGGGCGGATCGTCCGCTCACCGATGCGATACCCGGGCTGCAGGATGGCCACGCACGTGGTCTCCGTGACGTCCGGTGCGTACGAGTGCATCAGGGCTTCGTGGATCGTCGGGTCGAAGGGCTCGCCCTCCTTGCCGAACTGCATCAGGCCCAGCTTGGCGACGACGGTCTCCAGCGATTCGGCCACCGACTTGAAACCGCCGACCAGCTCGCCGTGCTCGCGGGCGCGGCCCACGTCGTCGAGGACCGGGAGCAGCTCGGACAGGAGGTTCGCCGCGGCGATCTCCTTGACCGCGACGCGGTCCCGCTCCACCCGGCGCCGGTAGTTCTGGTACTCGGCTTGGAGCCGCTGGAGGTCCGCCGTGCGCTCGGTGAGCGCCGAACGCACCTGGTCCAGCTGCGCGGTGAGCGCGATGTCCTGCGCGCCCTGCTTGTCGTCCCCGGCCGGGGCCGAGCCCGCCTTGTCGGCGGACTCGGCTCGCGCCGCGTCGTCAGCGTTGCCTGCGGACTCGGCGCCGGAGACGTCGGGCTTCTCCTCGAAGCCCGGGGTCTCCTCCGTCACGCCGCACCGTCCTTCTTGGGCTTCTCGTCGTCGACGATCTCGGCGTCCACGACGTCGTCCTCGGCCTTGGCCTCGCCCGCACCGGCACCCGCGGCGCCCGCGGCACCGGCGTCCGCGCCCGCGGCCTGGGCGTCGGCGTACATGGCCTGGCCCAGCTTCTGCGAGACGGCGGCGACCTTCTCGGTGGCGGTACGGATCTCGGCGGAGTCCTCGCCCTTGAGCTTCTCCTTCAGCTCGCCGACGGCGGTCTCGACCTCGGTCTTCACCTCGGCGGGGACCTTCTCCTCGTTGTCCTTGAGGAACTTCTCCGTCTGGTAGACGAGCTGCTCGCCCTGGTTACGGGACTCGGCGGCCTCGCGGCGCTTCGCGTCCTCGTCCGCGTACTGCTCCGCCTCCTGGCGCATGCGGTCGACCTCGTCCTTCGGCAGCGAGGAGCCGCCGGTGACGGTCATCTTCTGCTCCTTGCCCGTGCCCAGGTCCTTGGCGGTCACGTGCATGATGCCGTTGGCGTCGATGTCGAAGGAGACCTCGATCTGCGGGACACCACGCGGGGCCGGCGGCAGACCCGTCAGCTCGAACATCCCGAGCTTCTTGTTGTACGCCGCGATCTCGCGCTCGCCCTGGTAGACCTGGATCTGGACGGACGGCTGGTTGTCCTCGGCCGTCGTGAAGATCTCGGAGCGCTTCGTCGGAATCGTGGTGTTCCGCTCGATGAGCTTGGTCATGATGCCGCCCTTGGTCTCGATACCGAGGGACAGCGGGGTGACGTCGAGGAGCAGAACGTCCTTGACCTCGCCCTTGAGGACACCGGCCTGGAGGGTGGCGCCCATGGCGACGACCTCGTCCGGGTTGACGCCCTTGTTGGCCTCCTTGCCGCCGGTCAGCTCCTTGACGAGCTCGGCGACGGCCGGCATACGGGTCGAACCGCCGACCAGGACCACGTGGTCGATCTCGGACAGCGAGATGCCGGCGTCCTTGATGACGTTGTGGAACGGGGTCTTGCAGCGGTCGAGGAGGTCCGCGGTCAGCTGCTGGAACTGCGAGCGCGTGAGCTTCTCGTCCAGGTGCAGCGGGCCCTCGGCGGAGGCGGTGATGTAGGGAAGGTTGATCGTCGTCTCGGTGGAGGACGACAGCTCGATCTTCGCCTTCTCGGCGGCCTCGCGCAGCCGCTGGAGCGCCATCTTGTCCTTGGACAGGTCGACGCCGTGGCCGTTCTGGAACTGCTTGACCAGGTGGTCGACGACGCGCTGGTCCCAGTCGTCACCACCGAGGTGGTTGTCACCGTTGGTGGCCTTCACCTCGACGACGCCGTCGCCGATCTCCAGCAGCGAGACGTCGAAGGTGCCGCCACCGAGGTCGAAGACCAGAATGGTCTGGTCGTCCTTCTCCAGGCCGTACGCCAGGGCGGCGGCGGTGGGCTCGTTGACGATGCGCAGGACGTTCAGACCCGCGATCTCACCGGCCTCCTTGGTGGCCTGGCGCTCGGAGTCGTTGAAGTAGGCCGGGACGGTGATGACCGCGTCCACAACCTTCTCGCCCAGGTACGCCTCGGCGTCACGCTTGAGCTTCTGCAGGATGAAGGCGCTCATCTGCTGCGAGTTGAAGCCCTTGCCGTCGATGTCCACCTTCCAGTCGGTGCCCATGTGGCGCTTGACCGACCGGATGGTCCTGTCGACGTTGGTGACCGCCTGGCGCTTCGCGACCTCGCCGACCAGCACCTCGCCGTTCTTGGCGAAGGCGACGACGGACGGCGTGGTCCTGGCGCCCTCGGCGTTGGTGATGACGGTGGGCTCACCGCCTTCGAGAACACTGACGACGGAGTTCGTCGTACCCAGGTCGATGCCGACCGCACGTGCCATGTCGATTCCTCCAGTGACTTGAGTGGAACGGACTCAAGCATGCACCAGCCCCCAGAACCTGTCAACAGAGTTGAGTCTTGAGCGCTCAAGTTTTATGTCGGTCTTATCCTCAGCGGAGCAATCAAGGGCGGCGCGCCCCGCGCCCCGGCACCGCCCGGGGCCCGCGCGGCGCCTCACGCGGGGGCGCCCGCGCGACGCAGATCACCGGCCGGGCGGCTTCATGGGGCCCGGGATACTGGGTAACCTCAGCGCAGACCCGAAAAGTTACTGCTTAGTAGTCGCAGTAGTCCCCGCTCTCGCAGGCCCGAGGAGCCATCAATGCAACTCGCCGCGATCATCGTGTCGCTGGTCCTAATCGCGGTCGGCGTCGCGCTGTTCGGCCGTGCCATCGCACAGATCTACCGCTTCGTACGGCTCGGCCAGAACGTCCCCGCCGGCTCCCGGACCGACGACCCGAAGCAGCGCACCGTCACCGTGGTCAAGGAGTTCCTCGGCCACACCCGCATGAACCGCTGGGGCGTCGTCGGCGTGGCGCACTGGTTCGTGGCGGTGGGCTTCTTCTCCCTGCTGCTGACCATCGTCAACGCCATCGGCCAGCTCTTCAAGGCGGACTGGATCCTGCCGGTCATCGGCGACTGGGCCCCGTACAACGTCTTCGTCGAGTTCCTCGGCACGATGACGGCGCTCGGCATCGCCGTGCTGATCGTGATCCGCCAGCTGAGCAAGCCGGACAAGCCGGGGCGCAAGTCCCGTTTCGCGGGCTCCAACTTCGGCCAGGCGTACTTCGTCGAGGCGGTCATCCTCATCGTCGGCGTCTGCATCTTCATGCTGCACGCGCTGGAGGGCGCCCAGCACCATGTGGACGGCTACGAGGCGTCGTTCTTCATCTCCTACCCGGTCGTCAGCTGGCTGGAGGGGATGGACGTCGCGACGCTCCAGAACCTCACCTACTTCTTCGCCGGGCTGAAGATCGCGACGTCCTTCATCTGGATGATCACCGTCGCGCTCAAGACCGACATGGGCGTCGCCTGGCACCGCTTCCTCGCCTTCCCCAACATCTGGTTCAAGCGCGAGGCGGACGGCGATGTCGCCCTCGGCGCGCTGCAGCCGATGACCAGCGAGGGCAAGGAGATCGACTTCGAGGACCCGGGCGAGGACGACCAGTTCGGCGTCTCGCAGATCGAGCACTTCTCCTGGAAGGGCCTGCTCGACTTCTCCACCTGCACCGAGTGCGGTCGCTGCCAGTCGCAGTGCCCCGCCTGGAACACCGGTAAGCCGCTGTCGCCGAAGCTGCTGATCATGGCGCTGCGCGACCATGCCCACGCCAAGGCGCCGTACCTGCTCGCGGGTGGCGGGAAGGACGCCGAGGGCGCGGAGAAGGCGACCGCCGAGCAGCTGGCGGACGTCCCGGCGGCGGCGCTGGCCGAGGCCGAGCGGCCGCTGATCGGCACCCTCGAAGAGGGCGGTGTGATCGACCCGGACGTGCTGTGGTCCTGCACCACCTGCGGCGCCTGCGTCGAGCAGTGCCCGGTCGACATCGAGCACATCGACCACATCGTCGACATGCGCCGCTACCAGGTCATGATCGAGTCCAGCTTCCCCAGCGAGGCGGGCACGATGCTGAAGAACCTGGAGAAGAAGGGCAACCCCTGGGGTCTGGCCAAGAAGCAGCGTCTGGCCTGGACGAAGGAGGTCGACTTCGAGGTCCCGGTCGTCGGCAAGGACGTCGAGGACCTGACCGAGGTCGACTACCTCTACTGGGTCGGCTGCGCCGGCGCCCTGGAGGACCGTGCGAAGAAGACCACCAAGGCGTTCGCCGAGCTGCTGCACATCGCGGGCGTCAACTTCGCGATCATGGGCGGCGACGAGAAGTGCACCGGTGACTCCCCGCGCCGGCTGGGCAACGAATTCCTCTTCCAGCAGCTCGGCGCGGAGAACGTCGCCACGCTGAACGCCGCGTTCGGCGAGGACGACGAGGACCCGGAGACCAAGAAGCCGAAGTCCGCCAAGAAGATCGTCGCGACCTGCCCGCACTGCTTCAACACGATCGCCAACGAGTACCCGCAGCTCGGCGGCGAGTACGAGGTCATCCACCACACGCAGCTGCTCCAGCACCTCGTGGACGAGGGCAAGCTGGTGCCGGTCACGCCCGTCGAGGGCCTGATCACGTACCACGACCCCTGCTACCTCGGCCGGCACAACAAGGTCTACACACCGCCGCGCGAGATCATCGCCAAGGTGCCGGGCCTGCGGAACGAGGAGATGCACCGCCACAAGGAGCGCGGCTTCTGCTGCGGCGCCGGCGGCGCCCGTATGTGGATGGAGGAGCGCATCGGCAAGCGGATCAACAACGAGCGGGTCGACGAGGCGCTCTCCCTCAACCCCGACATCGTCTCGACCGCCTGCCCGTTCTGCCTCGTCATGCTGACCGACTCGGTCAACGGCAAGAAGAACGACGGCAAGGCCAAGGAGTCGGTCCAGGTCGTGGACGTCGCGCAGCTGCTGCTCGACTCCGTCAAGACCCCCGCCGACCCGGCCGACGACGCCCCCGCCGAGGACGCCCCGGAGCCGGAACCGGCGAAGTGAGACCGCTGCCCCGGGTGGCCCCTGGGCGCGCCCCGACGGCCCCCTGACGGCAGGTCCGCCGACGGCCGGTCCGTACCGATACCGCGAGAGCGGTCCCGGGCGGACCGGCCGTCGGCGTTTCCGGCCTTCGTGTCCGGCTCCGTGTCCGGGCCTCCCCTACGGGTTGCGCCCGCCGGGCCGGGGCGGAAATCCGGGCGACGTCCGGGGCGCGGTCCGGCACGATGGCGGCCATGACCTCAGCCCCGGCACCCGACGCCCGGTCCGGCGACGCCGGCGACACCGCGTCCGGTCGCGGCACCGCCGTCCCCGAGGGCACCGCGCCCGACGGCGTCCGCGTCCGCCGCGCCGGCGCCGCCGACGCCCGCGCCATCGCCCACGTCCACCGCGAATCCCGGCGGGTCACCATGCCCTACCTCCCGCCGCAGCGACGCGATCTCGACGCCGTCACCGCCTGGGTCCGCGACCGGCTGCTGCCTACCTGCACCACCTGGGTGGCCGAACGCGGCACGGACGTCATCGGCTACGCCGCCGTCCACGGTGACGTGCTCGAAGACCTCTACCTCCACCCGGACGAACTGCGCCGCGGGCTCGGCACCCGGCTCCTGGAAACGGCGCTCGCCCACCGGCCCGGCGGCCTCACCCTGCACGTCTTCGAGGCCAACACCGGTGCCCGCGCCTTCTACGCCCACCACGGCTTCACCACCGTCGCCACCGGCTCCGACAACATGGAGGGCCTGCCCGAGCTGACCCTCCACCGGGGGCCGGCTCACTGAGGCGCGCCTCCCCTTCGGGGCGTCCCCTAGGGGTCATGGCCGGTTTGGGCAGGTAGCGGTGTCCGGTTACCCCTAGGGGATGTCACAGCTCGGCAGCAAACCCCCTCCCGCCGTCCCGGGCCGTCACCGGTCCGGTGCGGAGCAGGTACGTTCGTGGGCGTGGCTGGATTCAGGATGGGTCGCGGACAAGATCCCCGCGCCGCACAGGACAGGCAGCAGCAGGGGCAGCAGGCACCGTACGGGCAGGGCCCCTACGGGCAGCAGCCCCCGCCCCCGCACGCCCAGTGGCAGCAGCCGCAGTCCGGGCCGTACGGCGGCGGGCCCGGCGCCACGCAGCCGGACCGCCCCGGCGAGCCGGAGTACTTCGGCGACGGCGGCTACCAACAGCAGCCGTACCACCCCCCGTACTCCACCGCCGACGCCCCCGGCCACACCCAGCAGTTCAGCCTCGGCGAGGCCCCGGACGCGTACGGGCAGCAGCCCTACGGGGACGACGACCGGCAGTACGACGACGGCGGCGTCTACCGCGCCGGGCAGAACACCGCCCCGTCCGGCCCCCGGCTGCACTGGAAGCAGCTGCTCTCCGGCATCGTGCTGCGGCCGGTGGCGACGTTCTGGCAGATGCGCGACCACCAGGTCTGGGCGCCCGCGCTGATCGTCTCGTTCCTCTACGGACTGCTCGCCGTCTTCGGCTTCGACAAGGCGCGCGAGGACGTCCTCAACGCCACGCTCGCACAGAGCATCCCGTGGGTGCTGATCACCGCCGTGATGTTCATCGTCGGCGGACTGATCCTCGGCGCGGTCACCCACACCCTCGCCCGTCAGCTCGGCGGCGATGGTGCCTGGGCGCCCACCATCGGCCTGTCGATGCTGATCACGGCCGTGACGGATGCGCCCCGGCTGCTCTTCGCGATGTTCCTCGGCGGCGACAGCCCGCTGGTGACGGTCCTGGGCTGGCTGACCTGGCTGGCCTCCGGCTTCCTGCTGACGCAGATGGTCAGCAAGTCCCACGACCTGCCGTGGCCCAAGGCGCTGGGCGCCGCCGCGATCCAACTGGTCGCCCTGCTCGCCCTGGTCAAGCTCGGCACGCTCTGACCGTACGACCGGCCGGGTGACTGTTTCACGTGAAACAGGCCCGTGGCCCGTACGGACCGAAGGGCCCCGCCCCCGGATCTCTCCGGGGGCGGGGCCCTTCGGCGTCGGCGTGCGCGCCGGAACGCCGGAGGGGCCGCGGCGCTCCGCCACGGCCCCTCCGGGATCAGCTCGTCCGTCAGGCGTCCAGCACCTGGTTGTCCCGGCGGACCACCGGCGGCTGCACGGACCACGGGAAGTTGATCCAGTCGTCGGTGCGCTTCCACACGTACTCGCACTTCACCAGCGAGTGCGACTTCTCGTAGATCACCGCGCTGCGGACCTCGGCGACGGTGTCCTTGCAGAAGTCGTGCACCAGCTTGAGCGTCTTACCGGTATCGGCGACGTCGTCGGCGATCAGCACCTTCTTGTCGCTGAAGTCGATGGCGTTCGGCACCGGCGCCAGCATGACCGGCATCTCCAACGTGGTGCCCACACCGGTGTAGAACTCCACATTCACCAAGTGGATGTTCTTGCAGTCCAGCGCGTACGCCAGGCCACCGGCGACGAAGACTCCGCCACGCGCGATCGACAGCACGACGTCGGGCTCGAAGCCGTCGTCGGCGATCGTCTGCGCCAGTTCGCGGATGGCTCCGCCGAACCGCTCGTACGTCAGGTTTTCCCGTACGTCACTCACGAATCTCTCTCAGACCTTCTCTGTCTTACGCCCTGTGCGCGCCACGCCCCGGGGCGCAAGCCCCGCCTTCGCACGCCGTACGCCACCCCCGCCGCGCACGCTCGCTCCGGCGGGCATGCCTTCACACCTGAGTACGGTGGAAATTCTTGAAGGACCGCGACGGGGTCGGCCCCCGCTGGCCCTGATACCGGGAGCCGTACCGCTCCGACCCGTAGGGGTGCTCGGCCGCCGAGGACAGGCGGAACATGCACAGCTGCCCGATCTTCATCCCCGGCCACAGCTTGATCGGCAGCGTCGCCACATTGCTCAGCTCCAGGGTCACGTGCCCGCTGAACCCCGGGTCGATGAATCCGGCCGTCGAGTGCGTCAGCAGCCCCAGCCGCCCCAGCGAGCTCTTGCCTTCGAGCCGGGAGGCCAGATCGTCCGGCAACGTGATGACCTCGTACGTCGAGGCCAGTACGAACTCGCCGGGGTGCAGGATGAACGCCTCGTCACCCTCCGGCACGACCTCACGCGTCAGGTCTGCCTGCTCCATGGCGGGGTCGATGTGCGGGTAGCGGTGGTTCTCGAACACCCGGAAGTAGCGGTCGAGACGCACGTCAATGCTGGACGGCTGCACCATCGACTCGTCGTAGGGGTCGATGCGCACCCGACCGGCGTCGATCTCGGCCCGGATGTCCTTGTCTGAGAGAAGCACGGGGACGAGGATACGCGCCCGCCCACCTGGACCCCACCTGTGGCGGACGGGCGTGACCTGCGCAACTCCGGCCGGTGATCCCCCCGCGCCATCCGGCGGCCACGGGACCGGGACACGAGGACGGCCCGGCCCCACCGGGACCGGGCCGCCACCCGTCACTCCTGCTTCCGTCGGTTCCGGCCCGCCCCGACACCTGCCGGGCGGGCCGCCGGGCTACCGCTTCGCGTACTCCACCGGAACCGCGTTGCGCAGCCGTGCGCAGCGCGGGCACCGCAGCAGCCGTCCGGGGCCGAGCCGGTCGGTGGTCTGCATCGGGAACGAAGCGGTGCTGAACACGTGCCCCTCGGCACAACGGACGACGGTGCGCTCCATCAAGTCCTCTCCCAACTGCGTGGACAACGAAAGCCACATTAGGGGATCAACCGGGCGCCTTCTCCAGTGGCACTCCGCCACCGGAAAGCACCGCCGAGGACCATGGACGCACCCCGCTCAGCAACCGGGGAACCACCCCACCGTACGCCCCAACTCCCGCCCCCACAGCAGCTTCACACCATCGGAGCCACCGCCCCGCACCGCGGCGCCGCACGCGCCGGCCGGGCCATGGGGTAGAGTGTCCGCAGATATCTCGCCGCACATGCTGGCGATTTCGCGGGTGTAGTTTAATGGTAGAACATGAGCTTCCCAAGCTCAGAGCGCGGGTTCGATTCCCGTCACCCGCTCCAACTGCTCAGGCCCAGCTCAGGGGCACAACCCCCAAGCTGGGCCTTCGTGTTGTCTAAACCAATTCAGGCACCGCGCACCACTTCCGCACCACTTCCGCCTTCCTTCGCCGCCTCAGACGCCTTCTTGCGCGCCTCGCGGACCATCCGGTCAAGGCCACCGGCCACTTCCCGCTGACGGTCAAGATCGGAATGTTGGTAGATGAGAGCAGCCCGCTCGGTGGACTGACCAGCCCGCACCATCGTGTCCTTCAGCGTCGCCCCGGATCGTGTCGAGAGCGTGTGGCCGGTGTGACGAAGGTCGTAGGGCCGGAAGTTGTCCGGCATCCCGACCGCCTTACGAGCCTTCCGCCACTTCCGGCCGAAGGAGGAGCGCCGGAAGGGGGCGCCCTTCTCCCCGACGAACAGCAAGCCGTCCTGGGGCTTCTCCGCGTACCAGTCGAGATGGCGCCGCAAGTCCTTGTGGAGGAACCCCGGGAGCACGATGAGCCGTCGGCCGGCGTCCGACTTGGTCTCCCCGAGTGCGCGCTTCCCGTTCGTCAGCTCCGGCGCCGCCGCCCGGACCCGGATCGTCATCGCGTCCAGGTCCACGTCCTTCCGGCGTAGCTCCGCCTGTTCCTCCGGCCGCATCGGGCCGTAGGCGCCGAGGAAGACCATCAGCCGCCAGCGCGGGCCCACGGCATCGGCCAGCGCGTCCACCTGCTCAACGGTGGCCGTCGGCCGCTCGGCCGCCGATTCCTTGCCCGCGCCACGGATACGGCATGGGTTCCGGCGGATCAGCTCATCATCGACCGCCGTCTCCAGGATGCCCTTCAGCAAGCGGTAGGACTTGGCGACGGTGGTCGCGCCGGTCGCCTTCAGCCGCTCCGTCCTCCACTTTCGGACGCCCGGCGCGGTGATCTCGTCCAGATCGAGTTCGCCGAGCTGCGGCAGCAGATGGAGCCGGAGGAGCCGCCGGTAAAGCTCCTCGGTGGTCTCGGCGAGATCGTGGTCTTCCACCCACTCCAGCGCGTACTCCTGGAAGTTGACCGCGCCCGCGTCGGGCGCCCGCCAGTCTCCTCGGGTGAGGTCCGCCTCGACCTGCGACAGCCAGATCTCCGCGTCCGCCTTTCTGGCAAAGGTCTCGGGTGCGCGGTGCCGCTCGCCGGAGTGGTCCAAGTAGGTGGCCGTCCAGCGGCCGGAGCGGTACTGCCGCACCGTGCCGAACCGCCGCTTGTTCGCGCCGGGCTCCGGGCCCATCTTCGCCATCAGGCGGCCCTCCTGCGGGAGGAGGGGCCCAGGGCCGGGACGGTGCGGGCTTTCAGGTACTCCTCGATGGCGCTCTCCGGGATGAAGATGAGCCGCTTGTCCTTCACGTACGTGATGCGCCGCTCCGCGATGAGACGCCGTACGAACCGTTCGCCGCCAAGGAACTCTGCGGCTTCGCGTACCGACAGGTGACGTTCAAGCACAGCGCTCCCCCTTGGGCGACAGGTCTTCTTGAGCTGGAAAGACATCGGTGAATGGCTCCTGGTCGTACCTGGTGGCGCTGCTGCCGAAGCGCGGGGAGGTCTCCCCGGAACGGGCTCGGTCGCCCCCGAAACGGACTGCGGTGCGCCCGAAACGGCGCGGTCCGCCCCCGAAACGAGGGTCAGTGAGCCCGAAGCAGCGTCCGGACTTCTGCGGGGTTCGGGGGACGCGATTCGAAGTGGTGCAGCGCGGCCCCGAAACGAGTTCGGGTGTTCTCGGAATCCCGGCCGGTGGCCCCGAAACGGTTCGAGGTGAGCCCGAAGTGGGCCTGCCGGCCGGGAGGGGTGACGCGTCCGGGCCGCTGTGTGCGGCCCGGCCCGGTGTCGGCTGCGTCAGGCGGGGAGGCGTGCCGGTTCGCACGTGGGGTGCGTGGTCTGGCCCGGCTCGATGGGGTGGAAGGGCTGACCGCATCCGGCGCACAGCGCGCTCTGCTGCGGGGGCGCCGGGCGGCCAGGAGCGGCCACGGGCGGCCACTCGACAGCCGGACGTGGAGCGGCGCGGGGCGGCGGCGCCTGGTCGGCGTCAGCGGTGGCGAGCGCGACGCCGGTGTAGATGGGCACTTGGCGGCCGTCGGCCCCGCGGGGCCTGCTGCGGCGCAGCTGGGGGACGACGGAGAGGAGGTTGCGCCCGAAGAGGGCCTTCGTGCCGGGCGGAACACCGCTGTCTTCCGCCCACTCCTTCCACGCCGCCCACAAGGCGTCGATGGTGACGGTGTGGTCGGGGCCGGTGGTGCAGCGCTCCCGCAGGAACGCCGACGTCGGGGACGCGGTGTCCTGCATGACGGTGATCTCGTCGCGGGAGGCGGCCGGGACGGTCAGCCGCCCGGTGCTCTCCAGGCGGTCCAGGCCGTCGAGGGCCCAGTTGAGGATGCCGGGCATCTCCGCGTTCAGCTTGTCCCCGAGGCCGGAGTCTTCCCGGCCGAGCCAGGAGGCGGTGGTGCGCAGGACGATGAACCGGTTCGCGATGACCCCGGAGGAGTCCCCGAAGTTGGGCAGTTCGTTGGAGCTGATCATGATCCGGGTGGGCAGCTTCCCCGTCCACGGAACGCGGAACTTGCGGTCCACGTCGATGGTGTCCTGCCCGGAGATGGTCAGGAGGCGTTCCACCACCTGCTGACCGTCCCGGCCGGACAGGCGGGCGTCGGAGATGAGCGCGAGGGACTTCCCCAGGAGCGGGGAGAGACCGAAGTTCGTCGCCAGGCTCGCCAGCGTCGGACCGGCCTTGTTCCCCTCGCCCACCAGCGTCTCCAGGACGCGGGTGATGGTGCCCTTCCCGGACCGCGTCGGGCCGACGAGGAGGAGAATCTTCTGCTGGTCGGTGCGGCCGGACAGGATGTAGCCGAACCACTCCTGCAGGGCATCGACGGACTCAGGGTCCTCGGACCAGACCTGGGCCAGGAAGCTCTCCCAGGCGGGGGCGGTGGCGGTGGGGTCGTAGTCGAACGGGACCGACACCAGGTTGAAGAACCGTGGCGTGAGCGGCGTCAACGAGCGGTCCGCGACGCGCAGCAGGCCGTTGGTGCACGCCACCACCGGCTCCCCCACCGGCCGCCCGCCGCCGTCCCCGCCGTCGGTGAGCCACGCGGGGGCGTCGACGCGGGGGGAGAGGTGGGTGACGGCCGTCATCGCCTGCGTCAAGTTGGCCACCTTCGGGATCGTCGGGGCCCAGTCGCGCACCTCCGGCTCTCCCTTGGGCGTGACGGCCTCGTAGGTGGCGTGCTCCATCTGCTTGTACAGCCAGGCGCGAAGCTCCTGGTCATCCATCTCGCGCCAGTGCACGTCCTCCCACCGCATCCACGTGCCACACCAGTGCCGCAGCACCAGCACACCGCCGCTCTGCCAGTGCTCCACCAGCTGCCGGGCCACCGCCATCGGGTTCGACGGCGGAGGGAACATCTCCTCGCTCATGCCGCGTCTCCCTTCCGGGCGGGGGCGTCGACGGTCCCGTTGACGGGCGTCGGAGTCGGGTCGACGGGCGTCGAACTCTGGTTGACGGGCGTCGACGGGCACACCGCACCGGCGCCGCTCCGGCGGCCGGAGGAGCGGTTCGCGGATGGCCGCGTCGAGGGTCGGCGGCTGGGGGCGTTGACGCCCGTCGAGCACGGATTGACGGGCGTCGAAGGACCGTTGACGGGCGTCGGCGGCGCCTTGACGGGCGTCGAGCGGCAGGCGTGGGCGAGGCGGGCCAACAGCGCCCAGTCGACCGTCCACGGCTGTTCACGGCGCGGGGCAGCGTGTTCACGGTGGAGGGCGGGGTGTTCATCCGTCCGTTCACGAGCCTGCCCGGCGGCCACCGGGCCGTTCACGGCGGCGCCCGGCTGTTCACCGGTGCACGGCCGCTGTTCACGACCGGCCGACCGCCGTTCACGGCAGGCGCCGGGGTGTTCACCAGTGTCCGTGGGGTGTTCACGGGCGGGCCAGTGGGCGCACAGCAGCAGCGCCATCGACAGCGGCAGCCTGTTGCCCTTGGCCTTGTTGCACACGCGGCAGGCAAGGACCAGGTGCCGGGTGTCCCACGTCCGCATCAGGGACATCGGGACGACGTGGTCGAGGGTGGCGTCGCGCAGGTCGGCGGCGAACGGGGTGCGGCAGTAGGTGCAGCGGCGGCCGTCCCGCCGGGCGAGGAAGCTCTTCCTCGCCCGGCGACGGGCCGCGTTCAGGTGCGGCCGGGTGTACTGGGTCACGCGCGCTCCCCCACCGCGACACCGGCACCGGTCGGCGCGTCACCGTCAGGACCCATGACCGAGCTGGGCGGCGTGATGCCGATCGCGTACCGGCCGTCGTTGCGCCACACCATCAGCGGGCGGGTCGTAGCGTCGAACGGCATGTTCACGGCCGCCTCGAAGGCGACGCGGCGGCGCCGCCGGTCGGGCATGGCGGCCAGGTACTCCCGCCGCAGGTCGGCGTCCGGCGCCGGGGTCCACGACGGGCCGAACTCCGCCTTCATGGCCGCGCCCAGGCGCACCATGGTGTCGACCCCGACCCGCGCGATGCCCTCGGCGAGGAGGCCATGGAACTCAGGGGCCTTCAGGAAGGAGCCGACCTTGTGGTTCTGCGGCAGGCTCGCGTGGAAGGCGACGGCCATCAGGTGCTGGGGGATCGGCTCCGAGCTGGCGTCCTGGTACCAGTGCCGCACGCACAGGCTGTACGCGAAGCACCACGCCGTCTGTGCGGCCCGCGCCAGCGACCCGCCGAGGTCGAGGTAGCTGACCCGGTCGTTCACCCCCTCCAGGCCGAACATCAACAGGGCCCGCGACACCGCCCGCAGCAACTGCTCCTCCGTGGGCAGCACCGGCAACGAACCCCGCTGAGTGAACAGAGCAGCGGCCACCTGCTCACGCGTCAACTGCACCCCATCCACCGGCACCCGGGGAAACCGCTCACCGGGAAGACGACGCTCCACCAGCAGCGGCGCCGAGACAGGCCCGACGGGACGTTCTACGAGAGTTGCAGGCATCATGGAGACACCCCTTCGTGGGTCGGGGAGCGGCGTCTTGCTTGGCGGTAGGTGCGCCGCTCCTTGCTGTTTCGGGTCATGACGGCGTAAGCCAGTCGTGGCCCGCTTTCGCGTTCCAATCTGGTGCGCACCAACAGAATGCATCTGGTGCGCACCAGATGCAAGGGGGCTGGTCCCGTGGAGCTCTGAGCCGCGCCCTCCTGGCTGCTTCAAGGGAAGCGCTGAGAGGGGGCTGGCGGTAGCCAACAGTCCTTAACAGTTGACCTGTTAAGGCCCCATGACCTGCGGCTTTAGGGCATGCTGGGTGCAGTTCGTCTGCACCGTGAGGGGGTTGGTAGAGGTGAGTGAGCGACTGAGGGACGCGCGAAGCGCACGAGGGTGGTCGCAGGAACGTTTGGTGCGCGAGATCGAGGCGTACGCCCGGCGTCACGTGCTCGATGTGCCGTCGACCGCCAGCCTTCGCGTCTATGTCTCCGACTGGGAGAACAGCAAGCGCCGAATCACCGCGCGGTTCGCCGCCATCCTGCGGCCGCTGCTTGGGCTCACCGACGATGAGCTGACGGAGAAGAAAACGGCGGTATTCCCGTCGGCCGATGGGTACGGCGAGCTCCTCGCTCGTATCGACTCGGCCGGGAGCGTCAGCCTGGACATGGTGAAGGCGTTCACCGATCAGACTGAGCTGCTGCGCACGATGGACCGGCAGATGGGCGCCGCTGGCCTGGTCGACCAGATGACGGGGCACCTGGGCAGGCTCGAAGACGCGCTGACCTTCGCGGTCCTCCCTGAAACCCGCCGGCCGGTCGCTCAGGCGCTCGCGGCGGCGGCGACACTTGCGGCCTGGCAGGCCCTGGACGCCGGAGCTGTCGAACGGGCTTGGCGGAACTACGAGCTGGGCAAGCGCGCCGCCCAGGAAGCCGAAGAGCCCATGTATCTGGCCCATGCCATGGCAGAGCAGGCGTACGTGCTGTGCGACGCCGGGCGTCCGGAGATGGCCGTATCGCTGGTTCGAGAGGCGCAGAAAGCAGGGCGGGGCCGCATCTCACCGCGTCTTCAAGCGTGGCTCCACGCAGCCGAGGCGGAGATCTGCGCGAAGGCGGGACTACCGGATGACTGCCGTCGCTCGCTCGACAGGGCTGCGGATGTCCTCCCGCCCGGCGTAGAGGCGCGAGACCCCGACATGCTGAGCATCTTCCTGAACGGCACGCACCTGTCCCGATGGCAGGGAAACGCCCTGGCCTTGATCGGAGATGGTGAAGCGGTCAGCAGCCTCTACGCTGCGCTCGACGCGCTCGACGCGACGTTCATCCGCGCCGAATCGGGGCTCCGCTGCGACCTGGCGCAAGCCCACATTGCCCGCGGCGAGTACGACCAGGCGCAAGAGCAGTTGCGGGCCGCGCGGCGGCTGGCGAGTCGCACCGGATCGGTGCGACAACGCCGCCGCATCGACCAGCTCAGCCAACGGCTGTAGATGCTCCCGCCTTGCGTTCCGCCAGCACGTGGAGCAGCGCCACGAGCGTGCCGGAACCCATGAGTTGGCCGCCCGCCATCAGCGCCGGAATCTCCGCAAGAGGCACCCACTCCACGCGGCCGGCCTCTTCAACATCGGTGGGCTCGCCAACCCTCTCCGCGCCCTGGCTGACGAAGATTTCGTGGGGAGAATCGACCATGCCCACCATCGGTTGGTAGGTGGTGACGTGCTTCAGGGCAGTAGGGCGCCACCCCGTCTCTTCCTCGACTTCCCGGCCAGCGCACGTCTTGGCGTCCTCACCCGCGTCGACAATGCCGCCGGGAAGCTCCCACCCCCATTGATCGGGCACGAACCGATAGCGCCACAGCATGAGCACTCGATCCTGGTCGTCCAGCACGGCGGTGATCGCCACGTGCTGGAGCCGCACGACGTGGTGTTCGAAGCGCTCGACTCCCGGCGGTTCGACGTCCATCAGCTCCAACCGGACCCAACGGTTGTTGTAGACCGGCCGATCTCCGTAGATACGCCACGGCTCCAGCTCCCCGGACTTCGCACCCGTGCGCTTCTGGGCCGCGTCCGGTTCAGGGACTCGATACGAACTCCGGCCGCGCACCTCCAGCACCCCTTCGGCCACAAGCCTCGCCAGCACCTGCCGAAGAGCGGTACGGCCGATGCCAAGCTCTTCGGTCAAGGCGCGCTCGGACGGCATCTTGTCGCCGGGAGCCAGCTTCCCGTCACCGCCGACCCATTCCCGGATCGTGCGTTCCACCCGAGCTGTCTTGGTCTCTGCCATTCGTGGCACGCTCCCTGATCGCCATCTGGTGCACACCAGCGTAACGAGTAGAGCTGACGCTCGGCAGGGCGACAGCATCTTCGCATTACGCCAGGGACTTCTCGAATTTTCCCGTCTCACCCGACTCAACCCGTCTCACCGCAGGTCAGAGGCGTGATGAGTGAGTTCGGTTGCCCGTCTCATGCCCGGCTCACTGCCCGTCTCACCCGACTCACCCCCTCCCGCCGGCCGCCGACCGCCCCGCCGCGCCACTCAGGTGGCCTTCCAAGGGGGAGCGTCCCCGTGCTCGTCGTGGGCGGGGTGCTCAGGGGTCGCTCGGTACCCGCTCGAAGGGCGCTCTGAGGACGCTCGCACCCCGCTCGGCACCCGCTCAACCGACCCCGCGTCGAGCGGGTCGCGAGCGGGGTGCGAGCGGGTGTCGAGCGGGTTCCCGAGCAGGGCCCGAGCGACCGCGATGGTCACTTTCCGTGACTCTACTGGGTAGTGGGTACTGGGTACTGGGTAGTGAGGAATCCCCAGTAGATATGCCCTCCGAACAGCCCTAGGGGCGGCGTGAGGGGGTTTAGTGGGTAGTGGGGTGTCACGCCCCACTACCCACTACCCAGTAGCTTTCCGTCACCATCACCCCATGGCGCCGCAGCATCGAGCGGGTAGAGCCGGGAGACGCCTCCCCGGCCCGGAAATGCCCCGCTGGGCCCGTGTCGCTCGCAGGTCTCCGCTCACCCGCTCGCCGGGCGGCCGGCGGGACCGCTCGTCCGGCGCGGTTCCGCCGAGTCGGAGGCGCGGAAGGACGGCTGCAACACGGGGGCGCCCCGCCATGTTGCAGCCGTTGGCACAGCCAATCCCGGCGGACACCACGCGGACGACGTCCCGGCGCCACCTGCCCCGTCCGCGTACATCCGCCCTGTTCGGGGGCTCCAGCGGGCGGCGCGGGATCGGCGGCCGATCGGCTGGCCATCGGCTCCTGATCGGCGCTGATCGGCTGGCAGATGCCGATCAACGCCAATCCCCGGTCGATCAGCGCGCCGATGCTGACCTGCGGAAAGCCGATCAATCCAATCGACCGCTCGCCCCCGCCGGTCGGGGCCGGTGGGCTGCCCGGCGGCGTCCCGGCTCCCGGCCGGCCGATCCGTTGAGGGCTCCCGGGTGACGTACGGCGGTCGACTGTGCGTCACCCCACGGTGGTTACGGTGTGTGCTTGTTGTCGCTTGTAGCGACAAGGCAGAAAGGGCCGTCCGGCAGCCTTGTGTGGGGTGTGGAGGGGGGTTGCTTGTTGTCGCTACAAGCGACAACAAGCGGTTCTAGTGACTCTTAGTTGCCGGATTTCCGGTCGGTGACGTAGCTGAGGTCGCCCAGAAAGGCGTGAGGAGAAAGTCCTCCCGGGCCGCCCCCCTTGGAAGGCCATCCGTACCGCCACGGCGGTCAGGTCTCCGGCGGCCGGCGGGAGGGGTTGAGCCGGGTGAGCCGGGCAGTGAGCCGGGCATGAGACGGGCAACCAGACTCACCCACCATGGCCCTGACCTGCGGTGAGACGGGCTGAGCCGGGTGAGACGGGCAAATTCAAAAAGTTTTCTCCATAGAGCCTGAAACAGCTCTCAAGCTCGCCCGCGACGACAGGCAAGAAGAGCACCGCGGGCGCCGGTGCTCTTCTTCTCCCGGCCGACCGGCGACCGGTGCTTGTGGCGCAGCTTGTGGCTTGTCACCGAACACGCCCCAGGACGGCCGCCAGGCGCCGAAACCGCCCCTGATCTGCGCCGCCACAAGCCACAAGTTGTGGCGCCACAAGCCACGCCACAAGCCGACTACACAAGCCACAAGCGGAAGGACAAGAAGGAGCGGCCTACGGCCGCACGACCCTCAGCCGCCCAGCCGGACACCCCGCCCGCCCCGTCGGCGACTGCGGCCCGCAGACAGCTGCCGGGAGGCTCTTAAGGGGAGCGGCCCCGCCCCTTAAGAGCCTCCGCAGAACGACGCACCCGCAGACGGACACACGCCCCGCAGCTCCCGCCGCGCCCGGCCGCCGTCACGGCCCCCGTGACGGCGTCACACCCCCGTCACACCCCACCGTGACACCCGTGACAACCGCCGTGACGGGCGTGACAGCCCCCGCGACGCCGTGACGGAACCCGTGACGCCCTTGACGTCACGACGAAGAAGAGACCACCCCGCCCCCGCGCCGCGGTGGTCTCTTCTCCACACCGCGCCGCACCCGCCGACGGACCGCACCGCCGGACAACCGCCGCGGCGCCGAGCGCACCCCGGGAGCGGGCCAGCGAGGCTCTTAGTAGGGGCGCCCTCCACTAAGAGCCTCGCTGCGGGACCACCGGGCCGCACCATCCCCACGAGCTGCCCGCAGACGCCCACCAGGCGCCGCCCCGGCACCCCGTAGGCGCCCGAAGGACGCGCGGCCGAAGGCCGCTCCTTCATGCTCTTCCTCTTGTCGCTTGTCGCTTGTCTTGTCGCTTGTCGCCCCGCAGGTCAGAGCCACCACCCCACCGCCAGCACCCCCACGCCGGCCGCAGACGACAAGCGACAAGACAAGCGCGAGAGAAGGGGCGAAAGGGTCTCTGGCATATGCCACTGTCACATGTAAGTTCGAGTTCGTTCACGGTAAAGTGCCCGCGCGCCTAGAGATCTAGATACCGTGTTGGCACAAGAACCAGCATTGACAGGCTGGTTCTTGTGCCGGATGCGCATGATCCGGGGAAGGCCACACCAGGTTGGCAGCAGAACGGGGCCATGGTGGTCGCTCACCATGACCCCGCGCCGACCATTCACATGGTCGATTGGGTTGGCTCGTGGGGTGTCCCTAGTGCCTGATCAGCTCCAACGCGAGGCGTAGAAGAGCGACCAGGAACGTTAAGGGCCCCCACGGGCCTCGCTCCCTTTTCCTTCGACATGGCATCCGCTGTCACCTCCCCTCATGTGCGGAGGTTGAGCGTGACTGCTGCCACTGCCAGGCACGACCATACGGTGTGATCACGGAGCCCATGGCCCGTTTGCAAGATCTGCGAACAAGCACTCCTACGCCGCGCGGAAGCTGCGCGGCAAGCGCGCGGTAGCGCGCGGAAAGCCACCGCCGGGCGCGCGGCACCGTCCAGTTTTCTGGACACCAGCGCGCGGCACCGCGCGGCAGCACACCCACACCGCGCGGCACCCGCGCGGCAGACCCCGGGCACCCGCGCGGCAGGCGCGCGGCAGCGCGCGGCAGGCGCGCGGCAGCCGACCGCACCACGTCGCACCACTTCCGCACCACATCCCACGGGGACTTGCGGTGAACAGCGGTAAATTGCGCGCCCGCGCAGAAGCCCTGTAGCCCGTGTTCGTGCAGGTCAGCACGGGTAACCGCCGTAGTGATCAGGGATTCCCAAGCTCAGAGCGCGGGTTCGATTCCCGTCACCCGCTCCAGAGAAAAGCCCCAGGTCAGTGACCTGGGGCTTGTGTGTTACCCACACTCTGACCTGTGGCAACGCCGAACGGGCAGGTGCTGATCCCGCCCGGACCTCGTTCGGGACGAATGTGGCTGTGGGCCATAACGCACCCACTACCGAGCCGAATTGACGCTCACGCGCCGGATCGGGTGCGAAGAGGCCGGTGTCCGCGGAGCCGGCCCTCCCGTTCGGTTATGGATCTCGCGCTGCCTCTACGTTCCTTTCGCCTGATCTCGTGCGTGACCGCATCTGCTGGACGTGCTCCTGGAGGAAACGGGCGGTCTCAGGGCCGCTGAGATCGTCTACGGCGGTCTTCAACTCGTTCACCCTTCTTCGGGTGTTCCCGGATGCGTAAGGGGCGGTCACTCCGCGGAGACTTCGTCGGGGGGCGCCGAACGCGGCGGAGTTGCCGTACGCCCCGTGCGTTGCGAAAGAGCCGCGCCGGCCAGGATGACGACGGCGCCCACCGGCTGGTGCCAGTTCAGCGCCTCGTCCAGGACGATGACGCCCGCCAGTGTGGAGACGACGGGGACCAGGTAGGTCACCATCGATGCGATGGTGACGCCGGCGTCGCGCACCAGACCGTACTGAATCAGGAACGCCGCTCCCGTGCCCAGCGCACCCAGGATCAGGAGGGAGAGCACCTGCGTGGCCGGGAAGGCCGTGGGCGCCGAGGTGAGGAAGGGGGTGACCACGGCGAGCTCGACGGCACCCGCGATCAGTTGGGCGGCCGCCAGGGGCAGCGCGGAGTGGCCGCAGCCGGTGACGAAGCGCCGGACGTATACCCACCCCGCGCCCATGCTCATGGCTGCCCCCAGAGCCATGCCCGCACCCGCCGGGTCTCCCACGTCGGCACCGTTCCAGATGCCGAAGACCACCAGCACTCCGGCGAATCCGAGGGCCATCCCGACCATCTGGTTACGGTGGGGACGCTCCCCCGGCAGCGCGCTGACCGCCACCAGCAGTGTGAACAGAGGGGTGGTGGCGTTGCAGATGCCGGCGAGCGCGGAGGTGATCCGCTCCTCGGAGTAGGCGAAGAGCGTGAAGGGGATGGCGTTCAGCAAGAGCGCAGCCACGGCGAGATGGCCCCACAGGAGCCCGAACCGAGGAAGCGGCTGCCGTCGGACCACGAGGACGGCCAGCAGGGCGAGGGCACCGAAGGCGACGCGTCCCAGAGACACCTGGAGCGGCGCGAACGCCTGCCCGCTGATTTTGACGAAGAGGAAGCTCAGCCCCCAGACCAATGCGAGGAGAGCGAAGCGCACCCGCCAGTCGAGAGGCGAGTGGGAGGCGCCGGGGCGTTGCGGAGCACCGGGACCGACGCGGTGGACGGCGGCCGCGGGAGCGGCGTGGGGAGAGGAGCGTGGGGCGGGGCGGGGCAAGGAGGTGGCTGCCTCGTCGGCCCCGGGGCGTAGCGAGTCCATGGAGGAAACCCTGCGATCACCGCCCGTCAACGACAAGCAATAAAATGTGATCCGCCGATGTAGGAGTCCTTCACCGTGCTCAATCTCGACCGCCTCCGAACCCTGCGAGCCCTCGCTCAGTACGGCTCCGTCAGCGCGGCAGCGGACGTCCTGTACGTATCGGCGTCCGCCGTCTCCCAGCAGATCCGCAAGCTGGAGCACGAGTGCGGGCACCGCATCGTGATCCGCAGCGGGCGCGGCGTGGAACTGACGCCTGTGGCCCGCCTGCTGGCGGACCGTGCCGCACACATCCTGGAGCTGGTGGACCGTACCGAGGCCGAGTTGCAGGCACACCGGGCAGAGGTAGTGGGCACGCTGACGTTGGGTGCCTTCCCCACGGCGGCCCGGGGCCTGGTCCCTCACGCCTTGCGCCTGCTGGGCGAGCGTGCGCCCGACCTCGAAGTGCGGATCAACGAGCTCGACTCCGCGTCGCCTCTGGTACAGGTGGAACGTGGCGACCTGGATGTCGGAGTGGTCCAGGACTGGGCCCACTCGCCTCTGGCCTGGCCCTCCGACGTGGCAAAGCGGCTCGTGGTGACGGACACCGCCAAGGTGGCCCTGCCCGAAGAACACCCCCTTGCCGGGCGCGCCTCGGTGGGCATCGGTGACCTCGTTGACGAACCGTGGATCAGCCGGGCGCGACGCTCGACATGCCACGAGTGGCTGGTACTCACCATGCGCAGTCACGGTGCGGAGCCCCGCATCGTGCACACCGTCGACGAGCACCCCACCCAGCTGGCCCTTGTCTCGGCGGGAGTGGGTCTGGCTGTAGTGCCCACGCTGGGCCTGGGGCCGCTTCCCGACGGCATCCGGGTCGTAGACGTCGAGCCGACGCTGATCCGCCGGGTGTACGCGACGTGGCGCACGGACAGGTCGGTCCGCCCCTCGGTCCTCGCCGTCGTCGAAGCCCTGGCCGAGGCCGGCGGCACGGGGTGCCGGTGACGCAGAACGCGGCGGCCCGCAGGGAGCCGCCGACGGTGTCGCCGGGTGCACCTCACGCCTTGCGGTAGTACCCCAGGAACATGTCCACCCCGCCTTCCACCAGGCGGTCCGCGAGGTCGGGGGAGAGGCGTTCGCCGTATCCGCTGTGGACGAGGTGCGGGTGGAGGACCAGGGCGTAGAACTGGAGGATCGCCAGTTCCATGTCCGGGATGTCCAGGTCCGGGTGGGACCTCAGGGCGGTGGCGAGCGGTTCGGCGAAGCGGTCCGGGCCCTGGGTGCGCCAGGCGCGGCCCAGTTGGGGGAAGCGGCGGGACTCTGCGGCGATGAGCGCGCGCAGGGCCAGGACCTCGTCCTGGGCGATCCCCTCGACCCAGCCGCGGGCCGCCGCGGTGAGTACCTCGCGGATGTCGTCGTCCGCCGCCAGTTGCCGGTCCATCGCTCGGGCCGAGTCGCCCAGGGCCTGGTCGAGCGCGTCGCCGACCACCTCGGTGAACAGGTCCTCCTTGCTGCCGAAGTGGTTGTAGATCGTCACCTTCGACACGCCTGCCTCGGTGGCGATCTGGTCCACGCCGATGCCGAATCCGTGCCGGAGGAACTGCTCCCGGGCGGCTTCGATGATCGCCGCGCGCTTGCGGGCCGCGCGCTCCCCCGACGGCGGCTTCCGCTTGTTCGTGGAGTCCTTCACCCGTCTCACGTTAGCAAGCAGATGCACTGAACAGTTGAGTTCACATGAACTGCACCGTACAGTTCTGGCCATCTCATCGGACGGCGTCGGCGCCGTCATCCCCACACGCGCCTGTCATGGGCGGGCCGGCCGGCCCGACGTGCCGGTACATCAACGGAGTTGAGAATCCATGAGTCGTCACATCGATACCGCCCCGCCGGCCGCGCCCGCACCGGCCGCCCTGTCGTCGGTCGTCGTGCACGGGGAGGCCGATGACCGATTCGCCGCCGTACGCGCCGCGTTCGCCGCGACAGCCGCCGAAGAGCCGGGGCTGAGCGCGCAGTTGGCCGTACGGCTGGACGGGCGCCCGGTCGTCGACCTGTGGACCGGGCCGGGGGTCACCCGGGATTCGCTGTTCGCCCTGTACTCCTCGGGCAAGGGCGCCGCGCACCTGGTCACGGCGCTGCTCGTCCAGGACGGCGTACTGGAACTCGACCGGCCCGTGGCGCGCGACTGGCCCGAGTTCGCCGCCGGCGGGAAAGCCGGACTGACACTGCGCGACCTGCTGGCCCACCGGGCCGGACTCCTCGGCACGCCGGACGGGCTGAGCATCGCCGAACTCGCCGACGAACGGCGCCTGGCGGAACTGCTCGCAGCGCTCCCCCCGGCCTGGACACCGGGCGAGGGCTACGGCTACCACGCCTTCACCGTCACGGCGCTGACCGGCGAGGTCGTACGCCGGATCACCGGCCGCACGCTCCAGGAGCACTACGGCGAGCGGCTGCGGATCCCCTACGGGCTCGACTTCCACCTCGGGCTGCCCGCGAGCGAGGAGAGCCGCTACCTGCCCGCACAACCCGGCCGGGCGGACACGGACCGGGGGCCCGCCCCCACCGGCCTGACCGCTCTCGCCTTCAACGCGCACGCCGGGCCGCCCACCGACCTGGTGGCGTACGCCAACACCCGTGAGGTGCGCGCCCGGGGTTCGGCCTCCTCGGGCAGCGTCGGTACGGCGCGGGGGCTGGCCAAGATGTACGCCGCGGCGATCTCGCCGGTCGACGGCCGCGCCCCGCTGCTCGGCCCGGACGTACTCGCGGAGTTCACCACCCCGCACACCCCCGGGACGGACCTGGTCACCGGCGAGGTGGACCACTTCCTGCTGGGCTTCGAGGCCCAAGGTGTGCGGTACGGCCGGTCGTTGAGCGCGCGGGCGTTCGGCCACAGCGGGGCGGTCGGCGCGCAGTCCTTCGCGGACCCCGCCACCGGGATCGCCTACAGCTACACCCGCCGCAGCTTCGCGCCGGGAGGCGGTGGCGCCCCGGAGAACCACCGCCTGATCGCGGCGGTCACCGCCGCGGTCGAGGCCGTCGACCGGACGGGACGCCTACCGGAGAGCCGGGCCTGATGCCGATGCCCCGGCCCGGAGCGAGCACCCGCCGAGGGCACCGCTCACGGCCCGACCGGAGAGCGGTGCCCCACCGCGGACCGCGCCGGGAACCGGTGACGGGCGCCACTCCACCGGCCCTTGATCTGGAGCGCACTCCAAGTTCTACGGTCTCTCCATGACCGACGAAAGCGCCGCTCACCAGCGGGAACCGACCCTCACGATCGCTCAGGTCGCCGAGCGGACGGGACTGTCCCCCGACACCCTGCGCTACTACGAGCGCGCCGGGCTGATCGAGCGGGTCGGCCGTACCACCGGCAATCAGCGCCGCTACGCGGCCGCCGACCTCGCCTGGCTGGAGTTCCTGCTGCGGCTGCGCGAGACCGGCATGCCCATCAGTGACATGCAGCGCTACGCGACGCTGCGGGCGGCCGGCGACGCCACCGTCACCGACCGGCTCGCCATGCTCCGCGAGCACCAGGCCGAGCTGGCGGAGCGCATCCGCGGGCTGCGCCGCAACGCCGCCGCGCTCGACGACAAGATCAAGCACTACGAGGCGCTGCTCACCCAGCAGCCGGAGACGGACCGCCCATGAACGCCACCCCCGCCGCGACCACCCGCCAGGACCGTTTCGAGCACGGCATGGAGATCCTCACCGAGGTCGACGGCGAAGCCGGCCGGCGCGTCATCGACGCCCTCGCCGACATCAGCCCCGAACTCGGCCACCAGGTCGTCTCCTGGGCCTTCGGTGAGATCTACGACCGTCCCGCCCTGCCCCCGCGCGACCGCCAACTCGTCACCCTCGGCATGCTCACCGCCCTCGGCGGCTGCGAACCGCAGCTGGAGGTCCACATCAACGCCGCCCTCAACGTCGGCCTCACCCCCGAGGAGATCGTCGAGGCGCTGCTGCACTCCGCCGTCTACTGCGGCATGCCCAAGGCGCTCAACGCCACCTTCGTCGCCAAGAAGGTCTTCGGCGAGCGCGGACTCCTGCCCGTCGAGGGCCGGTAGCCGCAGCCGCACCGGGCGGCCCCGGTACACCGTCCGGGGCCGCCGCCGCGCCGCCTGCCGTACGCACGTCGCTCCCCGAGTGCCGCCGTTGGAGGTGAGTGCGCCCGCCTCCTACGGCGATTCCCGGCCGTAGTGAGGCGGTGCCGGAACGGCCCGAACTCACGGTGTGACGCCCGGTGTTCCGGTCGGGGGCGGGATACGGCGCTGGGGCGGCGGGGCGGTGGCCACGGGCCGGGAAGGGTGGGGAACGCGCAGGTCAGCGAGGTGGCGGGCGGGCCGGGGCGGGAGCGGTTCGTCCGGTGTTCAGGTGGGCTTCGCGTGCGGTGTGGCGGGGTGTCGCCCGGTGGCCGGCGGGCGGTACGCCGGGGCGCGGGTGCGGGCCGCGGGATTCGGCGATCATTCCCGACCCCATTTTGACGGATACCTTATGTGAGGGATCGGGTACGTTGAGCGACGTGATCTCCGGGGTGTTACGAGCCGCACGGCGGCGCGGGCGGTGGCCCGTGGCCGGTCTGTTCGTCGTGCTCGCCGCCCTGGTGCATCTGCTGGGGTGCGCGCACGGGCCGGCGCCGGAGGCGGGGGCGCGGGTCGATTCCCTCGTCGCGTCCGCCCGCTGGGCCGTGGACGCCGTGACGCCCACCGCCGACGCCGTCCACCGCTGCCCCGGGCCGGAGCGGGAGCACTGCCCCGGAGCGGATGTGCCGCCGCGGCTCCAGCCGGGGCAGTCGCTGGTCTTTCCCGACGGTGTGCCGGACGAGCCGGTCGTGGCCGCGTCCGGGGCGGCGCCGTCGGGCCGGGCGGTCCCGGCCGCCGGCGGGACGCGGGCTCCGCCGCCGTGGGAGCGGGCCGTGCTGGGAGTGTGGCGGATCTAGAAGGGGCCGGTCGGCCGGTGGGGTGCGCAAGCGGCGCGCACACCGGGCGACGACGACGCGCAGGCCACCCTTCCTCCCGGCCGTGTGCGGCCGTGTGCCGCGCCGGCCGGCCGTCGGAAAGAGAACGACGATGAACACCGTCAGTGCCATGACGTCCCCCTGCCCGCCCGCCGCGCTGCCGACCGTGTCCGCCCCGTCGGCGCGGACGCCCGCGGGGCTGGTCGGCAACACCCCGCTGATCTGGGTGGGTGAGCCCTTCACCGGCCCGGAGCGCGGGTTCTGGGCGAAGCTGGAGGGCGCGAACCCCGGCGGGATCAAGGACCGTACCGCCCTGCACATGGTGGGTGAGGCCCGGCGCCGGGGCGAACTGCGCCCCGGGGCGCCGATCGTGGAGTCCACCTCCGGCACCCTCGGGCTGGGGCTCGCCCTGGCCGGGATCACCTACGGACACCCCGTCCATGTGGTGACCGACCCGGGCATGGAGCCGATGATGCGGGAGCTGCTGGCCGCGTACGGTGCGGAGGTCCACCTGGTGGACGCGCCGCATCCGGTCGGCGGCTGGCAGCAGGCCCGCCGGGAGCGGGTCGCCGAGCTGATGTCCGGACGGCCCGACGCATGGTGCCCGGATCAGTACCACAACCCCGACAACGTGGCCGCGTACCGGCCGCTCGCCCATGAACTCGTCGCCCAACTGGGCCGGATCGACGCGCTGGTGGTGAGCGTCGGCACCGGCGGGCACTCCGCCGGGGTGGGGTCCGTGCTGCGGGAGTTCTTCCCCGGGCTGCGGATCGTCGGGGTGGACACCACCGGGTCCACGATCTTCGGGCAGCCCGCCGCACCCCGGCTGATGCGCGGGCTGGGCAGCAGCATCCATCCGCGGAACGTCGCCTACGGCCTCTTCGACGAGGTCCACTGGGTGGCCGCCCCCGAGGCGGTGTGGGCGGCGCGGCGGCTGGCCCGCTGCCACTACGCGACCGGGGGCTGGAGCGTCGGCGCGGTGGCGCTGACGGCGCGGTGGCTGGCGTCCGTGCTGCCCGCCGAGGCGCGGATCGCGGCGGTCTTCCCGGACGGTCCGCAGCGCTACACCGGCACCGTCTTCTCCGACCCGTACTGCCGGGAGCACGGGCTGCTGGGCGCCGCGCCGCCGGACGCGCCGGAGGAGATCGGCCACACCGGGGAGCGCGCCGTCATCTCCTGGACGCGGTGCACCACCGTGACCGATCCGCTGGGTCCGGGCGCGGTGGCGGACCCGGCGCGTACCCCGGTGGTGGCGCCGTGACGACGCTGCTGAGGACGATCCGTTCGTTCCCGCCGAGCGCCCAGCTGCTGATGGCGAATCAGTTCGCGATCAACCTCGCGTTCTACATGCTGATGCCCTATCTGGCCGCGCATCTCGCCGGTGAACTGGGGCTCGCCGCCTGGGCGGTGGGCCTGGTGCTCGGCGTACGGAACCTCTCCCAGCAGGGGATGTTCCTCATCGGCGGCACCCTCGCCGACCGCTTCGGCTACAAGGTGCCGATCATGGCCGGGTGCCTGCTGCGCACCGGCGGGTTCGCCCTGCTGGGGTGGGTGGACGCGCTGCCCGCGCTGATCGTCGCGTCGGCGGCGACCGGGTTCGCCGGGGCGCTGTTCAACCCGGCCGTGCGGGCGTATCTCGCGGCCGAGACCGGGGAGCGGCGGGTGGAGGGTTTCGCCGCCTTCAACGTCTGCTACCAGGGCGGCATGCTGCTGGGCCCGCTGGTCGGACTGGCGCTGCTGGCGGTGGACTTCCGGCTGGTGTGCACGGTGGCGGCCACCGTCTTCGCGGCGCTGACGGCGCTCCAGTGGCGGGCGCTGCCGCAGCGCCGTGGCGACGGCGGGGCCGCGGGCGCGGCGCCCGAGGGCGTGCTGCGGCAGTGGCGGCAGGTGGTCGCCAACCGTCCGTTCCTGCTGTTCTCGCTGGCCATGATCGGTTCGTACGTGCTGACCTTCCAGATCTATCTGGCGCTGCCGCTGGCCGCCGACGCCGCCCTGGGGTCGGCGGGGACGAAGGCCACCAGCGGGCTCTTCGTCGTCTCCGCGGCGGTGGCGGTCTGCGGGCAGCTGCGGCTGACCGGCTGGGCGCGGAAGCGGTGGAGTCCGCAGGGCGCGCTGGTGTGGGGGCTGGCGTTGATGGGCGCGGCGTTCGTGCCCCTGGCGGTCGTGGGCGGTTCGCCCGTGGCGGTGCTCGCCGCGCTGGTGGCGGCGGTGGTGGTGCTGGCGGCGGCCGGGGCGGTGGTCTATCCGTTCGAGATGGAGACCGTCGTCTCGCTGTCCGGCAACCGCCTGGTGGCCACGCACTACGGCCTCTACAACACCGTCTCCGGACTGGGTATCACCCTGGGCAACCTCGCCACCGGCGCCCTGTGGGACTGGGCGGTACGCCATGACGCCCGCTGGCTGACCTGGGCGGTGCTGACCACGACCGGCCTGGGCTGCGCCGCCGCCGTCGCGGCCCTGGCCCGCACGGGCCGGCTCCGGGCGGCGGATCCGGAGCCGGTGGCGGCCTGAGGAGAGGACGGGCGGACGGCCCGGGGGCCGGCGGACCGCCAGGCCGGCGGGGGGCGGCTGACGGCTCGCGGCTGACGGCCAGCGGCCACTGGCGGCTGGCGGCTGGCGGCTGGCGGCTGGCGGCTGGCGGCTGGCGGACCCAAGGGTCGCGGGTCGGCGGGCCGGCAGGTCGGCAGGTCGGCAGGTCGGCAGGTCGGCAGGTCGGCAGGTCGGCAGGTCGGCAGCCGACGGTGGCCTGCGGTGGGGTGGGTGAGTACCTGCCCCGCCGCGGGTGTGCGGGCTTCCCGGCGGGGCGGGGCGGCTCCCCCGTCATGGGCCCGTGCGGCCCTCGTCGTGGGGGCGCGGCCTGCCCGGTGGCAGGCCCCGGACACGCCCGGCCGTGCTCCGCACGTCCGCCGGTGCGGTTGCGCCGCACGCGGCTCCCGGGCCCGCGTGAGGACGGGGGCCCGCGCGAGGATGCGGTCCTCCGGTGGCGCGTCCGGCCCCGCGCCCCGGCCCGCTCTCCCGCCGCCCCAGGTCACCGGCCGTGCCCGTGCCGTGCCGCGCCCCGTTACGCCCTCCGTATACCCCCTCCCGGTACGATCCAGGGACGACGGGTCGACGGAGGCAGGGGAGGTCGCGCAGTGGCCGGGCAGTGGAGGGTCACCGCTTGGTGCGGGCGGCTGCTGCTCTTCGCCGCGTTGGTCTTCGGCATCGTCGCGATGCACAGCCTCGGCCACTGCGCCGAGCATCCCGCCTCCCCGGCCTCCGGGAGCGGCGCCGCGGCACACCACGGCCCGGGGCCGGCAGCGATGACGTCCGGCCGTATGTCCCCCATGCCTCTCACCCACGGGACCGTGCACGCGGACGGCGCCGCGGCGGGACGGGACTCCGGCGCCACGGCGGCGGACACGGGCCCGGCCCGCCTCTCCGACGGCGCCGTGCCACGGGCGCACGCGCCGCTGCCTCCGGGCGGGACCGACCCGGCAGCCATCTGTCTGGCGGTGCTCACCGCCGCCTCCCTCGTACTGCTCGGCGCCGCCTTCGCGCGTCGGTCGGCGGACGGGCCCGCCGGAACGCTCGCCCGGCCGGCGCACGCGCTGCGGCCGATCCCGCCGCCCCCGCACGGCATACTCCTCGCCCGAGCCTCGGTGCTGCGCCTGTAGGAGCGCGCCCCGCCGCCCCCGGCCGCCGTCCCGGCAGGCCGCGGGGGCCGGCGTACGCGTCCGCCCACTCTTTCGCAGCACACCGATACGAGGTGCATTTCCCCATGCGTACCCCCACCCGCCGGACCGCGCTCGGCGCCGGCATCGCCCTGGCCGGCGGCGGTCTGCTCGCCGCCTGTTCCGGCTCCGGCTCCGGCTCGGACCACTCCGGGCACGGCGGCCCGGCCGCCCGCGACTACGTCTTGCCGGACGGCAAGGAGGTCGCCGCCGCGGAGTCCGCACGCGAGCCCGGCGCCGTCCGCAAGGTGCGGCTCACCGCCACGCCGTCCGCCCTCGACCTCGGCGGGCGTACCGTCCGCAGCTGGTCGTACGGGGAGGAGCTGCCCGGTAAGGAGATCCGGGTGACGGCCGGCGACACCCTGGAGGCCACACTCGCCAACCACCTGCCGCAGTCCACCTCCGTCCACTGGCACGGGCTCGCCCTCCGCAACGACATGGACGGCACACCGGGGCTCTCCCAGGCGCCGGTCAAGGCGGGCGCGTCGTTCACCTACCGCTTCGCCACCGCGCACCCCGGCACGTACTGGCTCCACCCGCACTCGGGCGTCCAGCAGGACCGCGGGCTGTACGCGCCGCTGATCGTCGAGGACCCCAAGGAGCCGCTGCGGTACGACAAGGAGTGGGTCGTCGTCCTCGACGACTGGGTGGACGGGGTCGACGGCAGCACCCCCGACGCGGTCCTCGCCGAGCTGCGCAAGGGCATGCCGGGCATGGACCACGACGGTATGGACCACGGCGGCATGGACATGGAGCACGAGGGCATGGACATGGGCCTGGGCCGCCCCGGAGGCGCGGGCCGGGTGACCACCGCGTCGTGGGCCGCCGCCCGGAAGGGGCCCGGTCCGTCCGGCCCGCCCCGGATGATGATGGGCGCGACCAGTGACCTGCTCGGCGGGGACGCCGGGGACGTCGCCTACCCGTACTACCTGGTCAACGGGAGGACGGCGGACGATCCGCAGACCTTCCGCGCCGAGCCCGGCGACCGCGTCCGGATCCGCCTGATCAACGCCGGGGGCGACACCGCCTTCCGCGTCGCCCTCGGCGGCCACCGGATGACCGTCACCCACACCGACGGCTTCCCCGTCACCCACGCCGGGACGGACGCTCTCCTGCTGGGCATGGGCGAGCGGTACGACGTGCTCGTCACCGTCAAGGACGGGGTCTTCCCGCTCACCGCGCTCGCCGAGGGCAAGAAGCAGGCGGCGCGGGCACTGCTGCGCTCCGGCGGGGGCGCGGCGCCGAAGGCTTCGGCGCGCCCGAAGGAGCTGGACGGCAAACTGCTCCGGGCCGATCAGCTGACGGCGGACGCGTCGGTGCGGCTCAAGGGCGGCAAGCCGGACCGGACGATCGAACTGCGGCTGACCGGCTCGATGGAGAAGTACGACTGGGCCATCAACGGAGAGCGCTACGACCCGGCGCGGCGCCACCCCGTCCGCGCGGGCGAACGCGTCCGGCTGTCGTTCGTCAACAACACCACGATGTGGCATCCGATGCACCTGCACGGCCACACCTTCTCCCTCGGCTCCTCGGGCCCCCGCAAGGACACCGCGATCGTGCTTCCCGGCCGGACCGTCCACGCCGACTTCGACGCGGACAACCCCGGTCTGTGGATGCTCCACTGCCACAACGTCTATCACTCGGAGTCGGGGATGATGACAGTGCTCGGGTACCTGAAGTAACCCTGAAATCAAGGGAGTTGACCCCTAGGGGGCGCGGGCGGGCCGGGGCTTCCCGGTCCGCCCGCGCCCTCGGTCGGGGCGCCGCCGTACACAGGGGAGGCGGGCGGCGCCCCGGGTGAAGGGGGTCACCAGTCGAGGAGGATGACCCCCATGCTCGCGCCGCTGGCGATGCCGAAGAGCGCCACCCGCGAGCCCGGACGCAGCAGCCCCTGCTCCTGAGCGCGGACGAGCTGGAGGGGGAGGGTCGCCGAGGCGATGTTGCCGGTGTGCGGGAAGGTCGGCAGGATCCGGTCCGCGGAGATGCCGACCCGGTCGCAGAAGGCGCCGACGAAGGCGACGGACGGCTGGTGCACGCAGATCAGGTCGACGTCGTCGAGCGAGTCGCCCCGCTCCTTCATCCACTGCATGATCCCCTCGGGCAGCCCGTCGAAGGAGGCGAGCAGCCGCCCGGAGTCGATGCTCAGATGCGCCGGCTCGTCCATGACCTGGTACGGGTTGAAGACCGTCGCGGCGGTCCAGCCCTGGGAGTTGGCGAGGGAGGTGCCGGCGGTGATGCCCGGGGTGTCCGACGCCTCCACCAGCACCGCGGCACCGGCGTCACCACAGGTCAGCGACGCGGCGCCGGTGCGGAACTCCTCGGTGTCGGCGAACGACCAGCGGGTGACGCGGGTGCACATCTCACCGGAGGCGATGAGGACGCGGCGGTAGCCGCCGCCGCGGATGAGGGCGTCGGCGACCTCCACGGCGTTCAGCACGCTGTTGCAGGCGTTGGTGACGTCGAAGACCGGGCAGGTCAGGCCGGTCTTGGCGGCCACGATGTGGGCGTTGGCGGGCTCGATGGTGTCGATGCCCACCGCGGAGTAGATCAGCAGGTCGATGTCGTCGGGCGCGGTGCCCGCCTCCGCCATCAGCTTCCTGACCGCGTGGGCGGCGAGATCGGACGGGCGCTCCCCCTCGGGCGCGACCCGCCGCTCGACCATCCCGTACATCCGGCGCAGCAGTCCGGACGGGACGCGGATGCCGGGGCTGTTCGCGCGGACCCGCTCCTCGATCTCCTCCACGGTCTCCACGGTCTCCGGGAGATGGACGGTCACCTGGGAGATCCGGCTGTACGGGGCGGGCCTGTCACCGCCGCGCCCCGGAAGGCCGTCCACCGCGTCCCGCGGGGCGCCGTCCGTCTCGGATATCCGGCCCGCCACACCATTCACCGCCGTCATCGCACATCTCTCCTCGGTCCGTACGGCACGCACGTCACGTGCCGTCGTGCGGGGAAGAACGAGCCGGAACGGCGGAGGTACCGCCCTTCCACCCCCTGTCCTCCCCCTATCCGCGCACCCGCCGTCCACTAGGGGGTGCGCCCATCACCCCTAGTGGAAGCGGGAGTTCAAGCCGCCCGGCGCGCACCGGGGCCCGCCGTTCACAGCCGCGGCAGCCGGAACGCCCCGGCCAGGGCGCGGGTCGCCGGCCGCGGGGTGGTGAGGCCGAGGAGGGCGCGCTTGAGGGGGTCGCCCCAGCGGTAGGGCAGGCAGGCGTCGAGGGCCGCGCCGACACGTGCGTCGCGACCCACCACGTAACGGGCCGCCGGGCGCGGTGCGGTGAGGGCGCGGTGCACGGCGGCGGCGGGCTCACCGGCGGGGGTGTACCGGGCGCGGTCGCGCAGCGCCGCGGCAGCCGCCCGGTAGGAGCGGGTGAAGTCGGGCGAGACGGTGCTGGGGCGCTCCAGGGATCCGGCCGCCTCCTCCAGCAGCCCGGTGAGGTGCACACCGTGTTCGAGCAGCACCACCCGGATCCCCGTCCCGGCGGTCTCCATCCGCAGGGCGTGCGTCATCGCCGTGACGGCCGCCCGGCTCGCGCTGTACCAGCCCAGCCACGGCAGCACGGCCCGGCCGGACACCGACGAGACGGTGACGATGCGGCCCGCCCCACGGGCGCGCATCCCGGGCAGGACCAGCCGCGCGAGGCGTCCGGCGGCGAGGAGGTTCAGCTCCAGCAGCCGGTGGATCTCCGCCTCGTCGGTCTCCTCCACCGCCCGCGCCGTCACCGCCGCGGCGGCGTTGACCAGGCCCCACGGGCCGGCGCCGGTACGGTCGCCGATCTCCGCGACCGCCGCCGCGCACGCCTCGGCGTCGGTCACGTCGAGGACGAAGGTGTGCAGCCGCGCCGCACCCTGTGCCGCCTCGTCCGTGAGCCGCTCGGCCTCCTCCGGGGTACGGACGGCCGCGAACACCTCGTATCCGGCATCGGCCAGCCGCAGCGACGACGCCCGGCCGATGCCGTTCCCGGCCCCGGTCACCAGCACGCTCTTCAACGGGAACTCCTCACGCCCAACGGCCCGCGACGTGCTCCTCACGACGGGCTCCGCAGAGGTAACCAACCTCCCGAAAGCGCCGTACGAGACCCCTGTCCACCCCCTAAGCACCCCCTACCTCTCCGGTCGTCGGCGGGCCTCGGCTCCGGCGGGCGGGGCCGCGGCCCGTCCGCACCGGCGGATACCGGACAGGGCCGACGGCCGGTCCTGACCTCCCGTACGGGCGGGGCCCGGGGGTACGGACCGGGCCCCTCGCGCCGACGGAACGCCCCGGTCCGGCGCCGGTTCGCAGGTGAGGAGATTCCGGGAGAGGCCCGCACGCAGGTGGCCGGCCCGCCCGCCGCGGACCGCGACGGGTGGGGCGCGGGGAGCCACGGAGGCGGACGCGATGGCCGAATGTGCCTGCTGTGCACGGCAGTTGAAGATCGTCCGCGACGAGGGAGGTTGCCCGCCGCGGACCGCGCGTTACTGTGCCCGCGTGAGCATTCATGTCGTCATTGGGTACGGGCCCGCCGGGGCGGCCACCGCACGGCTGCTCGTCGAGAAGGGCCACACGGTACGGGTCGTCACCCGCACGGGACGCGGTCCGGAGGACGGGATCGAGCACGTCGCGTGCGACGCGGCCGACACCGAGCGGCTGAAGGAGGCCGTGCGGGGCGCCGAGGTGATCCACCAGTGCGCCGCGCCGCCCTATCAGCGGTGGGGGCGCGAGTGGCCCGCGCTCACCGCGTCGGTCTGCGCGGCGGCCGAGGACAGCGGCGCGGTCCTCGTCATGCTGGGCAACCTCTACGGATACGGGCCGGTCGACGGGGTGCTGACCGAGCAGCTGCCGTTGGCGGCCACAGGCGTCAAGGGCCGGGCGCGGGCCGCCGGTTGGGAGCAGGCGAAGAAGCTGCACGACGCCGGGCGGATCCGGGCGGTCGAGGTGCGCGCCTCGGACTTCTTCGGGCCGGGTGTCACCGACGGCGGCCATCTGGCCGGGCGGGTGCTGCCCCGGCTGCTGGCCGCCAAGGCGGTCTCGGCGCTCGGCGACCCGGACGCCGCGCACAGCTGGACGTACCTTCCCGACGTGGCGCGGGCGATGGTCGAGGTGGCGGGTGAGGAGCGGGCCCTGGGCCGCGCCTGGCACGTACCGACGTCGACCGCCCGCTCGGCGCGGGAGATGGTCGAGCGGCTGACCGGGCACGCCGGTACGGAGCCGGTCGAGGTGAAGAAGGTGCCGCCGCTCGCGCTCTTCCTCGGGGGGCTGTTCTCCCCGATGCTGCGGGAGTTGAAGGAGGTCAGGTACCAGTTCGACCGCGGCTTCGTGATGGACGCGTCGGCCTACGAGGCGGAGTTCAGCGTCCGGCACACGCCGATCGACGAGCAGGTCGGGGCGACGGTGGACTGGTGGCGCGACCGCCTGGAGCGGACCGCAGGGAAGTGAGATCTCCGGCGCCCCCGACAGGTCGGGGGCGCTCCGGGGAACGGCTCAGGGGCGTGCGTCATACCGGCGCACGCCCCTGACGGCGTTCCGGCCCGGGACGGCGCCGACACGGGCCGGGCCGGCGGCTCAGCCCATGCTCTTCGCACCGTCGAGGGTCTCGCGGATGATGTCGGCGTGCCCGGCGTGCTGGGCGGTCTCGGCGATCAGGTGGAACAGCACCCGGCGGGCCGACCAGCGGGCGCCCGGCTCGAACCACGGCGCCTCCGGGAGCGGGTGGTCGGCGCCGAGGTCCGGCAGGGTGGCCACCAGCCCGTCGGTGTGCCCGGCCACCTTCGCGTAGTCGTCGAGGATGCCGGCCAGCGTCTCGCCGGGCAGCACGCGGAACTCATCGGCGCGGCGGGCCAGATCGGCCTCGGTCAGCGCGGTGAAGTCGGGCATCGCGGACGGGCCTTCGACGATGAAGCCGGCCCAGGCCCGTTCGACGGCGGTGACGTGCTTGATCAGCCCGCCGATGCACAGTTCGCTCGCGGTGGGCCGCGCTCCGGCCTGCTCGTCGGTGAGGTCGCGGGCGGTGAAGCGCAGGAAGTGCCGCTGCTTGGCGAGGGCGGCCAGCAGGTCGGCGCGCTCCCCGGTCACGGCCTGTGCGGCGGTCTGCTCGGTGGTGTGCTGCTGTTCGGCGGTCATGTCCGCGCCCTTTCGTCGGCGGGCGTCCGGGCGGCGCGCGTCCGGACGAGGTGTGCGGCGGGGCCACCGGACGGCGCGTGCGGGCGGGCCGTCCGAGCGGTTCGTTCCTCGGTACGCCGACCACGTTAGGAGCCATTGCGGCCACTTTCCGTCCGCAATGGCGGGGAGAATCGCGGGCATGGCGAACACCAGCTCCCGCACCCTGCGCCTGCTCTCCCTCCTCCAGACCCACCGCTACTGGCCGGGCGCCGAACTCGCCGACCGGCTGGAGGTCTCCCCCCGCACCCTCCGGCGCGACGTCGACCGGCTGCGGGAGCTGGGCTATCCGGTCGAGGCGCGGCGCGGCGTCGACGGCGGCTACCAGCTCGCGGCGGGCGCGGCGCTGCCACCGCTGCTGATCGACGACGAGGAGGCGGTGGCGCTCGCCGTCGGGCTCCAGGCGGCGGCGCAGGGCGCGGTGGAGGGCATCGCGGAATCGTCGGTCCGGGTGCTGGCCAAAGTGGTGCAGGTGATGCCGGCGCGGCTGCGGCGGCGGGTGGAGGCGCTGCGGGCCATGACGGTCCCGGCGGACTGGGGCGGTCCGGCCGCCGCGGGCGTCGAGCCGGGGGCGCTCACCACGGTGGCGCTGGCCTGCCGGGACAGCGAGGCACTGCGGTTCTCCTACACCGCCGCCGACGGCCGCCGCACCGAACGCCACGTCGAACCGCACCGGCTGGTCTGCCCCGGGCGCCGCTGGTACCTCGTCGCGTACGACCTGATGCGGCACGACTGGCGCAGTTTCCGGGTGGACCGGATGACCGGGCCGCGCTGCACGGGGGAACGGTTCCGGCCACGGGAGCTGCCCGCCGAGGACGCCGCCGCGTTCGTCCGCGCCGGACTGGACAAACGGCCGGGCCCCTACCGCGCCGAGGCGCTGATCGAGGCCCCGGCGGAGACCGTACGGGCCCGGATCGGCCGGTGGGGCACGGTCGAGGAGACGGACGACGGGCGCTGCCGGGTGGTGTTCTCGGCGGACGCGCTGGAGTGGCCGGCGATGGTCCTGGGCACGCTCGGGGCGGATTTCCAGATCGTCGGGCCTCCCGAACTGCGCGTGGCGGCAAGGGAGTTGAGTGCGCGCTTCGGACGGGCCGCGGAGCCCGAGGGCCGGGCGCCGGACGCGGAAGGCCGGGCGCCGGACGCGGAAGGCCGGGCGCCGGACGCGGAAGGCTGAGCCGTTACCCGCGGCCCGGCCCCGCCGTCTCAGCGCAGCAGGAAGGCCGCGTCCCACGGGGTGCGCGGCGGGGCGTCCGTGGCGTACGCGTGGAGGGCGAGGGCGATCCCGGCGGCGCCGGTGAGGAGACCGGGGCCGGCGGGGGCGTCCGTGGCGCCGTCGCCTTCCGTGGCCGATTCCGGGAAGCCGTAGGGAAGCCCGGGGTCGTACGCGGCGAGGAGCCTGGCGGCGAGGGCGTCGCGGTGGGCGGTGAGCCGGGGGTGCCCGGTCTCCTCGGTGAGGGTGTGGCACAGGTGGAGCAGACCGGCGTGGCCGTGGCAGAAGGCGTGGTCGGTGACGCCGCGCGGCCGGTCGAGATCGTCGGCGAGGGCGTCGGCGGCGAGGGCGCACAGCTCCGCGTCGTCCAGGGCGCGCCCCGCCCGGTGGAGGGCGGCGGCGGTGCCCGGGGTGCCGTAGCACCAGGCGGTCCGGCCGGGCTCGGGCGGTTCGGTGCCGTACCGCTCCAAAGGGATCAGCGCGGGCCAGCCACCCGCCTCGGTGCGGTGGGCGAGGAGTTCGGCGGTGAGGTCGGTGACGGCGGTGCGCAGTCCGGGGACGACGGCCCCCTCGCGCAGCGCGGTCGCCAGGACGGCGAGGGGGCCGCTGATGCCGTGGGCGAGGCCGAAGTTGACGTGGCCGTGGGGGTGTTCGGGATGCGGTTCCCCGGGAGCGCCGGGGCCTTCGTGGCACCACCAGCCCGGTACGGAGACGCCGTCACGGGCCAGCGGGCGGGTGAGCCGGATCAGATAGGTCAGCGCCTCGGACACCGTCTCACGGTGGGTGTCGTACCGGAGCAGCAGCAGGCGGGCCAGTCCGGTGATGCCGTTGATCAGGTCGTACCGCCAGTAGCCGACCCCGGCGCGGCCCACGTCCAAGCGGGCGTTCTCCTCGTGCAGGGCATGGGTGGTGATGCGGTCGAGCGCCGTGTCGAGACGGGCGAGGAGACCGGCGTAGTCGTCCAGGGTCCGGCGGGCCGCATGGGCCGCGAAGGCGAGGGTCGGTACGCCACCGCGGAAGAGTGCCTGCGGCGGGACGGCGGTCAGCAGGGCCGCCCCGGCGGACAGGTGAGCATGCGCGGCGTGGCGCAACTCCTCTTTTTCATGGCCCAGTTCGGCACAGAGCAGGGCCATCGCGGGATGGCCGTCGTCCAGGCTCGACGGTGCCGGGCCGGGGGTCCGCCCGACCGGGCTCTGCGGGTCGGCGAGCCGCTCGGCGATCTCGAACGCCGCGGCGGCGGAGCGGGCACGGAGGTCCTGGGCGGCGGGGGCGCCGGTCGAAGTCACCGGATGTGCCTCCTGCGGTCGGTGTGGGCCTGCGCGGCGCCGCGGGCGATGGCGTGCGCGAGCAGTTCGCCGGGGCGGTCGACGCCGACGAGGCGGTTGTGGTGCATGTGCAGCAGGGAGCTGAGGACGTGGTCGGGGTCCGACCAGTTCTCCTCCCCCAGGTCCCGGAGGAGGGCCCCGTAGCGGGTGGTGGCCTCGGCGCGCCGCTGCCACAGGGCGCGCAGCGCGTCGTCGGCGCCGTCCTCCGGGCCTGCCCGGTAGGGGTCCACCAGCGGCAGGGCCTTCGTACGGCGTTCGCGGAAGGCGCGCTGCCGCTCCTCGTCCTTGGTGATCATCCGCAGCAGCCAGTCGGCCCCGGCGGAGGGCGCCGTCCCGTCCACCGGGTGGAAGGCGCGGGCGAGATCGGCGAAGCCCGCGGCGGCGACCAGCAGCGGTTCGGTCCGCTCGCGCCGGGTGTGGCGGCGGCGCAGGTGCTCCAGAACGGCGACGCTGTCGGCGTGGAAGACCCGCTCGGCGTCCGCCATCGCCTCCGGGCCGCCGTACCGCTCCAGCTCCGGGTCGTAGGTGTCCCAGAGCGCCCGTCGGGTCAGTCCGGCGGTGTGGAGTGCGGTGGTGACCTCGTGGAGCCGCGGCTGGAGGTCGCGGGCGAGCGCGGCGGCCGGGCCGTGGAAGCGCAGCCGCAGGTGGGGGCCGTTCTCGTCGATGTAGCGGAGGAAGAACCAGCGGTCCACCTCGTCCGGCAGCTCTTCCAGGAGCGGGGAGAGGTGGGCGGCGAGGAGTTCGTCGTGGCGGTCCGCGGGAGCGTAGAGGGAGAGGTACAGCCATTCGCCGCCGGGGAGGTGGACGGTGCCCGGCGCGCGGCGGGGTGCGGGACGGCGTGCGGTACGCGGCTTCGCGTCCTCGGCGAGCGCCCCGGGGGCGGCGCGCAGCGGGACGACGACCTCCGCGTGGTGCGGGCCGTCCGGCCCCTGGAGCCAGCCGTCGGGTAGTCCGGCGGAGCCGGCGGGGGTCTCGCGTATCTCGCAGGGTTCCTTACGGGTCAGCTCGTGCCGCAGCAGCCGCGGGTGGCCGGGCGAGGTCAGGTCGAGCTGGACGAAGCGGTCGGACCGGCCGACCTGCACCTGGTCGGGGACGCGCCACCGCGCTTGCCAGGCACGGAACAGCTCCCACCACCGTTCGAAGGGCAGGGTCCTGTCGCGCAGGGTCTCCTCGGGCCGCCAGCGCGCGGGGGAGAGTACGACGCGGCCGTAGCGGACGCGCGGCACCCGTGGCAGGACGAGCGCGCCGCCCCAGTTCCACGACTGCCAGCGGCGCCGCCCGCTGTCGGCGATCTCGCAGAGGAAGCGGGCCATGTTGGGCATGTCCCACTCCTGGTTGAGGACGTGGAAGACGGCCGGTCGCACGGGCCGGCCGGTGGTCCGCTCCACCAGGTGGAGGCGTTCGAGATCGGTCCGTACGGCCAGGTCACGCGGGTCCAGGACGGCCGGGTCGCCGGGGTCGGCGAAGCAGCCGACGGGCAGCAGGCGATCCAGCCACCGCGGGGCCTGGGAGACGTTGGCGACGCGCGGACGGCTGGGCCGGAAGGCGACCTGGGCGGAGAGGGCTTCCGGATCGGCCGCGGTGCCGCCGGAGCGGGCCAGCGCGGCGACGGCGTCCCCGTCCGGCCCGTCGAAGAGGTAGCCGAACCGGCCGGGCAGCCGTCCGGCCTGGGGCACGGCGTTGGCCAGTACGAACCGGAAGTCTCCCCGGGCCAGCGCCTCCGGGTCGGCGGCGTGCAGATGGCCGAGGAGTTCCAGCGACTCCGGCGGCCTGCCGGTGTCCTTCGCCAGGAGCCGTACTGCGGGGTGGTCGTCGTCCAGCACCACCTCGGACGCGCCGGACAGCAGCGCTTCCTGCGCGAGGGCGGCGAGGATCCGGTCCCGGTCCCGGTCGGGCTCCCACGGCGGCACGGCGCGGGTGCTCGAAGGGCGCCGGTAGCCCGCGGGCGCCCCCAGCCCGGTGTCCGGGTCGAGGAGTTCGGTGAGCGGGACGTCCCGTTCGGTGCCGTAGCGGTCCAGGAACGCCTGCTGGTATTCGTGCAGGTGGGCGGGGCCGCCATCGTCCGGGCAGAGCCGCCACAGCAGCGCCGCGGCACGGGCGGCCTCCTCCGCGACGGAGGCCGGCAGCCGCACCCGGGCGTCGAGCGCCACATCGACATGGAGCAGATCGGTGCCGGGGCGCAGCCTGCGCATCCGGTCGGTGACCGCCCGCAGTTCGGCCCGCCCGTCCCCGAAAGGCCGCCCGGCGTAATACGCCATCTCCTTCTGGACGGCGGCGAGTTCCACCAGCTCGGGCAGCGCCTCGGAGTCCACCGCGGCGCAGGACCGCAGTACGTGGCCGAGCGGGTCGGTCTCCTCCAACGGCGGCCGGGCACCGGTCAGCAGGACCTCTTTGCCGATGAGTTGGGCGAGGAGGTTGTCGACGGCCTCCTCGGTGGCCCCCGGGAAACGCTTCCCCAGCTCCGCCGCCAGCGCTGAGCCCGGGACGGGCCGGTGGGCCAGCTCCAGGACGGCGGCGACCACCCGCGAATATTTCAGGCTGACGCCCTGAGCGTGCCGGGCGCCGTGCTCCGCGCCGTCCTCGTCGGCGGACTGCGGCAGGTAAGGCAGGATCAGGCGGTCGCCGCGGACCCGGCACAGGGCGTTGGCCACGAGGGGGAGCCGCCGGAACACGCCGGGGCGCCGCTCCCATTCGGTGACGAGACCGGTCAGCCAGGCGCGGTCGGGGCGGACCGCGCGGCGGTGCGCGGTGCCCAGGCGCGTGCCGGAGGGGTCGGCGGGGGTCCCGGCGGGAGCGCCGAAGGAGGCCGGGGCGACACCGGCCATCAGGCCGAAGGGCGTGGCGCGGGTGCTCATCCGGAGGCGGTAGGCGGCGAGCGCGCGGACGGCGCGGTGCGTCCGCTCCGGGTCGATGTCCTGCCCGTCGTCGACGATCCGGGCGAGCAGCCCGGCGAGGGACGGGCTGGCGACCTCGACAGCCTCCCGGAGCAGCGGGTCGGCGGCGAGCGTGCGCAGGGCGGTCGCCGGGGCGACGGTCCGGTCGTCCCCCTCGGCCCCCGGCACGGGGACGGTGGCGCGCGCCGCCGCCACCGGACGGACGGGGGCACGCAGCATGCCGATACCGGCGGGATGAAAGAGGGACTGCTGGGACACCTGAGCGTGCTCCTCGTCTGAGGGGCGGCCCGGCACCGGGGCCCGGGCCGCTACCGGGTACGGCTCAAAAAGGTCCGGGGCCCGGCGGCGCTGTGCCGATGGGCCCCGGTACTGCCGGTGGTTCAGCAGCAGCAGGTCATGAGCGTGGCGGACGGGGCGGTCTCGGCGCGAGCACCGGTCTCGACGCCGGCCTCCTCGTCGAAGAGCTCACGGATGTCGAGGTCGAAGTCTTCCAGCAGAGCGGCGGGCATATCAGTTCTCCTGTCGTGGGAAATGAGTGGTGCACGCGGCGGATAAAGGGAATGCACGGGTGGGAGGAAAGCCCTGCTCGCCTTTACCGGAAACCGCGCTGCCAGCCAGGTGACCGGGCGCCGTAACCGTAGGACTGGCCAATCTTGACTGTCAACAGTTCTCCGGGAGTTAACGCCCTGCTTACTTCTCGCCGTGCCACGCATCCCCCCATGTGCTGCTATCGAACAGGAGAGCCAAAGCAGCAAAAACCGGGCGCGGAGGCCCGGTGGAATTCACTTCCCGAAATGCCGGTACGGCACATCCGAATACCCCCTCACGCTCCGCGAGCAATTCATCCACCGCTTTCCTGGTACGCGCACAAAGCCACCCTCCAGGGACATGACCGAACCCACATGCCCTCTTTCAGGGACATGCCCCCGTCCCCTCTTCCGACGGCCCCGGAACACCGGCCGCGCAGGCGACGGCGGCGCGGGGAGACCGCTCCCGCCTTGCGGCACCTGGCAGCTTCCCCGCAGGTCAGAGACATAATCCGGGGCGGGGTGGCCGTAAATCCCCACTCGGAGCGGACCTGGATCCGGCAGCGGACGGGAGCGCCATGCGCCGACGACGCCTCACCGGCGGACGTTGACAGATTCCTAATTCTCGATACCGCATTGCCTCCCCGGCGAATCCCGATAACCGCGTTCGGATGACGAGCGAGAACCTGACGGGGTGACGCGCGAGGGCCACGCGACTCCTTACCCGACAGTAAGGAAGAACGCTTCAGCCACGCAAGGTGGAACCGGCGTTACGGTGGGTAATGCGACGGCGGGATTCGCGCCGGATTTACCAGTTGGGCGGATGGCGAAGGGCGGCACCAGAGGTCCACCATTTCCCTTCGAGTCGACCGGAGGGCCCGGCAGCAGAAGCCGGAAGAACGCGCCCGTCTCACCACCCGTCGTAGCTTTATATGCAGAGCCTGGGGAGCGGAATATATCTATGCAGGTGACGGTGGCCGGTATTTCCGGAGGATTTCCGGGAGTGCGTCCCGCATCAGGGGCTTTCCCGGACCGGACCGGGCCGCGGAAGCCCTGGACCAGACCGGGGCGGGCCGGGAGAGCCCTGGACCGGGGCGGGGCGGAGCGGCGAAGAGGTGCGGCGAGCAGAGCGGTGAGCACAGGTGCACCGGCAGCACGGGCCGCCTCCGGCGCCGGGCGGAGCGCCGGAGGGCAGGCCGGTGAGCGCGGACGGAACGGGCAGGCGGAACGGCAGGCACAGGACCACCGGACGGGCACCGGATCGCGCGGCCCCGGCGCACGGCCGGGCGGCTCAGGCCCGAGCCAGGCGGACCCGGGCAGCGGGTCGCGCGCCCGCCCCGCCGGTCAGGCGGTCACGCGCCCGCCCGGCCGTCAGGCGGATTCCTCCGGCGCGGCGAGGGCCGTCTCGACGAGGTGGTCGGCGTAGGCGGTGGTCAGCGGGTCCGGGCGGAAGAGGATGCGGTACATCATCGGGGCGACCACGAGGTCCATGACCGTCTCCACGGGCGGTGCGGTCTCGCCGCGCTCCAGCGCACGGGCGAGAATCGTCTCTACCTGGCCGGCGGCGTAGGCCGAGCACTGCCCGGCGTGCGAGCCGTCGGGATCACCCAGCAGCGCGTCGCGGACGTAGGCGCGGCCGGGCGGCGAGGCCATCTCGTCGAGGAACTGCCGGGCCCAGGCGGTCAGATCGGCGCGGAGCGCACCGTGGTCGGACGGTGGCGCCTCGGGGCGCAGCCGCTCGACCGCGACGTCCGACAGCAGCTCGTGGAGATCGCCCCAGCGGCGGTAGATCGTCGACGGGGTGACGCCCGCACGGGCCGCGATCGCCGGGACGGTCAGCTTGGCGCGGCCCTGCTCCGCTTCGAGTTCCCGCACAGCGGTGTGCACCGCCTCCTGGACGCGCGCACTGCGCCCACCGGGGCGCGCCATGGCCTTGGGACTCATGACGCCACCTTAAAGCAACGTCGTTGCGTTCCGCCCGCCCTGGACGCCCCGGATCACGGCGCCACGGCGGCCGGCGCGCCGTACCGGACGGCGTAGGCGTGCCCGGTGCGCAGCACCAGCGGCTCTCCCAGGGGAGGGCCCATCAGCTGCATCCCTATGGGCAGCCCGGCGGTGTCCTCACCGACGGGCAGGGTCAGGGCAGGTATCCCGGTGATGTTGGCGGGCGCGCAGAGGCGTACGTATGCGTCGGAGACGCTCTCCACCGTGCCGTCCGGCCAGGTCACGGCGGACCGGCCCACCTCGGTGGCGGTCATCGGGACGGTGGGCGCGGCGACGACGTCGACCCGCTCGAAGAGACGTATCCACTCCTCCCGCATCAGCGCCTGGGCCCGCCGGGCCCGCAGATGGTCCGCCGCGGCGACCGTCGTCCCGGCCTCCAGCAGCACCCGGACGTCCGGCCCGTACAGCTCGGGCGAGGTCCGCAGGGTGGCCTCGTGGCACGCGGTCGCCTCCGGGACCATCAGCCCCCAGTGGACGGCCTGGACGTAGCGCGCCATCGGGGTCCGCACGGCGACGAGTTCGGCGCCGAGTCCGGCCATCCGGTCGAGCGCGGCGCGGACGGCGGTCTCGACCTCGGGGCTGACGTGGTCGAAGTAGTAGCTGTCCGGCACGCCGATCCGCAGGCCGGTCAGGTCGCCGTCCGGGAGCGGCGCGAGGGGGGCGTGCCCGGGGCCGGTCAGCTCGCCGAGGACGAGGGCGGCATCGGACACCGTGCGGGTGAGCGGGCCGACGTGGTCCAGCGACCAGGAGAGCGAGGTCACCCCGCGTCGGGGGATGAGGCCGTAGGTCGGCTTGAGTCCGACGACGCCGTTGAGCGCGGCGGGGACGCGGATGGACCCGCCGGTGTCGGTGCCCAGGGCGAAGGTGGCGGCGCCGGTGGCCACGGCGACCGCGGACCCGCCGCTCGACCCGCCGGCTATCCGGCTGACGTCCCGGGCGTTCCGGGTCTGCGGGGTGACGAGCCCGTAGGCGAACTCATGGGTGTGTGTCTTGCCCAGGAGGACGGCGCCGGCATCGGCGAGACGGGCCGCCACCGCGCTGTCGGTGGTCGCGCGGTGACCGGCCCGCACGCGGGATCCGGCGGCCGTCGCCATCCCCGCGACGTCCATCAGGTCCTTCAGCCCGAACGGGATGCCGTGCAGCGGGCCCCGGTGGCGCCCGGCCGCGGTCTCGGACGCGGCGCGGGCGGCGGCCGCACGCGCCGCGTCCCGGCTGACGGCGGCGTAAGGCCCGAGGCGGGGCTGTACGGCGTCGAGGCGGTCGAGCACGGCGGTGGTCAGCTCGACCGGGGACAGCTCCCGCGCCCGCACGGCGGCGGACGCCTCGGTGAGCGTCAGGTCAGCGGGGTGCATCGGCGGGCTCCCGTTCGGTGGTGTGGTGGGCCGGGGGCGTCTCTGCGAGGTCCAGTTCGCGCAGGGTGCGCAGGACGGTGTGGAGGTGGCTCGCGACGGCGGCGACCTCGGCCTGCCGCTCCACAGGCAGCCACACCCCGGCCCGCGCCGCCGCCCGCGCGGTCTCCTCGGCGGTGAAGCCGGGAGAGGACGGCCGGCCCTCCCCCGCCGTCGTGGGGGACGCGGCCGATGTGACGGCCACGGCAGGGGCGCCGCCGCCCGCCCCCTCGTTCGCGATTTCCATGAACTCCCCTCCGTACAGGCGTAGTTGGACCGGTCAGCGACCCGACACCCGACACCCGATCGAGTTAAAGCTAAATCATTGCGTTAGTCGAGAGTAGGCGCTAGCGTCTTCTAACGCAAACAGATTGCTTTTACGGAGAACGGAAGAGGTGCGAGAGATGGTTCCCACCACCCCCACGCCCCGGCGGACCACGACACCCCCGCAGCACCACACCCGCCCCACGCCCGGCCGCAGCGGGACAGAAGAGAGGAAGAGGCCGGGAGGAGAAGGCGGAGAAGGAGAGGAGGCGACGGGCACCGCACCGGCGCCGCCGCCGCCCGGACGTCCGGCACCCGCGCCCCATCCGCCCCTGCCTCCCGCGCCCGCCTGGGAGTTGGGCGGTCTCACCCTCCACCGCGTCGACGAGGTGGCACTGCCCTCGCGGACGGGCCCCTGGCTGCTGCCCTCCGCCACCCCGGAGCTGGTGCACAACACCCCATGGCTGAGGCCGGACTTCGCCGACGAGGCCGGGATCCTCCGCCTGAGCAGCCACACCTTCGCCTGCACCGTCGGCGGTCTGCGCGTACTGATCGACACCGGCATCGGCAACGGCAAAACCCGCGCCAATCCCGCCTGGGACGGCCTGCGGACCGACTACCTCGCCCGCCTGGAGGCAGCCGGATTCCCGCCGGACGCCGTCGATCTGGTCCTCCTCACCCATCTGCACACCGACCACGTCGGCTGGAACACCCGCTTCGAGGACGGCGAGTGGCGCCCCACGTTCCCCCGCGCCCGCTATGTGACGTCCCGCCGCGAGTGGGACCACTGGGCAACGGCCAAGATGGACGACGCCCGGCGGCAGATGTTCCGCGACTCCGTCCACCCGGTCCGGGACGCCGGACAGTTCGACCTCGTCGACGTCCCGGCGGCGGGCACACAGATCGCGCCGGGCATCCGCCTGCTCCCCACCCCCGGCCACACCCCGGGCCACGTCGCCGTCGAGCTGCGCGGCCGCACGGGCACCGCCCTGGTCACCGGCGACTGCGTCCACCACCCCGTCCAGCTGGGCCACCCCGCGCTGGGCAGCTGCGTGGACACCGACCCGGAGCTGGCCGTGGCCACCCGGCGCACCCTCCTCGCCTCCCTCGCCGGGACCGACACCCTGCTCCTGGGCACCCACTTCCCGCCGCCCACCGGCGGACTGGTCCGGGCCCAGGGCGACGCCTACCGCCTGATACCGGTCCCCGGCCGCCCGGCCGATACCCCCGCGCAGAAGTGACGCCGAGCTCCGCCGGGACCGCCCGCGCCCCGCTCGCGGCACCCGCCAAGCCATGCGCGGGCGGTGACCAACGGCACACATACTGATCAGTAGCATCCGCGGGACGCCCGCCTAGAGTGAGCCGCACGCCGTCGGCGTTCGTGCGCGCGGGCGGCCCCCCGGAACCCTCGATCCGACCAGGGAGACTGCATGCGCTCTCCGAAGGACTTCTTCCGCCCGCTGGCTGTCGGGGCGCCGACGCCGGTACGGGAGGTGCCGTTCCGCCCGTCACGGATGATCCACTTCTTCGATCCGGGCAACGCGAAGATGGCCGCGAAGATCCCCGCCATCGCCCCCACCGTCGACATCCTGCTCGGCAATCTGGAGGACGCCGTCGCCGCCGACCGCAAGGAGGCCGCGCGGGAGGGACTGGTGGAGATCGCCCGCGCCACCGACTTCGGCGACACCCAGCTGTGGACGCGGATCAACAGCCTCGATTCGCCGTGGGCCCTCGACGATCTGCTGACGCTGGTCACCGCGATAGGCGACAAGCTCGACGTCATCATGGTGCCGAAGGTCGAGAGCGCCGCCGACATCCACTACATCGACCGGCTGCTGGCGCAGTTGGAGGCGAAGGCCGGAATCCGGCGGCCGATCCTGGTGCACGCCATCCTGGAGACCGCCACCGGCGTCGCAGGCGTCGAGGAGATCGCCGGGGCCAGCCCCCGGATGCAGGGCATCTCCCTCGGCCCCGCCGACCTCGCCGCCAGCCGCCGGATGAAGACCACCCGCGTCGGCGGCGGCCACCCCGGCTACCTCGTCCGCGAGGACCCCGACGCGCAGGACGCGGACGCGCCCCGGGCCACGTACCAGCAGGATCTGTGGCACTACACCCTCGCGCGGATGGTCGACGCCTGTGCGGCGCACGGGATCCTGCCGTACTACGGGCCGTTCGGGGACATCAAGGACACCACCGCCTGCGAGGACCAGTTCCGTAACGCGTTCCTGCTGGGCTGCGTCGGGGCGTGGAGCCTGCACCCGGTGCAGATCGGCATCGCGAAGAAGGTGTTCTCACCGTCGCCGGACGAGGTCCGCTGGGCCCGCCGGGTCATCGAGGCGATGGGCGACGGCACCGGTGCGGTGATGCTCGACGGCAAGATGCAGGACGACGCGACATTCAAGCAGTGCCAGGTGGTGGTCGAGCTGGCGGAGGCGCTCGCCGCCCGCGACCCCGAGCTGCGCGCCGCGTACGACGCGGCCGGAGAGGAGTGAGTACGGTGACCGGTCCCGCGCTGCGGCCCCGCCGCTCCGTGCTGTACATGCCCGGCGCCAACGAACGCGCCCTGGAGAAGGCCAAGTCGATCCCCGCCGACGCGCTCATCCTCGATCTGGAGGACGCGGTGGCCCCGGACGCGAAGGCCGCCGCCCGCGAGCGGGTCGCCGCGGCCGCCGCCTCGGGTGCGTACGGCCACCGCGAGGTGACGATCCGGGTCAACGGCCCCGGCACCGCCTGGCACGCCGACGATCTGCGGGCCGCCGCCGCGGCCGGTCCGGACGCCGTCGTGGTGCCGAAGGTCGAATCGGCCGCGACCGTACGGGAGGTGGAGCGGGCCCTGGAGGCGGCCGGCGCGCCCGCGCACACGGCGGTCTGGGCGATGCTCGAAACGCCCCGGGCGATGCTGGACGCGCGGGAGGTGGCGGCTGCCGGGGAGCGGCTGTCCGTGCTGGTCATGGGCACCAACGACCTGGCGAAGGAGCTGCACGCCGAGCATGTCCCGGGCCGGGCGCCGCTGTTGACCGGCCTCTCCCTGGCGCTGCTGGCGGCCCGGGAGAGCGGCAAGGTGATCCTGGACGGCGTCTTCAACGATGTGAAGGACCTCGCCGGTTTCGAGGCGGAGTGCGTCCAGGGGCGTCAGCTGGGCTTCGACGGCAAGACGTTGATTCATCCCGCGCAGGTCGGTCCGTGCAACGAGGTGTTCGCGCCGTCGGAGGCGCAGATCGAGCGGTCCCGGCGGATCATCGAGGCGTTCGACGAGGCGGCGCGGGAGGGCCGTGGCGTCGTCACCGTCGACGGCCGCATGATCGAGAACCTCCATGTGGAGGACGCCCGCCGCATCCTGGCACTGGCGGAGGCGGTCGCGGGACGGTAGCGGCTCCCGGGGCGGTGGCGGTGGCGACCGTCCCGGTCGTCGGGCCGGGCAGCCCGGGGCCCGGTCCCTGCCGGGTCTCCGAACGGCTCCCGTCAGGAGGCGGACGCGATGCGGCTTCCGGCACCGTGCGGGCGCGGAGCGGCTCCCGTCAGGAGGCAAGTACGGAGCAGCGTTCTCCTCGGGAAACAGCTGGGAGCGGCTCTTCCCAGGGGGCGATCGCGACACGGGCGGCGGAGTGGGAACGCGCGGTGACGCTTCGCCGTCTTCCTCGTGGGAGAGGGGAATCGTCGCTGTTCAGCGGTGTGGCGGGGTGCTGAGCGGGGTGGGGTCGGTGTGCTGTCCGGACGTTAGCGCGCTGTTAGTGGATCACCAGCGCGCGGCGGCAATGTGGTGGGTGCGGAACGAAGGAACGGGCCGCAGCACCAGCACCGAACACGAGGGGAACCCCATGTCGCGCCACGCCACGCTCCGTCTGGCCCGCAAGACCGCCATCGCCTCCCTGATCGCCGCTGCCGCGATCGGCCTGACCGCCTGCCAGGAGGGCGGTTCGGACAAGGCTTCGTCGACCACCGCCGCGGACTCGACCACCGCAGCGGACTCGACCACCGGTAAGGGTGCCCCGGCGCAGGCGAACGGTGCGGGTGCCGGCAAGTCCGCCGACGAGGGCGCGCCCGCCTCCGCGGGGAAGCCCGCGCAGTCCGGGGAATCGGCCTCGCGCGGTACGGAGCGCTGCCACACCGACGGTCTCCAGGCCGGCTGGGGCGCCGACGGTGGCGGTCGGCCCGACATGAAGAGCGGCGAGCAGCAGACCGCGGCGGTCTGGCTGAAGAACATCGGCAGCTCGACCTGCACCCTCAAGGGCTTCCCGGGTGTCAGCATCAGCGGCACCGAGGGCGACTCCTGGGACCTGCGTCGTTCCAACCAGGCGACCCCCACCGTCACCCTCAAGCCCGGTGAGCACACCAGCTTCACCTTCGCGCTGCTGCCGGACGTCGACTCCAGCGGCAACAGTTTCACTCCCGGCATGGTGACGATCACTCCGCCGAACGAGACCCAGCACTTCCAGCTGCAGTGGCCCTTCGGCGGCAAGATCCTCGACCAGTCCGCCGCCACGCACCCCGGCACCTTCGTCAACCCGGTCGGCGGCCACTGACCCCGGAGTGCCGATTCCTTCGGCGGGATCCGCTCCCGGCCCACCGGTCTCCCCGGTCCCCGGTTCCAGGGCGGTCGGCTCCACGGCCCCGGTCACCTCTCCTCGGCTCATGCGCGCAGCTTCAGACGCTGGCCCGGGTAGATGTGGTCGGGGCCTTCGTCGAGCGTGTGGCGGTTGAGTTCGTACAGCTTCGGGGTGCCGCCGGGGGTGTGGGCACGCTGGGCGATGACGGAGAGGCAGTCGCCGGGCTGGACCACGTAGCTGCTGCCGGTGAGGGAGCTCTGCTGCCGGTGCGCGGTGGTGCCGTGCTGGCGGTGGGCCTGGGAGTGCGAGGGACGCTGGGCCTGCGGGCCCGGGGCGGGCTTGGTGACCGGGCGTTCCGGGGTGGCCTTGCTGACGCCGTCGGACGAGCCGGTCACTCCGAGGCGGCCGCAGTTGGGCCAGGGCTGGAGACCGCGGTCGCTGCGGATGCGTTCCCCGACGGCGATCTGCTGGGACTTCGTGGCGAGGTCGGGGCGCGGGGCGTATTTCTTGCCGCCGTAGGCCCGCCAGGTGGAGGGGGCGATCTGGAGGCCGCCGTGGTAGCCGTTGCCGGTGTTGATGTGCCAGTTTCCGCTGCTCTCGCAGTGGGCGATGCGGTCCCAGTCGGTGCCCGCGGGGGCGACCGGTCCGGCAGGTGCCGCGGTGGCCGCGGCGGTGGCGCTCTGGCCGCCGAGGCCGAGCGTGCTCAGGACAACGACCAGCATGTACAGGACGGTTCCGACGGACCGTTTGGCAAGAGCTGACGACATGACGGCTTTCCTCCATGCTCCGGCGACGCCGTGACGCGATGTCCGCCACGGCCGTGGGCACGACCCAAGAAACCGGGCAATATGCTTTTCGGCACGTCTGCTGAGCCTGAAATGCGCGTGTTTCACCCGGCTGGCCGCTGTTGCGGAAGCACCCCGGACGTTCCGGAGAGCGACTCTTCCGGCGCGGGGGCCGCATCGGAGCAACGGGCGGAGAAAAACTCCAAGCCCCTTATCCATAAGGCGAGTTGAGCTGATTCTTCTTTCCGCTCCCGCCGTAACGGGAGGCCGCCGCCGGGGGTGGCGGCGAGGGCCGGGTGGCAGGGCCGCGGGCCCGGGTGTAGAGACGCGCGCCGTGTGGCGCGTACGGGGTCCGCGTGGCGGGAAACGGCGGCCGCGCGACGCGGTTCGCGCGGCGTCCGGCCGGAAGCGCCGTACGGCGGCGAGAGGCGCCGCACAGGGAGCGAACGCCGACGCGGGCACCGCGCAAGGAGGCGCCCGCCGCCCCGGGCCGGATCCCGCGGGCACGGGCAGAGACGTGCCCAGGGAGCAGGCGGGACGCCGGCCACCCGCCGCTGTGCCGGCACGCTCACCGCGAGCAGTACGAACGCAAGCACAGGACCATGGGGGCGAACGGCCTCGGAGCGGCGTCCGGGACGGCGTCCAGCGCCGGCACGGGCCCGTGGAAACGTGAGCGCCGGAACGGCCTTCGAACGAGCGGGAGCGCGGAAACGGGCGCCCCACGGACGCACACAAAAGGTCAGGCAGCTCAGCTGCCTGACCGCACCGGCCCCGGCCCCGCGCGCTGACCCGGCCCCCCCCGAGCGCCGAGCACCGGCGGGCAGGCGGATACGCACTCCCCCGGCGTGGGCCGCCCTCCCGCCTTGCGCTCCAGGACCGTACAGCTCGGGTACGGGCCCACCTCTCATCCCCCCGGCACGGTCACCTCACGCGCCGAACTCCCCCGGTGTTTCCCCCACTTGCCCCCTACGCCTCCCTGACTTCCCGGCCTTCGCGGACCGGGTGCGCGTCTCCGTCCGGGCACACCGCCGCGCGGCGCTCGGAAGCGCCGCGCATGTGGCGTGGGTCCGGGGTGGCCGCCCGGTGGCATCGGACCCGTCAGGTCGTACAGGCGGTGTGCTCGCGGCTGCGGGCCGCCGGAATGGTGGCCGCGGACCGGGCGACCGCGGGGGCGCCGTGCGGGTCGTCCGCCGGGACGGTGCGCGAGGGTTCGGTCCCGGTGGCGAGGCGGCTGCGGGTGGTGGGTGAGGAGCCGTGCGCCTCGGCGCGGATGCGCTGCTTGAGGGTGGGCGGCAACTGCGGACCTTCGTAGGCGCGCAGCTCCGGTACGCGGGGGCTCGCGATACGGGGCGAGGGGAGGAACGGTGCCGCGGGCAGCAGCCGGGCGCGGGGCGCCGGTGGCGGTTCGGGGAGGAAGTGGTCCTCGGGCGCCCGGCGGGCGGCGGGGGTGACGATGGCGGGCGCGGTGACCGGTGCGGAGGTGGCGCGTACGGCGGGAGCGCATACGGAGGAGGCGCGGACGGAAGCGGTGCGGGCCGTGGGAGCCGTCGGGTGGCCGCCGGGGGCTGGGCCGGGATCGCCCGCCGCGACCGGTACCGCCGCCACCGCCACCCGCGGTGCGTACGCGGTGCGCGGGGCGCCGGGTGCGGTGCGTGGCGCCGGCGTGTACGGAGCGAGGGGGGCGCGCGTGGTGGTGCGGAGCGCCGGGGTGTACGGGGTGGCGCCGTACAGGGAGTCGCCGTACCGGGCGGCGCGGCGGCAGGCGGCCGCACCGGGGGCGGCGTAGCGGAACGTCGCCAGCAGCTTGCCGAGCACGGCAAGGCACACCGCCCAGAACTTCATGACCTTGGACGCAGCCATGGTCCCTCGCTTTCGTTCACGTACCGGCGGTCGGGCGCCGGAATGTCGGTCGGTACGGGATGCACCGCAGCCACCGGACCGGGAACGCGGCGGTGGGCCACCGCTTTTCGTTCTGCCGGTTCTGTGGTGCTTTCTCATGATGAATACGCAATGGGAGGATCGGAGGAGCGACGCACACGCGGTGCCGTTCTTCGGATCAACACCACCCGACCGCAGTAGCCACGGCGCCCGGTGTGCCACGGCGGGCGGCCCGCGGCGGCCTGTCAGCGGTTGCGGAGCGCGCGGGCGTCGCGTAGCCGGGCCGCCCCCGGGCGCTCCGGGCGGTGGGCCTCCGCCCCCTCACCCGGTACGGGCGCGTCGGCCGGCAGCGCCCCGGCGGCGACGCCGGCCAGGACGCGCACGGCCTCGTCCTCGGCGGTACGGGGCGGCAGTACGCGCAGGTCCCAGCGGCCGAGACCGGCGGCCACCAGGCAGAGGGTGGGCGGCCCGGGGCGGTCGGGGAGGCGGCGCAGGCGGATGACGTGCCCGGCGACGAGCGTGAGGGTGGGCAGCGGCGTCCAGAGCGCGCCGTTCGCGGTGACGTGGGTGATACGGGGCCAGTCGAAGGGCAACGCCGGGAGCAGTTCGGGGAGTTCGGCCTCCAGATCGGCCGAGTGCGGCCACCAGACGCCGTCGGTGCGGCGGGCGGTGCCGGTGGCGGGCGCGATGGCGAGCCGGGTGACGGGCGGCGGTGCCAGGTGGGCGGGACGGCGGGTGGTCCCGGTGGCGGCGGGGTTCATGGTGCGGGCGGCGGGTGCCGTGGTCAGGATCCGGCGGGCCGGTCGCCGCCGTGTCCGCCGGGGGTGGGCGGCGGGGGTCCGGCGGCGTGCGGTCCGGGGCGGCTGCCACCGCCGTGCGGCCACTTGCGCATCCGGAGGCGGAAGGAGGGTCGCAGCGTGGCGTACTTGTGGGTCGCCATCCGGCCCGCCCGTTGGGCGTTGACCCGGGCGAGGAACAGCACGCCCAGGGCGATCAGTGCCAGCAGGACGAGGACGCTCACCGCGGTCTGCATCGCGCTCACCTCACTCGGGGCCGGCGCTTCGGGCCTCGTGGCCGCGCGGCCCACCCCGCGGGTGGTGCGCCCGCCCGCGAGGGGCGCGGGCCGGGCTCCGCGCGCCGCCCCGTCTCCCGGAAGGAGGGCCGGGTGCACGCCTCGGCCGGCGCACACGGTCTCCGGTCACTCCACCGTAACCCCAACTTGCCCCGTATGAGACGGAATGTTCCGGGCGGAGACCGGCGCCGACGGGCGACGGGCCGAGGCACCGACAGGCGACGGGCCGAGGCGCGGGCGGCGCGCACCCGGGATGACGCCGGAGCACCCGGAGGCGGTCACCTCCGCCCTTCCCGGACTTTTACGGACCTCCCCGGCCGCGAACTTCTACATGCCTGTAGATTTTACCTACGCATGACCAAACCGGCTGCCGGCCGGCGGGGCGTGACGGTGCCCGCACCAGGGTCCGCGCGGCCCGCCCCAGCCGTCCGCCGGGACACCGGCACACGGAACAACGGACGACGACGACAAGGAGATCCCGATGGCCCTGTGGGACCGGATCAAGGATTCCGCCCAGACGATGCAGACCCAGCTCGTCGCCAAGAAGAACGACCTCAAGAGCGGCGCCTTCCGGGACGCCTCCATGGCGATGTGCGCGCTGGTGGCGGCCGCCGACGGCACGATCGACCCGTCCGAGCGGCGCCGGGTGGCGCAGCTGATCGCCACCAACGAGGTGCTGGCGAACTTCGCGGCGGACGACCTCCAGCGCCGCTTCGACGGCTACCTCGACAAGCTGACCGCCGACTTCGACTTCGGCAAGGTCGCCGTGATGCAGGAGATCGGCAAGGTGAAGAAGAAGCCGGTCGAGGCGCGTGCGGTGATCCAGATCGGCATCGTCATCGGCGGCGCGGACGGCGACTTCGACAAGACCGAGCAGGCCGTGGTCCGCGAGGCGTGCTTCGCCCTGGACATCAACCCGGGCGAGTTCGACCTCTGACGACCCGGACCCCGCCGGAGGGCAGGGCGGCGACCCAGCCGCCGGCCCCGTAGGGGACCGGCCGCCCCAGCCACCGGCCCCCTACGGGATGCGTACGGAAACCGCCCTCGCGTACGCGCCCGCCCGTTCCCGTACGGATTTCCCGTACGGGAACGGGCGTCGGCGGCCGGTTCTCCGGTCAGGCGGTGCGGCGGCGGCTCAGACGTTGACGCCGAAGTCGGCGGCGATACCGGCGAGGCCGGAGGCGTAGCCCTGGCCGACGGCGCGGAACTTCCACTCGCCGCCGTGGCGGTACAGCTCGCCGAAGACCATGGCGGTCTCCGTGGAGGCGTCCTCGCTCAGGTCGTAGCGGGCCAGCTCGGCGCCGTCGAGGCGGTTGATGACGCGGATGAAGGCGTTGCGGACCTGGCCGAAGCTCTGGCCGCGGCTCTCCGCGTCGTGAATGGAGACCGGGAAGACGATCTTCGCGACCTCGGCGGGGACGTCGGTGAGGTTGATGTTGATCGACTCGTCGTCGCCCTCGCCCTCACCGGTGAGGTTGTCGCCGGTGTGCTGGACCGAGCCGTCCGGGCTGGTCAGGTTGTTGTAGAAGACGAAGTGCAGGTCCGAGACGACCTTGCCCGCCTCGGTGCAGAGCAGGGCGCTCGCGTCCAGGTCGTGGTCGGCACCCGTCGTCGTCCGCACGTCCCAGCCGAGGCCGACGGTGACCGCGCTCAGGCCCGGCGCCTCCTTCGACAGCGAGACGTTGCCGCCCTTGGCCAGCGAGACTCCCATGGTTTACCTCCAGTGCTGTGCCGGTCCGCACCCGGGCCGGACGCACACGGCGCCCGGCCGCGCGGGCGCGCCGCGCACGGACCGGCGTATCGGGTTCAGAGCTATGAGGGCTATGAGGTGGGCACGGCGCCGCCCCGCCGGCGCCCAGGTGAACGGGCGGGACAGGTGCGGCACACCGAGTTAAAATCTACAGGACTGTAGAAGTTGCTGCGGCGAGCCGGGGCCGGTCCACCACGGACGTCCCCGCAGGGCCCGACCCGTAGGACCCGCCCCGTAGGGCTCCTCCCTTACGGAAGACCCGTACGGGGCCTGCCCCACGGAGCAGCCCCGGCCCGTACGGCGGAACCGGGCGCCCGGCGCGGGCCGCGGGGCGCGGTCGTAAGATGCCCCGACGTCCCGGCCCCGGGACGCCCGGCACGGCGGGAGGCGACGGCATGGGCGGGAAATCCTTCGGAAGAGCGCTCGGCGCTCCCTCCGGACGCGGCGGATCCGGCGGCGCGGACGCCTCCGGCGGGTACGGCGCGGGCGGCCCGGAGCGCGCCCGCCGCCGCGGTCAGGGTGAGCTGGAGGCGCAGGTGCTGACCGCGCTGCACCACGCGACGGAGCCGGTCTCCGCCGCCTGGGTGCAGGAACGACTCGGCGGCGACCTCGCGTACACGACGGTGATGACGATCCTGTCCCGGCTGCACGCCAAGAAGGCCGTCACCCGGGAGCGCTCGGGCCGCGCGTACCTCTGGACGCCCGCCGCCGACGAGGCGGGGCTCGCGGCGCTGCGGATGCGCCGGGTCCTGGACGGCGAGCCGGACCGCGACGCCGTCCTGACCAGCTTCGTCTCGGCGCTCTCCGCCCACGACGAGCAGGTGCTGCGCGCCCTGCTGGACGGCGCGGGGCCCGGCGGCCCGGCACCCGGCGGGGACTGACCGGTGGGCTTCTTCGTCTTCCTCCCGCTGGTCCTGCCGCTCACCGCGCTGCCGATCGCCAAACTCGCCGGCCAGCACCTCCACCCGCGCGTCACCACCCGCCTGCTGACCCTGCTCGCCGCCGTCCTCGCGGTGTGCAGCACGCTCTGCCTGGGGCTGCTGGTGGTCGTCGGGACGGCGCAGCTGCCCGGCAACCCGCTGCCGGACGGCTGGTCCGACCCGGAGGTCCGCGCGGCGGTGCCGGGCGTGGAGATCGCCGGGAGCACCGCCATCCTCGCGCTGACCGCCGCGGCGGTCGCGGTCGCCGGGGCGCTGCGCCGCCACCGCCGCATCCGGGCACGCGCCCACGACGCGCTGGCCGCGCTGCCCCCGGGGAGCGACCCCGCCGTCCTCCCGGACGCGGCACCGTACGCGTACGCCGTACCGGGCACCCCGGGCCGCCCGGGGCGGAGTGCCCGGCCGGGGCGGATCGTGGTGTCGCAGGGGATGCTGGACAGCCTCGGCGGCGCGGAGCGGCGGGCCCTGTTCGCGCACGAGCGGGCGCATCTGGACTGCCGCCACCACCGCCATCTGCTCGCCGTACGGCTGGCCGGCTGCCTCAATCCGCTGCTGCTGCCGCTCCGTTCGGCGGTGTCGTACGCCACGGAGCGCTGGGCCGACGAGGAGGCCGCGCGGGCCGTCGGCGACCGCCGGGTGACGGCGCACGCGGTCGGTAAGGCGGCGCTCGTGGGCCGGGCGGGCGCCCCCCATCCGCAGCTGGCGCACTTCGCCGCGGCGGAGGCCGGGCCGGTGCCGCGGCGGGTGGCGGCGCTGCTCGCGCCCGTACCGCCGGCCCGTGGCTGGCCGCACGCGCTGACCCCGACCGGCCTCGCCGCGCTCGTCGCCGCCGCCGGGACCGCCACGTCGGCCCTCGCCTCCCTGAACTCCACGATCGCCCTCGTCCTCATCCTCAAGGCCGCGACGCCGCTCTGAGGGGTGCGCTCCCCGGGGCGCGCACCCCGCCGCACCCGGGGGCCGCCCCCGTGAGGCGCGCGCCCGGCCTTCCGGTCCCGCCCCCAGCAAGTTCTACAAAGCTGTAGATACTGGCGGTACGCTGGACCTCCACACAGCGGCAACCGGCTTTTTCGGAGGGGGAGATGGCGACGAGGTGCACGCTCCCGAGCTGGGACTGTCCGCCGCCGGAGGCGGAGGTGCGATGGGTCTACCAGCCCGTCGAGGTGCGGTATCCGGACGGCCGCTGGTCGCTGGGCCGGATCACCGCCTGGTGGACGGACGAGGACGGCGACCGGTGGTGCCGGATGCGGACGACGGCCGGCGGCGGCCCGGCCCGGTGGTTCCGGTACGACCCGGACGCCATCCAGCTCCTCCCCAGCTCCGGCATCTGACCCGGAGGCGCCACGGAACGGCCCCGCGCCAGGGGCGTACGCGCCCCTCGCCGCGCGCCCCCCGCGCGCCGCTGCTCCCGGTGGCCACGGCGGCGCCACCGGGCCGCGAACCCGCGCCGGTGCGCGCCGCCGGGCCCGCCCCCGCCGCGCCGATCGTCCACCGCCCCCGGCCCGTCCGCCGTGGCCGGCACCTCCGCGTCCGGCGCCGTCACCTGCGACGCTCCCCTGAGCCGCGCTCCCCGACGTAGCATCCGCACGACGAGGAGGCCCAACGGCGTGCACGACAGGCAGAGTTCCCGGGGCGGCCCGCCCCTCCGGTCAGGATCCGCGCGCTCCGGCGCCCCGCCCGGCCGGGGTGTCCCCGGGCCCCGGCGCGGCCCCGCGTCCGCGCGCCGGGGCGCTCCGGGCGCGCCCGTCCCCCGGCCCCGTACGGGTGGCCCCTCCCGGGCGCCGCGTCCGCCCGCGCCGCCCGGGAAACTGCGGATGACGCGCCGCGGCCGGATCGTCGTCTGGGCCGGTGCCGTCCTCGCCGCGGTGCTGCTGGGCACCACCGGTGCGGGCGCCTGGGTCTACCAGCACCTCGACGCCAATATCCGCGGCGCCGACATCGACGGGCTCGGCGACCGGCCCGCCAACCTCAGCCCCGGCTCCAAGAACATCCTGGTCGTCGGCTCCGACAGCCGGGCAGGCGCCAACGCCGCTTACGGCAAGGGCCTGACGACGATGCAGTCGGACACGCTGATGCTGCTGCATCTCTCCGCCGACCGGCGCTGGGCGACCGCGCTGTCCTTCCCGCGCGACTCCTGGGTGCGCATCCCCTCCTGCGTCCGCGGCGACGGGTCCTCGTCCGCACCGCACCACTTCAAGATCAACGAGGCGTTCTCGATCGGCGGGGACACCGGCGACACCGGCAAGGCCGCGACCTGCGCGATCAAGACGGTCGAGGGCGCCACCGGGCTGCGCGTCGACCACTTCGCCTCCCTCGACTTCCAGGGCTTCAAGGGCATGGTCAACGCCCTGGGCGGGATCGAGGTCTGCCCGGAGCACGCCATCCACGACACCAAGGCCCGTCTCGACCTGCCGGCGGGCTGCCAGAACGTCCGCGACGAGCAGGCGCTCGGCTACGTCCGCACCCGGTACAGCGTCGGCGACGGCTCCGACCTCGGCCGCATCGGCCGCCAGCAGGAGTTCCTGAAGGCCCTCGGCACGAAGGCCCGCGCCCGGCTGACCAGCCCCGGATCGCTCTACGACTTCCTCGACTCGGCCACCCGGTCCCTGACCACCGACCGCGAACTGGCCGGGATCAAACCGCTCTACGACCTCGCCGCCACGCTCAAGGACATCCCCGCCGACCGGCTCACCTTCCTCACCGTGCCGAATTATCCGCGCGAGGCGGACGTCCCCAGCGACCGCGCCAACGTCATCTGGCAGTACCCGCAGGCCGGTGAGGTCTTCCGGGACCTCGCCCACGACCGGGAGATCGGCGCCGCCGCCAAGCGGCGGCTGGCCGCGGCCGCCACGCACCCCGTCACCGCGTCCGCCGTCCGCGTCCGCGTCCTCAACGGCACCGGCGTCCCCGGCCGGGCCGCCACCGCCGCCGCATCGCTGCGCGCCCTCGGCTTCACCGTCACCACCACCGGCAACGCCCCCGCGGCGGCCACCACGGCCCTCGGCTACCCGGCGGGCCTGCGCGACCACGCCGAGATCCTCGCCGCCCGCCTCCCCGGCCATCTCACACCCCGTCAGGCCGCGGACGCGGCACCGGGCGAGATCACGCTGACGGTCGGGCCGGACTTCCCGTCCGACGGGGGCGGCTGAGGGAGAACCCTTACGGGACGGGGGCGGTCCCGTAAGGGACGGGGCCTCCCTCACGGACCGAAGCGGCGCCCTTACGGGTACGGGGCCCGGCGCCCGTAAGGGACCGGGCCGTCCGGCAGTACCCGATGTCTCTCAGCCCGTGAACACCACACTCGCCAGGAACGTGTGGACGGCCGTGCCGCCGAGGATGCTCAGCAGGGCGTTGCGGCGCCACAGGTGCAGGCCGATGGTGACGGCCAGCGCGGTGAGCGGGGCCAGGGCACTCGCGTGGGTGACGGGCACGTCCCGCAGGGCGTAGACGAGCAGGATCACCATGACGCCGGCGGGCATCCGGGTGGCGAGGTACCGGGCGGTGGAGCTGTTGCGCAGCGGGGTGAGGGCCGCGAAGGGCAGGGCGCGCAGGCCCCAGGTGACGGCGGCGGAGACGAGGATCGCGGCGATCGCGTAGCGCGGGTCAGGCATGGTGCGCCTTCCTGCGGGCCGCGAAGTGGCGGACCAGAACCGCCGCGGTGAACAGTCCGAAGGCGACCGGCAGCATCTCGTCCGGGCAGAGCACCCGGGCGATCAGGGCGCTGAGCAGCGCGAGCACGGGCGTGGGCGGATCGCCGCGCAGATCGCGCACCGCGTCCAGCGCGAGGACGGTGAACAGCGCGGTGAGGGCGAAGTCCAGACCGGTGACGCCCTCCGGGATGAGGGAGCCGAGCAGCGCCCCGGCCACCGCGCTGCCCGCCCAGTACAGGTGCAGGTAGAGCTGGAGGCAGAGGATCCGGCGGCTCGGCCAGCTGCGCGCCTCCTCCCCGGTGGTCAGCGCGTACGCCTCGTCGCACAGGGCGAAGGTGCTGTACGTCTTGCCGAGGCGGCCGGTCACGCGGTGCAGGGGGAAGGACAGCGCGTAGAAGACGTGACGGACGTTCACCATGAAGGCGGAGACGGCGATGGACGCCAGCGGGGTGCAGGCGGTGACCAGGCCGATGAGCAGGAACTCGAACGAGCCGCCGAAGGCGAGCAGCGCGGACAGCCCCGCCCACCACCAGTCGAGACCCGACTGTGTCACCAGCGCCCCGAAGGCGAGGCCGAGCGGGACGAACGCCAGCCCGGCGCCCGCCGAGTCCTTGAACGCCGCACGCGCCGGGGAGGGCTCCGGAGAGGGCTGGGGCGGTATCGGGGAGGGTGGTGCGGGCGTGGCCGAGGGCGCCCGCACCGCGACGGCAGGACGAGTGTGCATGGCGCAATTTTAGGAAAAGGCGTGCCTCATTTGATTGCCGGAAGACCCTGTAATCTCGCGATATGAGCAAGGAAGTGCCACTCGATGCGATCGATCGAGAAATTATCTTTCATCTGCGTCAGGACGGCCGGCTGACCAACGTCGAACTGGCCAAACGCGTCGGTCTGACCGCACCGCCCTGCCTGCGCCGGGTCAAGCGTCTTGAGGAGTCCGGCGTCATCACCGGCTACCGCGCCGTCATCAACCGCGAGGCCATCGGGCGCGGCCTGGAAGTCATGATCGACGTCGAGATCTACGCGCAGGACCGCAAGAGCTTCGAGGAGTTCGAGACCATCGTCGCCTCCTTCGAGGAGGTCGTGGAGTTCCGCCGGATGTACGGCCGCCCCGACTACTTCATCCGCGTCGCCGTCGCCGACCACGCCGCCTACGAGGCATTCCTCACCGACCGGCTCAGCGGCCTGCCCGCCGTCCGCCGCCTCGAATCCCATCTGACGATGAAGGAGATCAAGAGCGTCCCGTAGGGCCGGGGTGCCGTGGGCGCGTGGTCCCGTGGACACGTGGCCCCGTGGTCCCGTAGAGGTGATCCGTACGGGGGCGGGGCCGCCCTCGGGGGCGTCCCGTACGGGGCGGAGCCCGGCCCGTACGGGAGGGGCCCGCGCTCGGGGCGTCCCGTACGGGCGGCCCGGCGCCCCGGCGGCCGTGGCCGCGCCCGGCGGCGGTCCGGCGCCGTGTCCCTTGCCCTGGAGCGCACTCCAGGGCTTAGCGTCGCGCCTGACCAGCGGCGGGCCACTCCGGGCCGCCGCCCGCCGCACCGAAAGGGACACCGTGCGATACACGCTCTTCGGCAGGACCGGTCTGCGGGTGAGTGAGCTGAGCCTCGGCACCATGACCATCGGTGACGACTGGGGCTGGGGCGCGTCCAAGGAGGTCAGCGCCCGGATCGTCGACGCGTACGCGGACGCCGGCGGGAACTTCCTCGACACCGCCAACATCTACACCGACGGCAGCTCCGAGACGATCCTCGGCGAACTGCTCACCGGACGCCGCGACCGCTTCGTCCTCGCCACGAAGTACACCTGCGCCACCCGGCCCGGCGACCCCAACTCGGCGGGCAACCACCGCAAAAGCCTGATCCGCTCCCTGGAGGACAGCCTCACCCGGCTGCGCACCGACCACGTCGACATCCTCTGGGTGCACGCCCGCGACAACTTCACCCCCGTCGAGGAGGTGATGCGCGCCCTGGACGACGTCGTCCGCTCCGGCAAGGTCCTGTACGTCGGCGTCTCCGACTGGCCCGCCTGGGAGATCGCGCAGGCCAACACCCTCGCCGAACTGCGCGGCTGGACGTCGTTCGCCGGCTCCCAGCTCCGCTACAACCTGCTGGAGCGCACCCCCGAACGCGAACTCCTCCCGCAGGCCCGCGCGTTCGACCAGGCCGTCCTGGCGTGGGCGCCGCTCGCCGCCGGAAAACTCACCGGCAAGTACCGGCGCGGCGAGACCGGCCGCCTCACCACGGAGAACGAAGGCACCGTGGCCCACGAGGACGCCGTCCTCGACACCGTCCTCGACATCGCAGGCCAAGGCGGCTGGACCCCCGCCCAGGTAGCCCTAGCCTGGCTCCGCTCCCGCCCCGGCAACGTCATCCCCCTCATCGCCGCCACCAAGGAATCCCAGCTCACCGACAACCTCGCCAGCCTCGACGTCACCCTCGACGCCGACGCCCTCACCCGCCTCGACACCGTCAGCGCCGTCCCCCTCGGCTTCCCCCACGACTTCCTCCGCGACCCCGCCATCACCACGAACGTCTACGGCGACCGCTGGGCCGCGATCGAGGACCGGCGGTCTGCGTACCGGAGGACGGTGCATGAGGTGAGGTAGGGCTCCTCGGAGGGGGCGGGACGTCGGCGGGGCGGGGTGCGGCGACGCGCCCCGCCCCGCCGACGCCCTACTCCTCCGCCGCGACCAACGGCGCCCCGAACTCTTCCTCCCCCTCATCGCCTCTCCCGGTGCAGGCCGCCCCCGCCCCCCTCACCAACCGCAGGAACCGCACCGGTTGCGCCGACCACTCCACCCACGTCGCGCCGCAGTCGAGCGTCAGCCCGCACGCCGCCCCCAGACGCAGCGCGAGCGCCGCCTCGGTCGCCTCCGGCCGGTCCAGCAGCCGCCGCACGCGGTCCCGTTCGTACGGCGCGCATCCGGCGCTCACCTCTCGCGCGTCATCGGTGATCCGGCGTACCGCCGCGGCCGGGGTCCGTACCGCGGCGGACGCCCACGAGGCGACGGCTTCGGCGTCCCCCGAGCGGTACACGTACCGCTCGCACCAGTACCCGGACGAGACGAGCCCCCGCTCCGTCACACGCCGCTCCACACCGACTCCCGCCCCCTCCGTACGCGGAGCCGTTCCCGCTCGGCGGGCCGCTCCGGGCGGACGGCGACCGTGTAGAGGCACCCGTACGCGTCCACCGTCCGCACCGTGACGCCGATGCCCGCCGCCAGCGCCTCCCGCGCCCCGTCCTGCTCGGCGGGGTCCCTCAGCCACGCCCGCACCACCCCGTCGTACGGGGCGCCCACCTGCTGCGCGACCTGCACCGCCCGTCGCCGCATCCAGGCCACCGCGCCTCCCGGCGAGTACGACACCCACCCGCCGAGCGGAATCTCCCCGCCGTCCGGCCGCCGGGCCGTGACCCGCACCCGGTACGCGACGAGTTCCGGCCGTTTCACCGTGCCCGGAGCGTCGGCCCCGGCCCCTCCGCAGGCGGGACGGCAAGCTCCGCCCACACCGTCTTCCCGATGACGTGCCGCACGACGCCCCAGCCCTCGGCCAACGCGTCCACCAGCATCAAGCCACGCCCACATTCCGCTTCCTCCCCTGGACATCCCTCACGCACGGGCAGCTCCGCACTCCCGTCCTGCACCTCCAGCCGCAACCGGCCGTCCCCCGACGCCCCGCACCGGACCCCGACCGCCCCCATCACCGGCGCCCGCGCCTTGACCGCGTTCGTCACCAGCTCGGACACCAGCAGCTCCGCGACTCCGGCCGTGTCCCGGCCGATCCCCGATGCCAGCAGCCGGGCCCGGAGGGCCAGCCGGGCCCGGCGGACACTGCGGGGGTCTGGGGGTAACTGGCAGGTGAGGTACGGGAGTTGGGGCGCCACTGGGACAGCGGTTACGGACACGGGGATCTCCTCGTAGAGGCACAGCAAGACGTCGCACCCCACTCACAGTGGGGCATCCACTGCGGTGAGTGACGTGGCGCAAGCATGCCCACCGCCGAAGGAGAAATGCAAGCATTGCATTCTCCGAGAATGCATTTTCGAGGAATGCATCGTCAGAGGATGCATACGATGAGGCTGCCGACCGAGCTGACACCTCCGACTCGCACCTGCGCGGGCCGCTGAGGTGGTGAAGGGACCGCACTGTGCCGGACAAGCGTCAACCACCCCCAACCGTCAGGCTTCGACGGCTTGCCGCTGAACTACGCAGACTCCGCGCGGCAGCTGGTCTGACGCGAGAAGAGGTCACGGAGAAGAAGGCGATCAACGCGGCGACGCTCTATCGCATCGAGAAGGCGCGGACCCGCCCGCAGAAGCGAACCCTCATCGCGCTACTGGACCTGTACGAGGCCACCGAGGAGGAGCGCACAGATCTCCTGGCGATCCAGAGTGGTTCCGCAGGTCAGGGCTGGCTGCGCCCCTTCCACTCCGAGTTGCCCGAGGAGTACACGGCCTATATCGGCTTCGAGGCCGAAGCCCGCACGGTGCGCAATTACGAATCGCTGTTCATTCCCGGGCTTGCCCAGACCGAGGACTACGCCCGCGCGGTGATCAAGGGCGTGTGGCCCACTGCCAGCCACAAGCAGGTCGAACAGCGTGTCCAAGCACGCATGGAACGGCAGGCACTGCTTCAGAAGGAGCAGCCCATACAGCTCTGGGCCATCATCGACGAAGCTGCCATCCGTCGTACGGTGGGCAGCCGCGAGGTGATGCGTGAACAAGCGCAACATCTGCTCCGGCTCATGGAGGAGCCGCACGTCGTGTTCCAGGTGATCCCCTTCGACAAGGGCGCGCACTCGGGCATGCCCGGCAGCTTCGTCCACATGGATTTCCGGGACCCGGCAGACCCGGAGCTGGTCTACCTGGACACCCCTGCCGGCGATCTCTTCCTTGAGTCCGAAGCGGAGATCCGGCGCTACAAGTCGATGTTCGAGCACCTTCAAGCCGTAGCGGTAGGGCCGAAGGAGAGCGCAGAGGTTGTCGCTAAGGTTGCACGAACGAAGGAGTGAGAGGAGGTGTTTTGGAATGCAGTACACCCTCCCTGAGACCGCGTGGCGGAAGAGCAGCTACAGCAGTGCCAACGGCCAGTGCGTCGAGGTCAACGATGGTCTGCTGACGGCAATATCGGTCCGCGACAGCAAGTCCCCCGCTGGGCCTCACCTCACCTTCGGCGCAACCACTTGGACCTCGTTCGTCCGGACGCTCACGGGCGACAACTTCCCCCGTTGAGGCAACACACTTCTCTTCTCGGAGCCCCTGGCCCTCTTGAAGGCCGGGGGCTCCTTCGTTGCAATGGCCTCATCGGACCGAGCCCCGCGACCCCACTCGGAGCACTGACCATGCAACCTGAGACCACCGCGCCCTTCCGGAAGTCGTCCCACTCGGGCCAGAACGGCGACTGCGTCGAGGTCGCCCACACCTCCACCGGCGGCCGCGCCATCCGCGACAGCAAGCGCTCCGCAGGGCAGCGACTCGCCTTCACCGCAGCCTCCTGGAACACGTTCCTCCAAAACCTCAAAGAAGACGGCGACACGCGTTGCTGAGAAAAGGCATGCCAATCGGCTGGAGGACTCATCGTGAAGTCTGAGATCGCCACCCCCTTCAGAAAGTCGTCGTACTCGGGCCAGAACGGCAACTGCGTCGAGGTCGCCCACACCTCCACCGGCGGCCGCGCCATCCGCGACAGCAAGCGCTCCGCCGGTCCTCGGCTCGCCTTCGGCGGAGTTGCTTGGGCCACGTTCGTCCAGAACCTCAAGGGCGAGGCCGACGCCAGCCGCTGACCAGCCCATTCCTCCCCCAGAGCCCCTGACCCTCTTGAAGGCCGGGGGCTCCATCGTTGAGATGGGTGCAACGGACCGATGCCTGCCGAGCTGACCGGAGGACTGGCCATGCACCCTGAGATCACCACTCCCTTTCGGAAGTCGTCGTACTCCAACCAGGAGGGCAACTGCGTCGAGGTAGCCCGCACCTCGACCGATGGCCGCGCCGTACGCGACAGCAAGCGCGCCGCCGGGCCCCACCTCACCTTCACCGCAGCCACCTGGGACACGTTTGTGCGCAACCTCAAGGGCAGGGGATCCGCCGACTGAGCGCCGTCGCGGAAAGAAGCCCCGGCTGATTTGCTGGGGCTTCGTCGTGTCCGACCAGGCCCCGGCCTTCGTCAGCTCTTCGTGGTTCGTCGTGTCAGACCTGGTACTTGTCGTGCGGCGTTCCGCGTTCCCAGACCGCCTCGAAAGCGGCCGAGGCCATGCGCGCCACGGCCGGCTCCGTCCGGATCTCCCAGCCGGGCTCGGACCAGTTGCCGTCGCCGGTGAAGTGATTGAAGAGCACCGTCTCGCCGTCGAAAATCCAGCAGTCGTTACCGGGCAACGCGATGTCCGAAGCCTGACGGCGTGGCAGCCAACGGACCTGCTCACCGGCGTGAAGATTGACCGGGGTACCGGCGTGCTCGTACCGGATGTACTCCGTGACCGGCTCCGAGACCACGCGTGCGCGACGGACGACAACCCCCCGGGCCACAGTGTCGCCGATCAGCTTCACCCAGGGCTGCCAATAGGCCGATACCGGATCGGCGTCCCGGTGGCCCGTGCGCTTCCAGTTCTCGAAGTCCCCTGCCTCGTCACCCACGCCGTACGCGTCGCGCATCTCCAGATGCACGGCCGAGTGCCGGGCTGCTGCCAGCAGCTCGCGGAAGCTTGGTTCCTTCTGCGACATCGCATGCCTTCCTGAGCATCGGCACCATACGTGCCGATATACGGATCACCGCTTCGTGCGGGGGAATTCCTGGTGCGTGGCCGGGCACCTCGAATGCGGCGCATTCCTCCTCCAGCCGTGCGTCCAGCCTTGGAACACCAGCTACCCCTGTGCCTCAGGCCCAGACCGTATCGGCCACGTCCGGCCCTTCACGAAACGGCGGCGGCCCGCCCCACCCCTCACAGGCGGAACGGGCCGCAACGGCACCCGCGCACGGCGTCAGGAAACCCCGCCGCCGTGCGAGGTCACTCCTCCCCCTCCAGCTCCCCCTCCGTCTCCAAGAACGCCTCGCGGAGTGCGGCGAGGGTTTCCGCGTCCGGCTTTTCCCACATGCCGCGGGACTCCGCCTCCAGGAGGCGTTCGGCGATGCCGTGGAGGGCCCAGGGGTTGGCCTGCTGGAGGAAGGCGCGGTTGTCGGGGTCGAGGACGTAGGTCTGGGCGAGCTTGTCGTACATCCAGTCGGCGACGACGCCGGTGGTCGCGTCGTAGCCGAAGAGGTAGTCGACGGTGGCGGCGAGTTCGAAGGCGCCCTTGTAGCCGTGGCGGCGCATCGCCTCGATCCAGCGCGGGTTGACGACGCGGGCGCGGAAGACGCGGGAGGTCTCCTCGACGAGGGAGCGGGTGCGGACCGTCTCCGGGCGGGTGGAGTCGCCGATGTACGCCTCGGGGGCGGTGCCCTTCAGCGCCTTGACGGTGGCGACCATGCCGCCGTGGTACTGGAAGTAGTCGTCGGAGTCGGCGATGTCGTGTTCGCGGGTGTCGGTGTTCTTCGCGGCGACGGCGATGCGCTTGTACGCGGTCTCCATCTCGTCGCGGGCCGGGCGGCCCTCCAGACCGCGGCCGTACGCGTAGCCGCCCCAGACGGTGTAGACCTCGGCGAGGTCGGCGTCGGTGCGCCAGTCGCGGGAGTCGATGAGCTGGAGCAGGCCCGCGCCGTAGGTGCCGGGGCGGGAGCCGAAGATGCGGGTGGTGGCGCGGCGTTCGTCGCCGTGGGCGGCGAGGTCGGCCTGGGCGTGGGCGCGGATGAAGTTGTCGGCTGCGGGCTCGTCCAGTCCGGCGGCGAGCCGTACCGCGTCGTCGAGCACGCCGATGACGTGCGGGAACGCGTCGCGGAAGAAGCCGGAGATGCGGAGGGTGACGTCGATGCGGGGGCGGCCCAGCTCGGCCAGGGGGATCGGCTCCAGGCCGGTGACGCGGCGGGAGGCGTCGTCCCAGACGGGGCGGACGCCGAGCAGCGCGAGGGCCTCGGCGACGTCGTCGCCGGCGGTGCGCATGGCGCTGGTGCCCCAGAGGGAGAGGCCGACGGAGGTGGGCCACTCGCCGTTGTCGGTGCGGTAGCGCTCCAGGAGGGAGTCGGCGAGCGCCTGACCGGTCTCCCACGCGAGGCGGGAGGGGACGGCCTTGGGGTCGACGGAGTAGAAGTTGCGGCCGGTCGGCAGGACGTTGACGAGGCCGCGCAGCGGGGAGCCGGACGGGCCCGCCGGGACGAAACCGCCGCTGAGGGCGTGGACGGCGTGGTCGATCTCGGCGGTGGTGCCGGCCAGGCGGGGGACGACCTCGCGGGCGGCGAAGTCGAGGATCGCGGCGACCTGTTCCGGCTGTCCGGCGGCGACCGCGGCGACGGCGGAGGGCGCCCAGTCGGCGTCCTCCATCGCCTGGACCAGCTCCCGGGCGCGGTCCTCGGCCTCGTCGGCGGTGGTGCGGGTCGCGGCGGACTCGTCCAGGCCCAGCGCCTCGCGCAGACCGGGCAGCGCGGACGTACCGCCCCAGATCTGGCGGGCGCGGAGGATCGCGAGGACGAGGTTGACGCGTGCCTCGCCCGTCGGGGCGGCGCCCAGGACGTGCAGGCCGTCGCGGATCTGGGCGTCCTTGACCTCACAGAGCCAGCCGTCGACGTGGAGGAGGAAGTCGTCGAAGCCGTCGTCGTCGGGGCGGGCCTCCAGACCGAGGTCGTGGTCGAGCCGGGCCGCCTGGATGAGCGTCCAGATCTGCGCGCGGATGGCCGGGAGCTTCGCCGGGTCCATGGCGCTGATCTGCGCGTACTCGTCGAGGAGCTGTTCGAGCCGGGCGATGTCGCCGTACGACTCGGCGCGCGCCATCGGCGGGACGAGGTGGTCGACGAGGGTGGCGTGGACGCGGCGCTTGGCCTGGGTGCCCTCGCCGGGGTCGTTGACGAGGAACGGGTAGACGAGGGGGAGGTCGCCGAGGGCGGCGTCGGGGCCACAGGCGGCGGACAGGCCCGCGTTCTTGCCGGGCAGCCACTCCAGGTTGCCGTGCTTGCCGAGGTGGACCATGGCGTCGGCGCCGAAACCGCCGTCGTCGGCACAGGCGGCGATCCAGCGGTAGGCGGCCAGGTAGTGGTGGGACGGCGGCAGATCGGGGTCGTGGTAGATCGCGATCGGGTTCTCGCCGAAGCCGCGCGGCGGCTGGATGAGGATCAGCAGATTGCCGCGGCGCAGGGCGGCGAGGACGATGTCGCCCTCCGGGTCGCGGCCCGGCTCGTCCACGTGGCTGCGATCGAGGAACATCTCGCCGGGCGGCGGGCCCCAGTGCCGCTCGACGGCGTCGCGCAGCTCCTGCGGGAGGGTGGCGTACCAGCGCTTGTAGTCGGCGGCGGGGATGCGGACCGGGTTCTTGGCGAGCTGTTCCTCCGTCAGCCACTCCTGGTCGTGGCCGCCCGCCTCGATGAGGGCGTAGATCAGCTCGTCGCCGTCACCGGACTCCAGACCGGGTACGGCCTCGTCGCCGAAGTCGTAGCCCTCCTCGCGCAGGCGGCGCAGGAGGGCGACGGCGGAGGCGGGAGTGTCGAGGCCGACGGCGTTGCCGATGCGGGAGTGCTTGGTGGGGTACGCGGAGAGGACCAGCGCCAGCTTCTTGTCCTGGGCCGGGATGTGGCGCAGGCGGGCATGGCGGACGGCGATACCGGCGACACGGGCGGCGCGCTCGGGGTCGGCGGCGTACGTCGGCAGACCGTCCTCGTCGATCTCCTTGAAGGAGAACGGGACGGTGATCAGGCGGCCGTCGAACTCGGGGACGGCGATCTGGGTGGCGGCGTCCAGCGGGGAGAGACCCTCGTCGTTCTCCTCCCAGGCGGCGCGGTTCCCGGTCAGGCAGAGCGCCTGGAGGATCGGCACGTCGAGGGCGGCGAGCGCGCCCGCGTCCCAGGATTCGTCGTCGCCGCCGGCGGATGCCTCGGCGGGCTTGGTGCCGCCCGCCGCGAGGACGGTGGTGATGATCGCGTCGGCGGGGCGCAGCGCCTCGATCAGCTCCGGTTCGGGCGCGCGCAGCGAGGCGACGAAGAGCGGCAGCGGACGGCCGCCGGCCTCCTCGATCTTGGTGCAGAGCGCGTCGACGAAGCCGGTGTTGCCGCTCATGTGGTGGGCGCGGTAGTAGAGCACCGGGATGAGCGGGCCGTCGATGTCCGTACGGGCCGCGGGCCGGGCCAGCTCGCCCCAGGACGGCGCGGGCTGCGGCGGTTCGAAGCCGTGGCCGGTCAGCAGGACGGTGTCGGAGAGGAAGCGGGCGAGGCGGCCGAGGTTCTCCGGCCCGCCGTGCGCGAGGTAGGCGTGCGCCTCGGCGGCGATGCCGACGGGGACGGTGGACGCCTCCATCAGCTGGGCGTCCGGGGCCTGTTCGCCGGTGAGGACGACGACGGGGCGGTGCTGGTCCTCGGCGAGAAGGAGGTTCAGGCCCTCCTCCCAGGCGCGGATGCCGCCGAGGAGACGGACCACGACGAGGTCGGCGCCGTCGAGCAGCGCGGGCAGTTCGGCGAGGTCGAGCCGGGCCGGGTTGGCGAGCCGGAACGGCACGGGGCCGCCGGCGGCGCGGGCGCTGAGGAGATCGGTGTCGGAGGTCGACAGCAGCAGAAGCATGCGAGCGCAGAGCCTTCCTCGGGGTATCCGCGCCCCGGGTGGTTCGTTGGACGGCGGGAGTTCCTGACTCACCCGGCGGCTGCCGGGCTCACAGTGGCGGGACCGCGCCGGACTCTCACCGGGCTTCCTCCCCTGAGAGCCGCCCCCTGACGGGAAAGCCCTCGTCGCCGTCGCCGGCGTCGGCGGGCCGGCTGACCCACCGCAGTGAATGGTAAGGGCTGCCCCGCCGCCACGGGAGCGGGCCTTCGGCTCGATGTACGAGGTCAGGCGGGCACCTTGGGGGAACGCCGCGTGGGGACGCCCGGGGGGCGTGCCGGGCGGGGCGGCTGCCCGGGGCCCCTTACGGGATGCCCTACGGGCGGGGCAGGGCGGCCGTACGGGCGGAGGGCTCGCGGCCGTACGGGGTGCGGATGTTCCTCGCCCGTACGGGGCACGCGGCGGCCGTGGGGCGTGGGTTCGGGCTCCGGTGGGGCGCGGGCGGGGCCGTACGAGGTGCGGGGCGTGGGGCCTGTGGTGGCCTTGCGGGCCGCGGGCCGCGGGCCCTCGGGGCAGCTCGGCCTTGGCGGGGATCGGCCTTACGGGGTGCGTGTCCGGGCTGGAGCGCCGGGGTGCCTGCACGTGAGCGGATCCGGAGGCGTGGCGTGGTGCGCGCGGACCGTACGGGCCGGGGCCGTACCCGTAGGGGCGAGGGCGGTGGCCTGCCCGGATGGGGCCGGGTCCCGTACGGGATCGGGGCCCGGCCCCGTACAGGTATCCCGTTCAGGGCCCGGTCCGGCCCGTACGGGTCTCGGAGGGCCGGGCCGGTGGCCGGGGCGGGCCCGGGGCGCCGTCGGGGTCCGGGGGGCGTCGGTATGCTCGCGGCCATGCCGCCCTCCCCCTCGAACCGGCCCTCCGGGGTCCAGCCGCCGCTGCGTGAGCGCGGTGACGCCTGCCCGGGAGCGCTGCGACTGCACACGGCGGCGGACGGCGCGCTGGCCCGCGTACGGGTGCCCGCCGGAGAGTTGACGGTGCGTCAGGCGACGGCGTTGGCGGACGCGGCGGAGCGCCTCGGGGACGGCGCGCTCTCCCTCACCTCGCGCGGCAACGTGGAGCTGCGCGGCCTCGGCGACGGCTGCGGCGGCGATCTGGCCGCGCTGCTGGCCGACGCCGGTCTGCTGCCCTCCGTACGCCATGAACGCGTCCGCAACATCGTCGCCTCACCGCTCGCCGGACTCGACGGCCGCACCCCCGCCGACGTGCGGCGCTGGGCCCGTGAGCTGGACGGATTGCTCTGCGCGCAGGAGTGGACGGCGCGGCTTTCGGGCCGGTTCCTCTTCGTCCTGGACGACGGCCGGGGCGATGTGACGGGCCTCGGCGGAGATGTGACCTTGGTCGCAGAAGACGCGGCGGACGCCGAGGGCGTCGAGGGCGCGGCGGGCGCGGCCGGCCCGGGGCGCGCTCCCGGGGGCGCCCCCTCCGCCCTCCTCTTCCTCGGCGCCCCCGAGGGCTCCGGCGGCACCGATGGTGCCACGGCGGCGCTGCGGGTCGCGGGCGCCGACGCCGCCCGTGCCGCGCTGGCCGCCGCCCGGGTCTTCCTCGACGCCGCGGACGCGAGCGGCAGCGGGGCCTGGCGGTTCCGGGATCTGCCGGGGGGCGCGGCGCCGGACGCGCGCGCCGTCGGCGAGCGGCTGCGCGCCGCCGGGATCCCCGCCGTGCACGTACCGCCCGGCGCCGTACCGGACCGGCCGGAAGGCGGTGCGCCGCCACCCGGACTCGTCGAGGGGCCCGACGGACGCCGCACGCTGAGCGTCCTGGCGCCGCTGGGGCGGCTGACCGGCGCGCAGTGGCGCCTGCTGACCCGTATCGCCGCCGAGGGGGAGGACACGCTCCGGCTGACCCCGTGGCGCGGCGTCCTCGTCCCCGGGGTCGCCAGGACGGTGGCCGCCGCTCGGTTGCGGGAGTGCGCGGACGCGCGACTGGTCACCGCCCCGGACTCGCCCTGGTACCGGCTCGGCGCCTGTACCGGACGCCCCGGGTGCGCCAAGTCCCTCACCGACGTACGGGCCGACGCGAGCGCCGTGGCGGCGGCCCTGGGGCGGGCCACCGCGCTGCCGGTGCAGTGGTCCGGCTGCGCCCGCCGCTGCGGCCATCCGCACGGCGCCTGGATCGACGTCCTGGCGACCGGTGGCGGCTACGACGTCACCGTGGTCCGGCCGGGGGCGCCACCGGAGCCGCTCGCGGCGGACGCCACCGTGCGGCAGGTGGCGGGAGCCGTCGCGCCCGGGGTGCCCCCGGCGGCCCCGGGCACCGCACCGTGACCGCCACCGGGCCACGCCCCGGGCCCCGCGCCCGTTAGCGCGTACCCCGTCCCGACGCAGCACCCGGACCGGACACCCCGATCCGGCACCCGTTTCCCACCCCACCACCGACCCACCACACCGAGGGCACCGTGTTCGACTACGAGAAGGACGGGGCGGCGATCTACCGCCAGTCCTTTGCCACCATCCGCGCCGAGGCGGACCTCGCGGGGCTGCCCGCCGACGTCAGCCGGGTCGCGGTCCGCATGATCCACGCCTGCGGCATGGTCGACCTCGTCCGCGACCTCGCCTACTCACCCGGCGTGGTGGCGAGCGCGCGCGCCGCGCTGCGCGCCGGTGCGCCGATCCTGTGCGACGCGAACATGGTCGCCAGCGGCGTCACCCGTAAGCGGCTGCCCGCGGACAACGAGGTGGTGTGCACCCTCGCCGACCCGTCGGTGCCCGCGCTCGCCGCCGAACTGGGCACCACCCGCAGCGCCGCCGCGCTGGAGCTGTGGCGGGACAAGCTGGACGGCGCCGTCGTCGCCGTCGGCAACGCCCCGACCGCCCTCTTCCGCCTCCTGGAGATGATCGAGGAGGGCGCGCCGCGGCCCGCCGCCGTGCTCGGCATACCCGTCGGGTTCATCGGTGCCGCCGAGTCCAAGGAGGCGCTGGCCGCCCACCCGTCGGGCCTGGAGCACCTGGTGGTACGCGGGCGGCGCGGTGGCAGCGCCATGGCCGCGGCGGCCGTCAACGCCCTGGCGAGCGAGGAGGAATGAGCGTGCCCGAGCAGCAGTCGGCCGCCCGCACCCCGGGCCGCCTCTACGGTGTGGGGCTCGGCCCCGGAGACCCGTCCCTGATGACCGTGAGGGCCGTGCGGGTCATCGCCGAGGCCGATGTGGTGGCGTACCACAGTGCCCGCCACGGCCGGTCCATCGCGCGCGCCATCGCCGCCGAGCATCTGCGCGCCGACCACATCGAGGAGGCGCTGGTCTACCCGGTGACCACCGAGTCGACCGACCACCCCGGCGGCTACCGGGGCGCGCTCGACGACTTCTACGAGGAGGCCGCGGCCCGGCTCGCCGCGCACCTCGACGCGGGCCGCACCGTCGCCGTGATCTCCGAGGGCGACCCGCTCTTCTACGGCTCCTACCAGCACATGCACAAACGCCTCGCGCACCGCTACCCGACCGAGGTCATCCCCGGCGTGACCTCGATCAACGCGGCCGCCGCCCGGCTGGGCAGGCCGTTGGTGGAGGCCGACGAGGTGCTGACGGTGCTGCCCGGCACCCTTCCCGAGGAGGAGCTGACGGCCCGGCTGGCCGCCACCGACTCCGCCGTCGTCATGAAGCTGGGCCGCACCTTCCCCGCCGTCCGCCGCGCCATGGAACGCTCCGGCCGCCTCCCGGAGGCCCGCTACGTCGAACGCGCCACGATGACGGGCGAGCGGACCGGGGCCTTGTCGGACGTCGACCCCGGTTCCGTGCCGTACTTCGCGGTGGCGGTGGTCCCGAGCCGGGTGGCGGAACAGCCCCCCGGAGGCGGCTCCGGGAGCGCCCCGGAGGACACGTCGGGGGCGCGCGACGGGGCTCCGTACACCCCCGAGAGCGGGCCCGGGGGCTTCCCCGAGAGCGGGCCCGGGGCGCACGACAATGCTGCGCACACCCCCGAGAGCGTGCCTGGGGGCGCCCCGGAGGACGCGTCAGGGGCGGCCGGAGGGACGGCGCACGCCCCCGACGGGGCGGCCGGTGCCGCGGCCGGGGCCGTCTCCGGTGAGGTGGTCGTCGTCGGCACCGGGCCGTCCGGGCCGCTGTGGCTGACGCCGGAGTCGCGGGGCGCGCTGGCCGCCGCCGACGACCTCGTCGGCTACACCACCTACCTGGACCGGGTGCCGCTCCGCCCCGGTCAGCTGCGGCACGGCTCGGACAACAAGGTCGAGTCCGAACGCGCCGAACTCGCCCTCGATCTGGCCCGCCGCGGCCGCCGGGTGGCGGTCGTCTCCGGCGGCGACCCGGGCGTCTTCGCGATGGCCACCGCCGTCCTGGAGGTCGCCGCCGAGGAGCGCTACCGGACGGTGCCCGTACGGGTGCTGCCCGGTGTCACCGCCGCCAACGCCGCGGCGGCCAAGGCGGGCGCGCCGCTCGGCCACGACTACGCGGTCCTCTCCCTCTCCGACCGCCTCAAGCCCTGGGAGGTGATCGCCGGACGGCTGCGCGCCGCGGCCGCCGCCGACCTCGTCCTGGCGCTCTACAACCCGGGCTCCCGCAGCCGCACCTGGCAGGTCGGCAAGGCCCGTGACCTGCTGCTGGAGCACCGTTCGCCGGACACCCCGGTCGTCCTGGGCCGCGATGTCGGCGGCCCGGAGGAGTCCGTCCGTACCGTGCGGCTGGCCGACCTCGACCCCGCCGAGGTCGACATGCGCACGATCTTGCTGATCGGCTCGTCGCAGACGCGGTCCGTACGGCGCGGCGACGGCACCGGGTCCGTGTGGACGCCGCGCCGGTACCCGGAGGGGTGAGCACGGCCCGTATCCGGGAGGATTCAGGGTCGGACGAGGGGTGAACACCGGTCGGCACGGGGGACGTTACGGACGAACGGCATCGCGGCCGGCGCACGGAGCCCGCCCGGACATCCGTACGGGCCCGCTCCCCGGGGGCGGGCCCCGGAGCCGCCCCGGGTCCTGCCGGGCGCTGCCCGCGAGGCCGGTCCGCCAAATTGACCGAACTGTCGGCTGATGTCCATGGACGGGTGGCACATTGTTGCTGTGCGCGTCCCGCCCCGGGGGCGGCGGCCCTCCGCCTCCGCCCCCGGGGAACCGCGCATCCACCCTGGGCAACGGCGGGGTGTGCCCTTGCCATCACGGCGCAGAACAGATGAAGTCGGAGAACCATGACCAGGTCTCACTCATGAGCCGTCGCACACGGCGACGCCGCACCCCGGCCGCACCCTGCCCGTCCTGCGGCGGCACCGACCTCCTCTGGGAGGACGAGGGCGTCTACGGCGGCGGCGAACTGCTGTGGTGGTGCGCCGACTGCCTCCACCAGTGGCACGCGAGCGACTACCCCGCCCCGGGCGCGGGTGCGCCGATGCCGCACGCCCCTACGCCCGGGGGCGGCCCCGCCACGCCGCCGCCCGGACAACCGCCGGGCGCCGGCCCGTCGTTGCCCGGCACGTACGGGGAGGCCCCGGGTCCGGGAGCCGCCGTGCCCGGCGCGTACGGAGAAGCGCTCGGCCCGGGACCTGGGGCGACGGTCCCCGGGCAGCCCCCGGGCACGCCCGGATCACCGAACCCTTACGGGGCGGCCGCGCCCCCGAACCCGTACGGCGGCGATGTGGCGGGGGGCCCGAACCCGTACGGGGGCGAGGCGCACGCCCCGAACCCGTACGCGAGCGGGGCGTCGGCACCGGGGCGGGCATCGGCCCCCGGTGCGGGTGCCGGTGCGGCACCGGGGCAGGTGGCGGCCCCGGGCGGGGCGCCGCTTCCGGGCCCGGACGCGGTATCGGAGCAGGGGGCGGGCGACGGGCCCGTGCAGGGCGCCGGGGCGGAGGCCGCAGCGGCGCACGCCGTTCCGCCGGCGGGCCCCGTGCGGGAGTTGCCCGGGGAGGACCCGGACGCCGCGGACGGCCCGGTGCGCCCCGAGCCCGCCGTGTCCCGGGAGCAGGAGCCCCGGGCAGCCCCGCGCCCCGCGGCAGACCCGTATCTCGCCCCGCCGGACCCGTCCGCGCGCCTCGCCCCGGCCGATCCGCCGGCGCCGGCCCCCGCACTGCCGGAACAGCCGCGTCCCACCCCGCCAACGGCCGAGCCCGCCGAGGAGACCGCTCGGCCCGCCGGGGCGGAGCATCCCACCGAGGAGGGCCACTCCGCCGAGAACGGCTTCCCCGCCGGGGAAGCCCCCCTCGCCGAGGAGGACCACCTCGCCGGGGAGGGCCATCCCACCCGGACCGACCGGCCCACGGATACGGGCCGGCCCGTGGACTCCGCCACGCCCGTGGATACCGAGCAGCCCATGGACACCGACCGGCCCGTCGGGACCGTCCGATCCGGCGGCACCGACCGGCCCGTTGACGCCGGTCGGCCCGCCGGCCCCGGCCCTCTCCTCCCGGAAACCGTCCGGGCGGCCCTCCCCGCGCCCGCCAGGCCCCTCCCCGGGCTCGGCGCGCCGCTGCCCGTCCCGGCCGTGAACGGCAGCACCTCGCTGCCGCTGCCGCCGCTCGCACCCGTCGCGGAGGACGGCGGCGGGGCGCACCCGGCCGCCGACCCGCAGGTCAACGGTGCACCGGCGGACGGCCTCGCGCCGCCGCAGGCCGGGCCCGTCGCCGCCGTTCCGTCGCCCGCGTCCGCGCCGCCGCACCTCGATACGCCGACCGGGCCGCCCCCGGGCGCCGAGGCGTCCGCCGGGCCGCGGCCACCGGCCGGCCCGCACCCCGCCGCGCCACCGTCGGGACAGCCCCCGGCCGGCCAACCGGCGACCGTCGCCGAACGCACCATGCACGCCGCCGGGTTCCTCCCCCTCGTGCCCTGCCCCGGCGCGTACGAGCCCTGGCCGTGCCGCTGCGCGCAGTGCGGCCGGGAGGCCACCCCCACGTACCGTCAGGTCCGCGACGAGGCGTTCACCTGCGCCTGCCGCGGTACGCGACGGCGCCGCCCGTCCCGTAGGCGCTGACGGCGGGCGGGCCGTCAGCCCAGCCGCTCCCGCAGCCACGCCACCGCTTCCGCGGGCCCCGGCACCGTCGCCACCCCGGCGGGCGCCGGAGGCCGGGTCACCAGCACGACAGGCACCCCGGCCTCCCGCGCGGCGGTCAGCTTGGGGGCGGTGGCGGCGGCCCCGCTGTCCTTGGTGACGAGGACATCGATACGGTGCGCCGCCAACAGGGCCCGTTCCCCCTCAAGGGTGAACGGGCCGCGGTCGAGCAGCGTCTCCATACGGGGCGGCCGGGGCCCCTCGGGCGCGTCCACGGACCGTACGAGGAACCAGAGACCGTCGAGGTGCGCGAAACGGGCGAGGCCCATGCGGCCGGTGGTGAGGAACACCCGCCGCCCGAGCGCGGGCAGTACGGCCGCCGCCTCGTCGAGCGACGCCACCCGATGCCATACGTCGCCGGGCCCCGGCTCCCAGCCCGGACGCCGCAACGCCAGCAACGGCACCCCGGAGGCAGCGGCGGCCCGCGCCGCGTTCGCGCTCATCACCTCGGCGAACGGGTGCGTGGCGTCCACCAGCGCGTCGACGCCGTGCTCCCGCATCCACCGCACCAGCCCCTCGGCCCCGCCGAACCCTCCGACCCGCACCTCCCCCACCGGCAACCGCGGCGCCGCCACCCGCCCCGCCAACGACGACGTCACCCGCACCCGGCCCCCCGCGACCAGCGCCGCGGCCAGCTCACGGGCTTCGGCGGTGCCGCCGAGGATGAGGATGTGGCACAGGCCCGGAGCGGCGGGGTGAGCGGTCATCAGGCCGGGGTCCTTCGGGGGGCTTGAGGTGTCTCAACGGAGAAAAGTGCCTTGGAAGGGTACGGGAGGGGCGGTGCGTACCGGGCGGGGGCCGGGGCGTGGGCCTTTGTGCGGCTACTTCGACCAGTAGGGGTCGCGGAGGTCGGGGCGGTGATCCGGGCTGCCGTTGGGGGCGGTGGGGAAGGTGTCGCCCTCACTGCCCTTGATTTCCGCACCGCGGCTCGGGGATATCGCGCCAACGCTGGCTCCGATGGATATGTTTCCGTAGTCACCTATCGAGAAGTTCACCACAGAGCCATCTGAAGACCTCCCGGAGAACGATGAATCACCGAGATGAAACTTCTTGACCTTGAACCCCGATGATGTCAAATGCGAAGAAACCTGATTCACCAGTTCACCGAGCTTCGCCTCAGAAACCTTGGTTCGCAGATAAGCGGACCTTCCAACTCTCGATTCACCATCCTCTTCATTAGTGAACGAGTTCCGCTTGTACGCCACCTCAGCATCCCCATTGCGCCACTTCATCCGCGGATGGATAGCAGCGAGCGTAGCATCCAAAATTTTGTCAGCACGCCGGAGAGCCACATCAGCCTGAATTTCCGGCTCCGACTCTCCCCCGCGCAGAGCCGAGCAGCCTCCCAGAGCACCGGAAACCACCACCACAGCGGCAATCGTGAGCAGGGCCATCCTCAGACGCATCTCCTCACCTCCTCTCCTGCAAGGAGACCCGCTCCGGGTGACCGGAAACAATTCTCCCCATATTCTTCAGCGATTCGGGGTCTCCCTCGCCCTCACTATCGAAATAGTTGGAATGCGAGTGTATCGGCTCGCCATCCGCAACACCGAAGCGAATGGCGCCAAACTCTTGACTTGCAGGATCACGCCCGAACCACAATTGATGCGGATCCAATATGCTGCCTATCCCTATCCCGATAGTCCCTCCCAGAGATTCTTTCTTGGCAGGCATGTGGGTGACCATGTCGCTCTCCGCCGCCCCCACCCAGACGTGCCCCCTCCCCACACCGAGGTCTTCCGCCCTCTCCGCCCCCGTGCCAGGGCTTCCCACAAGAATGATGTCGTCGGCGGCGATACCCCCCGGGCGTTGCGCTCCCTGCCCCACGGTGAAGGAGCCATAGCTGTGGCCGATCGCCGTGACGTGCGGCTTTTCTCCTTGATGGGTTGCCTGAACTCCGTCAAGAAAGGTGCCGAAATCTGCTCCACCCGCCTTGCCTGGGCCTTCGTCTGCAACTTCGACGCTCTGCGGGGCGTCGTACCCGAGCCAGACGATCGAAGCGGTTTTCTCGCCCGCATCCGCGTCGGTCGATGACTTCCAGACCTGCTGTGCCCGGTCTCCGTCGTCACCACCCACGCTCTCAAGCGTGGTGCTGAAACCGGGCACATACGCAGCCACATTGTCGGCCGTATCAGGGTTTCCGTACGACAGAATGGCCCGGCCATTGCCCTCTTCCCCGATGCCCAGGAGGAGCGGCTCAGGGGTCTTCCCGTCATCCCGGTCGAGACGGTCCCTGATGGCGCGGAATCCCTTCTGCTGTTCCGCTTCCCTTTCCGACATGGGCGAACCAGGCGGGTGCGCGTCGATCAGCCGGTCGAGGTTGACGCGGTTCGCTTCGTCACGGGTTTCGGCGGGTATGCCGTCGAGGTTTCCGATCGACTCGGGATTCAGCGCCAGTTGCTCGTCCCGTTCCTCTTGGCTCAGGCCGTTCCACCAGTCGTGGACCTTTTTGGGGTCCGTGCCCCGGTGCGGAGCGGTTTCCAGGCCGACCGCCGTGCCGGCGATCTGGGAGATGTCGGAGGCGTCCCGCCGGGATTCCCGGCTGTCAACCTTCAGACCACGGTCGGCATGGAGGCGCGCGATGGCGATGGAGTACCGGCCGTCGATCTCCTCGACGGTGCGCCGGACACCGAAGATGTGTTCTTCGAGGTCACGCCTTTCGATCTCCGCGTCCGGGGTGCCCCCGTCCGGGTCTCCCGTCGGAATGGAGCCCTCGTCCTTGTAGACCACTTCCCCGCTGGGCAACACCTTGAGCCCCTTCGCGGCCGCGTCATCGAGCAGTTTGCGGAGCCGCTTCTGCTGCTCCTTCATCTCGGTGACGAAACCGTCGATGGTGGCTTCGATGAGCGTGCATTCCTGGGAGCCGAACTGGAAATTCTGCCCGAGACGGCCCAGACGTACCTGTGCCGCGTCAGCCGCCTCACCGGACCAATCGCCCTTCAACGGGCGCCGCATATAGGTTTCCACCCGGTCCTGGTAGCCACCGAAGCGATGGGCCGACCTCGCCCATTCCTCCTTCGCCTCTTCCAGGGCGGAGAAGCGGAGGTCCTGGATTTCCTGCAGTGTGGGCATCAGGCATCATCCGAACGGGCTGGTGTCACGGGACTGTGCCGCGGGGCGGACCATGACCTGGCTCTCGGAGCGCCGGGTGAACGACCTTGCGGTGTTGTCGTCGTTCTGCTGGTAGTTGTCCGCGGACTTCCGGAGGGACTGGGCGATGTCACCGCATTCCTTCCGGATGTAGCCGAGCCTGGCCTGCCAGGAGTGGTGGGTGCGCAGGAGCTGCTGGGCGAAGGAGAATCCCGCGGTCTGTCCTGGAACGCTCCGGTGATGAGCGTCGAGTGCGCTGATGGCGGAGCCCGTCCCTGACTGCATTTCCTCGCTCTGGCCCGCTGCGGTGCGCAATGTCTGTGGCTGTACTTCGGTATCCGGCACGATGCCCCCCGATTCCCCGATTCCCCGATTCCCCGTTCACGTTTTCCGTCCGTCCCGTACGCGGGAGAGACAGCCGTTCACCCTAAGTGATGTGTGCAGACGGCACCTTTATGCGGCGTGATCCGGTCGATGGCAGGCCGAAAGGGGGCGGCGGATCCGTCCGGTGCCGGGCATTCCGGGCGGTGGCGGAGCGGTCGTTCCGTAGGGCCGTGGGTGACCCGGTCCGTGTGCCGTGGGGTGGGGCAGGAGAACATGGGCGGGCGGCTCGCGGGGCCGCGTACCGGTGGATCGGGTGGTGAGAGGGCAGGTGGCGGCGATGAGCGCGTCCGGGGCGAGCGCGCCGGGGCCGCAGGGGGCGGCGGGCCCGCAGGATGCCCGAGGGACGCGGACGCCCCAGGAGGCGCAGGCCACGCAGGGGCCCGCGGAGCCGGCGGGGACCCGGGAGGCGCAGGTTCCCGCCGGTGGCCGCGGTGCTCAGCTCGCGCACACCGGGTTGCGGTCGGGGTGGACCACCGGGGCGTGCGCGACGGCGGCGGGGGCGGCGGCGTACGCGGCGTTGTTGAGCGGGGAGTTCCCGGATCCGGTGCGGATCGCGCTGCCCAAGGGGCACACACCCTCGTTCGCGCTGGCGAAGGAGGAGTTGGCGCCGGACCGGTCGTGGGCGATGGCGGCGGTCGTGAAGGACGCGGGGGACGATCCCGATGTGACGCACGGGGCGCTGATCCGGGTGACGGTGCGGGAACTGCCCGCCGGATCCGGGGTGGTGTTCCGGGCCGGGCCCGGGGTGGGCACCGTGACGCGCCCGGGGCTGCCGCTGGAGGTCGGCGAACCGGCGATCAACCCCGTACCGCGGCAGCTGATCTCCGGGCATCTCGCGGAGGTGGCGGCCCGGTACGGCGGGCGCGGGGACGTCGAGGTCGAGGTGTCCGTCGATCACGGTGAGGAGATCGCGCGCAGTACGTGGAACCCGCGGCTGGGCATCCTCGGCGGGCTGTCGATCCTGGGGACGACCGGCGTCGTCGTGCCGTACTCCTGCTCGGCGTGGATCGATTCGATCCGGCGCGGGGTGGACGTGGCGCGCGCGGCGGGGCGGCGCCACGTGGCGGGCTGTACGGGGTCCACGTCCGAGAAGGTCGCGGTGGCGCTGCACGGGCTGCCCGAGGACGCGCTGCTGGACATGGGGGACTTCGCGGGCGCGGTGCTGAAGTACGTACGGCGGCACCCGGTGGAGCGGCTGACGATCTGCGGCGGGTTCGCGAAGCTGTCGAAGCTGGCGGCCGGGCACCTCGATCTGCATTCGGCGCGGTCGCAGGTGGACAAGGGATTCCTCGCGGAGCTGGCCGTCCGCGGCGGCGCGGACGAGACGCTGGCCGCGGCCGTCGCGGACGCCAACACGGGCCTCGGCGCGCTCCAGTTGTGCGCCGCCGCCGGTGTGCCCCTGGGCGATCTGGTGGCCGCCACCGCGCGGGACGAGGCGCTTGCGGTGCTGCGGGGCGCGCCCGTCACGGTCGATGTGGTCTGTATCGACCGGGCGGGGCTGGTGGTGGGGCGGTCAAAGCCCCGGGGGCCGGGGCGTACGAGGGAGCCGAAGGCGTAGGGGCACGCCGGGAAGCGGGATACGCAGAAGGCACGCGCGGCCGCTCGGGCAAGGGTGTCACGGTCCTCCGCCGGTGTGCGGCCGGTGGACAGCGTTCCGGGGCCCGGCCGGCGAACGGCGCTCCGGGCGGGGCGGTTCATCCGGCCCCGCCCGGTGCCGGATGCCGACCGGATGCCGACCGGAAGCCGAGCCCCCGGTGCCGGCCTGGAGCCGTACGTCCGTGCGGCCTCACCTGGCCGTGAAACGCTCTCCTCCGGGGCCGGTTTCCACTCTGTACGCTGCGGCCAATTCGGAAAATGCCCGCTTCTCGAATCCTTCGGGGACGGTCAGCTCCACCACTTTTTCCCAAGTGCTCCCGTCGGCCCGGGGCTCAATCGTCACACGCTCACCGTCTTCGACGATTTCGGACAGCGCCAGAATGTGCCCGTCCTTGTCGTACGCTGCGTACACACGCATGCGCTCACTCCTCTCAGCCGGATCGCGCCGCTCGGTCAGGTCACGGTGATCATGATGAGCGCGAAATCGTTGTTGTGCTCCGCGCGGAGGTTCATGGCGTACCTCTGTGGTATGCCCGAGGGGTTGTCCCATTCCCAGACGGCGGCTTCTTCCTGGATGTACAGAGTGGAGACCCGGTCGCTGAAGGGGTTCTGGTTGACACTCATCCGAACCCAGAACGACCCGCTCTGCGCGTTGGGCCAAGCCCAGCTCCACCAGCCCTGCTGGCCGTCCGCCATGAAGAGCCGGCCACTGAATATCCGGTACACGTCCGACGCCGCGAGCTGCGCCGATTTTTGATCTGACATGTCTCGCCCCTTTCATTGTTCGCCTGTTGCTTTCTCCTGTCGGCTTCGAGGCGGCTAGAACAGGTCGTTCGCAGGCCAGTCGGTGATGTGCCGGACCACCGTCCACATGATGTTGTCCAGGTCGGTACGCATCGCGTCCAGATGTGCGTCGTCCCGGGAATTGACCAGGACCGCCCAGCACTGCTGGCCGCTCGTGCGGACGAGGATCGAGGCGTTACCGGGGAGGTCGCCGTCGTGCCAGCGATTTCCCGCGGAATTGGTGATCCAGCCCTTGGCGTATCCGGTCGGGTCACCGGCGGGGGTGCGGGCGGTGGTCGGTGTGGACATCGTCGTGACGGAGCCGGACGACAGAATGTCCGGCTTGCCGGTGAAGCCGTCCACCCGGACGAGGAATCGCAGCAGCTCCGTCGGTGTGGCCAGCCAGCCACCGTGCGCGTCCATCCGCGAGACGCGGATGCCGTACGGGCTCACCGACCCCTGCTGCGTGTAGACCACCTCGTTGCTGCGCCGGTCGGCGAGGGTGTCGCCGGCGATGTGCATGTCGGTGATACCGCAGGGCGTCAGAACGAGTTGGCGTACCGCGTTCTCGTAAAGCAGCCCGGTGAGGGTCTCGATCACGCGTCCGAGCAGGCAGTATCCGAAGTTGAGGTATTCGAAGGTGGTGCCGGGGGTGTGGGTCAGCGGGGCGTTGAGGGCGCCCGTCGCGTCGCGGCCGAGCATCCAGTCGATCAGCTGACGCTGTGTGAGGCCGAGGTGGCCGAACATCGGGTCCTGCGAGCGCGCCCAGCCGCTCGTGTGTTCCAGGAGGTCCTGGATGCGGATCTGGGTGATGTTGGTCCCGTAGGGCTGGGTGCCGTAGGTGGTGCCGAGGATGCCGCCGGCGCCGAAGACCCGGTCGTTCATGGTGAGGCGGCCCTGTTCGATCAGCCGGAAGATCGCCACGGCGGTGATCGGCTTGGAGACACTGGCGATGCGGAACAGTTGGCCGGTGGTCACGGGGGCGTTGGTGGCCGGGTCGGCCACCCCGTACGACCGGGCGAAGATCAGCCGTTCGGAGTCGGTCAGTGCGAGGGAGGCTCCCGGCACGCGGTGCGTGGTCATGAACGTGGTCACGGTCTGCCGGATGAACGTCTCGTCGTCGTCGGAGAGATATGGCTTGTGCCAAATGCTGGCGAATGCGGTTGTGCCGCCCGCGGTATGACCGTTGATCTTCTGCAGCCGGTATCCGCGCGCCACGAGAGCGTCAAAAGCGGCTTGGTGGTCGGCGGAGGAAAGGCCGTGACGGGCCTGCCAGGTCACCGGAGGCCCTTTCACCCAGATCGCCGCATAGCGCGTGCCACCCGAGACCTCGTAGCCATTGACGCGCCACAGGGTGTATCCCTGGCCTGTCAGACGTGTGAATTCCGTCTGGAATTCGGCGGAGGTCAGGCCGTGGCGGGCGACCCATCCGGGAACGGGTGACTGGTCCCAGACCGCGGCGAACCGCACCTGCCCTGCGTCGAGGTAGCAGGAGAGGTCGACGGGACGGAATCCCCGGGCCGTGAACTGATCGATCGCCGTCTGGTACTGCTCCGTCGTCATACCGTGCCGGGCTTCGAAAGCCGGGCCCGGAATCTTCTGCCACAACGATGTGAAGCGCGGCTGACCGGCTCGGTCACAGCCGCTGACGGATACGGGCCGGAACCCCTGGACGGGAAGCGTCTGGAAAAGATTGTTGTGGTCCTGGCTGGTCAATCCGTGCCGGGCCACCCACGGCGGCCCCTGCGACTGCTCCCATACGGTGGCGTAATGATCCACCCCGCTGACGCTGTACCCATTGACGTCGAGAAGGCGATAGCCCTGGGCGACACGCGCATCGAATTCGGGCTGGTACTCACTGAGGGTCAGATTGTGTCGCGCCTGCCATGCCGGGTTCATGATGTCGCCTCACCCTTCAGCGCACCACGTCCCGGGTTCAGGGATGTCCGACCGCCCGGACGATCCCCGCTCCCTACAGGGAACGTCGCGTCGAGGGACGATGGCGCGTGGCGCACTCATCGCATCTCGCTTTCCAGCGTGTTCCCCGCCGGTGGGTGATCGCAACCGGCGGGGCCCCCTCAGTCCGCCCCCCAGGCGCCCCCGCGGCCGTCCGCCGGGCGTTCGCGGTCCGAGGAGTACAGGAAGCTGTCGCCGAACTGCTCCGCGGTCAGGGTGCGGCCGACGACGATGACGGCCGTCCGGACCACGCCCGCGGCCTTCACCTGGTCCGCGATGTCGGCGAGGGTGCCGCGCAGGACGAGTTCGTCGGGGCGGGAGGCGAGGGCCACGACGGCGGCGGGGCAGTCGGCGCCGTAGTGCGGCAGCAGTTCGGCGACGACCCGGTCCGCGTACCGGGCGGCGAGGTGCAGGACCAGGAGCGCGCCGCTGCGTCCCAGGGTGGCGAGGTCCTCGCCCTCGGGCATGGCGGTGGCGCGCTCGGCGATACGGGTGAGGATCACGGTCTGGCCGACCGTCGGCACCGTCAGCTCCCGCTTGAGGGCGGCGGCCGCGGCGGCGAACGCCGGGACGCCGGGCACCACCTCGTACGGCACGCCCGCCGCGTCGAGGCGGCGCATCTGCTCGGCGACGGCGCTGAAGAGGGACGGGTCACCGGAGTGCAGCCGGGCCACGTCGTGGCCCTCCTCGTGGGCGCGGATCAGCTCCGCCGTGATCGTGTCCAGGTCGAGCCGGGCGGTGTCGATCAGCCGGGCGCCGGGCGGGCACTCCGCCAGCAGCTCCCGCGGCACCAGGCTGCCCGCGTACAGGCACACCCCGCAGGCGGCGAGCGTACGGGCGCCCCGCACGGTGATCAGGTCGGCGGCGCCGGGGCCCGCGCCGATGAAGTGGACGGTCATCGTTCCTCGTTCTCCGGGGAGGTGGGGGTGGCGTCACCGGGGGGAGTGGGGGCGGTCGCCCCGGTGTCTCCCAGGGCGACGGGGGCGGCTTCCCCGGGTACGGCGGACAGGTCCTCTTCGGGGGCGGCGGGCGCGTCCTCTCCGGGCGGCGTGCCCGCGTCGTCTCCCGGGTGCTCCGGTTTGACCGCCGCCCACTGGGTCACCGGCATTGCCTGACGCCAGCCGGTGAAGCCGCCCACGGGGGTGGCGTGGGCGACGGCGAGGCGTACCAGGTCGCCGCCGTGGCGCCGGTACCACCGCGTCAGGAGCGCCTCGGACTCCAAGGTCACGGTGTTGGCGACGAGGCGGCCGCCCGGGGGCAGCGCCGCCCAGCAGGCGTCGAGCAGTCCGGGGGCGGTGAGGCCGCCGCCGATGAAGACCGCGTCGGGGGCGGGGAGTCCGGCGAGCGCCCCGGGGGCGGCGCCCCGCACCACCCGTAGGGCCGGTACGCCGAGGGTGTCCGCGTTCCGGGTGATGCGGGCGGCGCGGGCGGCGTCCCGTTCGATGGTGACGGCCCGGCAGGCGGGGTGGGCGCGCAGCCACTCGATCGCGATGGAGCCGGAGCCGCCGCCGATGTCCCAGAGGAGTTCGCCGGGCTCCGGGGCGAGCGCGGCGAGCGTCGCGGCCCGTACGTGACGCTTGGTGAGCTGCCCGTCGTGGTCGTACGCGGCGTCGGGCAGTCCGGGGACGACCGGGAGGCGCAGCGCGCCCGGTTCACGGACGCACTCGACGGCGACAACGTTCAGCGGGTCGCCGGGCGGGCGCTCCCAGGTGGCGGCGGTGCCCTCGGTCCGCGCCTCGGCGGGGCCGCCCAGCTGCTCCAGGACACGCATCCGGGACGGGCCGAAGCCGCGTTCGCGCAGCGCCCCGGCGATCCGCGCGGGCGTGTCGGCACCGGACGACAGGACCAGCACCCGGCGCCCGTGGTGCAGCACCCGCGCCAGGTGCGCCACCGGGCGCCCCACCAGCGAGACGACGTCGGTTCCCGCCACCGGCCAGCCGAGCCGGGCGCAGGCGTACGCGACGGACGAGGGGTGCGGCAGGACCCGCAGCCGGGGGCGGGGCGCCCCGGGGGCGTCGGGGAGGGCGGCCAGCACCTCGGTGAGGGTGCGGCCGATGCCGTGGAACATCGGGTCGCCACTGGCCAGCACGGTCAGCCCGCGCCCGGCGTGGGCGGCGATCAGCCCCGGTACGGCGGGGCGCAGCGGCGACGGCCAGGTGACGCGTTCACCGGCGCACTCCGGGGGCAGCAGGGCGAGCTGGCGGGCGCCGCCGAGGAGCACCCCGGCGGTACGCAGCGCGTCGCGGGAGGCGGGGGCCAGCCCGTCCCAGCCGTCGGCGCCGATACCGACGACGGTGAGCACGGGCGGGGCGGGGAGCGGAGGGGATGCCTGGGAGGTCACTGCCGAGTACCTCGAACCTCGGGAGCCGCCGGGCGGCCGGTGGGGTGGGGAGCGGCCGGGGGGCCGGGGACGTTCCCGCACTCTACTGAGGGGGGCGGGGGCGCCCTCCGGGCGGGGACGGGTGCGGCCCCATGGGGGAGGAGGAGCGGGACGGGTGCGGCCCCGGGGGAGGGCGGGTCCGGAGCCCCCTGGGGCGGGCCGGGGGGAAGCGGGGTGAGAGCCAGGAGTGCGGCCCCTCCCGGATCGAGCCGGGGGCCGGCGGCCAAGCCGGGCGAAACCCCGGCCGGGACGACCCCAAGCCCTTGTTGCCTATCATTCGCAACAACAACTCACCCGCAGAATCTCCCCGAGGAGTCCGCCCCATGCCCCCTTCCGCCCCCGTGGTGCTGGGAATCGAGTCGTCCTGCGACGAGACGGGCGCGGGGCTGGTGCGCGACGGGCGGCTCCTCGGGCACGCGCTGGCGTCGAGCATGGACGAGCACGCGCGGTTCGGCGGCGTCGTCCCGGAGATCGCCGCCCGCGCCCATGTGCACGCGCTGCTGCCCGTCGTCCACCGCGCGCTGGACGACGCGGGGCTGCGGATGGCCGACATCGGGGCGGTCGCCGTGACCACCGGACCGGGGCTCTCCGGCGCACTCCAGGTCGGGCTGGCCGGGGCGAAGAGCCTCGCGTACGCGCTCGGGGTGCCGCTGCACGGGGTGCACCACCTGGCGGGGCACGTCGCGGCCGACACGCTGGAGCACGGGCCGCTGCCCGACCCGTGCGTCGTCCTCATCGTCTCCGGCGGCCACACCTCGCTCTTGCTCGTCCGCGATCTGGCGCGCGATCCGATCGTCCACCTCGGGGACACCGTGGACGACGCGGCGGGCGAATGCTTCGACAAGGTCGCGCGCCTCCTCGGGCTGCCGTACCCCGGCGGGCCCGCCATCGACCGGACGGCGCGCGCGGGGGATCCGCGCGCCGTCCCCTTCCCCCGGCCGCTGACCTCCGGCGACCCCCGCACCCGGTACGCGTTCTCCTTCTCCGGACTGAAGACCGCGGTGGCCCGCTGGGCGGAACGCGAGCGCGCGGCGGGCCGGGAACTGCCGCTCGCCGACGGCGCCGCCTCACTCCAGGAGGCGGTCGCCGACGTCCTGACCCGTAAGGCAGTGGCCGCCTGCACCGCGCACGGCGTCGGGACACTGGTGGTGGTCGGCGGGGTCGCCGCCAACTCCCGGGTGCGGGCGCTCGCCGAGGAACGGTGTGCGGCGGCCGGCCTCACCCTCCGGGTGCCGCCCCTGCGGCTCTGCACGGACAACGGCGCGATGATCGCCGCCGTCGGCGACCTCCTCGTACGGGCCGGAGCCGCCCCGGCACCGGCGGACATCTCCATCGACCCGTCGGCGCCCCTGGAGTACGCGGCGCTGCATCCGGTGGCCGGAGGCGGACGGCGCGCGGCATGAAGCGGACGGCGCGCGGCCTGAGGGAGCAGCGCACGACCTGCGGGAGCGGGAGGGAGGCGGGCGGGCCGGAAGGGGAGCGAGCCGGCAGAGCGTCAGGAGGTGCGGCGGTCGGCACACTGGACGCCATCGCCCGGCAGCGAGGCCGGCCGAGGCCGCCCCGGGGCAGCTGGGCGGGCGCCGGGGACCGCCTCCGGGCGGGGGCCCACCGAACCCACCTCCAGGGTGCGGCCCCCACTCCAGACCCTCCCCGCCTGACGCGGCTTCACCATCGGGCCGACCCTGGGGTATCCCCCACTTCACCCCTAGGGGCACCCGCACCCGCACCGGAGCCGGCGACAAGGCAGTCGGCCCAGCCCCCTCTCACCGCACCCGGGGCCGCCCCTGCCCCCGCTCCGACTGCCGCCCCCTTCCCCCACTCCGGCTCCCGCGCCGAGCCCCCACTCCAAACCCTCCCCGCCCCCGCGCTCCCCACCCCGCCCACGACCCCGACCCATCCCTGACTCGCCCCTGACCCCACCCCCGAGAACCCACCCGGCACCTTTCAGCCGCGCCCAGGTGTCCCCGTTAAGGGCACCGCCCTGACACCCCATCACCCCATATGTCCGGACTGTTCCGGGGTCTTCTCCTACCGTGCCCCGGGGCGCCCCGGGGCGGGCCAAGCCGCCGCCCCCGGGCGAGGGTTGCCGGATCCAACCGAGCGGATAAAGTGCAGAAGATCTTCCGCTTCCGCCCGCGCCGCGCACCGGCCCGCGCCCCACCGCGACCCGGAGCCGTGCGGTCGGCCGGACGGCCCGTCAGGAACGTGACCGCGTCCCTGCCCGGCCCCTCCCCGTACCGCCGCCGCAAGAGCTCCGAGGACCCGTCCGATGTCACCGCAGATACCCTCCCGCCGTCGGGCAGAGCCCTCGCCGCTCGGCGCCGCGCTGCTCACCCTGGTGGCCACGCTCCTGATCACCGGCGGACTGTGCCTGTGGGCCGTCCTCACCGCCCCGGACACCGTCGCCACCGCCCTGGCCTGGGGAGGCGGCGCCACGGCCGTCGTCCTCAGCGGGGCGGTCGCCACCGCCGTCTACGGGATGCGGCAGGCCCGCGCGCACCGCGCCCGCGTCGAAGCGGTCCGCGCCGAGGCCGAGCACCTCGCGGACGAGACGCTGCCCGCCGTCGTCGCGCAGCTGCGCACCGGCGCCTCCGCCGACACCGCGCTCAACCGGGTGCCGCTGCCCACCGCCCCCGCCCACCAACGCATCATCCGCAACCTGGCCGAGGAGGTCGGCCGCGGGGAGCGGATGCGCGCCGCCGCCATGGCCGCCTGCGCGAACGCCGCCGGACGCGTCCAGGCACTCGCCACGAGCATGCTCGCCGACCTGCGCGAGATGGAGCACCGGCACGGTGAGGACGTCCTCGGCGACCTGCTCCAGCTGGACCACTCCACGGCGCAGGCCGGCCGGCTCGCCGACTCCATCGCCGTCCTGACCGGCGCCCGTTCGGGCCGCCGCTGGAACAAACCGATCGCGATGGAGAGCGTGCTGCGCGGCGCCATGGGCCGGATCAGCGCCTACCGCCGCGTCCAGCTCCACAACAGCAGCACCCTCGCGGTCGCCGGGCACGCGGCCGAAGGCATCATGCACGCCCTCGCCGAGATCATGGACAACGCCACGTCCTTCTCGCCGCCGTCGTCCGCCGTCCACGTCTACGTCGAGGAGACCCAGGCGGGCGTCGTCGTCAGCGTCGAGGACAGCGGACTGGTCATGGGTGAGACCGCGCTGCGCCGCGCCGAGGCCGCGGTCTCCGCCGACTCCCTGGACCTGATGTCGCTGTCCGGTACCCGCCTCGGCCTCGCCGTCGTCGGCTGCCTGGCCCGCAAGCACGGCCTGAACGTGTCGTTCCGCCCGTCGGCGCGCGGCGGCACCAGCGTCGTGGTGCTCATCCCGCAGCAGCTGATCACCGAGGGCCGGCCGCTGGTGCGGGAGCCGGCGCGGCCCGTCGTCCCGGACACCGTGCCCGAATCGCTGACCCGCGCCGCCGGGCCGCGCCACGCGGCGCGCCGCACCCCCTCGGAGTCCGCGCCGCGCCACGCCTCGCACCGCGGCCCGGCCGAACCGGTCGCGCCCCTCGACCCGTTCCCGCCGGCCGAACTGCGCTCCGCCGCACCCCAGCCGCCCGCCGCGCCCGAGGCCCCCGCACCGCGCGACGCCGTCCCGCCGCAGCAGCCCCGCCGCCCTGCCGCGCCCCCGCAGGAGTTCGGCGAGAGCGGACTGCCCAAGCGGCGCCGGGGCCAGACGCTGGCCGCCTCGTCGCTGCCCGGCGCCGCACCGAAGCCCGCGCCGCGGCCCGCCGTCCCCCGCCCGGCCCGCTCCCACGAGGAGGCCGCCGAGCGGTTCCGCTCCTTCCGCCGGGCCGTCCGGCGCGACGGCGAGGCGGACCCCGGCCACCCCGCGCCCGGCGACGGCGGCGCGGCCCACGGCGGCCCCGGGGCCCCCGGCGGCGCCCCCGACCCTTCGTAACACCCCCACCCCCGCTCCCCCCGGAGGACGAGAGCCGATGACGAACACGACCGACCGCAGCCTCGACTGGATGCTGGAGAACCTCCTCCAGAAGACGCCGGGCGCCCGCCACGCCCTGGTGCTCTCCCGCGACGGCCTGAAGCTGTGCCACTCCCCGGGTCTGACCATCGATCAGGCCGACCAGCTGGCCGCCATCGCGTCGGGCATCCAGAGCCTGTCGCACGGCGCGTCCGTGGAGTTCGGCGACGGCACCGGCGGCATCCGCCAGGCGATGACGGAGTTCCACGGCGGCATCCTCTTCATAGTCGAGGCCGGACACGGCGCCCACCTGGCCCTCCTCGCCGTCGAGGACGCCGACGTCGGCCTCATCGGCTTCACCATGAACGAGCTGGTCGAGCAGATCGGCGACTACCTCGCCGCCGCGCCGCGCGGTGAGGGCGGCCGCACCCTCAGCCCGGAGCAGCAGGCATGACGCGGCTCGGTCCCGACGACGATCCGGACCGGCTCTACACCGTCACCGGGGGCCGCAGCCGCGCCGCCGACGACCGCCACCTCGACGTGGTCACCCTGATCGTCAGCGAATGCGATCCGGCGCCCGGCATGCAGTCGGAGCACGCCCGGATCCTGTCCATGTGCCGCCACCCGATGGCCGTCGTGGAGGTCTCCGCGGAGCTGCGGATGCCGGTGAGCGTCGTACGGATCCTGCTGTCGGACCTGCTGGACACCGGCAAGGTGACCGCCCGTCACCCCCGGGCGGTCGCCGCGGACCACCTTCCCGACACCGACCTGCTGAAGGAGGTGCTCGTTGCACTCCACCGCCTCTGACCCGGTCCCCGGAGCCGTACCGGCGCCGGACGCCCACGCCGCCCCGTCCCGCACCCCGCTGCGGGCCACCGCGGACAACGGTCTGAAAATCGTCATCGTCGGCGGCTTCGGCGTCGGCAAGACCACCATGGTCAGGTCGGTCAGCGAGATCCGCCCGCTGAGCACCGAGGAGACCATGACCCGGGCGGGCGTCGGCGTCGACGACCCGACCGGCGTGGAGACCAAGTCCACGACGACGGTCGCCTTCGACTTCGGCCGCATCAGCATCAACGACAGCGCCGTGCTGTACCTGTTCGGCGCCCCCGGCCAGGAACGTTTCTGGTTCCTGTGGGACCGGCTGTTCGCCGGGACGCTCGGCGCCGTCGTCCTCGTCGACACCCGCCGCCTGGACGACTCCTGGTACGCCATCGACCGGCTGGAGGCGCACGGCATGCCGTTCATCGTGGCGTGCAACGAGTTCGGCGGGCCGCAGCACACCCTGGAGCAGGTCCGCGAGGCGCTGGACCTGGCGCCCGGGATCCCGCTGGTGCGGTGCGACGCCCGCGACCGCGCGTCCAGCAAGGCCGTACTGATCGCGCTGGCCAACCATCTCTACTCCCTGTCCGCCCCTCACGAGAGTGCGAAGGCCACCCCGTGACCGAGCAGTTCCCCCCGCCCGGCTGCCCCGCGCACGCCGCCGCCCACCCGTCCGGCGCCGTCCGGCTCTACGGCGAAGGGCTCAGCGGTGACCCGGCGCGGCTCTACCGTGAGCTGCGGCGCGAGCACGGGCCGGTCGCACCGGTCCTGCTGGACGGCGACATCCCCGCCTGGTTCGTCCTCGGCTACCGCGAGGTGCACCAGGTCACGTCCAACAACGAGCTGTTCGCCCGCGACTCGCGGCGCTGGCACGCCTGGGAGTCGATCCCCGCCGACTGGTCGCTGATGCCGTTCGTCGGCTACCAGCCGTCGGTGATGTTCGCGGAGGGCGCCGAGCACCGCCGCCGCTCCGGAGCGATCAGCGACGCGCTGCTCGCCATCGACCAGTTCGAACTGCGGCAGATCTGCGAACGGCTCGCCGACGGGCTGATCGACGCGTTCGCCGGCAGCGGCGAGGCCGACCTGATGGCCCACTACGCACTGCGGCTGCCGCTGCTCGTCGTCACCGAACTGTTCGGCATCGCGCCGACGGAGGTGCCGCAGCTGGTCCACGACATCTCCGAGTCGCTGGACGAGGGGCCCGGCGCCATCGACGCGCACCAGCGGGTCGCCGCCCGGATGGCCCGCCTGGTCCACGAACGGAAGGCCCGGCCCGCCGCCGACGTACCGTCCCGGCTGCTGACCCACCACGCGAAGCTGGCCGAGGAGGAGGTCGTCATCGACCTGCTGGTGGTGATGGCCGCCGCCCAGCAGCCGACCGCCAACTGGATCGGCAACACCCTGCGGCTGATGCTGACCGACGACCGCTTCGCGGTGTCGCTCTCCGGCGGCCGCCGCAGCGTCGGCCAGGCCCTCAACGAGGTGCTGTGGCAGGACACCCCCACGCAGAACTACATCGGCCGCTGGGCCGCCCGCGACACCCAGCTCGGCGGACGCCGCATCCGCGCCGGTGACCTGCTGGTCATGGGCCTGGCCGCCGCCAACAACGATCCGCAGGTCAGCCCGGACTTCACCGCGCCCGGGACGGACAGCAACCAGGCCCACATGTCGTTCAGCCACGGCGAGCACGCCTGCCCCTACCCGGCCCCCGAGATCGCCGAGGTCATCGCACAGGCGGCGGTCGAGGTGCTGCTCGACCGCCTGCCCGACGTGATGCTGTCGGTGCCCGCCGAGGACCTGGTGTGGCACCCGTCGCTGTGGATGCGCGGACTGACCGCCCTCCCCGTGGAGTTCACCCCCGCGTACGCGCCGCGGTGAAGCGGACCGGCAGCGCGTCCAGGCCCCGGGTGAAGGTGCCTTCCTCACGCGGGGCCGCGCCGTCGGCGAGGGCGAGGTCGGGCAGCGCGTCCAGCAGCAGGTTGACGCCGGTCTCGACCTCCGCCTTCGCCAGCAGCGCGCCGACGCAGAAGTGCCGGCCCAGCGCGAACGACAGATGGTCGGCGGCGGCGGAGAACGCGGTGGTGGCCGCCAGATCGCCTCGGTGGATGTCGAACGTGTCCGGGTCGGCGTAACGCCGTTCGTCGCGTCCGGCGGCGCCGATCAGGCAGGTCACGGTGGCGCCCGCGGGGATCGTCCCGCCGGCGATCTCCACATCCTCGGACGGCTGCCGCATGATCATGTGGACCGGCGGGGTGTACCGCAGGGTCTCCGCGAAGGCGGGCGCGATCAGTGACCGGTCCGCGCGTACCTCGGCCAGCTGGTCGGGGTGGCGCAGCAGGTTGTACATCAGCGCGGAGAGCGCCTTGTCGGTGGTCTCGCCGCCCGCGGTGAGCAGCAGGGAGCAGAACGCCTTGATGTCCTCGTCGCTCATCCGCGTCCCGTCGATCTCCGCGGCGCAGAGCGTGGACAGCAGATCGTCGCCCGGGTGCGCGCGGCGTTCGCGGATGACCGGGAGCAGGTAGGCGGCGAACTCGTCGCGGGTGCGCAGTCCGGCGGCGGCGACGTCCGGGTCCTGGGCGAGGTTGCCGAGGAAGCCCATGATCGCGGTGTACCAGCGGTGGAAGCGGTCGTGGTCGGCGCGGTCGAGGCCGAGCATGTCGACGATGACGTTGATGGGGAAGCGGGTCGCGAACTGCGCGACGAGGTCGGCGCCGCCGTCGTCCCGGAACGCGTCGACCAGTTCACGGGCGTTGCGCTCGATGACGGGCAGGAACGCGGTCTCCAGGGTCCTGCCGCGGAACGCCGGGGCGACCAGTGCGCGGCGGACGGCGTGTTCGCGGCCGCTCATCTGGAGGATGGTGCGGCCGTGCACCGGCTCCAGCTGCCAGTCGTAGTTGCCGGTGGTGAACACCGGGTCCTTGAAGGCGCGCTCGACGTCCTCGTAGCGGGAGAGGAGGTAGCTGTCGGTGGCCGCGTGGTGGACCAGCGGGAAGTCGTCGCGCAGGACGCGGTAGGCGCCGTACGGGTCGGCGCGGAATTCGGGCGACAGGATGTCCGGCGGCACTGCTCGGCTCACGGGCACGGCACTCCTCGATAGATGTAGACGACACGCAATGGGGTGCGGAGGTTCCCGCACACCCGGCGGCCGCCCCCGCGCCCCCGCGCGGGGCCACAGGCACACCCAAGATCGTCTCGGACCGGCCACTTATCAAGAGCTCCCGCCCGCCGCACGCCCCGGAAGCGGACGCCCCCACTCCTCCCGTACAGCGCGGTGAAGCGACCCCATCACCCACCTGACCTGCGATTTTACCCACTCCTGACGAAGTCGCGAGACGCCCGGCCCCCGCCTTTGGATCTTCCGCCGAACTCTGCCCGGCCCCCTCACATGGCGTCACGCGTCACAGTGACACAACGTGCCATACAGGCGTACGGTGGAACTCCTGGGTCGCCGACCCGGGAAGCCACGGAGCGGAACGGGGACGCGACCGGGACGGACAACGGGGACCGAACGGGGACGAAGGAGAAACACCATGAACCGCTACGAAGGGCGCCGCGCGCTGATCACCGGCGGCGGCTCGGGCATCGGCCAGGCCACCGTGCTCCGCCTCCTCGCCGAGGGCGGCACCGTCGTCGCCGCCGATGTCAGCGAGGACGGACTGCGCGACACCGAGGCGAAGGCGGGCCCGCACGCCGCCCGGCTCACCACCCTGGTGACCGACATCGCCGACGAGACCTCCGTACGCGAGGGCGTCGCCGCCGCCGTCGCCGCGCTCGGCGGACTCGACGCCCTGGTCAACGCGGCGGGCATCCTGCGCTCCTCGCACACCCACGAGACCTCCCTGGCGGACTTCACCACGGTCCTCGACGTCAACCTCGTCGGCACGTTCCTGGTGATCCGCGAGGCGCTGCCCGCCCTGCGCGCCGGCCACGCCCCCGCCGTCGTCAACTTCAGCTCCACCTCGGCGCAGTTCGCCCACCCGTACATGGCGGCGTACGCGGCGAGCAAGGGCGGCATCCAGTCCATGACGCACGCGCTGGCGAGCGAGTACGCCAAGGACGGCATCCGCTTCACGGCGGTACAGCCCGGCTCGGTCTCCTCCGGGATGACCGACGGCAGCGGCGCCAGCCGGCGCAGCGTCGGCCCCGGCCTGCCCGACGACGCCGACATGAGCCTCTACGCCAAGCTCTCCCCCGCGCTGAACGGCGGCGGCTTCGCCCCGCCGGAGACCGTCGCCTCCGTCGTCGCGATGCTCGCCTCCGAGGACGCCGCGTTCGTCACCGGTACGGAGCTGCGCATCGACGGCGGCACCCATTTCTGACCGTCACCGGCCGCCGCACGGCCGGGCGGCCGCGGACCGGCACCACCGGCACACCGTGCCGCGGCGCCGGTCCGCGCCGCGGTGTCGGTCCGCGCCGCGGTGTCGGTCCGCGCCGCGGTGTCGCCCCGTGTCTAAGGTGGCCCGGTGAACCTCACCGAACGCCGTAAGGCCGCCACCCAACTGGAGATCGCCCGCGCCGCCGCGGCACTGTTCGCGAAGGACGGCTCGGACGGCACGACCGCGGAGGCCATCGCCGCACGCGCCGGGGTCAGCCTGCGGACGTTCTACCGCTACTTCCGCACCAAGCAGGAGGCCGTCGCCCCGCTGCTCTCCTACGGCGCGCACCGCTGGCAGGAACTCCTCGCTGCCGTGGACCGGGACGTCCCGCTGCCGGACGCCCTCACCCGGGCCGCCGCCCAGGCGATGGCCGACGAGGAGACCGCGACCGCGGAATCCCTGGAGTGGACCCGCGGCCTGCTGCGCGCCGCCGCCGGAGATCCGGCGCTCGGTGCCGTCTGGGCCCGCGTCAACCACGACTCGGAGGCACGGCTCGCCCCGCTGCTCGCCGAACGCACCGGCGGCTCCCCCGACGACCTCGACGTCCGGCTCGCCGCCGCCGCCGCGACCGCCGCGCTCCGCGTCGCCGTCGAGACCTGGGCGCTGAGCGACACCCCCGCCGCACGGGCCACCCCCGTCGCCGAACTGGCCACCGGGGCGATGCGGACCTTGACGGCGGGGTTGCGGGCCTGACCGCACCGCCCGCTACGTTGGGTGCCTTTCCGGGTACGAGGAGTCGTCATGGGCATGTTCGAGGCACGCGGTAACAAGGACGGCACGTGGTACATCGTGCATACACCCGACGGGCACCTCGCCCACCTCTCCCACCCCGACGGCAGAACCCGCGCGGCCGTCGGCATCGCCACCAAGACCGAGGCCGAGGCCGCGGCGGACGCCCTCAACGACGAATACCACCGCGCCGTCCGGGCCGCCGGGACGACGAGGGACGGCACCTGACCCGTCCGGAACACGACGCGGCCCACCCGGCACGGGCGGGCCGCAGGAGCCGTCCGCCCCGCGGCTGTCCGGGCGGCCCCGCGTCACCGGGACGAACGGCGGGCCGGCCGGCGCATTCCACGCCGGCCGGCCCGCCGTTCGCCGTTCCCGGGGCCGAGTCGCGCCGCTCCCGGAGGCGAGCGGACAGGCGGCGCGGGCGCGTGGCGGGGCGCGCGCGACGGCGCGGGGCGCGGCGGGGCGATGCGGACACAGGGCGTACCGGAGTCTTCCGCTCCACTCCACATACGCCAGAACCACCGTCCTGACCTGCGGCTTTGCGCCGTTCGACGGGAATGACAACGGTCACCGGTGCAGCCTTTGGAGATCGGGCGGAAGTGCGGTTTGCTTCGCGTGGACGACCCAGGAGAACGACCCAGGAGGACGACCAGGAGGGAGCGCGCCTTGAGTGAGCACGCCCACGGGCACCACCCGGGCGGGGAACCGCCGCACGGCCACCGTCCGGATCATTCCCACGCCCACGGCCACGGCGGACACAGCCACGCGCACACCGTCTCGCCCGACGCCGACCGCCGCTGGCTGCGCGCCGCGCTCGTGCTGATCTGCGCGTTCATGGCCGTCGAGGTGGTCATCGGCGTCGTCGCCCGCTCCCTGGCGCTGCTCTCCGACGCGGCGCACATGCTCACCGACGCGGCGTCGATCGTGCTCGCGCTCGTCGCCATGCGGCTCGCCGCCCGGCCCGCCCGCGGCGGCTACACCTACGGCCTCAAACGCGCCGAGATCCTCTCCGCCCAGGCCAACGGCATCACCCTGCTCCTGCTGTCGGCCTGGCTGGCGTACGAGGCGGTGCGGCGGCTGATCGAACCGCCCGCGGTCACCGGCGGACTGGTGCTGGTCACCGCGCTGGCGGGCGTGGTGGTGAACCTCGTCGCGACGTGGTTCCTCTCCCGCGCCAACCGCTCCAGCCTCAACGTCGAGGGCGCCTACCAGCACATCCTCACCGACCTCTTCGGCTTCGTCGCCACCGCCGTCGCCGGGCTCGTCGTGTGGACCACCGGCTTCGCCCGCGCCGACGCGCTCGCCACCCTCGTCGTCGTCGCGCTGATGCTGCGCGCCGGGTACGGGCTGGTCCGCGAATCCGGGCGGATCTTCCTGGAGGCGGCGCCCGCCGGGATCGACCCGGACGCGCTCGGCGACCACCTCGTCGCGGCGGACGAGGTCGCGGAGGTCCACGACCTGCACCTGTGGCAGATCACCTCCGGACAACCCGCGCTCTCCGCGCACATCCTGGTGGCGCCGTCCGGCGACTGCCACAAGGTCCGCCGCCGCCTCCAGTCCCTGCTCGCCACCGACTACGGCATCACCCACGCCACGCTCCAGGTCGACCACGTCGGGGAGCAGGACGCCGACACCGTGCTGCACGTCGGCTCCGGACCCGCGCCCGAGGAAGCCCCCGGCCACTGCGAGGACGCCCACGGCCCGGTCCACCGGCGCGGGCCGCACCACCACTGAACCGCCGGCTCCCGGAAGGAACGCCATGCCCGTACCGCGTCCGGCCCGCGTCACCGACCACCCCGCGCTCGTCCGCTGCGTCCAGCACTGGTGGGGCGACTCCCGCACCCCCCAGGAGGCCCGCGAGCTCTCCCTCCTGCTGCCGCGGCTCTTCCTGCGGTTCTTCTCCCGGACGAGCCTGGTCCTGGAATCCCCCGAGGCGGGCGACGACGGCGGGGTACGGGCCTTCCTCGTCGGCCTGCACGCGCCGGAGAACACCACCGACGCGTACATCCACTTCGTCGGCGTCCCCCCCCCCCGGCTGCGGGGCCGGGGCGTGGGCCTCCAGCTCTACCAGGCGTTCTTCGCGCAGGCGGCGGAGGCGGGCCGCACCGACGTCCGCGCCGTCGTCTCCCCCGGGAACGCCGCCTCCCTCGCCTTCCACCAGGCGATGGGGTTCGCCCCCGAAGGCGCCGGTGACCGGACGGTCGGCGGGCTGCCGGTGCACACCGACTACGACGGGCCCGGGGAGGACCGGGTCTGCTTCCACCGGCGGATCGACGGGTGACGGCGGCGCGCGGCCCGGCTCGGCCGGTGCCGGGCCGGGGGCGCGCGCCGGACGGGGGACGGGGCGCGCGGGCGTGTCCTACGCGCTGTGGTCCTCCGTGCTGTGGAAGAGCTGGATCAGGTTGCCGCAGGTGTCGTCCAGGATCGCGGTGGTCACCGGGCCCATCGCCTGCGGTTCCTGGGTGAAGCGGACGCCGAGCCCGCTCAGCCGCCGGTGTTCGGCGGGCACGTCGTCCACGGCGAACGAGGCGGCGGGGATGCCGTCCAGGAAGAGCGCCGCTTTGTACGGCGGAACGGCGGCGTGTCCGGAAGGCTCCAGGAGCAGTTCGGTGCCCCCGGGGTCCTCCGGGGAGACCAGGGTCAGCCAGCGGTCCGCGTCCGGCCCCTCGCCCAGCGGTACGTCGTGCTTCGTCTCGAACCCCAGCACCTCGGTGTAGAAGCGCTGGGCCTTCGCCTGATCATCGACGAAGACGCTGGTCAGATGGATTCTCATGGAGTGCCCTCCGGTACCGGGACCTGATCCGCCGAGGCCACGGACCCCGGCGGCGCCGGACCCGCCACCCGCGAGAACCCGCCCGCCACGACGGCACGGCCCGCTGCTGCGCCCCGACGGTATGCACCGTAGGCGGCCCCCGTACGGCCATCAAACGGGGCTGGGCCGGTGGGGGGCGACAGGGTGCCTGGTAGCGGGGCGCGTGGGGGGACGGTCCGGGGGGGGGAATGGGGCGGGTGGCTGCGGGGCCGGTGGGCTGTTCGGCCGCCGGTGCGGCCGGTGGGACGCGGCGCTGTCGGAGCCGGCGGTCGCGGGGCCGGTGGGGCGGGTGGCTCCGGGGGCCGGTGGGCTGCCCGGTCGCGGGAGCGGGCCGGGTGCGGTCGGCGGGGCGCCCGCCGGCCGGGGGCGCCCGCACGGTGGCCGCGCTCCGGCGGGCGTGCGCTGCGTGCGGCTACGCCGCCGCCAGATGCCGGAGCAGGGGACGGTCGGCGGCGCGGGCCGGGTCGAGGAGGGCGGCCGTACGGCGTTTGGCGGCCAGATCGGCGAGGACCGGGCCGGGAGCGTTCCGTACGAGACCCGGGCCGCCCGCGATCAGCACACCGGTGTCCCAGAGGGGGCGCCCGGCGCCGTCGAGCACGGTGCCCAGCTCCTCGCCCTGGGCACGCAGGGCCGGACGCCAGGAGTACCACGCACCCGCCACCGCGGCGGCCTCCCGCGCCAGCCGCTCCTCCGCCGCCCAGCGCTCCCACGCGGCCCGCAGCGCCGCGTCCCCGACGGGGGCGGCACCGGGTGGGCCGGGGGCGCTCACCGGAGTGCCGGGGCGGCCCGGGGCACGGGGGCCGCCCGGTGCGGGGTCCGTGGCCGCCGCACCGGGACCGGTCGTCCCGCCGGGGTCCGCCGGGGTGGAGCCGTGCGGGGCACCGGCCTCGTCATCCGTGCCGAAGCCGGGCGGGAGCCAGGACGGGCGGTGGCCGGGGAGCCCGGCGTACGGGGCCGTCAGCAGCCGGAGGAGTGTGGCGTGGCCGGGGCGGGACGGGACGGCGGCGGCCCGCAGGGCGCGGCGCGCGGTCAGCTCCGCCGCCCACCGTTCCTGGCGCGCGTACAGGTACCGCGCCACGGCCTCCGGCACGTCGGGCACCTCCTCCATGTCCACCGCGCCCGACGCCCCGTCCGCCCGCAACCGCTCGTCGAGAAACCTCAGCACCACCTTCACGGGGCGCATTCAACCCCGGGCGGGGCACGCCCGGGAGCGGGGGGTACCCACCCAGGGACAGGAGGGTGCCCACCCGGGGGCCGCGACCCTGCCGGGCCTGGCCCGCATCCGGCCCCGTCGGGGCCCACCCGCGCGGGTGAACCGCGGCCGTGCCCCGGTGGGGGCGGGGGGCCGGGTGCGGTGGGCGGTGCTCGGATGGGTGGATGCGAACCCTCCTCCTGAGCGCCCTGCTGTGCACCGCCGCCCTCCCCGGACGCGCCGTGGCCGCCGGGCCCCCGGCGGAACCCGCACCGCCGCAGGTGGCGGTCGAGGTCAGCGACGGCATCGACGCGGCGGAGGCGGGCGACCGGCTCGACTACCGCATCACGCTCCGCAACCTCGGCTCCGTCCCGCTGCGCGGCGCCCGCGTCGAAGCCCGGCTGCCCGCCACCACCGAGTCCGCCGAGGCGCCCGAGGGCCGTGTCACCGCCGACCGCACCGCCGTCTGGCACACCGACCTCGCCCCGGGCGGCCTGCGGGTGCTGACCGCCGGCGTCGTCCTGGGCGACCGCGCCGACGGGCCCACCGGCGCGCCCGGCACGCTCCGCGCCGCCACCACTGTCTGCGTCCACGCCCCCGGCTCCGCCGCCCCCGCCGCCTGCTCCGGCGACATCGACGACCTGCCCGAGACCCACGGCGCCACCCCGGGCCCCTCCTGGGCGTCCTGGGGCCCGTGGCTGCTCGTCGCCGGACTGCTCGCGGGCGCGGGGCTGCTGCTGCGACGGCGCCGCGCCACGGCGGGGACCGCCGCCCCCGGTGCCACGTCCCCGGCCGGGCCCGTGCCCGGCCCCGCCACGGCGGGGGACGCCGCCGCGACGCCCGCCGGCGGCCCCGCCGCCACGGCGGGCGCCGCCACCGCGCCCGCGTCCACCACGGCGGCATCCGGATCCACCACGGCCCGCACCTGAGCGGCGGTCCGGTGGTCGCCGGGCCGGCCACGGAAGGAGCGACGACGTGACCGCGAGCGCGCCCCTGGGCGGGGGCGGCCGCCGTACGGCGCGCGAGGAGGCGCCCCGCGCCCCCCGGCGGCCGGGGCGGGCGGGCGCCGCCATCGTGCTGCTGCTCCTCGCCGCGCTGCTGGCACCGGTCGCCCTGGCCGGTGGCTGGGCCCGCGACCAGCTCACCGACACCGACCGGTACGTCGCCGCCGTCGCGCCGCTCGCCCGCGACCGCACCGTCCGGAACGCGATCGTCGACGACGTCACCGACGGGGTGATGGACCACGTCCACCTCGACGGACTGCTCTCCGCCATCCCCCGGCGGCAACGCCCCGCGCTGCGGGAGCGGTTCACCCGCGGTATCCGCGAGTTCGTCGACAAGCAGGTCCGGCAGGTCGTGACCGGGCCGGCCTTCCCCGGCCTGTGGCGGCAGGTGCACCGCACCGCCCACCGGACCCTCGACGCCGCCCTCTCCGCCCCCGGGAACGCCGCCGTCCGGCTCGACGTCGCCCCGGTCATCGAGCGCGTCAAACACCAGCTCTCCGCCAACGGGCTGGGCATCGACATCGCCCGCCGGGTGCCGCACACCGGCACCGAGATCGTGCTGCTGCACGCCGCCGATGTGCCCCGGGCCCGCGCCGTCCACCGGGCCGTACGGGCCACGGCCCGGCTGGCGCCCCCCGCCGCGGCCGGCTGCCTCGCCGCCGGACTGCTGCTGGCCCGCCGCCGGCGCCGCGCCCTGACCGCCACGGCGCTGCTCTGCGCCGCCGCCACCGCCCTCCTGTCCGTCGCCCTCGTCCCGCTCCGCTCCCGGGCCCTGGACGCCCTCCCGCACGCGGTCCCGCGCCCGGCGGCCACCGCGTACGCCGACGCCCTCACCGCCTCCCTGCACACCGGCATCACGGCGCTGCTCTGCGCGGCCCTGCTCACGGCCGGCCTGACGGCGGCGAGCGGCCCGGTGCTCCGGACCGTACGGGCCACCCGGCAGCGCCACCGGAACGACGCCGCACGGCGGCCGGAGGCCCCGCCGACGGAACCGGCGGCGACCGAGCGACCGGGCGGCTGAGCCGGTACCGTGCGGGGCCGTTACCGGGCCGCGCACCCGGAATCGGACGAGCCCGGCCGCCACACCCGAGGGGCCGCCCCCGGGTGGCGCACCCGAGGGAGAGACCGGCACCGGACCGGGCGCACGGCCACCGGGGTGCCGAGGCCGGGCGGCGCGAGGCCGGGCGGCGCGCCCGAGGGACGGCCGGGCGGGGCAGCGCACCCGAGAGCCGAGCGCCGCACCCGGAGGACAGACCCCGCCCGGCCCCGGGGAGCCGGGCCGCCGCCCCGGGGAGACGGCGGGCGCCCGGCCAGGGGCAGGGCAGGCACCCGGCCCGAGCGCCCGCCCGACAGGCACGGAACCGAGCGCCCCGTACGGGGGGGCGGCCGTCCCGAGCATGCCCTGCCGCACCGCGTACCGACCGGCGCGCCCGGAACCGGGCGGCGCCCGGACAACCACCGGCCGCCCCCGGCGCGCAGGACCCGCCAGGCGCCTGCCGCCCCAGCCCCGCACACACCGGCGCGGCCCCGCAGGAAGCTCCCGCGGGGCCGCGCCGTACCTCGGGTCGGTCCTTCGCGCCCCGGGCCGTACCGGGGCGCGGCGGGCCGCTTCGTGCCTACATGACCAGCACCGTCTTCCCCTGGGCCCGGCCTTCGCGCTGCGCCGCGACCGCCTCCGGGGCTTCCTCCAGGGGGATCTCCCGGCCGACCAGGACCGTCAGACGGCCCGCGTCGAGGTGCCCGGCGAGGATCTCCAGGAGCTGGGGGGACGGGCGGTTGACGAAGTTGAAGCCGCGGAGGTTGTGGTCAGTGAGGACGTCCGCGTCGGCCGCGCCGACCGTCGACACCGCCGTTCCGCCGTCCCGTACCGTCCGCATCGTCTCCGCGAAGGCGTCCGCGTCGCTGACCAGGTCGATCAGGACGTCGACGCCTTCCGGGTGGGCGGCCAGCACCTGCTCGGCGACGGGCCCCGCCGTGTGGTCGACGATCTCGGCGGCGCCCAGGGTGCGCATCAGATCGGCCAGTACCGGGCGCGCGGTCGCGATGACCTCGGCGCCGCGCCCGTGGGCGATCTGCGTGGCGAAGGAGCCGACGCCGCCGGTCGCCCCGACGATCAGCACCCGGCTGCCCTCCCCGATGCGGGTCTCCTCGACCAGGTTGTACGCGGTCATCCCGGCCGTCGGGACCGCCGCCGACGTCGCGTAGGTGACGCTGCGGGCCGCGTGGGCGAGGGAGTGTTCGTCGGCGAGGGCCAGCTCCGCGTACGAGCCGCCGCCGCGCTCGGGCCGCTGGAACGTGCCGAACACCGCGTCCCCGGCGGTGAAGCGCCGCACGCCGGTCCCCACGGCCAGTACCTCGCCCGCACCGTCCGCGCCCATGACGAGCGGGAACGACGCGCTGACGGCGTCGCCGAACATCCCGCCCGCGATCTTCCAGTCGATGGGGTTGACCCCGGCGGCGGACAGCCGCACCAGGACCTCCCCCGGCCCTGGTTCGGGCTGCGGCAGCTCAACGAGCTGCGGCTCGGCACCGAATGCGCTGACTGCTACGGCTCTCATCGTGTCCCTTCCACCCGTCCGACCGGAGGCCGGGCGCGATCGTAAGCACGCCGGACGGGCCCGACGCGGCAGGCGGAAAGGCGGCGCCCCCGAAGCAACTCGGACGGCCCCCGCGCCACGCCCCATCCGGGCGCCGCACCCGATTGCCGGGCGACCGCGCCACCGGGCGGGCCGCACCTCCGCGCCACCGGGCGGGCCGGGTGGCCGCGCCGCCCGGTGGCAGGTGGCCCGCCCACCCGATTGCGCGGATGAGGGGACCGGCGCGGCCGGGCGCGCTGGAATGGGCGGATGATCCGCTTCGAGTCCGTGACCAAGCGTTATCCGGACGGGACGACCGCCGTCGACGGTCTCTCCTTCGAGGTCGCGGAGGGGGAACTCGTCACCCTCGTCGGCCCGTCCGGCTGCGGCAAGACCACCACGATGATGATGGTCAACCGGCTCATCGACCCGACCGCGGGCACCATCTCGGTGGCCGGCCAGGACATCGCGGGCACCGATCCCGTCCGGCTGCGGCGCCGGATCGGCTACGTCATCCAGCAGGTCGGCCTCT
>NZ_JBVHRF010000009.1:281865-368914 GCF_055567035.1 Streptomyces sp. NPDC027185 | reverse complement strand
TCGAAGAGGTCCTGCCCTACGAAGAACTGCACGTGACCCTCCCGCAGACCCTTGTACCACCGATCGGATTCGGCACCGAACGGGCCACCGGGCAGTCGGCGCAGTTCCCCCTCGGCCTCTTCGGCTCCGTCGTCGCCTTCGGCGACGTCCGCTTCGACGGCACCGTCCTGCCCGGCGGTGCGGTCTCCGGTGTCCTCGGTGACCTGGTCGCCTCGCTGCTGCCGGCCACGGACGTCATCGGACCGGAGCTGCACGACCGTCTGGCGTCCGCGGTCCGCGCCCAACTCGGCGCGCACTTGGACCGGTTGGGTGCGAACAACCTCTCCCGGCGCCTCGTCGACGGCGGGCTGAAGCTCACCGTGTCCGGCGGTTCGCCCCGCACCGAACACACCGTCCGCATCCGGCTGACCGGTATCCAGCGCAGCCGCGCCACCCACACCGCCTCGCCCTACGCGCCGTACGGCGAGAAGCTGATCGGCCCGCAGGAAGCGACCACCAACCGCTCGACGGGCAGTTCGGAGAGCGCCAGTTCCTCCATCGGCCTGAGCCCCGCAGTCAAGGTGCCGCTGGCACCGGGCAACGTCCCCTTCACCCCCAAGGTGAGCGTCGGCCTGTCGTCGTCCCGCTCGTACGACCAGAGCCGGAGCACCAACGCGTACACCAACCCGTCACTGGGCTACAGCGGTGAGCTGGCACACTTCACCTTCGCCGGGGCCCGGCTGGAGGTCGTCACGGCGGGTCCGGGGGTGCCGGTGGAGCACCGGGCCCACTCGAAGGAGGGCACGCTCCTCGCCGCCTTCCCCGTCGAGCTGGTGGAGCCGGCCACGAACGGTACCGTCACGCCGTGGCATGCCACGCTGCCCGTCGGCACGCCCGGTGCGCTGCGCCGCCGGTTCACTCAGGAGGTCCTGCGGTTCTTCTCCGTTGGGCAGCACATCGGCGGTCTCGGAGGCCTGCGTGACCAGTTGATCCGCGCCTACCCGACCGACGCCCGGGCCGGTAACCCGCTCCACGAGTACCTGCACAACCGGCTCGGCGAGTTGAGCGTCCTCAACGACCTCGCCCGCATTTTGGACGGCGGGATGCTGCTGCCTCCGGTACCGCTCAGCGGCGGCCGGACACTCCAGGGCGAACTGTCGGGACAGGTGACCGGCGTCGAGCGGATCGGCGACGCGAGCGATCTGTCGACCGTGCTCAACCTGCGCTGGCTGGAGTTGCAGGGCGCCTCCGCCACCACCGGTGGCGGCTTCTCCCTCACTCTCGGCGAGGCCACCGGTCTGGGCACCACTCTGCCCACCTTCCAATTCCCGGTGACGCTCGACGCCGGTACGTCCACGTCGTTCAGCTCCGCGGGAGACACCGGCGGCGGACGCTGGCACAGCGCCCGCTTCAACGGCCGCAGTGTGCCGTTCCTGCTGACCGTCCGGCTGACGGCCGGGGTGCGGCCACTCGGCGACCGCCTCGGCCGGGAGTTCACCGAGACCATCGCAGTCGCCGTCCGGGTGCCCGAAGAGCTGGCCGACACCTTCCAGACGGCGCTGCACCAGACCGTGACGCACGGGAGCCAGGGCGGCGCCCCGCAGCCCCTCCCGTACCCCCGGCAGCAGGACGCCCCGGCGCAGACGCCCCCGCACGAGCTGACGCAGCCGACGGGCAGTTCGGGGCTGTACGGCCCGGTCGGGCTGGCCAACCTGTGGCGTGGTTCCGGCAACGGGACCGGGCACCACACGGACGTCCGGAACGAGCTGCGCGAGCAGCTGATGCACGCGCGGAAGTCCCTCGGCGCACCGGAGTGGACGCCGGCGGAACTGCTCGCCCTGAACACGTTCCTGGACACCCACTTCCACACCCAGTCGCTGAGCGCCCGCTTCACCGAGCTGTTCGGCGACCGGGACGCGACCGTCGCCCCCGACGAGCAGGGGCTGCGCCGTACCTTCGTCCGGCCGCTGGCCGACGGGGAGACCGAGACGGTCCACTTCCAGGTGCGCGCCGTGCGGGTACCTGCCGTCCCCGGGCAGGGCATCGCACCGGTGTCCGCCGTCCATCTGCCGAACGCCGGGTTCGACCTGTGGCCCAGCGCCATGCGGGACTTCGCCAACTCCCAGTCGCACAGCTCCAAGCTGGCGCTGGGCGTGGGCGTGGCCGGCGGCTGGGGCGCCCACGCCGGCCACGGGAGCGACCTCACGCTCTTCTCCCGCGGCCTCACTTCCAAGCAGAGCCTGACGTCCTACGCGTATCTGCTCTCGGGGCTCAACTACGCGGGTTCCGCACACCAGTTGACGTACAAGGTGCGGCTGGTCACGTCCGTGACGGTGGAGAAGGTCCCGGCGCCCGGCCTGACCGGCGCGGTGAACCGTCTGGTGCGCGCGGTACGCCCGGCCGGATCCCGTGGCACGGCGCAGCCCCGCCAGGCCACCGCCCGGCCGCGGGAGATCGAGGCCGAGGCACGCTGGCTGGTCCCGGTGGCCACATCGACAGCGCAGGCGCCCGCCGCCCAAGCTCCCGTGAACGAGGGTCCGGTCACCCTCACCCAGCACGACCGGGTGCTCGGCGTCTCTGGCACCGCCCGGCTGCGCGAGCGCGCCCTGGAGCTGCTGACGGCGCACGGCGTCCCGCTCCACCAGGCGCGGGCCCATCTGGAAACGGCCCTCACCCACGACCAGTTGGTGGCGGCGCTGCACACCGGCGCCGGTTCGGCGACCCCCCAGGTGGTCCTGGACGGAGCCCTCACCAACCGCCGGGTCCGGCTGCTCCTCCGGGCGGAGATCACCGACGTGGTGGACGCCGGGGAGACGGTCACGCTGTCGACGATGGACCTCGCGGAGTACTCCGCGGGCTTCTCCGACGTCCGCAGCGTCACCACCAACCACCTCAACCACGCCCACTCCGCCACCTTCACCGGTGGTACGGACACCAGCACGGGCGGGCTCGGGTTCGGGCGGTCCTCCTCGCCGGGCAAGGGCCAAAGCCTCGCGGAGATCACCAACGTCAGCCCGGGCAGCTTCGTGGCCCGTGGCGCGCTGCCGCACCGCTCCCGCACGGGACGCGTGAGGTGGCATCTGACGGTCCAGACCAAGAACATCAACCTGCTCGGCGAATGGTCGCCGACCGCAGGAACGGAGGAGGTGAACATTCCGGAGGGCGTCACCTTCCTCACCCCGCAGTGGCCAACCGCCGACCCCGCCGAGGAGCTGAAGGTACCGGAGACGTTGCCGGTCACCGCACTGCCGCCTGCATCGGTCAGCGAACGCTTCCTGCCCGCCGCCGACACGGGCGACCTGACGGTGGCCGAGGAGAACGGGGACGCCCTGGAGAGCCCCGCCACCCTCACCGAGTCGGTCATGGCGGAGGTCGGGGCGCTCCTGACCACCCACGCCAAGGCCGCCCTGGACTCCCAGTGGACGCCGCAGGCCCCGGGCACGGCACTGCCCGGCACCCTGGACACGGCACAGCCCACTTCCTCCCGGACGAGCTCCACGCCGTCGGAGGGGGATCTCGTCCGCGCACTGATGCTGCCGGCGGAGGCGCTGGCGGATCTCGAAGCGCTCACCGAGCAGCTGAACGGTACGCCGTACGAACTGCTGACCCTGGGGCTGACCGGTCAGGCAGCAGCCGAACTGGTGCGAGCTTCGCTGGATCTGGGTGCCGTTCCGCTGGCGTTGACCGAGGTCGCGAAGGCCTGCAAAACCACTCCGCAACGGCTGTTGACGGCCAGTGCGCAGGAGCGGATCGGCATCGCCACCCAGATCCTGCGGTGGCCTCCGTTCTTCGGTTCCGGTACCGAAGCCGACCGTCGTCAGGCGAGCTGGAACCGTGCGATCAGCCAGGTGGAAAGAACACTGTTCCTGGAGGGCCTGGAAGCGGCACGCACATTTGCGGAAACCGCCTCACAAGCACAGCGTGAGACGGACCTTGCCGCCCTGCCCCAGCAGGTACGGGACGCTCTCACCGACGAGCAGCGCACCGCGTTCCTCGCCGGCGAACCGGTCACTCTCACCGAGGAGCAGCGCGCACACCTGCCCGGAGGGACCCCGGCCACCTTCAAGTCCTGGATCGGCACAGATGCCCAGCGCAGGAAGCGCCACAGGGACAGTCGCCGGGAACTGGTCGAACTCGCCCGCGACCTCGACCTCCCCGAAGAAGCCCGGCCTCTCCTGGCGGACCTCGCCGAACGGCTCGGCACGGTGCCCCGTGCACTGCGTGACCTGGGCCTGACCGGCCAGGCCGCAGCACACCTCGTCACCATGGCACACGAGCTGGGCACGGTGCCCCTCGCACTGCCCAGGCTCGCGGACCACTACCGCATGACGCTGGAGGAGCTGGCGTCCTACGGCGTACAGGAACATATCTGGATGGCTTTCCAGATGCTGCTGTGGCCTTGGGTCCCTGGTGCCGACGCCGATGCCGCCTACCGCCGGCAGCGGCTGAGCGAGTCCGTCCATAAGGTGGTCACGGCATATCTCCGGGAGGGCTCCGAGGCAGGGCGAGAGGCAGTGGAATCCGCTGCACGCAGCCAGCGTGCGGAAGATTACGCCGCCCTGCCCCAGCAGGTGCAGAAGGCTCTCACCGAAGAGCAGTACGCCGCCTTCCTCACCGGCGAGCCGATCGCCCTCACCGAGGAGCAGCGCACCGCCCTGCCCGAAGGAACACCCGACACCCTCGCCTCCTGGATCGGCACAGAAGCCCAACGCGAACAACGCATCGACGACGACGCCCACGCACTCGCCGAAAAGCTGGGCACCACCGAGGACATGGCGTACGACCTCCTGTACGTCGCCAAACTCCTCGGCCTGCAGGACGACCAGCTCCACTTGCTCCACGCATTCGAGGGCCACCTCCAGAGCCTCCCGGAGGTGGATGAGAACAATGCCTTCCGGACGCGAAGGGAACACGATCTCGGCCTGCTACTGGCAGAGCATGGCATCAACCTCCTCGGCCTCATCACCCCCGGCGGAACCGAAACCGCCCACGCCATCTCGCTGCTCACCACGCTCGACGACTGGAGCGTCGACATCGACGAACTGCCGGAGTTCGCGGAATTCCTCACGGTCAACGAACCGCAGGCACCGCAACTGCCGGAGAACGGCTACCACACGGCAACACTCGGACAGCGCCGCGCACTGTGGCAGTACGTCACGCTGCACTATGACACGCTCACCCCGACCGTCACCGCGTGGCGCCATGCCCAGGAACTGGGTCTCGACCCCGAACGCTTCCGCACTCTCGACGACACCACGCGCCACCCCTGGTTCAATGCCCAGGAACTGGCGAACCTCGCCAACCTCCTCTCCCTCCCCCGAGAGGCACGGCCCCGCCTGGTCGACCTCGCACAGCAGTTGGAGGCTGTGCCCAGCGGCTTGGCCGACCTTGAGCTGAGGGATCGGCACGCGGCGCACCTCATCACCATGGCCCAGGCCATCGGCGCTGTACCCCGCGCGCTGCCCCAGGTCGCCGCGAGGTACCACACGACCTCCCAGGAACTGGTGGCGCGCGGTGTGCAGGAACACATCTGGCTGGCGCTCCAGTACCTGAGGTGGCCCTCGGCCCGCGGAACCGACGCCAAGGCCATCCGCCGCCGGAAGAGCCTGAGCGACGCCGTCAACCAGGTGATCAAGGCTCTGCTCACCCAGGGCCCCGGCGCCGTGATGTCCGCGGCGGAAGACGCGTCCCGGGCACAGCACGCGGAGTCGCTCGCCGACCTCTCCCCGCAGATGCGGGACGCTCTCACCGAGGAGCAACGCACCGCCTTCCTCGCCGGCGGGCCGGTCACCTTCACCGAGGAGCAGCGCGCCCACCTGCCCGCGGACACACCCGAGGCCGTCGCCTCCTGGATCGGCACGGAAGCTCAACGCGATCAGCGCCACAACACCCGTGTCGAAGTGCTCGCCAAAATGTTGCGTGTCGACCGGGATGCGGCGTTCGCCCTTCTGCACGTCGCCGAACTCCTCGGTCTGCAAGTCGATCAGTTCCCCCTGCTCCATGTGTTCCAAGGCCACCTCAAGAAGCTTCCGAAGCAGCAAGAGCTCCTCGTCCGGCTGAGGAACCAGGACCTCGGCGTGCTGCTGGCACGGCACGGCATCAACCTCCCCGACCTCCTCCTCGCCCCCGGGGGAGCCGAGGCTTCCCACGCCATCTCGCTGCTCAGCGCCCTCCACCGCTGGAACGTCGGCATCGAAGAGCTCCCCGAGCTCATCGACGAACTCCCGGCAGTCGAGGGCACGACGGCCCCGTACCCGCAGGCACCCCAGATGCTGGTGGATAGCTACAGGGGAGCAACTCCCCAGCAGCGCCGCGAACTGTGGGAGTACATCGTCCAGCACCACGACGCCCTCGTGCCGTCCGTCATCGCTTGGCGCAGCGCCCAGGTACAGAGCCTTGGGCTGTCCCCGGAGCGCCTCAATGAGCTCAACGACACCACCCGCCACCCCTGGTTCAACCTCCGAGAACTGACAACTTTCGCCTACAACCTCGATCTCTCCGACGCATCCCGGCCCCACCTGATCGACCTGGCTCAGTCCATCGGCGCGGTGCCGTACCCGCTGTCCGAGATCGCCGCGCATTACGAGGTCAAGCCGGACGAACTGCTGAAGGACGGCGCCGATGGCCCGGCGTGGTTGGTGTCCCAGCACCTGAAGTGGCCTGCGGTCCTCGGCCCCTACAACGATGCCGAGACCCTTCGCCGCCGGGCAGGCGTGGACCGTGCGTTCAAAAAGGTGGCACAGGCGCTGTTCCGCAACGGCCGCACCGCAGCGGACGAAGCGGCAGAAGCGGCGTCACACCACCAACGCGAAGCAGACCTCAAGGCTCTGCCCCTCCAGGTACAGCACCTTTTCACCGCCGAACAACGCGCCGCCTACCTCAACGGCGAGGCCGTCGCCCTGACCGAGGAACAAGCCACCGCTTTCGTCAACGCGGCCCCGGTGAAGCTCACCGAGAGCCAGTCCGAAGCACTCCTCGCCCGTCAAAGCCTCACCCTCACCGACCAGCAGTCCACCGCCCTCCTCAACGGCCAGCCCTTCACCCTCACCGGCGGACAGCGCACCACGTTCCTCGACGGCGAGCTCGTAGCACTCACCCCCGAACAACGCACGGCTCTCCTCACCGGCCAGCCCCTCACCTTCCCCGAAGAACAACGCACCGCCTTCCTCACGGCCGAAGCCAGGACACTCACCACCTGGCAGAAGACCGCCCTCAGCGACGGACGCCCCGTCACCCTCACCGACGAACAACGCACCGCCTTCCTCGACGACGACCTCATCACCTTCACCGACGAACAACGCACCATCTTCCTCAACGGCGAACCCCTGAGGATCATCGACGCCCGACGCGCCGGCCCGCTCCAGGACGCCCCGAACACCGTCAGCTCCTGGATCGGCACCGAAGCCCAACGCCGACACCGCCCCACGGACTTCCGTCGAGCCTTCGAGCACATCGACGCCGAAGGCACCACCATCCGGCGGGCAACGGGAGCCGGCACCGGCCTCCGCCCACCGAGCTACCTCCGCGCGGCCGGGCGACCGGCATACAGCCAAGAACCGCCTCAGGCGATCGTGGACGCCCTGATCCAGGAACACGGCGACCTCCTCGCGGACTTCACCACCTGGCAGATCGTCCACCTGGGCACTCTCCAGCACATGCTGGACGTCCCGATGGGCGACCTCGTCCACCTCGTTCGCGCCACAGGTGAAGTCCCCACCCCCGAGGCCTTCCAGGAATCCCTCGACGCCCTCGGCCTGAGCGACAACCCCCGCGCCCTTTACGAGGTGCTCACGCACCGCCCCATGCGGCTGTACACACTCCATTCCCTCGCTGGCCCTGACACGCTGAGGTGGCTGTTCGCCTCACCGGCACGGCAGGATTCCCAGGCCGCCGCCTCGGAGATTCCGTGGATCGTCAGCACGCTTGACGACTTTGCCCAACAGCCGACCCAACAGGGGACGCTCACCGGAACCCACTGGTCGGTGCAGCCGGGGCTGCTCACCGACGAAGAAGCTGCCATCAGGCACTTCCTCCATGCTTTCGGCCTTATGGGCCCCAACGAATCCGACGAGCACCGCGGCATCCTCCGGGATTTCGCCATCGTCACGGGTGCACGCGGGCCGCAGGACCGTGCTTGGCTCTTCCGGGCCCTGACCGACCCCTCGTTGGTCGGCCCCGGCGACGTCAGCCGGCAGTCGTGGACCGGACGATGGCTCTCCCCCCTGCACGTGAGCACCCTGATCATCGAGCAAAACCTCCCGTTCGAGGACATGCGCAACGAGGACTTCCCCGCATTCCTCGAACGCATCGACGCCACCGTGGGGCACAGGATGCTCCACATGAGGGGCGTCGACATCCGGCAAGAGTTCCGGGTGTCCCCTGGCGGACATGCGCTCATGGCGGCGATGGAGAAAGAGGTCGCCTACCGCGCGGGCCGCATCGAGCGCCACGGAGGCGAGCGAAGGGTCGAGCACTACCAGAGCCTGGCGGACCGTGGCATCACGCTCATGGAGATCGCCGACTACGTCCACGAGACCGGCGCGCACACCCGCCTGGTCCACGCCGTCTACGAGTACAGCGCACACGTCGGACGGTCCGTGGTGGAAGAGGTCCGCGCACTCACCGAAGAGCTTGAAGTCGACCCGGCCGTGGCCTTCAACCTCCTGTACGTCGCCGACACTCTCGGTCTGCACGACGGACGGCGGCATCTGCTGGGCGTGTTCAAGAGCTTCCTTCAGGACCACGCGGAGCGGGGCGACGCCAACACCCTCCTGCTCTGGAGAATGAAGGACTTCGGGCGGCTGCTGGCGGCGTACGGCTTCCGCGTCAACCAACTGATCAGGCACGAGGAGACCGAAGCTGCCCAGGTTATCTCGTTCCTCGAAGCGCTTCATGCCTGGGACATCGGGATCGATGAGTTCCAGGAATTCCTCATCCACCTGGCGTCCCGCGACCCGCAGGCGCCCCGCCTGCCGGAGAACGGCTACCACACAGCGACACACGGGCAGCACCGTGCACTGCGGCAGTACGCCGTCGAGCGTCGTGACGCCCTCGTCCCGACAGTGGCCGCATGGCGCGCCCAGCAACTGGGACTGACCCCGGAACGCTTCACCAACACGGCCCACCACTCCTGGTTCAATGCCCGGGAACTGGCGAACCTCGCCCACCTCCTCGGTCTCCCAGCCGAGGCACGCCCTCGCCTGACCGACCTCGCCGGACAACTCGGCCAGATACCCCGCACCCTGTGCGCCCTGGACCTGACCGGCCGGAACGCAGCAAACCTCCTCACCACCGCCCAGGAACTGGGCGGGATCCCGACAGTGCTGCCCCAGGTCGCGGAGGCATATGGCCTCTCCCTCCAGCACTTGGTCGCACACAGCGAAGAGGAGCGAGCCACGCTCGCCTCCGGGATCCTGCGGTGGCCCCCGGTCATGGGCCACAGCGACGAGGCCAACCGCCAACGAAAGAGCCTGGCCGATGCGGTCCGGCAGGTGGCACGGGCCCTGTTCCTGGAAGGCCCCTCAGCAGCGCGTACGGCAGCCGAATCCACTTCGCGGAAACAGCGTGAAGCGGACCTCGCCGCCCTGCCGCAGCGCGTGCAAGACATCCTCACCAACAGGCAGCGCGCCACATTCCTCACCGGCGAACCGGTCACACTCACCGAGAAGCAGAGCGCCAAGCTGCCCGAAGGAACACCGAGCACCTTCGCCTCCTGGATCGGCACGGAAACCCAACGCCTCCAACGCCTCGCAGGCGGCACGCCCCACAACCATCGCCACCACTCCGCCCAGGATCACTCCACCAACCAGAACAGCAGCTCCAGCAGCTACCACAACGTCGGGGAGAGCTCTGCCTCCGCTCAGGCTCCGGGGGAGAACTCTGCCCTCGCACAGGAGCTGGGTCTCACACGCGAACGCTTCAGCGAGCTCAACGACCCCACCCACAACCCCTGGTTCAACCCTGGCGAACTGGTCGGCCTCGCCCGCGAGCTCGACCTCCCCCACGAAGCCCGACACCACCTCGTCAACCTCGCCCAACAACTGAAGTTCGTACCCAGCAATCTGCTCAGCTTCAGCATGACCGGCCAGGACGCAGCACACCTCATCACCCTGACCCAGGAACTGGGCGAAACACCCATCACACTGCCCCAGCTCGAGCGGAAATACCGGCTTAAGCCAAAAGACTTGGTGACACCCAACAACCGTGCATGGCTGGTGTCCCAGCACCTGAAATGGCCTGCGATCCTCGGGCCCTACGACGATGAGGAGATCAACCGCCGCCGGGCAGGAGCAGCTCGCGCGTTCCGCAACGTGGCCCGGGAGCTGTTCCTCGACGGCACCCGCGCAGCAACAGCAAAAGCAGCGTTCCAATCAGGGCTCCAGCGTCAGGACGACCTCAACGCACTACCGCTCCAGGTCCGGAACCTGTTCACCCCCCAACAGCGCTACCTCTTCCTCTACGGTGCGCCCGTCGAACTCACCGAAGACCAACGCACCGCATACCTCAACGCACTCCTCAGCGCCTCCCCCGTACGCCTCACCGAAGACCAATCCGCCACACTTCTCGCCCCCCGAACCACCACACTCACCTCCGAACAGAAAGCCGACTTCCGCAACGGCCAAGCCATAACCCTCACTAGCGAACAAAGCACCGCATTCCTCAATAACCCACCCATCACGCTCACCGACACACAACGCACCGCACTCCTCGCCGGCGAAACCATCCGGATCATCGACGAACGCCGAGCCGGACCGCCCCAGAACGCGCCCAAAACCGTCGCATCCTGGATCGGCACCGAAGACCAACGCCGACGGCGCCCCACAGACTTCCGCCAAGCTTTCGAGCAAGTGGACCCGATGGGCAGGAAGTTCTACCATCTGCCGGAAGCTGGCATCGGCTTCCGCCCGCCGGCCTACACCAGCATCTTCGAGCTGCCCGACTACAGCGCCACCCCCCCTCCGGCGCAGCTGTCCAAACCCGACGTGGTCGCGAACTCCCTGCGCCAAGAACACGGCGACCTCCTCACCGACTTCACCACCGAAGAGGTCCGGCGCCTGGGCACCCTGCACCGCATGCTCGACACCTCGATGAAGGAGTTCGTCGCCCTGGCCCGGGTAACAGGCGACATCCCGGACCCGGAAACCCTCCAGGATTCACTCGTCGCCCTCGGACTGAGCAACAACCCCCGCGCCCTCTACGAGGTTCTCAAGCGCCGCCCCATGCGACTGGACATCCTCCACTCCCTCGCCGAGCCGGAGATCCTGAAGTTGCTCTTCAGGCCGCTGGTCAACTGGCAGATCCAGTCCCCCGACCCGGACTCCGACGCAGACTTCCTCACAGAATCCCTCATGGACTCCCTCATGGAATCCGACACGGACTCCCTCATGGAATCCGACACGGACTCCGACACGGACTCCCTCATGGAATCCGACACGGACTCCCACCCGGCGCTCCAGCAAGTTCTCAGGATGATCGACGGCTACGCCCAAAGCCCCGCCCAGCAGGGAGTGCCCCAGGCCACCCACTGGTCGGTGCAGCCAGAACCGCTCGACGACGAGGAAGCCGCCATCGAGATGTTCTGCACCGCCTTCGGCCTCACGGATCCCGACGTGCACTGGCAAACCCTCCTGGATTTCGCCGCCCTCGTAGGGGCTCGGACCCCGCAGGACCGTGCCTGGCTGCTCCGAGCCCTGTCCGACCCCGCACTCGTCGACTACGACGCCGGCCAGCAGCACTGGACCGAACGGTGGATCTCCCCACTCCACGTGGGCATCCTGATCATCGAGCAAAAAATCCCGTTCGGCGTCATGCGCAACGAGGACTTCGTCAGCTTCCTCGAACGGATCGACGAAACCGTGGGCACCAGGATGCTCCAAGCAAGGGAGGGCGACATCCGCGAAGCAGTCCCGCTGAACCCTGGCGGAGACACGCTTATGGCCGCGATCAAAAATGAGGTCGCCAAGCGGGCAGGGCACTTCGGAAGTGCCCGGGGCAACCGATACGTCAGTCAGTATGACCGACTCGTCGAGCAAGGAATCCTGTTCTCGGAAATCGCCGAATACGTTCACGAGACCGGCGCGCTCAGCGACCTGGCCCACGTCCTCTACCAGTACAGCGAGTACGTCGAACGGTCCGTGGTGAGCGAAGTCCGCGCACTCGCCGAACAACTGCGCGTCGACCCGGCCGTGGCATTCAACCTCCACTACCTCGCCGAGATTCTCGGCCTCCAGCCCGGCCAGGAACACCTGCTCACCGCATTCAAGGACTACCTCCAAAACCTTGCGATTCACGGCGACACTCTCCTCGGATGGAGGAATAAGGAGTTCGTGCCGCTGCTGGCGGAGCTCGGCATTAATGCCCTGGACGTGACCAAGCGCCGCGGTAACGAAGCCCCCCACCTCGTCTCGCTACTCGCCGCGCTTGAAACCTGGGACATGGCTATCGACGAAGTCCCTACATTCATCAAGCACCTGATCAAGCATCCCTTGCATACAGAACCTGCGCGGGTCCGCCAGTTGTGGGAATACGCCGCCAGGCAGGCCGATGCCTTCCGCCCAGCCGTTGCCGCCTGGCGCGCCCAGGATCTGAGACTGACTCTGCAACAGTTCCACGCGGTCAACGGCCAACCTTGGTTCAACGCCCGGGAGCTGGTGCGCCTCGCCCACATCCTCGATCTCCCTTCAGAGGATCAGCCTCAGCTAGTACTACTGGCCAGCCAGCTCCATACCACGCCCCGCACCCTGCTCGCCTTGGACCTCATCCAGGAGGAGGCGGCAGGCCTCGTGCGACTGGCACGTCAACTGGGTGCTGTTCCCGTCGGCGAGGACGCGGCACGCCTCGTGCAAATGACCCAGGAGCTGGGCGCATTCCCGCGTGCCGTGGTCCAGGTCGCGAACTTCTATGGCGTCACCCCGCAGGACATGCTGACGTACACCGCGGAGCATCGGGCCACGCTCGCCTCCGGGATCCTGCGATGGCCCCTGACCATCGGTGGCACCGATGCCGAGATCGAGCATCGCCGGACAAGCCTGCGCACCGCGATCGAACATGTGGCGAAGGCCCTCTTCCTGGAAGGCCCCGACGCCGCACGCGTGGCAGCAGAAGTCGCGTCACAGGCACGACGTGAGGCGGACTTCCACGCGCTCCCCCAGCAGCTGCGGGACCTGCTCACCGACGAACAGATCACCACCTTCCTCACCGGCGAACCAGTAACCCTGACCGACGAACAACGTGCCGCCCTGCCCTCGAACACCTCGGGCACCATCGCCTCCTGGGTCGGCACGGAAAACCGACGTAAGCGACGCCGCGTAGGCGGCATGCTCCCCCACCAGCGCACCCACTCCGCCCCCGAACAGCCGGAGAACCAGGCCGGCAGCTCCGGATCCAGCAGCCGTAGCACCTCCACACCCCAGCACCAGAACACTGGAGAGAGCTCTACCTCCGGCCAGGCTCTGGGAGAGAACTCTGCCCCCGCCCCGATACCGGAGGAGAACTCCGCCCTGGCAGAGGAGCTGGGTCTCACCGCGGAGCGCTTCCGCACACTCAACGACACCACCCGCCACCCCTGGTTCAACGCCCGGGAGCTGGCGAACCTCGCCCGCCGGATCGGACTCTCCCGGGAATCACGCCCCCGTCTGGTCAACCTCGCACAGCAGTTGGAGGCCACTCCCCACGCACTCCCCCAGATCGGGGAAGTGATCGGCACGACTCCACAGGAGTTGCTGACGAACGGCGTACAGGAGCTCACCCAGTTGGCGTTCCGACGCCTGAAGTGGCCCCCGATCCACGGAGCCGACGCCGAGGCCGAGCGCCGCCGAAAGGACCTGAGCGACGCCCTCAACCAGGTGATCAAGGCATTCCTCCTGAAGGGACGCACGGCGGCACAGGAAACGGCGAATGCTGTTTCACGGGCGCAGCGGGAAGCGGATCTCGCCGCCCTGCCCCAGCAGGTGCGGGACGCTCTCACCGACGAGCAGCGCGCCGCCTTCCTCACCGGCGAGCCGATCGCCCTCACCGAAGAGCAGCGCACCAGCCTGCCCGGAGGAACACCGAACACCTTCGCCTCCTGGATCGGCACAGAAGACCGACGCAAACAGCACGACAACGACGCCGTCCACGCACTCGCCGAAAAGCTGAACACCACCAAGGACATGGCGTACGACCTCCTGTACGTCGCCAAACTCCTCGGCCTACAGGACGACCAGCTCCCTGTACTGAACGTGTTCGAGGGCCACCTGAAGAGCTTCTGGGACAAGGACGGCCCCCACCTGCGCTGGAGGGACCGGGATCTCGGCCTGTTGCTCGCGGACCACGGAATCGGCCTCCCCGGCCTCATGGCGCGCGGAGGCGCCGAAACCGCCCACGCCATCGCACTGCTCACCACGCTCAACGACTGGGGCGTCGACACCGAAAAACTGGCGGAATTCGCGGAATTCCTCACGGTCAACGACCCGCAGGCACCGCAACTGCCGGAGAACAACTACCACGCGGCAACACCCGCGCAGCGCCACGCACTGTGGCAGTACGCCACCCGGCACCACGGCACCGTCACGCCGACCGTCAACGCGTGGCACGCCCGGCAACTGGGTCTCACCGCGGAGCGCTTCCGCACACTCAACGACACCACCCGCCACCCCTGGTTCAACGCCCAGGAGCTGGAGAACCTCGCCCGCGACCTCGACCTCCCCCACGAAGCCCGACCCCACCTCATCGACCTCGCCGAACAGCTCAGCGGAGTACCCCACACACTGCGCCGCCTCAACTTGTCCGGCGAACACGCAGCACGCCTCATCACCATGACCCAGGAACTGGGCGCGGTCCCCTACGCACTGCCTCAGGTCGCCGCGGGGCACATGAAGACGCCACAGGAGTTGGTGGCATACACCGCCGATGACCAGGCCTGGTTGGTGTCCCAGCACCTGAGGTGGCCCGCGATCCTCGGCCCCTACAACGACGAGGAGACCAACCGCCGCCGAGCAGGAGCAACACGCGCGTTCAACCAGGTGAGGCGGGCACTCTTCCTCAGGGGCATCACCGCGGCGGACCGGGCAGCGGTCGCCGCCTCACAGCAGCAGCGGGAGGAGGACCTCAACGCCCTGCCACACCAGGTACGCACCCTCTTCACCCCTGAACAGAACACCGCCTACCTAAACGGCGAACCCGTCACCCTCACCGAAAACCAACGCACCGCATACCTCAACGCCGCCCCCCTACGACTCGCCGAAAACCAAACCACCACATTCCTCACCCCCGAACAGAACACCGCCTACCGCCGCGGCCAAGCCGTCACCCTCACCGATCAGCAACGCACTGCTTTCCTCACCGACGAATGGATCACGCTCACCGACACACAGCGCGCCGTTTTCCAGAGCGGCGGCCCCGTAAGGATCATCAACGAGCGACAGGCCGGACCATCTCAGGAGGCGCTGATCACCGTCAGCTCCTGGATCGGCACAGAAGCCCAACGCCTAGAGCGCCCCACGGACTTCCGCTGGGCCCTCAGCCAAATCGACGAGGCGGGTAGGCCGACCCCGGCTCCCCGGCCGATGGACGCCAGCACCGGCTCCCGCCCGCCGGCCTACACCGACGTCCCCCGTTTGCCCAACCATGGCTCTCCCCAGGAACTGGCGAACGCCCTGACTCGGGAACACGGCAACCTCCTCACCGACTTCACCCCCGAGGAAGTCGTGCGCCTGGGTGCCTCGCACCGCATGCTGGACGTCTCCATGAAGGACCTCATCCTCCTCGTCCGCACTACAGGCGAAGTCCCTTCTCCCGAGGCCCTCCAGGAATCCCTCGCGGCCCTCGGACTGAGCGACAACCCCCGCGCCCTCTACGAGGTGCTCAAGCACCACCCCATGCCGCTGGCCACGCTCCACTCCCTCCGCGAACCGCACCTGTTGAAGACGATGTTCGGCTCACTGGTCAACCAGCGGATGTGGGAGTCCGACCGAGAGGCGTTCAAGGTCGCCGACGACCTCCGCAGGCTCACCTCGAAACGGGCTCAGCAGGGAAGGCAGCCGCGCACCCACTGGTCGGTACAGCCGGGACTGCTCGACAACGAAGAAGCCGCCATCGAGCACTTCTTCTTCGTCTTCCACCTCCAGGCCACTCCTCGGAACAGGGAGGTGCTCAAGGATTACGCCACCCTCGCGGGTGCCCTGACCTCGTATGACCGTGCCTGGCTGTACCGCGCCCTGTCCGACCCGGCATTGGTCGGCCCCGGCAACGTCGGCCAGCGGGAGTGGACTGAGCGGTGGATCTCCCCAGTCCATGTGGTCACCCTGCTCGTCCATTACAATGTTCTTTTCGATGACCTGGGTAACGGGGACTTCATCAGCTTCCTCGAACGGGTCGACGACACCGTGGGCACCTGGGTGCAACATTCGGGTGGGCAGGACATCCGGGAAACCGTCCGGCTGGCCCCTGGCGGGCGCCCGCTCATGAAGGCGATGGAGAAGCATCTCGCCCTCCACTCAGGCCGCCTCCACGGCCGCGGGGGCGGCTGGCACGTCAATGAGCACCGGATGCTGGCCGCACAGCAGGTCACGCTCGTGAGCGCGGCGGACTACATCCACCAGACCGGCGCGCACGGCAATCTGATCCACGCCATCTATCATTTGAGCGCGCGCATGCAGCGCCCTGTGGTGGACGAAGTCCGCGCACTCGCTGAAGAGCTGCACGTCGAACCGGCCCTGGCGGTCGCCCTTCTGCACGTCGCCAACCGCTTCCACCTGCACGGCAAACATCGCGCTCTGTTCGGTGTGCTCAAGGACCACTTCCGGGACCTCGCAGAACAGGGCGATGCCCTCACCTACTGGGTCCACGGCGGCCTCGCCGATCTGCTGACCCAGCACGGCGTCAACTACAGTGCCCTGACCGCGCACCGCGGACCCGAAGCCCTCTACGTCCTCTCACTGTTCACCGCACTGCGGGCATGGAACGTCGGGGCCGAGGAACTGGCGGAGCTCGCGGAATTCCTGACGGTCAACGACCCGCGGGCACCCGAGCTGCCGCGGAACAGCTACCACGCGGCCCGGCCCGCACAGCGCCGTGCGGTGTGGCAGTACGCCACCACGCACCGCCGCGCCCTCGTCCCGACCATCGCCGCGTGGCGCGCCCAGCAACTGGGGCTCGCTCCGCAACAGTTCCGTGCGCTCGACGACACGGCCCGTCATCCCTGGTTCAAGGCCAGGGAACTGGTCAATCTCTCCCGCAAGCTCGACCTGCCGCTGGCGGCCCGGCCGCACCTGGTCGACCTCGCCCAGCAGCTGAAGTCCGTGCCCTACACTCTGCGTTTTCTGGGCCTGACCGGACAGGACGCGGCGCACCTCGTCACCATGACCCAGGAACTGGGCGCGGTGCCCCACGCGCTGCCTCAGGTCGCGGAAAGCCACGGCACGACTCCTCAGGAGCTGGTGGCGGCCGGTGCACCGGGACGTATCTGGCTGGCGTTCCAGGCCCTGAAGTGGCTCCCGATCCACGGCGCTGAAGCCGACCTCCGCCGGGCGGGCCTGAGCCGGACCGTCAACCAGGTAGCAAAGGCGCTACTCCTAGAAGGCCCCGACACCGCACGCGCGGTGGTGGAAGCCGCGTCACGGGCTCAGCGTGAGGCGCATCTCGCCGCGCTGCCCCAGCAGGTACGGGAGGCTCTCACCGGCGAGCAGCGTGCCGCCTTCCTCACCGGCGAAATCGTCACGCTCAGCGAGGCGCAGAGCACCGCCTTCCTCGCCAGCGGACCCGTGACACTCACCGATGAGCAGCGTGGCGTGCTCTTCCGCAGCGAATCCGCGAAGCTCCCCGATGAGCAGCGTGGCATGCTCTTCCTCAGCGAAACCGAGCAGCTCGCCAAGGAGCGGCGCGACGCGCTGCTCGTCGACGAACCGGTGACGCTCACCGACGAGCAGCGTGCCGTCCTGTCGCGGGAGGCACCTCCCGTCCTCACTCCCTGGGTCGGCACGGAAGCCCAGCGCGAGCAGCACCACACCGACGTCGTCCACGCACTCACCGAAGAACTGCACGTCGACCCGGTGGCGGCGGCCAGCCTTCAACACCTCGCCGGTCTCCTCGGCCTGCAGAATGAACAGCACGGACTGTTCGCCGTGTTCGGGGGGTACCTCCAGGACCTCGCGGATCGGAACAACGGCCTCTCCCAGTGGAGGGACCGGGATCTCGGAGCTCTGCTGACCCAGCACGGCGTCGATGTCCAGGCCCTGCTACTGCCCGGAGCCGAAGCCGCTCATGTCGTCTCGTTGATCGCCGCGCTTCAGCCGTGGGACGCCGGTATCGAGGAACTCCCCTCACTCTGCGAGTACCTCGCGTCATGGGACACGCAGGCACCTGAGCTGCCGGAGAACAGCTACCACACGGCGACACCCGAACAGCGCCGCGCACTGTGGCAGTACGCCGCCGCGCACCGCGACGCCCTCGTCCCCACCATCGCCGCATGGCGGGCCCACCAACTGGGTCTGACCCTGGAACGGTTCAGCGGACTCAACGACACACCGCACCACACCTGGTTCAACGCACGAGAGCTGGTGGCCCTCGCCGACGAGCTCGGGCTCCCGCGGGAATCACGTCCTGGCCTGATCGACCTCGCGCAGCAACTGGAAGCCGCTCCCCGCGCGCTCCCCCAGGTCGCGGAGGCCTCTCACCTCACCCCGCAGGAACTGGTGACGTATGGCACGCAGGCACACATTTGGTTCGCGTTCCAGCAACTGAAGTGGCCCTCGATCCACGGAAAGGACGCCGAGGCCAACCGACGCCGCAAGAGCCTGAGCGATGCCGTCAACAAGGTGGTGAAGGCCTTCCTCCTGGAAGGACCCGGGGCGCTGCCCACTGCGGTGGAAGCCGCTTCACGCCACCAGCGTGAAGAGGAGCTCGCCGGCCTCTCCCAGCAGGTGCGGGACGCTCTCACCGACGAACAGCGCGCCAGATTCCTCGCGGGCGAGCCGGTCACGCTCACCGAAGAGCAGCGCACCCAGCTTCCCGAAGGAACGCCGGACACCGTCGCGTCCTGGATCCCCACGGAAACCCGGCGCGCGCAGCACCGCGAGGCCGCGGTCGGCGCGTTCACCGAAGGTCTGGACGCCACTCGGATGTCGGCGTTCGGCCTCCTGTACGCCTCCGACCTCACCAGGCTCCTCGACCTGGACGAGGACCAGGACCGCCTGTTCGGCGTGTTCTATGAACACCTCCAGAGGGTCGCAGAGCAGGGTGCCACCGCCCGCTGGAGGGACCTGGACGTCGGCCTGTTGCTGGCAGAGCACGGCATCGACCTCGCCGCCCTGATCACCCCGGGCGGAACCGAGACCGGCCACGCCGTCTCACTGCTCACCGCGATCGATATGTGGAAGACCGATACGTGGCATATCGGCATCGAGGACCTCGCGCAGTTCGCGGAGTTCCTGACGGCCGACGACCCGCAGGCGCCCCGGCTGCCGGGGAACAATTACCAGGCAGCGGACTTCGGGCAACGCCGCGCACTGTGGCAGTACGCCACCCGGCGCGCCGACACCCTCTCCGCGGCCGTCACATGGCGCGACACCAAGGAACTGGGGATCACCCCTGAACACTTCACCAGGCTCAAGGACACCGCCCGCGGCTCCCGGTTCGACTTCCGGCAACTGGTACTCCTGGCCTACGACCTCAAGCTCCCCCACGAGGCTGGGCCCCACCTGGCCGATCTCGCCGCACAGCTCGGCGAGGTGCCGCGCGACCTGGCCGACCTCCATCTGACCGGCCGGGCAGCAGAAGACGTCATCGCCATGGCCCAAGAGCTGGGCGCGGTTCCCCACGCACTGCACAAGGTCGCGCAGTGGTACGGCACGACGCCGGAGGAACTGGCAGCAGCCGGCCCCCAGGGACGGGCCTGGCTGGTGTCCCAGTTCCTGTGGTGGCCCTCGGTCTTCGACTCCCCTGACCACGCCGGGATCAGCCATCGCCGAGAGGCATTGGACGATGCGATCCGCAAGGTGGAGACGAAGCTGTTCGTCGAGGGCCCGACAAAGGCGCATCGGTTGGCGAGCAGCGTTTCGGCTAAGCAGCGCGAGAAGGAGTTCCGCGCCCTCCCCCAGCAACTGCGGGACACTCTCACTACCGAACAGGGCACCGCCTTCCGCGCCGGCAAGGACATCGCACTCACCGCCGAACAGCGCGCCCACCTGCCCGAAGGAACGCCAGAGACCATCGCGTCCTGGATCGGCAGGGCGGAGAGGGGCGGCAGCAGCCCAAAGGTCCTCGACGTGGTCGGGTCTCTTCTGCGAGAACACCGCAATGTGCTCACTGAGTTCACCACTGGCGAGATCCTGCGCCTGGGGGCCCTGCAGGACATGCTGGACCTCACCGCGGACGACTTCGTCAACCTGATCCATCTCGCCCATTCGACGGGCGAGATCCCGGAACCCGAATCCCTCCAGCAGATACTTGCCGACCTCGGTCTGAGCGATAACCCCCGTGCCTTCTATCAGGTACTCAGGCACTTCCCCATGCGGCTGGACGCACTCCAGGCCCTGGCCGAACCGCATGTGCTGAAGGAACTGTTCGCCCCGCTGATCCGCCGGCAGATTCAGCAGTCCGACCCGGAGGTGCGGCAGGTCGTTGTCGCACTCGGTGAACTCGCCCAAGCGCCGGCATACCGAGAAGGGCTCTCTGGCCTCCACTGGTCGGTACAGCCAGGGCTGCTCGACGACGAAGAAGCCGCCATCGAGCATTACCTCCACGTCTTCCACCTCCAGGAGGACGAATTCAAGAGCCAAAGGCGCATCCTCAAGGACTTCGCCACCGTGGCGAGGGCCTACACACCACAGGACCGCGCCTGGCTGTTCCGCACCCTCTCCGACCCCGCGTTCACCGGCCTCGGTAACGCCGCCGAGCGCACGTGGAGCGGCCCGTGGCTCTCGCCGGTGCACGTTTTCGTTCTGATGGACGACTACTCGTTCACCGAGCTGCGCAACAAGAACTTCTCCGACTTCCTCGAAGAGATCCATCACGCTGCCGCCATCAGGGCGCGCAGGAAGAGGAAGAGCATCCAGGACGAGTTCGAACTGCTGCCCGGTGGGCACGAGATCGCGGCCGAGATGGAGGAGCACGTCGCCCGTCGCGCAGGTCGCACTGGTGAGACCGGGGGCGGTCGAATCGTCGAGGACTACACGAGGCTGGCCTTCAATGGCATCACGCTCATGGGCATCGCCGACTATGTCCATGAAACCGACGCGCCCAGCGGCCTGATCCACCCCCTCTACGAGTACAGCGTGCGGCTCGAACGGCCTGTGGTGCACGAGGTCAGTGCACTCGCCCAAGAACTGCGCGTCGCTCCAGTCGTGGCGTGGAATCTCGTGCAGATCGCTGAGGATCTCGCGCAGATCGCCGAGGCTCTCTATCTGGACGGCGACTGGCGCCACCTGGCCAACGTGTTCAAGAATGACCTCCAAGACCGCGCGGCGCAGGGCGAAACCCTCCTCGACTGGCAACAGGAGCACTTCTACCCGCTGCTGGCAGAGCACGGTGTCGATACGCCGAAGCTGCAATTCTCCAACAGCGAGCGATACTTCGTCCTCGATCTGCTCAAAAGCCTCCACAGGTTGAAGGTAGGGATCGAGGAGTTTCCCACCTTCGCGGAATACGTGGCGCAAGATGGGAGGCGGACGCCCCTCCTGGCGAACGACACCTACAGCCGGATGACACGCAAGCAGCGCCGCAAAATGTGGGAGGCCGTCAACAAGCACGTTGAAGCCCTCATCCCGACCATCGGCACCTGGCGCGCCGGGCAGTTGGGCCTGAGCGAGGAACGGTTCGCCGAACTCGATGCTGCGGGGGAGCATCTGTGGTTCAACGCCCAGGAGCTGGTGCGACTCGCCCACGCTCTCGGCCTGCCCCCGGAGTCACGCCCTCACCTGGTCAACTTCGCCGAACAGCTCGGCGCCGTGCCCCACGGCCTGCGCACCTTCCTTCTCACCGGCCAAGACGCAGTACACCTGGTGACTATGGCCCAGGCACTAGGCGAAGTACCCCACGCACTGGCAGAGGCCGCGGAAGCTTACGACCTCAGCCCGCAGAAGCTGTTGGAAGGCGGCACGCAGCAGCGGTTCGATCTCGCCCTCAAGATCCTGAGGTGGCCCGAGATCTCCGGCACCGACGCGGAATCCGGCCGACGCCGGACGAAGCTGGGTGACGCGGTCAAGCAGGTGGAGCGGGCGCTCCTCCTCAACGGCCCGGCAGCTGCACACAAGGTGGCGGTAGCCGCTTCACGGGCGCAGCGTGCGGAAGATCTCGCCGCCCTGCCCGAGCAGGTGCAAAACCAGCTCACCGAGGAACAGCGGACCGCCTTCCTCGCCGGGGAACCGGTGACGCTGACGGCCCAGCAGCGGGCCGGTGTGCCCCAGGGCACACCGCGCACCGTCAGGTCCTGGATCGATGAAGGGGCCGGCCGCAACGGCGAGGACGCCTCGCTCCAGGTCACGATCACCGTGCCGGAGCCGGAGCGGCTCACGAGGCCGCCGGTGGAGGAGTTCGTGCGGCTCCTGCCGCACAACGCCGGCGCGTCCCCGCAGACGGTCGCACCGCAGGCGACGCAAGCGACCGCACCGCAGGCAACGGCGCCGGCACCGCGGAACCTCTCGGCTCCTGCGCCTCAGGGGCAGGAACCCGCGGCGGAGCAGACCCCGCGCCCGTCGGCAACGGCGCCCCTGCCACTCGCCAACCTGGACTCCTCGCCGGCCCACACGCGCAGCACCGCGCCGGCCCGCACACCGGGCGCCGCCCGGGAGACCGCCCCAGCCGTCTCCACTCCGCTGGTGCCGTTCCTCGACAGCCCTGAGCTGGTCCGAGGACGGCTCCAGGTCATCGGATGGGCCTCCTCCGGCACATCGGAGCGTGTCGGCGCGGCGCTCGGCCAGATCCGCTACTGGATCGGCACCGCGGACACCGCGGCGCTGACGCCGGAGAACCCCGCGGCGCCCCTGCTCTCGCCGGACGGACAGGGCGGGGGGCAGCCACCACGCGTCCTGCACCTGAGCGGCGCGACGTTCATGGAGGATCCCGAAGACGGCCAGGAGGTCATCAGGGCACTGCTGCGAAGGGCCGCGGGTCTCACCGCGGGCAACAGCTTCGATCGCGGTGTCGACACGGTGCTCGTCGAGACCAACGGGGTGGTCCTGACGCCCGAGACGCTCACGGGATACGGGTTCGTACGGTTGGGCGACAGCCCGCTGTGGCACCAGACCGCCGACGCCCTGACCACCACGATGAGTTCCCTTCCCGCCTCGGAGAGCTTGATCGTCGAGAACTGCGAGTCGATGCGGCGGTGACCAACGGCCTGGGGGGCGCTCCGCAGGGGCGCCCCCCAGACCCCTCCACACTCCCCCCACCAGGGCAAAGACCCCCAGAACAGGGACATGGGCAGGGCCCGGCCCGGACCGCAGGATGGGTGTGGACCCGTTGCCGTTCCCGTACGTGGTGCCGGGCGGCCCGGTCCGCGCCCGTCCCGTACCCCCGAGGAGCACCGCCCATGGCCGACAGTTCATCCTTCGACATCGCCGCGATCACGGAGCGGATGCGCGCTCTCCAGGGGAACCTGGCCGGGCTCGGCGGGCTGAAGGGCAGTCAGATGACCGGGCACGCACGTGGCGGTCTGGTCACCGCGAAGGTGGACGCGGACGGGACGCTGACCTCGCTGCGGGTGGACCCGTCGGTCATCGACCCGGACGATCCGCAGTCACTGGAGGACGCCGTCGTCACGGCGGTCGCGGCCGCACAGGCGGCGCTGCGGGACATGCGGTCGAAGCAGATCGGCGAGTTCACCGAAGGCATGCTGGGTCTCGCCAACGGCCTGCGCGCCGAGAACCGGCAGTACAGCGACAGTTCCCCGCACGTCGATCCGACCGCCGCCCAGGCCGTCACCCAGGCCGCCCCGCCGGCCCCCAAGGACGGCCCCGGACCCCGCTGAAGGACGAGGCGGACACCGCGCTGCCGTGTAGGGCCCGCTCCCGGCCCTGCACGGCACTTTTCCGTGCCCGCGGCAACGCCCGGCTCCAGCCATGGGCCCCGGCGCCCCGGCGCCCCGGCGCCCCGGCGCCCCGGCCGAGCGTTCCACCCCCGGGGTTCGGTGTTCCACCCCGGACCCGGCCGCACACCGCACGACCACACCAGGCACCGGACCGAGACCGTCGGCGGCGCCCCCGAGGAGGGCGCCGGAAGAAACCCGCGCCCTCAGAACTCCACCGTCGAAACCGTATGCACCACCGGGTGTCCCGGCTCGTCGAAGCTCACCGTGATCTGCTGGGAGGGCTGCGGCTTCGCGCGGTGTTCGCGCAGGCCGGCGAACTGGCCGTCGCCGGTGAAGTCCCAGCCGACCTGGGCGGACTGCCGGGGGGTGATGGTGACCTCGCCCTTCTTGAGGGCGTCGGTGCTGGTGCCGATCGCCTTCAGGTAGCGGGCCAGGCCCACCTCGTTCGTGCGGAACTGGACGAAGAGTGAGCTGGTGTCCCAGGAGTTCGTCTCGTAGTAGTAGACCGGCGTCGAGCCGATCGGCACCGGCACGTTGTAGATCCGCTGCTGGACCTTGCTGGGGAAGGCGTTGGTCAGACCCGTCGCGGCGGCCTCGGCGTCCTTCGTGCCGCCGCTGTCGCGGCTCTGCTCGGCGGAGATGACGATGTAGCCGGCGGGGATGGTGATCAGCAGGAAGATGATCACGGCCATCAGCCAGCGGGGCGTCTCACGGCGCGGTGCGGCGGCGGGCGGCGGGGCGGCGGCGCCCGCGAGGTCCTGGGTGGTCATCGGCGGCCGGTCCGTTCGTAGCGCTCGTAGCGCTCCACCCGGCGGCGGTTGGCGCGCCGGAAGCGGCGGGCGACCAGCCGGGCGAGGTCCGCGGCGCCGACCATGCCGGCCTCGGGGCCGAGCTGCGCCTTGGCGATCCGGGCCTCGGGGCGGTAGCCGCGGCCGGTCAGGGTGCGACGGAAGGCGTCGGTGGCGGGGCCGATCAGCAGGTCGTCGGCGGCGCTGACGCCACCGCCGATGACGAAGCAGGACGGGTCGAGGGCGGCGGCGAGGTTGGCGATGCCGACACCGAGCCACTGGCCGATCTCGGCGAGCAGCTCGACGCACATCGCGTCGCCCTCCCGCGCCAGCTCGGTGATGAGCGGCCCGGTGATGTCGGGGACGTTGCCGCCGACCCGCTCGATGATGTTGTACGCGACGGGTGAGTCGGCGGCGGCCAGCTCCCGGGCCTCGCGGACCAGGGCGTTGCCGGAGCTGTACTGCTCCCAGCAGCCGCGGTTGCCGCACGGGCAGCGGTGCCCGCCGGGCACCACCTGCATATGGCCGAACTCGCCGGCGACCCCGTACTTACCGCGTTTGACCTGGCCGTCCTCCAGGATGGCGCCGCCGATGCCGGTGCCCAGCGTGATCATGACGAGGTGGTCCTCGCCGCGCCCGGCGCCGAACCGCCACTCCGCCCAGGCGGCGGTGTTGGCGTCGTTGTCGACCATGACGGGGACGGCGAGGCGGCCCGCGAGGCGGTCGCGCAGCGGTTCGTTGCGCCAGTTCAGATGGGGGGCGAAGAGGACGTTGGAGCGGTCCGCGTCGACCCAGCCGGCGGCGCCGATGCCGACCGCGTGCACATCGTGCCGGTCGGAGAGGTCGAGGACCAGCTCGGTGATGGTGTCCTCGACGACCTTCGGGCTCTTGGACTTGTCCGGCGTCTCGGTGCGGACCTGCTCCAGGATCGCGCCGTCGGCGTCGACGACGCCCGCCATGACCTTGGTGCCGCCGATGTCGATACCGACGGTCGGCACCCGCGGCGCGGTCAGGTGCGAGCGGCGCTCGCGGGTCCCGGCGGTGCGCAGCACGGTCGCCCGCGCGGGCCCCCGCGGGACGCGTTCACGGTACGTACTCATCGGCCCACCTCGCCGTGGCTGCGGCGGTGGCCCGGTCGGCTGTCTGCGCGCAAGAGTCGTCTCGTCCCTGCGGGTCGGGAGGCCGGTGGTGCGGCCTCGGTGTGCGGGCGGGGGTTCCGCCGGGGCTGCGGTGCGCGGGCCGTCCGGTCGTCGGGAGCCCGGGTGCACGGGTTTGGTGCGATTGTGCATCACCGGCCGACTCCGGCGCACCGCGGTGTGGGGGCGCGGGCGCGAGCGCCTTCGCGCCCCCGGGCCACGTCAGCCCGGACGGTGGCCGCCGGGGAATTCCCCGGGCGCCTCGCGGGCCAGCTCGTGGCTGAGCTGTTCCAGCTCGCTGCCGCCCGCCATTTGGCGGGTCAGCTCCTCCAGCGAGATCTCCGACCGGGCGTGGTGGCCTGCCATCGCCCCGCGCTTGAGGAGGACGAAGCGGTCGCCGACGAGGTAGGCGTGGTGCGGGTTGTGGGTGATCAACACCACGCCGAGCCCGGCGTCCCGGGCGGCGGCGACGTACTTCAGGACGACGCCGGACTGTTTGACGCCGAGCGCCGCGGTCGGCTCGTCGAGGACGAGGACCTTGGCGCCGAAGTAGACGGCGCGGGCGATGGCGACGCACTGCCGCTCGCCGCCGGAGAGGGTGCCGATGGGCTGGTCCACGTCGCGCAGGTCGATGCCCATCCGCAGCAGCTCGCTGCGGGTGGTCTCGCGCATGGTGCGCACGTCCAGGCGGCGGAAGGGGCCGCGGCCCAGGGTCGGCTCGGAGCCGAGGAAGAAGTTGCGCCACACCGGCATCAGCGGGACGACGGCGAGGTCCTGGTAGACGGTGGCGATACCGCGGTCGAGGGCGTCGCGCGGGTTGACCAGGCGGGTGGTCTCCCCGTCGACGGTGAAGGTGCCCGCGTCGTGCTGGTGCAGCCCCGCGATGATCTTGATGAGGGTGGATTTCCCGGCGCCGTTGTCGCCGAGCACGCAGGTGATCTCCCCGGCGTGCACCTCCAGCGAGACGCCCTCCAGCGCCTTGACGTTGCCGTAGAACTTGCTGACGTCGGCCAGCTCGACCAGGGCCGTCATGCCTTCTCCTCCGCCCGTTTGCGCACCCACGCGTTCAGCAGTGTGGCGAGCAGCAGCATCGCCCCGAGGAAGAACTTGAACCAGTCCGGGTTCCACTGCGCGTAGACGATGCCCTTGCTGGTCATGCCGAAGATGAACGCGCCGACGGCGGAGCCGATCGCCGAGCCGTAGCCGCCGGTCATCAGACAGCCGCCGACGACCGCCGCGATGATGTAGAGGAACTCGTTGCCGACACCGTCGCCGGACTGGATCGCGTCGTACGAGAACAGCAGGTGCTGGCCGGAGATCCAGGCGGCGAGGGCGACGCCCATGTACAGCCCGATCTTGGTCTTGACGACCGGGACGCCGACGGCGCGGGCCGCGTCGTCACCGCCGCCGACCGCGAAGATCCAGTTGCCGGCGCGGGTGCGGAGCAGGATCCAGGTGGCGACGGCGACCAGGACCAGCCACCACAGGATGGTGATCTGGATGTCGACGCCGCCGAGCGTCAGATGCGAGGCGAAGAGCGCGCGGGCGGAGTCGAAGCCCTCCATGTCGGCGATGGTCTTGGTGGAGACGGTGCCGCTGATCAGCTTGGTGAAGCCGAGGTTCAGGCCGGTCAGCATGAAGAACGTGCCGAGCGTGATGATGAAGCTGGGCAGCTTCGTCCGGGTCAGCAGGAAGCCGTTGAAGAACCCGATGGCCAGGGTGACCAGCAAGGACACTCCGACGCCGACCCAGGTGTTGGCGGTCATCTGGTAGCTGAACATCGACGAGATCAGCGCCGAGCTGACCACCATCACCCCGGCCGACAGGTCGAACTCCCCGCCGATCATCAGCAGCGCGACGGGGACCGCCATGATCCCGATCGTCGACGACGCGTACAGGACGGTGGAGAGGCTGGACGCGCGCAGGAAGGGTTCGGCGACGCAGGCGAAGAAGATGAAGACGGCGACGGCGCCGACGACGGAGCCCAGCTCGGGGCGGCCCATCAGCCGGTGCACCGGTGAGCGGCGCAGCAGCCGTTCGTCACCGGTCGCCGTCTGCGCGAGCGGTGGGGCGCCCTTTCCCGCCGGGCTCATCGGGTGCCCCGCTTGGTGTACTCCGAGAGCGCCGCGGCGTCCTTCTCGGTGATCACCTGCGGTCCGGTGAGGACGGGCCTGCCGCCGCCGAGCATGTCGGAGTTGTACTTGTACAGCCACAGCAGGTCGATCGCCTCGTACCCCTGGAGGTAGGGCTGCTGGTCGACGGCGAAGCCGAGGGAGCCGTCCTTGAGACCGTCGGCGACCTGCGCGTTGAGGTCGAAGGTGTCGATCTCGGCCTTGCTGCCGGCCTGCTCCTTGGCCTTGACGGCGGTGGGCGCGAAGGGTGCGCCGAGGGTGACGACCGCGTCGATGGACGGGTCCGCCTGGAGCTTGGACTCGATGGACGACTGGACGTCGGGCATGTTGGTGCCCTCGACGTACAGCTTCTCCAGCTCGCCCTTGAACGCCTTCTTCGTACCGTCGCAGCGCTGCTCGTGGCCGACGTTGCCCTGTTCGTGCAGGACGCAGAGGGCCTTCTTGCGGCCGCGGTGGTTCAGCTCCTCGCCGACCGCCTCACCGGCGACCGTCTCGTCCTGCCCGATGTGGCTGAGCGCGCCGAACTTCTTCGACTCCTCGGCGCCGGAGTTCACCGTGATCACCGGGATGCCGGCCTTCTCGGCCTTGGCCACGACGTCCTTCATGGCGTCGGGCTTGGCGAGGGTGACGATCAGCCCGTCGACCTTCTGGTCGATGTAGGACTGCACCAGCTGGCTCTGCCGCTGGGCCTCCTTGTCGTGGCCGTAGACGAACTTGATGTTGTCCTTGGCGGCGGCCTGCTGGGCGCCGTTCTGGACGATGTCCCAGAAGGTGTCGCCGTCACCGGAGTGGGTGACCATCGCAAAGGTCCACCTGGGGGTGTTCACCGCCGCCTTGCCGCCGGCGGCCTGTGCCGCCCGCGCGTCCTCGGCGCGCTTTCCTCCGGTACTGCTGCACCCCGCGAGGGAGGCGCCGAGCACCGCCGCCAGCACGGCGCCCATGACGCGTACGCCTCTTCGAACCCTTGCCACGAGGTCTTGCCCTTCCGCCGATTGTCACGCTCTGTCGGGTGCCCGCCGCGCACCGTTCCCGAAACGCCGGCCCCAACCGACCAAGTATCCGTTACCTGCGATCTGTACCGGTTCGTGGGGTCCGGCACGGGGCCGGCGGCGGTGGCTCCGGCCCGGGAGCGTAGCCCAGGGGCGGGCGAGCGGCGGGACAACGCGGAAAGAAGGAGGGACATACCCTCACTCTCCGTACACCCTCCTCCGCCGCCCCTCTCCGTCCCCTCCCCGGGTCACTTCATCCAGGCGTCCTCGTACGCCCGGTACGTCCCGTCGTGCGTCGCCAGGTGGACCCACTGGTCGACGTACCCGGCGAACTCGGCGTCGCCGCGGGGCAGGGCGTACGCCTTCTCGGAGAAGGTGAACGGCTTCTCCGGGTGGAGCGCGCACAGCTCGGGGTGGATCTTCGCCTGGTAGCGCGTCTCCCCCGCGTCGGTCATCATCACATCGGCGCGGCCGTCGATGATCTCGTCGAAGATCGTGGTGTTGTCCGGGTGCACGGTGATCTGCGCCCGCTTCAGCCGCGCCCGCGCGAACTCCTCGTTCGTCCCGCCCGGATTGACGACCACCCGCGTCCCCGGCCGGTCGATCTGCTCCAGCGTGGCGTACTTCCCCTTGTCCGCACACCGCACGATCGGCGTCTTGCCGTCCTCGCGGGTCGGCTCGCTGAACGCCACCTTCCGGGCCCGCGGCAACGTGATCGAGACCCCGCCCATCGCGATGTCGCACCGCCCCGCCGCGAGATCCCCGACGAGCGACGCCCAGGTACTCGCGACGTACCGGGGCTTCGCGTCCAGACTCTTCGCCAGATCCCGCGCCATGTCGATGTCGATCCCGGAGTACGCACCGGTCCTCGGGTCGCGGTAGGTGTACGGCCGGTAGTCCCCGGTGGTGCAGACCCGCAGCGTGCCGCGGCGCGGGACGGTGTCGAGCAGGGAGCGGTCCGCCGGCTGCGGACGGTGCGCCTTTGCGGCGCCCGGCGCCGCGCCGGGCGCCGGGGCGGGCGTGGCCCCGGCGGGCGCGGCGGCGGTGACGGCGAGGAGAGCGGCCAGGGCGGTGAGCGTGAGGCGCTTCATGGGCGGGCTCCGGGCAAGATCGACGGGGCGGGGGGCAGCGCACAGCGTGGCAGAGGGGGCGCGGGGGGTGAAGGGGGTGGTCGGTGGGTGGGACGGGGCGGGGCAGGCGGCCCCGGGGTACACGTCAGCCCCGGTATGCCCGCCCCGGTAGGCCCGCCCCGGTAGGCCTGTCCTCCTCAGGTCGGCGAGGGCAGGCCGGGGCGGCACCCTCAGGAACCGGGCCCCTCACCGGTCGGCGGGCCCCGCCGACGACTGCGTTCCCGACGGACCGGAGGGACCCGTGCCTGCCCGGAGCTCCGGGTGCTTCCTCAGATACCTTTCCCGGAAAGCCAGGAAACGCGTGACGTAGGACACCAGGTCGCGCGCGGTGGGCGACTTCGGATCCATGGGCAGGCCCTTGGCTCCACGCTGGGTCGCACCGAGCCATGCCCGGAAGGCCTCCTCGTCCCGCTTGTTGAAGGTCTCGGTCATCGGGTTCCGGCGGCGCCCGGAGCCCGCGCCGTGCGCGTCCTCCGCTTGCCCGTTCACCGCTTGCAGGTGCTGGCTCCAGCGGGTGTACGCCCGCGCCCGTTTACCACGGTCGACGTCGCTGGGCGCCTCATCGAGCCAGGCGCGCACGATCCGGGGCACCGCGCTGCCCGCCGGCTCCTTCGCCAGCTCCTGCTCCGCTTGAACCTCCGTTCCCCGCTGCCGCGGCCCCCTCGTTCGCTTGGAGAAGCTGGCAAGCGGGACGTCCGGCAGATAGCCGGCCTGCACGAAATGCTTCAGGAGGGCGAGCGCCGCATACCGTTGATCGTTCTTCAGCGGCGGATCCGCCTCGGGGGACGGCCCGGACGCACCACCGGAGCCCAGGCCCCCCGCCCGCACCAGGTGCCTCAGCAGCGAGACCATCTGCTCCTGCGCGGTGGCTCCCTCCATCGCGCGGTGTGCCCGCCGCCACCACTCCCGGATTTCCAGCGCGTACGACTGCTGGGTGCGGTACGCCAGTTCCGAAGACTGCAGCCAGCGCCTCATCTCCGTCACGAAGGGGTGCTCCCGGGTGTCGCCCGTGGGCGGCAGGGCCGCCCGCACCTCCGCCATCGTTTGGCCGACGGAGCTGGGGTGACGCATCGCGGCGGCGTCACCGGTGGAGGCGGGGAGGGGGCGGTGAAAGGCCGTCAGGTCGATGAGGGGGGCCAGGCCGGGAGCCTGTCCAGGGCCGGCGGCCGGCGTTCCTGCGGTGCTCGTGTCCGCGGGCACGATGATGGCCGTCTGCGGCCGCGGCGCCTCCGACCACGGCCGCAGCGCAGTCTCCAGGCGCGGCGACCACGCAAACCGCTCGGACTCCGAGAGGCTGCCGCCGGTGTCCCGGCCGGCGAGCTCTTCCTGCAGTTGCGCACCCCGGTCCGCGAACCGCTGCCAGAACGCGCGGTCCACGGGGCGGAGCGTGTTTGGTGTGAACGCGGTCAGGACTTCCTGGAGGGATTCCAGCTCCCGCAGCAGCTCCGTACGGGCCAGGGACTGTTCGGCGACTCCTCGCGCCCCTGGACGGCCGGTGCCCGCCGATTGCTCGGGGTGGTTACGGCGGAACTGGAGGAACTGGACCGGGCCGGTGATCATATGGCCTTGTTCCTCACCCGTGAGCAGTCGCCCGGTGCGCATCCGCACCGTGACGATGTGGGACAGGTAGGCGGGGTCGTGAAGCGGGCCCAGGCGGTCGGTCGACAGGGTCCGGTGGTGCTGACGCAGGTACTGGACCCATCGGAGAAGCCCCTGCACGTTCGCTCCCGCAGGGCCGTTCGCCAGCCACGCCTCCAGGCACCTGAGGTGCGGTCCGGTCCCTTCCGCGTCGTACACCAGGTTCCACAGCTGCCCCGCCGGGATCCGGTACGGATTGCCGCACAGGCGCACGGCGTACACCTCGCTGTCCGGGAGCCGCCCGCTGTCGGCCAGGTACCGGAGGAAGGACCGGACGTGCGGCAACTCCCTGGCCCAGGGGCCGCGCTCCTCCTCCGCCGCCCGCACCTGTCCCAGCAGATGCCGTACGACCGCGGACAGCTGCGGGCCGTCCGCTCCGTACGGCCCCGGCCAGGTAGGACGCGCCTGCTCCCACCACCGCTCGAAGAGCTTGTGGTGCGTGTACCGGCCGCTCGACGCCTCCGGCCCGTGGAGCCACTCGTCCGCGGTGATCGTCAGCGGGTGGTCGCTGCCGAGCACGCCGGCCATACGCCCGATCAACCGGGCAGCGAACCGAGCGTTCGGGCGGCCCGCCTCCTCCGGCTCCGTGGTGGTGTCCGTCTCGGGGACGTGCGTCTCCAAGGCGGTGTTCACCTCAGGGACGTACGTCTCCATCGCGGTATCCGTCTCAAGGACCTGCGCCTCCACGGCGGTGTTCACCTCAGGGACGTACGTCTCCATCGCGGTATCCGTCTCAAGGACCTGCGCCTCCACGGCGGTGTTCACCTCAGCGGTCTGCGGCTCCACGACGGCCTCCGTGTCGGAGACAGGTGCCGAGGTGATGTCGGCGCCATCCGTTGCCTGAGGGTTACCGCCCTCCTGCGGTGCCTGCGCTGCCCGGTACGCGTCACGGAAGGCCATGAACGATCGGGGACCGCTGAGCGGTCGGAGGTGCGTCGAAGGGAAGGGCAAGGTTCCCTCGCGCTTCCGCAGCTTGTAGTAGGCGCGGTATGCGGCGTCCTCGCCCGGGGCCTCCGTCTCGGTCATCGGGTGCCTTCCCCCGGGGGCCTGGGCCAGGTACTCCCGCCACAGGAAAAGGCTCGCGGCACGGGTCGCGAGGTGATTGGTGTAGTCGGATGCGCCCATCTCACGCGCGATCCAGGCTTCCATGGTGCGCAGCAGCGGCCCGTCTCCCTCCTGGTCGAGGACCGTACGCCACAGGACTGCCGCCACCCTCTTCGGTTGGCCGTACATCAGCGCGGCGATCCTGACGTCTTCCGGGATGCCTCCCCAATCGGCGAGGAAGCAGAAGAAGGCCCGGCTCGCCCGGTGCTGGCGGTGCTGCGTCACTGTGGAGCCGCCCGGTGCCGCGGTGTCCTCCTTGATGAGGGCGACGCTGCGTTCGATCAACTGGCGCACGAAGGACGACAGATGATCGCTGTGCGGAGCCAACGGCAGCGGATATACCCGCTCCCACCACGAGGGGAAGTGCTGCCTGACGGTAGGACTTCCGTTGCCCATCGAGCGGAACCAGTCGCTCACCGCGACGGCCAACGGATGTTCCCCACCCAGGCCCCCGGCCACCGTCCGGCTCCGGGCCTCACCGGTGGTCCCGCTCTCCTGGAACACAGGCGGGCGTTCCGCGCCCCGGTCCCGGGCCCCCGCCTGGGGCCGGGCCTCACGGGTGGCCTGGTCCTCCCGGAGCACATCTGCCGGATCGTCGGCCACGGTCCCCAGCAGTTGGTTGAGGCGCCGGGTCACGTGCACCTGCTCGCCGGGAGTCAACTGGCGTTCAATTCGGTCCTGCCACAGTTCCTTCCGGTAACGCCGCGCTTCCCTGGCCTTCCCCTCGGACATACCTCCGCGGCGCACGTCCTCCGCCGCCTCGGCGAGGAACCGCTCCAGGCGCCTCATCCAGCCGGCCCACGCCTGCCGCTCCGTGCTGTCGGTCGACGATCCGCCCTGGTCTGTCCGTACACCGTGTACACGACGTAGCGAACTTCCCTGCATCGTCGCACCGACAACGCTCTCCACCTCGGTCAGCAACACTCCCAGAAGACGGTCACGCAGCTCCGCGTCCACCACCCCGGACAGGTCGGAGCCTTCCCCCGCCACTTCGTGCAGATCGGCCAGGGTGTTCCAGCCGTCCTCCAGCCACGCCAGCCGTGTCCTGCTCTCCGTGGCACGCTCCCTCCACCGGCGCAGGAAGTTTTCCGCCGCCTCGATCCGCTGCGCGGTGGTCAGCGGCCACCGAGGAACGGCGGTCTCCTCCGGTTGCTGCGTTCCGTCCTGCGGCGGCTGCTCCGCCGGCGGCTCGATGAGGGTGCTGTCCACCAGCTGCCCGAGGAGGTGGGCCAGGTACGTGCTCTCCGCCGTCCCAGGGACCAGCGGAGCCAGGTCGTCCGTGGCGTCCGCCGGGTCGACCGCGGTGTCCACCTGGTCGTCCAGGCTGTCCGCCGGTTCGTCCACGGTGTCCATCGGCATGTCCGCCGTATCCACCTGGAACTCCGTCGCGCCCACCGGAAATCCGGTGTTGGCCGGCGACGCGCCCACCGCCTCTTCCAGCGGCGCGTACGGCATGTCCATCGACTCGAAGCCGGTGGGCGTTCCGGCCGCCGTCTCCTGCGCTTCCTGGGGCGTATCGGTGGAGTCGCCCCCCGTACGTAGCCAGAAGTACCAGTAGAACGCGTCGGCGTCGCTGCGGAAGGCATCCACCTCGTCTTCGCTGAGCGGGGCGCCACCCGCCCCCGACGTCCTGAGGTGGTCCGCGTAGACGGTGTACAGGGAGGGCGCCTGGCCCGGCCACCGGCCCGGACCGAAGTGGGCCTGCAACGTCTCCAGCACCTGTACGTACCTCGCGCGGGTCACTGCGTCAGGAGCCGTCCGCACCCAGTCCCGCCCGAGCTGATCGAACATCAAAACTCCGATGTCCAAGGGTGGTTCCTGGGCTGAGGTCGACGCCTGGTTGGTTCCGCCGGCCCCCTGGAGCCCGTCGTCCACCTCCATTCCGCTCAGCAGGAAGTTCTCATCGAGGAAGGACTGCGGCTGCACACCGTCCTCCCCCTGGGGCTGCGGGGCGCTTCCGTCGCTGCCCGGTGTCCACAGGGCCGAACCGGACACCTGTGACTGCAAGGAACCCATCCAGTCCGGGAAGGTGTCCTTCGCCGTACCGCCGGGCACCCCACCACGCGCAGCCGGTATCTCCGACACCAGCGTCGCCGGGCCGGACCCCCGTACGCGCTTCCGCAGCTTCTCCGGCAGCGACTGAAGCACCTTCTCCGTGAGCGCGCACGCGGCCGGCAGCCCCGCCAGGAACCTCTCCTGCTGCTCCGGTGTCAGCGCGTCCCGCAATTCCTTCGGGAAGGCGGCGAGCTCCCGTTCCCGTGCCGCCCGGGTCAGCCTCTCCGCCTCGGCGAGTGCGGCCTCGTGCCCCCCGGCTGCCAACGCCTGCGCCACCTGCGCCAGCTCTTCTTTCCGGGCCTGCTGATACCGCCGCACCTCCCCAGCGCCGATGATCGGCAACGGCCTCGGCAGGTACTTCTCCGCCAACGACGCAAACGCCTCGCTCCGGGTGCCGACCGGCGACCCCGCCAGGAACTTCTCCCGCTGCTCCGGTGTCAGCGCGTCCCGCAATTCCTTCGGGAAGGCGGCGAGCTCCCGCTGCCGCACGGCCCGTGCCAGGCCCTTCGCCACCTCGTGCGCGGCCCGGGGGCCATGCCGGAGGAACGTCTCCCGAACCGACTCCGTGGCCTGCTCGTACCACTCCGCCTGCGCGGCGTCGCCCGTCGTCCACCAGGGCAGATGCCCGGATGCCCACTCGGTCCACCCGGGCGGCGACACCGCGCCGCTTCCGGCTTCCTCACCGCCGCGCGGGCTCCCGCCGGGAGAGCCGGCGTTCCGGGGCACCTGCTCCGTGTGCGTAAGGAGCAGCTTCATCAGCTCCATCCGCCGGCGCTCCGCCGTGTCCCGGAGTTCCTGGCCCACCTCGTCGTTCTCCACCAGCCGCGCCAGCTCGGCGACGAGGCGCCGGCCGTCCTCCTGCCAACTCTGCGGTACGGCCGTTCCCTTGGGCCGCTTCTCCCACCGGCGGAACAGGCCGTTCACCGCGCCGAGAACGGCGTCCGGCTGCTGCGGCGCGGTATGCCGGGCTGCGGTGTCACCCGGCCCCGACGTCCCTGTGTCCAGCGGCGTTCCGGTCGTGGCGGTACCCGTCAGGACGGCGTAGGGGCCGGTGTCGGGTGCGGAGGAAGGGCCCGCGTGATCGGGGACGCCGTCCCCGCCGGGGTCCGGTAGCGGCGAACGCCCGGCGCTCGCCTCCCCGTTCTCCGGTTCGAGGTTCACGAAACGCTCGAAATCCACCTCGTCGTCACCGTCCTGGAACGCCTCATCCACGCGGATGTCGTCAGAGGCACCCTGCGGCGGCACGGCTCCGGAGCCCTGGGCGCCCGCAGGCAAGCCGGGGCCGCCGCCGGGAAGCCCGGAGACCTGCTCGTGCAGGAGCGGGGGCGGCACCGGGACGCCGCCCGGCCCGAAAGGCAGGAGACGCAGCTGCGGGTACCCGTCGTGCGTCGCCTCCTCCGGTGCGAACAGGAAGTCGGGGGGCGTCGGCAGCAGCACCGCGCCACCGGGGAACTCAGCCGCCGTCCCCGGCGGCACCAGGTGTCCGGCCACCCCATCGACGACGAGGTGGACGCCGTGCTTCTCCGGCCGTTCCAGGGGCGTCAGCGACAGCATCGTCAGCGGTCCCAGGCTGATCAGCGAACCCTGCGCGTTGCGCTCCAGGAATTGCGCATCCACCCATAGGTATGCCGGGTGGGAGAGAGAGACAGGAGCCCCCGCCTCCGCCTCAAGGAACTCCAGCAGCACGATTCCTTCCGGATTCAGGTCCTCGATCGCCTGCCGTGCCGACGCGCGGAGAGCGCCATCGCTCAGCGCCCGCACCACCGCCTGGGGATCACCGCCGACGATGGCTTCGCCCAGCTCCGGCAGCAGTTCCCAGGGGTTTTCCGGGCTTTCCTCCGAGTACGTCGGGGCTGTGCCGGAATCGCCTTGCGCAGAGGGCCGGCCTTGTGTGAACGGCGCGCTCCCACCGTCGAGCAGTTCGGGATGTTCCCGGAGGTAGCTGTCGCGGAACCTCATGAAATTGTTGGCCGACCTCTGCATCTGGGAGATCGATTTGGTACTGAGCCCCTCCCGTCGCCACAGGTCGAGGAGATGGTCCGCGTCAGCACCGCCCTTGGAAGGGCAGGTCTTCGTGGTCAGCAGTCTGTGACCGTTCCTGGCCCGGTCCCCTTCCGTCAGGTACGCCTCCCACCGGAGGAAATGCCCCACCGTCTGGGAGACGGCGGCCCTCAGCCGGCGCTTTTCCCGCTGCGTCTTCCGCGTCTCTTGCTCCCTCGCCTTCTCGATGAGGTCCTTCCGCCAAGCCTGTGTGATCTCGGCCAACGGGCCTGCGGCGTAATACTTTTCGAGCAGGCGGTCCAGGCCGGCCATGAAGCCGGACTTCCGGATCGTGTCCATCTGCCCGTGATCAGCCTTGGCCAGATGCGTCAGAAGGGACTCCGGGACCGTGCGGGGCGGCCGGGAGGCTCGCCCTTCGCGGCGCGGGGACGGGCGTTCGCCGGAATACAGCGTGTCCCGCAGGTGACGTGCCATCGCCTTCGCCTCCTCCTGAGGCGTGGCGTAGCTGCCCACCACCGCGGGGTGTGCCTGTTGCCACCAGCGCCGGATCCGCAGGACGTAGGCACGCTGCGTATGGAAGGAGAACGCGGACTGCGTGAACCACTTCCCCACTTCGGCCACGAACGGGTGATCCAGGGAACCGTGTACCGCTGCCATCTCCTTCAGCAGAGGAGCGACGACTCCGTCGGTCGCCGGGTCGCTGACAGGTGCGTCGTCCGACGCCGTGGTGTCGGCGACGGATTTCAGTATCCGGTTCAGGCGTTGGGCCACCGGCGACACATCGCCGCCCAGGACCTGGTCGCCGACGCCGGGTGCCCACACATCGCGCCGGTAGCGACGCGCGAGCTGGGCCTGTAGCCGGCCGGCGCGGCCCGCGGCCCCCGCCTCCAGCTTCGCGACGCAGTTCCCCAGCCCCTCCAGCCACTCCGACCAGCGCCGTGCGCCCTCACTCGTCAGCCACCGCTCACCCGGCCCCGTCACCGCATCCGGCGCCGAGGGCAGCGAACTGGCCGGCACCGCCCCGAAGACCGACTCCTCACCGGCCGTCAGCGTCGCCAGCAGCCACGCGTGCACCTCCGCATGGTCCTCGCGCGGCATCTCCGCGAGGATGTCCCAGCCTTCCTCCAGCCACGCCGGCGACAGTTCCTGAACAACGGAACGCCGCTCCCACCACGCCCGCACCCGCGGATCCACGGTGTGCGGCAACTCGACGACCCGGCGCCCGCCCTCGACAGCCGACCCCCCGGGGGCCGACGGGACGCCACCGCTCCACGCACTGCGCCGCAGACGATCGCGCACCTGGTGGTAGAAGTTCTCCGCGAGCCCCCACCGGTCGTCGACCTCCTGCTCCAGCCGCCGCTCGGTCTCCGCATCGAGCTCCGCCCCGACGAGTCCCCACTCCTGCCTCAGAGCACTCTCCAGAATTGCCGTGTACGCGCGGTGGAACGAGGGCGGAGGAGCCTCACTCACCATGGCGTTGACGGCTTCGAGGTACTTCAGCCAGGTCTCCACCGCGTGCGCTCGCGCACCGCTCGCCGCCGGTCCCCCGGCTGCCCCGAAGAATTCCCTCGCGGACCGCGCGTGCGCCGAGAGCGGGTCGTACGTCGCTTCGATCCAGCCCAGTACCCCTCCCGCGTAGGCACCCGGGTCGGACACCACTTGGGTACCGGAAGCGGCCGGGCCCGCAGCAGCTTCCTCTTCCCGGGAAGAGGAACCCCGCCGCGCGTACGGCTCCGCCGCGCCACCGCTGCCGGCGTTCCGCCGCCCATACCGCGTCGGGCCACCGCCCAGCAGCCCCTGCGGTGCCGCCGGAAGCTTGGACGTCAGGAGGCCCGGACCCCAGCCGGTGACACACCGCTGCGCCTCCTCCGACAGCCCCCGGAACTCCGCTTCCCCGATCGCGACCGGGCGCCCCGCCAGAAACACTTCCTTCGGTGACCGCTCCTGGTCCGGTGCGCGCTCCAGCAGTTCCCGCAGGTCCTTCGGCAGCTCCGCGAACTCCCACTCCCGCTCCGCCCGGACCAGCCGCTGCGCCACCCCGACGGCAGCCTCCCGGCCCTCCTGGCCCAGCACCCGCCGCACCACCTCCTTGACCTGTCGGAGCCGCTGCTCCCGCACGCCCTCCCCGACCACCGTCCACGGCAGATACTCCGCCGCGAAATCGACCCACCCGGCATCGGACAGCGCCTGCCCACCCCCGGAACCAGCACCCGACCCGAACGGGCCGGACCCGCCCCGGCGAACCGGCGTCTCCCCCGAAGAACCGCCCGCCGAGAAACCCGAACCACCACCGGCGAATCCGTCATCGTCCAGGAAATCAAGGGACCACGAGGGAAGCACCGTCCCCTCGCCAGGCCCCACCGGCTGAAGATGCAGCCACGTACGGCCGTCCTCCAGCTCCCCCCTACCAACGACCAGGAACTCCGACCCCTCCGGAACCGACACCAATCCCTCAGACGACTCCCCCGGAACCCGCCGGCCGGCAGCGCCCTCCACGTACAGCACCACACCCGGCCACGACACATCCTCCAACGCCCGGAACAACACCACCGGCGCATCCAGAACGAACCGCTCACCCCACCCAGGAAGAAGCCCGCCCCACGCGCCGACCCACCCATAACCCGACACCGCCCCCACAGCATCACCAGAACCGACACCCGACAGGGAGCTGTCGAACGCGTCCCCGACCGGAGAGCTGCCGGCCGTCGGGCTTTCTCCCGGGGGCGCCGGCACGTTCTCCGATGCCTGCCCCATCAGGACGTCGTAGAAGTCCCCCAACGGGTCGTCATGCGCTCCGGAGTCGCCGTCCGCCGACGGCACCGGAGTGTTCCCCGGCGTCTTTTCGCTCACCTCGCCAACGGGCCCCGCCCATGCGGGGCTCGGGCCGCTGCTGTTCCCCGGACGGGCTCCGATGACCGTTTCCACGCCTGCCTGGCCCTCATGGGGACCGGACTGCCGCCGGGCCGGAGAAGAGCCGCGCCCACCCGAGGACTCCGGCCCCTCACCGATCGGCCCCGGATTCTTCTCAAGGTAATCGTCGCGGAACTTCACGAAATAGTCGGCATCCTTCAGGAACCTGCCGACCGAGGTCGACCCGAGCGTACCTTTCCGTTCCTCCACGAATTTCTTGTAGCCGTCATCGCGGGAGGGCATGACATTCGCCGTCAGCAGCTTCACGCCATTCTCTTCCGGATTGCCTCCGACCAGATACTCCTCCCACTGGAGGAATGCCCGAACCTTATTGAATCCACGCGCCCGGGATTTGTACTTCTCCCACCGAGAACTGCCCGCTGCCACCGCCTCGTCCGTCGTCTTGATCAGGTGTTTCTGCCACGCCCTCAGAATGACGGAGAGCGGGCCTGCGTCATACCGCTCCGCGATCAGTTCATTCAGATCGATCAGCGGCTTGGCCGGTTTTCCGGTGGCGAATTGTGGATGCTCGCCCCTGACCGCGTAGGCCAGAAGTGCTTTCGCGACGGCCCTTTCCCAACGCCGGTCTCCGGGCCCGGAGCTCGTGGCCGGCCGTTCCGCCCCTCCGCCCTTCGCCTCGATCCGCAGGAGGCGCAGCATCGCCTCCTTCTCCTCCTGTGGTGTGGCGTACTTGCCCACCACCTCGGTGTGTGTCTGCTGCCACCACTTCTGGGTCTGCCAGGCATACATCCCCACCGTCTGGCGGCCCAGCTCCGGCCGCATCAGCCAGTCCCTGACCAACTCCACGAACGGATGGTCCGGGGAACCGTGTGCGTCTGCCATCTCCCGCAGAAGACGTGCCGCGGAGTCATCGAGACGCCGGCCGGTGGCTCGGCTCTCCTTCGCCGACGGCCCCGGCAACCCGCCGGACCGCGGCGCCGTCTCCGGCACCTGCGGCATTCCACCGGTCTCCGCCTCGTGCTCCTCCCACTCCAGTTCCCGCGCCGCCTCCTGCGCGGCGGCCGGGCCCTCGCGGTAGAGCGCCTGCTCCACCACGTGCTTGGCACGCTCGTACCGCGCCGCCTGCGCCCCCGTGCTGATCGCCGTCGGCCACTGCAGAGAGGAGGCCGCCAGTCCGGCCCTCTCCTCGGCGGAGAGTCCCAGCAGATACTTGACGGACCAGCCGTACGCGGCGGCGAGATCGGAAAGCGCCCACGGAAGGCCCCCCAGGGCCCGTGTCAAGGCCACCAGCCGCTCCGTGTCCTCACCGAACAGACCCAGCGCCTGCGCCAGTTGCCACACATCGCTCACACCGGCCGGTCGCGGACCGTCCGTCCCGCTGTCCGACCACCCCGATTCGATGACAGGCAGATACCCCGGATCATCGAGTGCCGTGGCCTCCAGATGCACCCTCATGGAGACGTCGTCGAGCATCTCCTTGCGCACGACGCGGTAGTAGGGCGACGCCGGCACCAGTACCGTCCCCGCGGCGAAGTCCTCTCCTTGCGGGATCTGCCAGCCTCGCGCCCTGTCGATACACAGCTCGACGCGCGGCCCGGCCTCCTCGGTCGGAGTCCGTTTCGCCACCGACAGCGGAGCCAGCCGGAGCAGCGATTCGCCGGTGCCCTCCCGCAGCACACGCTCGGCGAGCGAGTCGGCCCGCACGAAGACAGGACCCTCGTACGGATCGAGCTCATCGTTCAGGAACTGGAGCAGTCCGGTGACTTCCGCGCCCCCCTCGTCGGCAAACTCCCGGAGCACCCCTCGGAGACCGGCGTCCCCGAGCCACTGCCCCACCCGGCCGCCCTCACCGGCACGCACCAACGACGTCAGCCATGCCGGGAGTCCGGAGGTCTCCGTCTCCATAAGGCCGAACGACCCGTCCGGGCCGTCCTCCGCCGGCAGGGGCCCCGACGTGCCGTGGGCATGTGCGGGCCACGGATCGTCCGGCCCACCCGAAGGCGCCACCTGCGAGGGAGAGTCAGGCGTCCGCGCCTGTGCTCCGCCGTCCATGGCCGGGAGGTCGTCGGCCTCCATGGGAACCGGTCCGGTCGGCTCACCGGCCGTGCTCGGCGCGTGTGCCGAGGCGGAAGTGCTGTTGTGGAGGCCGGAAGCGGTGTTCACCGCGCCCTTGGCCGCCATGTAGCGCTGGTAGATCTCGTCGGCGGCGGCACGGATGCCGTCCACCACGTCTTTGTCCGTCGCGTCGGCGTCCGGCCTCAGGCTCCGGAGAACGTCCGGCCCCAGATTCTGCAGATACGCCGTGAATTCACCGGACAACGCCGGTGACATGGGAGGCACCTCGCCCCCGAAGACGTCACGGCAGGCGCGGAGCGCCTGCAGGATCATCTCCGGCGCGGAAGATTCCCACGCTCCGTCCCACACCAGGCTCTCCGCCACCCCGGCGAACTGATCGAACGTCCAACCGGGCGAAGGTGGCACCGCACCGGCCGGACCGGACTCCCCGGGCCCACCTCCCGTCGGCGACAGCGACGGCCCGCCGTGCCCCTCACCGGCCGGGCCCGCCACACTCTTACCCGCGTTCCCCCGGACCGCGGATTCCTTCGGCGTACCGCCCGGCACACCGCGTTCCGCCGACAGCTTCGACACCAACCTCGCCGGCTCGAATCCCCGAAGGAGCTTCTTCGCCGCCGCCGACGGTGACGGATATTGCCTCGCCCACAACTCGACCGGGCGCCCGGCCACGAAGGCCGCCCGCTGCCGGGCATCCAGCGCGCGCCTCAGATCCTCCGGCAGCGCGGCGAGTTCCCGCTCCCGCACCTCCCGGATCAGGTGCGCCGCGGCCTCGACCGCGGCCGTCTCCCCCTCGGCCGCCCATGCGGCTGCCACCTGGGCGACAGCCGCACGCCACGCCTGCCCTCCCCACAGCGCCTCATCCGCGCCGATGGTCGGCAACGGCCTCGGCACATGCCTCTCCGCCAACTGCGCATAGTTCACGCCGGACACCATCTGCCCGTTCTCGGAGCCGGTGTTCGGGCCCCCTTCCGAAGAACCCCGACCGCCCTGCTCCCCCGGGAACCGACCGGACCCCGGGCCGTGCGGCGCTCCGTGCGCCGACCACGGCACGAACCCTCCGGACATCTCCCCGCCCCCGGAACCGCCGAAGAACCCGTCATCGTCGAGGGAGCGCCGGAGGTCCTGCATCGGGTCGTCGGGCAGCCCGGCTTCCGTGTCGTACGGGGCCTCGTGCGGGGGTGTCCCTCCGCCCCCGGGCTCGAAGGGGGCCAGGTACAGCCGCCTGCGGCCGCCCGGAATCGGTTCCTCGCCGACGACGACGAACTCGGGGGACGTCACGAGCATCACCGCGCCCAAGGGGAACTCATCGTGGAAACCGCCCCAGCCCTGCGGGATCTGCCGTCCACTCACGTGGGAGAAGTGCAGTTCGACGTCCTGACCGTCCCGCGGGGACAGCGGCTCCTGCGACAACGCCAGCAACGGCCAAGGGCCTACGCGGGCGCCGACGGCCTGCTCCGGCACAGCGCCCGAGTGGGTCCACCGGAATGCCAGGTCCTCGTGCGGCGGGAACGCCGCGAGCACGTCCTCGACACTGGCCTTGCCGGACGTCACCTTCCGGCGCTCCTCCTGGGGCAAGAGCTTCAGGACGTCGCGGACCGTGTCCGAAAGCCCCAGCAGCCCGAGGTGGCCGCCGGCGGGAAGGCCCTGCGCGTTCCGCTCCCCGGTCGTGAGGAAGCCGTCGGTGTCCTCGCCGGCGGCATGGGACGGAGCGCTGTCGTCGGCGGAGGAGACCGACATGGCCATGGAGATGTCGTGCTCCTCGGCCACATCGGTCGCCTGCCCGTCCTCCAGCGGTTCGGTCAGGTCCATGGCGGTGGGAACGTCGTCCCCCGGCCACTGAACGGGCGCGTCGTCCGTGAACTGGTTCAACCGGTCATGCAGCCGCCAGTAGAAATTCTCCGCATGGTGGCGCCGCGCATCGATCTCCGCCTCGGTGAGGTCGCGGCCCTCCAGCCCCGCGCGGGTGAGGTATTCCACGTATCCCTGGTTCATCGAGGGAGGGACGACGGGCGACGCCGTCACCTCGGTCTCGTCGAGGTGTGCCAGCCAGGTCTCCACCGCGTGGGCGCACACCCAGCGCGCTTCCTCGTCGTCCGCGCCCTGGACGCCCCTGGCCTCCGCGACGAGTTCCCGGGCGATCCGTACGTGGTCGGGCGACGCCGTCCCGTATTTCGCGGTGAGCCGGTCCAGCACCGTGGTGGCGGGGGTGGTCTCCGGCCCGGCGACGGGGTGATCATCGCGGGGGCGGGAAGCGCGCGTCTCCACCAGGTTCGCGTCGATTTTTCCCTTGAGGTAGGAGATCAGAGAGTTCACATAGGAAAGACGGTCCGCCTCCCGCCCCGGGGCACCTCCCGCCTCCGCCATGGCACGGAGGTGGCTGCGGTAACGCTCCGGGTCGTACAGCTGGTCGGAATCCCGCACGATGTCCCAGAATTCGTGCTCGCCCCTGGCGACGTACGCCTCCCACCACAGGAAGGACAACCGGGCTCCGCTGCGGGACCCCTCCGCGTATCCCTCCAGCCATGATTCGACGCGGGTCGGCAGTCCGTCGCCGTCGTGCCGCTGCTCCATTTCTCGCCACAGCGCTTCCGAGACCGTCGGCATACGCTCCTCGTTCCGCAGGTACCTGATGAACGAGCACACGAGCGATTTGATCGAAGAGAACCGGTCCGGGTTGATCTCCCCGCCTTCGGGCGTGCGCAGGTGCGCAAAGAAAGGGCGGAAGTCGTAGTCGGTACCTTGCAGGATCACGATCGGCCAGAAGTCGGCACCGACAAATGTGTCCCACAGCAAGAAGGCCAGCTTCGCCTTGTTGGCCGTCGCCGCCACGGTGTGCGTCGCCTGCCATGCCTTCGCAAGGGCCGGCACACCGTCATCGGCATGCCGTTCCTTCATCGCCTTCTCCAGCACCTTGGTGCGGCCCCGCGAATTACTCTCCCCTCGCAGGTATTTGGTCAACGAATCCACAAAGGGCATGAACCCGTCGATGCGGCTTTCCCCGTATTCACCTCCGGCAGCGGAGGCGAGGTGCTGAATGAATGCGGAATCGTTGCGCGGATTGGCACCTGCGGCCACCTCCACCCAGAAGAGCTTTCCAGTGCTGTGGAGATACTGCTCCCACCGCAAGAACGCCATCCGGGCCGTATCCTGCGAGGACTGACCCGAGTAGGACTTCATCCACTCGTTCACGAGGGAAGGAAGATCGCCGCCTTCATGTCGCGTCTTCATTTCTGCCCACAGCGCCTGTGCGGAGCTGGAGATGCTCTCCTCTCCCCGAAGGTGCGCGATCAGCTTCCGCACAAAGGTGACGATTTTCTGGTTCCGGGTTTCGGTGTACCCTCCTGCGCGGCCTTCCTGAAGGTAATCGATGAACTTCCTTTCATCGAAAGCTCCGGTCCGTCCGGCCGTGAACTCGGCGAGGCTCGTCCGCTCCCGCAGAAGGTATCCCTGGAAGTGCCGGTACGCCCGGACGGCCTCCTTCCGGCTCCCCTGCGCGTACGTGTTCTTCCACTTCCGCACATCGTCCGGTAGGTCGTCGTCAACGCCCGGCACCCGCGAGGCGTCTTGTTCCCCCTCGTCGGCCTGGTGCGGCACCTCGGCCCTTCTCTGCGACCGACCGGAAACCGCGCGTACGGTGCGTTCCCCCCCGAAGTGCATGACCAGTGAGTTCACGAAAGGAAGGAGCTTTGTCACCCGCGATTCGGAGACATCTTTGTTCCTCTGGAGGTAGCCGAGGAAGTCCTCGACGTCGTAACGTCCGCCCTCCTCGCGGATGACCTGCCAGAAATCCCGTTCCTTCGATTCGAGATATTCCCGCCAGTAGCGGTACGCCAGCAGCGCCTCTTTCCTCGACTTCCCCGCCGCGTACCGTTCCGCCCACGTGGTGATGGACTCCGGTGCACTCGTCCCATCGTGGACCGGGCCCGGGATTTCGCCCACGACATCGGACTCCAGCAGACGGTTGAGCCGGAACGTCAGCCTTGTCCGGTCACCCGGCAGGAAGTTTTTCCCGATGCCCTCCTGCCAAAGCTCGTACCGGTAGCGCCGTGCGGGGTGGTGGTCCGCCCCACGCATCCCTCCAGCGGCTACATCCCCCTCCACCCGGGCGAGGAACGTCTCCAGCCTCTCCAGGGCCGAATTCCAGGCGAAATGCCCGGCGTTCGCGTCCGGCAGCAATATTTCCTGCGACATCACCCCGACGGCGCTCTCCACCTCCGTCAGCAGCTTCTGCAACAACTCCTCGTGCAGTGCCGCGTCAATGAGGTGCGGCGCCTTACCGGTCCAAGCGGCATCATCCAGGCTGACCAGGGCGTCCCAGCCCCTCACCAGCCATTCGCGCGACGCTTTCCGGTCCCGCGGGTGAGCGGCCCACGAGTCGAGGAAGTTCCGTGCAGCACCGATCCGTGCCTCCACGTCGCCGCTCCGCGGGATCACGGGTGGCCGCACGGGTGGGTTTCCGCCCCCGGCCGAGGAGGTCTCCTGCTGCGACGAAGGCTGCTCGGCATCGTGCGACCGGGAGGTACCTGCCACGGTCCTGCCGAGTTTCCGCCGCTTGGTCTTCGGCGCACCGCCGGGCAGCCCACCGCGCTCCGCCGGAAGCTTCGAGACCAACTGGACCACACCGGACCTGCTGGGGAACTTCTTCTTCGTCGCCTCCGACAACGACTGGTGGAGGTTCTTCCCGAGTTCCACCGGGCGCCCCGCCAGAAATTCCTCCGTGAGTGCCGCTGCGTCCAAGGCGTTGCGCAGATCCTGCGGGAAATCCTCCCACTCCTGTTTCCGCTGCGACCGAGCCCACTCCTCAGCCATCCGGCGCGCGGCTTCCGGCCCCTTGTGGAAGAGTTCGTGAGCCACCTGGGCCCGCGCCTCGTTCCGCATTCGCCGATACCGCTGCGCCTGGTCGGCGTCGATGATCGGCGTCTGCTTCGGGAGGTATTGGTCCGCCGAATCGAAAGAGCGCTGATCGAAAGAGTGCTTCCGGTCGTCGGGGGCTGCGCCGAAGCCCTGTCCGGCGGAATCGGGAACGCTCCGCTGCTCCGACACCGGGTGCTGCGGCACCGCGCCGTCGAACGGCTGCGTCCCGTCCGATCCCTCCCCGGACCCTGGCACGCCGCCTTCCGGGCCCTGTGCGAGCGGGCCGGATGCCGGGGCGCTGGAGCTGCTCACGCCGCCGGTCAGCATCGTGTAGATGTCCTCGCCCGGTTCAAGGGCTGCGTCTTTGTGCGATGCGGTGCCGGACTCGCTACCGCCGCTCCGCGCGGTGTCCCATTCCGGCCCGGCGCCGGCTCCCATGGTCATGACCGCGCCGAAATCGAACCCGTCGTCACCGTCGAACGACTCGTCGTCGGCGAAGGAATCCTCGTCCTGCGACGTGTCCGGCCGGCTGTCATACGGCGCGCCACCGTCCTCGGAAGAGCCCTCCGAGGACGCCGACGACATCACCGAGCCCGAGTCGTCGGAGGAGTTCTCGCTGCCGTCACCGGAGGATTCGGTGCGGACCGATCCGCTGAGGCTGAGCAGTTCGGTATCGGATTCGACCAGGGGCGCCTCGTCGCCTTCCCCGTGCGCGGACTCCTCGGCATCCCAATCCGCGAACCCGTCGGCATATACAGCCGCGTCACCGATATCGCGTTCGGTATCAGAATCCGGCAGAACGACCTCGTCGCCACCGGCGTCAGCGAACTCGGTGAATTCCTTCTCACCCGAGAACCTCGCCACATGATATTCGACATCGCTGCTGTCGCTCGGGCCGTTGCGGTCGCCGTCCCCGCGCGACCGCACGGTGGCCGATCCCGCTCCCGGGACGGCGCCCGTGGTCATGACCGCACCGAAGTCGAACCCGTCGTCCCCGTCGAACGACTCATCGTCAGCGAAGGAACCCTCGTCCTGCGAGTCGTCCGCCTGGCTGCCGTACGACTCGTCCTCGGCGTCAAAGCCACCGAAGCCGGCGGAGTCATCGGCGCCGGTCTCGTCGTCCGTGCTCCCGTAGGTGCTCTCGTCGTCGCTGTCAGGCTCCGTATCGGCCGGGCGCCTCTCGTCCTCGGGCGCGTCCGTGCCGGGGGGCTCCGTATCCGCTCCGGAGTCCGCCTCCTGAAGCTGCCCGTCCCCGGCGTCCAGCGGGCCGGAGGGGTCCTCCTCCTGCCCCGAATAGACCACCTCGACCTCCACGGAGTCGTCATCCGAGAAGGCGAAGGGAGCGAATGCGGTTCCGTGCTGTTCGTTCTGCTCGTCGGCGGAGTCGTCGGAAAGAGAACCGGAGACGTCGGAGTCGGACACGTCGGACTCAGAATCACCGGACTCAGAATCACCGGACTCAGAAACATCGGAGTCGGACACATCGGAGTCGGACTCGTACATGTGGGTCCCGAACGCGGGGCCGCGATCCTCCGCTGTGCCACCGGACGCGCCGGTCGGACCGGCGTCCTGCCCGTGTTGCTGTGGCACGAACTGGCTGAGCAGTTCCAGGGTCTCCTGGTGGAAATCCCGCTGCCCGCGCCGGGAACGCCACTGCCGCAGCGCGCTTTCGAGGCCGGTACCGCCGGGCCCCGGGAAAGGCCTGGCCTCCCACACCGAACACCGCTGTTCGTGCTCGTACTCCCACGTTCCGTCGTCGATCGTCGCGACGAAGTCGGCGAAGTCCATCTCCCGCATCCCGGAGAGCGTGTGGTGATGCTCATGGATCAGGAAATCCATGACCTCGATGACGTGCACGGGCGCCAGCCACGGAGCCTTCCACTCACGGGGTTCGGCACCGATGGGCCCCGCGAAGGCGGGGGCGGCCAGGGCCCGGTACAGCCAGGCGCGGACCTCCGGTGCGTCGGCGCCCAGGTTCACCGCAGCGGTGGCGAGTGCCCATTCGAGGGTCTGGCTGCGCTCCAGCCCGAAGACGGTGCAGAAGTGCTGAACGGCGGAGTCCACCCCCTCCTCGCCCGCAAGCAACTGCGGCTGTTCCGACCAGTGCGGGTGCAGGCTCCGGGCGAGGGTGTCCGCGATCCGGGCCTCCGCGGCGGTCTGCTGCCGACCGGCGTGTTCGTCGGCCGGAAGCTGAGCCAGCGGCCGGAACAGGGCGGTCAGTTCATCCGGCTCGGCAAGGGAGTGGAGGACGTCCAGCCGCATGGGGAGGCGGCGGAGCACACGGTGAAGGCCGACCGGGTTGCCGGAGAGCCCGAGGGCGGCGACCGACTCCTGGTACGCGGCGTGGGAGGGCACCTCACCGGTCGCGCGGACCAGGGCCACGAGATCCGTCATCGGCACGCCCAGCGCGTCGCGCAACTCGCCCAACCGCACGATCTCGTCCGGCGTGAAGCCGGAGAGCGCACCGCCGTGCCGCTCCACGAGCGCGGCCGCGCGCGGGTCCCACTCGATCCGGTGCGGCTGCGGTTCCTGCTGCGCAGCCGCGCCCGGCTGCCCGGAGGACGGGGGCAGGTCGCCGTTCTCACCGTGCGGGCCGACGGCATCGTAGGGCGGCACTTCCTCGCCGTGCCCCAGGACCAGCTCACGGTTGTGGTAGGGCGGCGGACCGAAAGCAGCCGCGGCAGACATTACGGAGGCCGAATCCTCGGCGACCTCGGTCACCTGCTGCGACGGTGCCACGCTCGTGTTCCGGGGGGCACGCGGCGAGTAACCGTTGTCGGGCGGCAGCTCCAGCCAGTCGGCAACGGCCTGCCTGCCCTCTTCCGGGGTGAGCTTCCTGCCCTTGCGCTCTTCGACGGCCCGGTTCAGCCAGTAGCGGAGCGTGTCGAGAGCACGGTGGTCGGTGAGAAGTTCCGGCCGCTTGCTCTCCAGCTCTTCGAAGAGGGCGTTGTAGTACTGCACGTCCTCGGCGGGCGCGTCCGCCAACCCCCGCACGGAGACACGGAAGGCCCGCAGGAACGAGTCGGCGCGCCGGTAGTGTTCCGTGCCGCGTTCACTGTCCGTCACCGCACCGGCGCCGGGATTCCCCCACTCCTTCCGGGACAGCGGGAGGAGCCGGGTCAGGGCCGCGTCGAACTCCTTCCAGTTCTCGGCGTACGGAGTCTCCAGCGACCGCAGGCGCGCCCGCATGATCCCGACCCACAGCGGCGCCGGCCGCCAGCTGTCCGCACGGTCCTTTTCCCTGATACGCGCGGCGTGCAGATCCGCCAGGTCCTTGGGGAACATCCGCACCAGGCCGAGCGCGTCGGCGCCGATGGCGCGGGCCGCGTGCCGCACGGTGTCACGCCACTGTTCGTCCGCCACCTCCTCCTCGAGCGCCCGCAGCGCGGCGGGGTCGCGGTCCTCCAGGCGTCCGGTCCACCACCGGCGGGCTTCCTCCTCGCTCTCGGCCGGCCGGACTCGCCGCAGTGCCTCGACCGACAGGCCGTGGAGCACGAGATGCGCGCGGAAGTCGCGTAGATCCTCCGGACGCAGGCCCCGGGCGTGGCCGGTGAACCAGGCCAGGTCCGAGGGGATGTAGCCCGCCTTGTTCAACCGGCTGCGCAGCGAGTTGGCCGAGACCGCCGTACCGGTCTCGCCGCTCGACGCCGCCAGCCACTCCGGAGCGAGCACGGACAGGCTCTCCAGGGTGATGCCCAGCGAGTCCGCCAGCTCGATTACGTCCCCGCTCTCCAGCCCCCATGCCTCGGCCAGCGCCGGTGTCTCGTCGCCCGGCAGCCGCGCCCGGTCCAGGACGTAGGAGAAGGCGGCGGACAGCGAGTCTCCCCGCAGATCCCACTCCTCGGCCAGCCGTACGAGGCCCACCACCGTCCCGGCCCATCCGTCGGTGTCCCGCATCCGCAGTTGCCCGGCACAGCGGAGCAGATCCGCCATCAGGGCGCGGTCGGTCCGCTCGGCCCGCACCAGTTCCAGCAGGGCGTCGCGGACCGTCGCCGGGAGCTGCTCCTCGGCCTCGACGAGCGCGAGGGCCTCCGGGTCACCGGCCGGGTCATCGCGGTGTCCGGCGGCGGACCAATCGCCGTTCGCCAGATCTGTCCCGGGCTCCGGCGACACCGGAACCGACGTAATGTCCGCGGGCTGCTCGTCCGCGAGCAGCTGCACCTTCTGCGGCAGGAGAAGCTGAAGCAGGGTCTCGCGCTGCTGCTCCGCCGATTCCCGGAGCTGCGGGGCCACCGTCTCGTTCCGCGTCAGCCGTTCCAGTTCGGCCACGAGACGCCAGCCGTCCTCCGGGTGCGGAACCGGAGTGTTACCGGGTCGCTTCTCCCAACGGCGGGAGAGGGACTTCGCGGCGGCCACGAGATCGGCGGGGGTGCCGTGGGCAGCCGGTGTCGTCGAGGAGGGAGCCGGCAGCTGAGAGCCGGTGGCGTCGGAAGCCGCAGCGTCCGTCGGGGAGTTGCCCCCTCGCGCGCCACCGCGCAGGCCCGGCTTCAGCCACGATTCGATGGGCTCGTTCACCGCGGGATGGCTCATCCGCTGCTCGGACGTCAGCACCAGCCGTCCGACCGCCAGGAACTGCTGTTTCTGGGACTCGTTGAAGACGATCCCGAGCTGTGCCGACAGTTCCGCCAGTTCCCTGGCCCGCTCTGCCCGGATCTCCTTCTCCGCCACCTCCCGTGCCATGGCCCGCCCGTGCTCCCGCAGGGCCTGGACCACATTGTTCTGTGCCGCTCGCCGCCGCTGCCGCTCCAGCAAAGGCTCGTCCAGTCGGCGGAGCGGCCAGTTCAGTATTCCGGACGCTTCCACGTGGAGATCGAACAGCGCCTCATCGCCGTCGTCCCGCGCGGAGGCGGCGCCGGGCTGCGGCTGGGTGCCGCCGGTGGCGTCGTCGATCTCCATGGCGTCACCGTGCGTTCCGGTGCCGTCGTACGGCCCGGTGACCGCCTCCTGGGCGGAGTGGCTGGCGGAGTGGCTGTCGGAAACGGGCCGGTGCGCCGGCGGCTGCGCTCGCAGCGCCGCCGCCAGTTCCTTCTTCAGGTCCGCCGCCTCGAACCCGGTCTCGACGAAGCCCAGGCCGAACGCATCCGACCGGTTCACGATCGCCCCCAGCCGACCCAGCAGTTCCTGGCCCCGCTGCCACATCGCGTGCGGGAAGGGCCGGTGGGCGAACGCCAGGTACTCACGCGCCAGGCGGATAACGGCGTCGTCGCTCATCTCACCGACCGGGTACGGGTCGGTACCGGCTCCGCCCTCCGACTCCGGGATGTGCTGCTCCACGGGCCCACCCTGCGGCGCACCGCTCTCCCCGGCGGACCGGCCGGAGGGCGACGGAACCTCCGGGCTCATCGGGGGATGCGACGTGACCGTGGCCGGCGCCCCGTTCACCACACCGTCGAGGAACTCCTTCGCGAAACCGGCCCTGAGGGCCTGCAACGCAAGCTCCAGCTCAAGGAAGCCCTCGGGGTGAGGGTGCTCCGCAAGTATCCGGTCGAAGTGCTCCCGCACCGTGGCGTCGTACGCCGCCGCCAGCGGGTCCACCCCGCCGCGCAGCGCATGGTCGACCCAGGCGAACGCACCTTCCGCCTTGCTCGCCAGGGCCACGGGGTTCGCCTCCCCGGCGAGGAAGGCGGTGATCGCGTCAGCCAGATCACCGAACCCGGCCCGCCGGATCTCGGCGATCCGGCCCGGAAGCCAGCTCGGGCCGCTCCCGGGGGAGACGAATCCCGGCTGTCCACCACCCTGCTCGGCCACAGGGAACGTACGGACGGGACCGGTCTCTCCCGCCGCACTCGCCAGCAGAGTGGTCTCGAAGAGCGCCTGCCGGCGCGTCCCGTTCTCCGTGGAGGCCAGCACCTCGAACCGGGTGCCGGCGGGGAACGTCACCAATCCGGGGGCGAGGCCCGTGGGCGACACCTGGGGCGAGCCGGCGAAGAACACCGGCATCTGCACGCCCTGCGCCTGCGCCTGCGCGGTGAAGAACACGGTCAGCGGCTCGTCCAGCACCAGCACACTGCCCGGCCCGTACTGCTCCGCCGTCGCACCATCCAGCTGCACGTACGCCTGCTCGACGTGGTGTCCCGAGTCGGCGAGTGCCTGGTGGATGTCGGCCTGTGGCGCCTCGTCCCAGGTGCCGTGGGAAAGGGACGCGTACGGCTCCTCCACGAGATCCATCGGCGCCCGGGGCAGCGGCTCCTCGACGGGACCCTGCCACTCGTGTACGGACCCGTAGTCGTGCCCGGCGTCGGGCATGACCTCGTCGGCGTGCCCCAGCTCGGACATCACCTCGTCGTACCCGGGGTCGAAGGAGTCTGCGCCGTCCTGCCCGAGGCCGGGAACGGCCTGCCCGTCCGTGCTCGCGCCCGGCTCCTGCCGCCCTGTCGCCGACCGCGCGTTCGGCGCGGTGGCGACCGGGTCGGTGGTGCTGAAACGCACCCTGATTCCCCGGTTTTCCAGGAACAGGTGGAAGCGCTCGAGATGACGCTGCCTGGTGGGCTTCCCCTTGACGAAGTCCTCGTAGCTCGCCCGGGGCGGAGAGTCCAACGTGGCGCCCTGCCTCTGCACCGTCTCCCACCACATCCGCAGGGTGCGGATGATCGTCGGAGCCCGGTTGCCGTCGACCTTGTCGAGCCAAGCGGCGATCATCATCGCCTGCTGATTCCCCGGCCGCTCCCCCTCGACCGTCTTCACCAGCCCCCGGGCCTCCTCCTCCCGCCAGTTCGACACAATGATCCGCCCGTCCGCATCCAGGGGGAGCTGGATGGTCTCCACCGGCCCCGGGGACGGCTCCGGCGACTGCTCCAGGGGTAGGTGTCCGGCGTTGCCGTCCCCCGGCCCCCCGACGTCCGGCGCGGCCCAGCGCACCGGCGGACGGCTCGTCCCGGCGCCGGGCGCCCTGACGTCCGGCAGCTCCCGTCCGGACCGGTCGTCCTGACCCGCCTCGGCGCTCACGTCATCGCCGCTCCAGGAGCCGACGGGGGTTCCACCGGCCTGCCCCAGGACGGAGCTGACCTCCTCGTCACTCCCGGGACCGACGGAAGCCCCGTGGTGGCTCCCGGACACGGAGTGCCCGTCCCCCTCGGACGGCGAGGGCGTGCCGTCCGAATACGCCACATAGAGGGCGTCCGGGCCACCGGCGCCGGGCCCGTCCTGTGTGGAGGCGGGCTGCGGCTGCACCTGCCCGAGCACGTCCGGATGCTCGTCGGGAAGAGTGAGGGGAGACTCCGCTCCCCCCTGCGTACCGCGGTCCTCGTGGTCGAGCGCGTCACCCGTCGGTTCCTGTTGCGCCAGCAGCTCCTGGAGCACAGCCGGGTACCGGTCGAAATGGGCGTAGAGGCGCTGCGCGCCCTTCCGCGTCCCGGCCACCCAGGACTGACGTTCCTCATCCGTCGAGGCGAAGGAAGAGGCGTGCACACGGAGGAATTCAGCGAATCGGTCATCGGCCTCCGGCCGACGGTACGGGGCCAGGGGGTTCTCCCCCGTCTCCTCGGCGTACCGGAGCCATTGCCCGATGCCCTGCGCCGCCGCGGTCACCTGTGCTTCCCGCCCCGCAGGGGGTAGGTAGGCCTCCAGGAAGCGGAAACACCCGTGGACCGCACGGGCCATGGCGGGATCGCTTCGCTCCAGTGCGGCGATCAGAGCGGCACCTGGATGGGACGAGGGGAGCGGACCGTGGCCGACGACCGGGGAGGTCACCTGAGTGCCCAGGTCATCGCGTCGACTGATGAAATGGGCCGGCGCCGAAGGGCCTTGAAGGGAGGGAAGGGTGATGCCCTCGCCCTGCAGGAAGGCATGGAACCGGTTGATCACAGCCTTCCGGGTTCTGCGGACCGCACAGAAGACCCCGTATGCCTGACGGCTCGGAGAGACGAGAGCGTCCCCCTCGTCCTGCAGGTGCCGCCACCACGTATGCAGGATTCCCGCGGCCCCGCCGCTCCGGTTCGCCGGATCACTGGCGAACCACGCGGCGATGAGCACGGCGTCCCGGTTCCCGGGTGCGTTCCTCTGCACATCTTCCAGCAGCTTCTTGGCCGGTGAGGACCAGTCCGGCTGTGCAGTGATCCGCCCGTCGGCGCTACGCAGGGGCCGGACCAGTTCCATGAGCCGTCGGGTGGGCGCCCAACCCGCATGCCCGGTGCCGCCGGAGCCCGACGCGGCGCCCGTCCCGGAACCGCTCGCCTGCCCGGAGTGCCGCACGGTGGCCGGAGCATTGCCCCGTCCCATCGGCGCGCCACCGACGTGGCGCCTCCGCCGTGCGTCCTCCGTGCCGACCGACGACTCGACGGCGGCCGGTGCGGGCTTGCCGGGGGTGGAGAGCTGCGCGCGCTGTTCCTCGGTCAGCGTGACCCGGCGGCCCTCCAGGAAGTGCGTGCGCTGGTCGGGCGTGAGGAGGTCTCGCACCTTCTGCGGAAGGCCCTCGTAATCCGCCTCTCGCTGCTCCTGGGAAACCCGTTCGGCCATCTTCTCGGCATCGGCCACCCCCTTGAGGAACAGCGCCTTCTCGACCTCTTCGAGGGCCCGGCTCCGGTCGGCCCGGGGCTTTCCGGACTCGTCCCGGCCGAGCGGGAGCATCGGCCACTTCAGAATGCCGGAAGCCAGCACGGTGCGCTGAGCCTTGGTGAAAGCCGCCAGCTGGGAAACGGTGTGGCCGTACTTCTGCGCGACCGCGTCCAGCGCTACGGGCACGCCGCCCAGCTCGCCCGTCAGCTTGATCAGGTGTGCCGTGTCCTCGCCCGACAGGCCCAGCCTCTCGGCAAGGCTCAGCGGGGTGACCCGGTCGTCGTGCGGAGCCTGCGGGGCGGGCCGCGGGGCACCGGGGTGCTGCCCGTGCGGCGGTCCGGTCGTCGGTGCGGGCTGCTGAGGGGCGGTGTGCTCCTGCGAGGTGGGGGACAGCTCGTCGTCTCCCGGCACCTCATCGAACAGCACGGCTCCCTGGGGGTCCGCCGGCAGCTGGGCCCGGATCTGCCCGGTCTTCCTGTCGATGATCGACAGCAGATCGGTCATTTCCTGCTTGAGCATGGCCGGCGTCCTGCCCAGGCTCTTGAGGGTGACGGGTGCACCGTCGAGGTGCTCACTGAGTGCGGTGATCTGCTCCCGGGCCCAGATACCCAGATCGTGTGTCCGCTGAAGCGCCTCCTGGCTGGGCTCCGCCGAGGAGTCCCAGACCGTCGGTTCCCCTTCCCGCCGGGTCTCGCCGAGGCTGGGGGTGCTGAGTTGTTCCTCGAGTCGCGCGCTCAGGTCCAACCAGGACGTGACGAACTTCCCCCACGCGTGGCCCGCCCCCTGAGAAGCTCCTGCCAGGGAGCCCGACAGCAGCCCGAAGCTCCGCTCATGCTGCGGATACTCCGGGTGCTCCCGCTCCAGGCCCTTCGCCGGGAGACCGGCCCTCGTCCGATTTCCCGTGTGCTGTCCGCTCGCTACGGACTGGTCCCCACCGGCCTGTCGGCCGACGGGCGTCTGCGGAGACAGCAGGGAAGAAGACGTGGACTCGGCAGAGACCGGCGCGGTCTCGGTGGCCCCCTTCGCCTTCGCACTCCGGGACGAGGGGACGAATTTGACCCACTTTCCGGGATTTCCCTCGGGATCATTGCCGAGGGAGAAAGTGAATTCGTGTTCCGGCCCACCCGGCTCCCGGTACCGGATGTTCACCTTTCCGGTGGCTGCCCACACGACTGCGCCGGTCTCGTCCGCGAGCTCCTGGCCGACCAGTCGGCCGTTTTTCGCCCTGGCTCCCGCGAAGCACACACTGAGAATGATCTGCCTCATGCCGACGATCATTTTCTGGAAGCTCGGCCGGCGCACCAGCACCTTGCCGAGTCCCGTGCCGCTCAGCGCAAACTTGGTCTCCACATGATTCTTCAGAGCCGCCACCGTGACGCGGCCAGTTGTGCCGTGCAGCATCGCCACATACGTCGGGATCGACACATCGAAGGGGACCTTGAACAACTCGCCGTACAGGAGTGACGTGGAACCGTTCGGATCCTTGACCTCCTCGTGAAGCGCGTAATACGGCTTCGCCAAGTTGATCTCAAATCCAGCCTTGGTGGCCCAGGTCTTTTCCGTCTCCGCCTGGGCCATGAAGATTCGGCCCCGCACTTCTCCCAGGCTGCGGATGTCGACGGCCGTGTGGTTCATCTTGCCGAGTTCGAAGACGTCGGCCTGATATTTCTTCCCGACCTTGATCGTCTGAACGATCAGTCCAGGTTCGAGGAATTCCTCGTCACCACGTGCGGACGCCTTCGCCTCTCGGGCAGTCCTGGTGGCCGGCTGCTCCTCCGGTACGGAAGTCCGGTGCGCGTCGGAGACCTCAGAGTTGCCAGGCACCGACGCGGAGGGCACCGGAAGGGGTGACGGGGCCATTTCCGTGAGCGCGAGCGGCTGGGCGTCGTCGGTGATGACGATGTCCGCGCGACGCCGCTCCTGAGGGCTGCCGTGCGGATCGAGGACCGGCTCCATGGGCTGCGAAATCGTGAAGTCCCCCGGCTTCAGGACCTGCTCATCCGCCTCGCTGAGCCTCGCCGCCAGCCGCTCCCGCAACGCTGTTTGGGTGACTTCGGCCCGCCGCCCGGCCGTTTCCTTCGCCTGCGCATCGGAGTCACGCCACGGAATGCGGGTGCCATTGCCGAAGCCGCGCACCTCGACTTCCGGAAGCGCCTTGCCCTCGGACCGGTTCTTCAGCGCCAGCGCGATCAGCTTGCTCACCGCGTGGTCGATCACGGCGTACTGCTCGGCCGAAGTGATCTCCTTGGCCCCCTCCTTGAAGGGCACCGTGTACGTCTCCTCCATCGCCCCCTGCTGGAGCGTGGCGTCGTGGGGGAAAGACATCCCGGCGACAGGCTCGGAGAAGAGGTCGGCGGCGCCGGCACCGTACTGAACGAGCGACGGCTTCGCGCCGCCGCCCTCACCGCCGGCGGCCTGGTCCTGGCCGGCCTCGGACGCCTCCAGGCTCTCCCGCAGCCGGTGGGCGTCCGCGATCAGGTCGGACAGCTCTTCGACGGGGTGCTGCGCCGTGGACTGCTCTCCGGCGGTCCCGTCGCCTTCCGCGGCCGGCTTCTCGCCACTGAGGGCGTTCTGCGGGGCGGACGCGGCGTCGCTCGTACCGCTCTCCGGGTTCAGGATGGAGAAGAGCGCGTCGGCCAACGCGTCGCCGTCCGGCTCGGAGGTCTTCCCGGAGGTCGCCGCCACCGGTGATACGGGTTCGTCGGTATCGGCCGTGGTGCTCTTCGCCTGCTGGGGCCGGAGCAGTTGGACAGTGTCGTCCTTCACCAGGAGGGTGATCCTGGGCCGGGCGGGCGCGTCCGGGTCGGGCGGGCCGAACGGGCTGTTGCTGTGGAACTCCTCGACCGGAACCTCGGGGCGTGCCACGCGGACATCCACGCCGTAGAGGCTCTGGAAGAGGAGCGGCACCGAGTAGGAATCGTTGTTCCCGCGTTCCTCATGGCCCTCACGGCGCGTCCTGTCGTGGGCCGGGAGTTCGAGCTGACGGGCCAGCAGCTTCGCCCGGGACTTGTGGGACACCACGGCGTTGGGGTGGAGAACGCCTTCCTGGTCGAACTCGCGCTGGTGCTCCGGCGACAGGACGATCCCGGCGGCCTTGAGGTCCGCGAGGCTGAAGACGTCGAGTTCCGGGTCCCACTGGAGCAGGGTGTTGCCGGTGTCGTTGCTGTAGTTGATCCAGGATCCGGGGTCGTCGGCGTCGTCGCGCAGCCGCTGTGCGAGCGCCTTGCGCAGCTCCTTAGAGATATCGGACAGCTCACCGCCGTCGCCCTCGGCCAGCAACTGCTGCTCCAACGGCTTGCCCTCCGGCGACCAGCCGGCGGCGACGAGGTCCTTGAGGCCCTGGTAGAGCGAGAGGAACAGTCCCTCGCCCTTGGTGGCCTCGAGGTTCTGAGGATCGTGGGGGACCACGGCCTCGTAGACGGTGCCGTCCGGGCCGGTGTACGTGGCCGGGGCGTCGGGGTCGGTCTGCTCGTTCTCCGTGAAGAGCTGGGGCTTGTCCAGTTCCGCCAGGTGGTCGACGGCGCGCTGGACGGCGTCGCCGTGCGTCTGGGCGAACTCCTTGACGAGCGGCGGCTCGGGGAACGACGAGGGCTGCTGCGCCTCGGCGAACGGGATGACCGCGTCCTCCACGGCCTTGGCGCGCTCCAGGCGCTCGATCCGCTCCAGCTGCCGGTTGATCTCCTCCCGGGCTGCCTGCTGCGTCTCGGTCCCGGTGCCTGCCTCTTCACGGGTCTTGGGCGTGCCCTGTTCCCCGGCGCCCGCCTCCTCGTACGCCTTCCGGGCGGCGTCCAGCGCGGCGCGGGCCTCCCGGAGACGGCCCTCGACGTCATCGGTACGCGTGATCAGGGCGCCGTCGCGCAGGTGCTGCTCCTGCGCCTGGACGAGTTCTTCGGCCTCGCCCTTCGCCCGCTGCTGGGCCGCGAAGGTGTCGAGGGCCTGCTGAATGCGTTCGGCGGCCTGGACGGCCTGCTTGCGGGTCTGCTCCAGGTAGGCCAGTTCGGCGCGGCGCAGCTCCACCAGGTCCTGGGCGGTCCTGCGCTCCTCGGGGGTGGCGGTCGTGTCGTCGGCCGCGGCGTCCTGCGCCTCGTGGAGTTCGGCGGTCTTCTCCCGCAGCGCCTCGTCGAGGGCGTGGGCCTTGAGCTGTTCACGCAGCGCGAGGTGGGCCGGCGGGACGGCGCTGCCGGGCCACAGGGCGCCCTGCGAGCGGCTGCCGGCGATGAGCTTTCCCACCTGCGCGTCGGTGAGGAGCGAGGCGGACCGGGGCGCGACCGGGACGAGCGATTCGCCGGCCGGCTTCGCCAGCGGGCGGCGGGTGGCCTTCTCCTCCTTGTCCCAGGTGTAGGGCGCCGGCTTGTCGGCGTCGTCGCGGTCCTTGGCATCCTTCTGGTACCAGGCGCGCTGCTCCTCGGCGCTCAGCTCGGCCTTGGTCAGCTCCCTGTTCAGCCGCTCGGTCTCGGCGCGCAGCGCGGTCAGTTCGATCTCGTGCTCCACCAGGCGCAGTTGGGCCGAGCGGTAGCTCTTGTCGATCTCCTCAGGGGTGCGGTGGTCCTTCCCCGCCGTGCCCTCCCGTACCTGGTGCGCCTCACGGAGGGCGTCGTACAGCTCTTCGTAGAGCCGTTCGGCGCGGATCTCCGCGGCCTTGCGCTCCTTGACGACCTCGTCGCGCTTCTCCCGTACATCCTTGACGTGGTCGTACGCCTCGGTGAGCGCCGGGGGGAAGTTGTCGTCGTGGAGGAGCCCCAGTTCGCGCAGGACACGTTCGGGGATGAGGACGGTGACACTCCCACCCGGGGAAAAAACGGTGGCGGCTGAGGATCCGGGCGTCGTGGAGGTGTCGTCCGGCTGAGGAAGGGGCGTCTCGTGGGGCGTGCCGCTGCGCTTGGCCGCGGTCTTGACGGCGTCGGTCACGGCGTCGACGGTCCGGTCGACGGCATCGGCGAACTTCTTGAGCTTCTGCTTTTCGACCTCCGTCTCGACGAGGAAGTCCAGCTTGGTGCGGACCTTGATGAGGCGCTCCGGCTTCGGCAGCAACGTGGAGTTGAAGGCGCTGGAGGTGGCGTGCTGGGTACTCGCCGTGTCGCCCTGGGTGGGGAGCGAGGTCTGGGTCCGGGAGTTGAGAGGCACGGGCTGGGCGTTGTACGCCGGCGCGGCCGCGGGCAGGATGCTGCCGCTGATGGTGGAGCCCTGACTGTGCTGCTCGGTGTGGGTGATGCGCCGGTCCGAGACGTGCATGAGGTCGTCGACGACGCCGGTGAACTCCAGGCGGGCCTGCCCGGCGCGCCCGTGCAGGGTGACCGCGCCGGACGAGGTGCCGATGAGCGAACCGCCCTGCAACGCGGGCTGCTGCCATCCGCCCTTGCTGAAGATCTCCGGGAACGCCGGCTGCAGGATGAACGAGGAGTTCTGGTAGGCCAGCTTCCGGGCGGCGCCCTCTCCCGGCCGGGTCAGGCTGCTGTTGCCCAGCACGGACCGCTGCTGCGGGGCACCGGTGCCGGCCGTGTCCTTGACCGGTTCGGTGTAGCGGATCTGCCGGCCGGAGGCGCGGTCGAGTGCCGCGGTGAGGAGTTCCCGGAGTTTCTCCCCGCCCAAGGAGCCGTCGAGGAAGACCACGTCCTTGTGTGCGAGGGCCTGGGTGAGCGCGTGGTGCTCCGCCTGCCACTGTGTCGGTGACACCGGTCCGGTGAGCTGCCGCACCTGGGGAGCCGCGGCGGGGGTGACCGCCGCGACCTGCCCGGCGGGCTCCTGCTCCGAGGAGGCGGTGCCCTGCTGGGCGCCTTCGGACGGCTCCTGGGCGGGGGTCAGCAGCGACTCCGGGTGGAGCTGGAACAGCGACCCGGCGTCCTTCTCCGCGCTGACCCGGTTGCCGGCGGCGTCGGTGTGGGTCACTTCGAGCACATGGCCGACGAGGAATTCGACGAAGGTGGCGGTGATCGACAGGGCGCTGGTGCTGTCGACCGTCACCGTCCTGCTCTGCCCGCGGCTCTCGGTTTTGGTGACCGCGCCGGTGGACGCACTGCCCATCCCGGGTCCGCTGGGGGCCTTGCCCCCGGCGTCGTTCGGCTGGGTGAGCGCCGTGTCCGTCAGGGTGAGAGTGACGTTCTGGGTGACGGAGTTGGTGACGCCGCCGGCCTTGGTGAGGGAGACGCTGATGTCCTTGTCGAGCGTGACCTCGTCCAGGGTGCGCCGGAAGAGGGCCTCGCCGGGCCGCAGGCGCACCAGCAGATCGCCGTCGGACGTGGTGAAGTGCATTCCGTCGCCGGCGAGCTGCTGGTAGTAGCCCTTGATCCCGTCCGGCGTGAACAGCGCGCGGAGCTGGAGGCGGGTCTCCCCCGCCTTGGACAGGAGGTTCTGCGACAGCGCCTTGCCGCCCAGCTTCGCGGCGAGCGCGTCCAGCACGGGCTCGGGGTCGAGCTTGCCGCGCAGCAACATCAGCTCGGACGTGGCCGAGGGCGGCGACCACCGGGACCGCGGCTCCTGGCGGGCGGGCAGACCGTTGGTGATCAGTCCGAGTGGCATGGCGTCGGCGAGGTCGATGTAGGTCTCGGCGCCGCCGTGCACCACGGCGCCTCCGCTGCCGGAGAGAGGCGCGGTGGACAGCAGCGCACGCATCGGGTCGAGCGACTTCACACTCACGTCGACGTGGAAGCCGACCGATTCGAAGCCGAGGTGCAGCTTGCGCCCGGTGCGGGTCTCGCTGACACCGGAGCTGACGGTGAGGTTGTCGGAGTGGGTGTGCGTGGTGCCGCGGTTGAACAACGTGGCGATCAGGGCCGCTCCGTGGGTCACCTGATGGCCGCCCGGCTGGCCGGCGTGGGAGGCGGTGGCGCCCGTCGCCTGTATCAAGGCGTTGAGGTTCGTCGTGACGCCGGTGCCGTGGCCAACGCCGTGGGAGCTGGAGCCGCTGTTCTTGAGCTCCAGTCCGGAGTCGACGACGGCGATGGGATACGGCCCGCGCATACCGGCCCGTACCGTGATCGCCATCTGGTCGCCGAAGGCGCCGTTGTGCGGCAGGAGCATGACGGCGTCGCTGGTGGCCGGGGAGACGTTCTCGAACTGCCGGGTCAGCGTCTGATGGATGTGGGTGCCCGGGGTGCTCAGTCCCTTCTTCAGGGAAGCCGACATCGGCAGGGCGATGTCCCTGATGACCTTCACGAGGTCACCGGTCGGGACCAGCGGACGGATCGGTGCCTGGAAGACGGTCGCCGGCAACTGCTCGCCGGCCCCGTTGACCAAGGCCAGCGCCGCGTCACCGGTCAGGGTGCGCACCTCGCGCTGGGCCTGCTGGAGTTGAGGGGTGGCGCCGGGTTCCGTCGCCGTCTGTTGCTGGAACGGAAGCTGCTCGGTGAGCCGCGGGGGCAGCGGCCGCAGGTTGCCGGGCATCAGGCTGTCGGGGTGGTGGACGAGCGCGTGCACCTCGATGACGAGCTTGCCGTCGCCCGCGTCGCTCAGCTTCACCTCGTGCGCGGGGATGTCGAACAGCCGGCCGCAGAGTGCCCGCGCCCACCGGCGTGCCACGGCGTGGCCCGCGGCAGTGAGTTCCAACGTGCCGGTGTACCGGTAGAGATGGGAACGCGGCTCCGCAGAGGCACCGTGTTCGGTGCCCGTGCTCCAGCCGGTCTCCGATTTGCCCGTGTAGGTCTTGCCGTAGGTGCCGGAGGCCCCGGCCATCACCAGGTTGGTCTTTTCGAGGGGTTTGACGCCGCCGTCGGCGGTCACACCCAGCTGCCAGCCCTGCTGGGTCTCGGTGGTGGAGGTGAAGTCCCGGCTGCTGGACATCGCGCCGCTGGTGGCGCGGGCCGTCGAGAGGCCCAGGTAGGTGCTCTGGGACAGCTTCAGCTTCGCCGTCATGACCAACGCGCGGTTGCGCAGTGGCCCCTTGCGGCGGGCGCTGAAGACGAGCCCCTCCGACTCGTGGACCCACCGGCCGTCGCGGATGAAAGGCCGTCCCTCCATGAGCTTGTGGGGGAGGGTGTCCATCCCGTCCACGTACATGATGATCCGGCGCTTGTTGCTCTCGACTTCGAGCTGACTCTTGTTGGGGGTGGGGAAGCGCGGCGGCTCCGGGTTCCGTCCGACCGCCCGCGCCAGGCGGTACGCCGCCAGCCGGACGCCGTATCCCGTGTGCTGGCGCTGGTTGCGCTGGGCGACGACCATCTTCCGTACCCGGTCGTCCACGCTCGCCGCGGCGAACACGTTCTCCAGGATCTTCACCGACAACGGCTGCCACGGCACCGAGTCCTGGATCTGGGTGTTCCGGTCCGGAAGCGGCAGTTCGAAGTGCGGGCCCGTGGGCAGGGAGACCGATACCTGACCGGAGTGCTGCACGGGGACTTCGACCGGTGTGCTCGGGGGGGTGTTCGCCGCCTGCCGCGGGCCGGAGGACGACAGCCGCTCCGGAAGGGAGACGGTGGACGCGGTGGCGGCGTCACCGACGAGCCAGTTGGTCTGGGTGAGCGACCGCTTCAGTGGCGCCGGACCGTGGTCGCCGGCCCCTCGGGCCCCTGGAGTCAGTTTGCGGCTGAGGAGACGGTTGAGCTGGGCCGTCCGGCTCTTCTTCCCCTGATGGCTGGGGAGCTGGGAGGTCGTGGTGCTGTCCGTGAAGGTGATGTGGGTGAGCGTCGAGGGGATCAGCGGACGGTCGTGTTCCATCCCCTGCGGGCGCTGTGGCTCGCGCGGCCCGGCCATGCCCTGCGGCTTCGGCTTCAGCAACGCCTGCGTATCGAACGGGGCGGTCCGGAGGTTGTTGTCCCAGCCCCCCAGGGTGCGGGCGTCCTGCTCGGACAGGCGCAGCAGGACGCTGCCGGAGAAGGTATAGCTGAGCGGGGTGCTGTCCCCGGTGCGGTGACCGGCGTCGGCGAGGCTCTTGTGGGACACCTCGCCCTGCGTGAAGCCGGCCATCTCGCGGCCCGGTGTGAATGTGAGCTTCCCCTCCACCTGAAGGACGAACAGGCCGTGCGTGCCCTTGGACGTGACGCCGTACTGTGTCTGGGCCTTGTCCGAGACCGTCAGCGATGTGGTCCGCCCCGTTGTCAGTGAGCCGGTGGCTGCGATCTGGGCACGGAATCCGGCTTCGTTGACGGACGGTCCGGCAGCGGCGTTCGCCGTGATCTGTGTGCTCGTCGACCGGGTCTTGTCGACGCCGATGGCGGTGTTCCGCTGGACCTTGGTCTCGCCCTCCACCTGCCGCACCAGCTTCAGCGGGGCATCGGGGGCTGCCCGGAAGGTGTAGCTGAGGGTGCCGCGGGCCCGGTTCTCGTTGTCGTGGAGCGGGACGCTCTGGGTGTGGCCCTTGAGCGCCGACATCAGGTTCTCGCGCATCGTGTGCGGGGCGAGGTGTTCGTGGAGCGTGGCCATGCCCGCCATGTCCGGCGTCATCTGGCCGTGGTCGGTGACCATGGCTTGCGCCACGTCGGGCAGGGCCGGGCTGACGATGACGTGCTCGGGCACGGCCAGATCGAGGTAGAGGCCGTCACGCGGGGTGATCTTCTCGGGCAGCTTCAGCGGCTTCTCCGGCTGCTCCTTCGTCAGTTCGTCCGGCACCCGCCACTGAAAGCCGCTCCCGGCGGTGAGCAGCACCGGCCTGCCGGTACGTACCGGCCGCCCGTCCACGCCGGTCTTGTACGGCTGGGCCTCGAAGACCACGTCGTTGACGTAGGTGTGCGAACCGCCGCTCGTACCGATGGCACGCTTGTCGGTGAGCTTGACGTGGGACGCGACGGTCTGGGCGTTCCGGTTGAGGGTCACCGAACCGCCCACGCTGCCCAGGCCGCCGAAGCCCGCACCGGACGTCATGCCGAAGGTGCCGCCGAACTGCATCACGGTCGGGACGTTGTGCGTACTGCCGACCTTCTCGCTGCTGTTGGTACCGCTCTTGACCTTGACGTCCCGCGGGTCGGCATAGCGGCTGTACGGGCCGTGATTGGCGGCGCTCACGTACAGCACCCGCTGCTTGCCGTCGAAGGTCGTGTACTCCAGCCGCACGCCGTCGCCGAGCGAGGTACGGCCGTGCGTGACCTGTTCCTTCGTGCTCCTGCCCGAGGAGAGAGGGTCCGTTCCGCCGCCGGCCTCGTTGCTGCCGGTGGCGGTCGGCTGCGCGCCATCGTCGCCCACCGCGCGCGCCGCGTTCGTGTCACCGTCCGTACGCTGCTTGCCCACGTGCCCGAAGAGGGTGTGCGGCCGGAGTTTCAACTCGATCAGGAGCGCGTCGCGGAGCCTTCCGCGCTCTTCTTCGCTGATGTCCCGGAGGCCGCCCACCAACTGCTCTGCGACCTTCTCCACCTCACGCAGAGTGATCACACCGACCGGAAGGTCCGCCTGCTGCGCCAGGCTGCTGGAGTCCTCGAAGACGTCCGTGACGTCCTTACGGACCGGCCAGGACATGAAGTCCGGCTTGTGGAACGAGACCGGCCGGTCGGCGTCGAGGTGCTCGATCGGGAGAGGCTTCACCTTGCTGTCGTCCACCGACTTCGGCGGCGCGCCGTTCTCCTCACGCGGGGCGAACGCCACATAACGCTGGAGCGCGCGCAGGTACTCCCGGCGCCGGGCACCCACCATGTGCTGCCACTCGGCGTAGGACCGGGGTTCCGCGTCCGTCCACAGCAGGTAGTCCCGGTACTTCTCCTCGGAGGTCTCCTCCGCCACCCACCGGTGGATCTCGTCCTCGGTCAGGGTGCGCGGTACGGGCGTGCCCGAGGCGTCGCCGGTGGCCGCAGCGGTGCTGGTCTGCTTCGCCGGGGCGGTGCTCGTGGTGGCCGCCGGGCCGGTGTTCTCCGTCGTGTCCGGCTGGCCGGGGTTCCATGTCAGGGCGCCGATGTCCCGGGGCGGGAGGCCGTGCTCCTCGCGGAGCTGGTCGTAGGTGTTCTCCAGCTCGGCGATCCTGCGCTGGATGTGGCGGATGGCGGAGAGCCGCGCGCCCTGGAACTTCCCGTCCGCGTACCGGATGATCACTTCGTGGTCACCGGGATCACCCACCGTCGTGTGACGGCCGTCCGCGTCCACGAGGGTGATGCGGATCTTCAGCTCCTCGGCTGCGGCCTTGACCACGTCCGAGGTCGGTAGACCGGCCCAGTCGTCGCCCTGAACCAGGTGCTTGACGAGCGTCCCGTAGTGCTTCGCCGGTAGCCCGGACGGCTGGCGGCTGCTCTCCGTCACGAACGTCCGGTGTGCCTGCTCTTCGAGGACGATGCCCGCGGCCTGCAACGTCTCCTCGCTGACCAACTGCTCATGGAGCTTGATCTTGTGGAGGAGAGGGCCCGAGAGGGCCGCCCGGACCCGCCCGGACGATGAGGCATCCTGCCGCGCCCCTTCCGGGGAGCGGTACTGCTGCGGCGAGACCGTCGACAGAGCGTAGGACAGCGCGCCGGCGAAACCCGGCCCACCAGGCGCGGCTTCGTTGAGCAGGTAGGACTCGTGGTCCGAGACCACCAGCTGCTTCCCGTCCGGAGTCACGGTGTAGTGCGTGGCGTCCGACGGGGGCGAGGTCCGGGGGGCGGGGGGCTGCGTTGTCTCCACGTGCTGCCGCGCCGTGCTAGCCGGCTCCTCACCCACCGGCGCGAAGGTGACCTTCCGCTGCCGCTCCTCCTCGGTGAGGGGGGCGCCGGGCTCGCGGAGGATGGAACCGGACACGGGGGCCGTCGCGCCGGATTGCCCGGCCTCGCCGTTCACGCCTGAGAAGGAAACGGTCCGGGCAGTCTCGTCATCGGCGCCTTGGGCTCCGGAAGAGCCGCCGTGCCCTTCGTGCGTCTCGGCGGAGACGGACAACGCCTCTTGAACACCCTTCAACTGGGCGATGAGAAGGTCCAGCGGTGAGCCCTGCGGGAGGCCGGCTGTCTCCGGACGGCTCGTCGACTCTTCCTGGTAAGGAGGCGGCAGCAGTTCCGGGAAAGCAACCGGACCGAGCCTCTTCAGCTCGGACGATGCCGCCCGGACGTTGCCCTCGGTGTCGAGGTCCACGACGGCGATTCCGGTAGCCCCCTTGTCCGTCAGGAGGGACACAGGATCGGCGATGCCGGTGTGGGGATTGAGCGGATCGATCCAGACGACCTTGTGGTCTCGGCGGACAGCATGAAGCACCACGGGCCCCTGCGGGGTTTCCACCTTCACGTACGAGTTGTCACGATCGGCTCCCCATCGCCGCAAGCCCTCCTCGACCGTCGCGACCGCCGCCAGGACGTCATCCGTGTGCCAGGCGGCGAGGCGGAACGGCTCGGTGTCCCAGAGGACGGAGCCGGGGAGGTACTTCTGCGCAGCGGAACCACCCGTCTCCCGCAGTACGCCCTCCGGCTCATGCCCTGCCGGCAGTGTGGAGTCGCCGGAACGCCAGGTGCTCGGCGGAGCATAGCGATTCAGAACATCAAGATAGTCATCGTCGGACGCACCGAATGACGCGTCATCGGCAAATGCACCGTGCTCCTCCACCGTTACGCTACCGACCGGGAATGCCCCTTGATTCGGAGCAGAGGAACCGGAGGGAATTCCCTGAACGATGTCGGAATCGTCATCCAAAGGCGCCTCATCGCCGCCGTGAAGAGAACCGGAAGCCTCCGCCAGGTTCTGGGAGTCGCCGAACGCGCCCAGGTATGCGTTGACATCGTCGGCGTACGCCTGCTCCTCGATCTGCTGGAGCTCCGATGAGAAAACGTCGGCATTGCCATTATGAGGGCCGAGGACACCGAGCCCTCCCTCTTCCTGTACAGGGAAGGAGGGGAGCAGCGCGGAGGTCTGGGGGTCGTCGAGTGAATCGCCCAACCGGTTGTCCCATACGGGAATGAGCGCGTCGACCTTCTGGGCCAGCGCGACCATATCACTTCGCATGGCCGACGCCAGGTTGCGCGCATGCGGAATATCCAGGAGCCCCACAGAAGGATCATCGAGCATCGCGCTCAGTTCGCCGATCTCCTTGCTCGCCCACACCGCCAGTTCACGGGCGCGGCGGAGGGCGGGCTGGGTCAACTCGTAATCGTCCCGCGAGAGCTTGAGGTCCGAGTCGACGAGCATGTACGGGTTCTCAAGGAGGTGTCCCCGCAGTTCGTCCCTGAGGGCCCGCCAACTGTCGAAGATCATTGTCCACCGGGTCGGCGTGTCCAGGCCGTGCTCACCCAGGCCGTTCGCCGCACCGTCGTCCAGCAGACGCTTCAGCAGATCGCTGCGCTTCGTGTGTACGTCGTACGCCGGCTGCGCCGCCTTGGTCCAGGAGAACGGCCGGAACAATTTGAACTCGCCGGGCTCCCCGGTCACTTCGTCATCTTCCAGACCGAAGGCGGCTCCCTGGTACTTTTCCCGGTCGAAAATCTGCAGCAGATCCGTGGTGGCCGCCCAGAACTCGAACCCCGCCCGATCCGCGGCCTGCTGCGCCCAGGTGACGCCGGGCGCGACTTCGGCTCCCGCCTGGCAGGCGACCAGAAGGCCCTGCGGTGGCTTCGCTCCCGCCTTCGCCGCAGCCTTCCAGAGATTCCTGGCGCTGGGACGCCTCTTCACCATCTCGCCGACGACGCGCCCGGACCCGACGTACTTGATGGTGACGTCGTTGTCCGTCGCCGCCAGATGGGCCTTGCCGGGCTCCCCGTGCGCGATCACGAGGTAGAGATAGCGGTTCGCCTCCCACGGGACCGAGCCCCAGCGGCGGGCCTTGGGCTGCTCAGTTCCCGAGCTTCCCCTGCTCGACTCCATATGCGCAAATCGTCGACTCTCCAGGTCTATCCCGGTGTAGTCCCAGACAGAATTGCTGGCTTCTTCCACTCCGTCGAATACTCGCCCCTTGTACCGGTAGGGAACATTGAAAAGGACCGGCCGGTGGTCGAGGCTGCCAAGCTTGACGCGAACCCGCCGCCCGGTCCGCTTCTCCGTCAGCAACACCTCACGATCCGGACGGGTGAAGGAATCATTCTTACGGAATGCGTGAAGAGAGATCTCGGTTCGGAAATCCCCTTCGGCGGAAGAAACTTTCACCTGGAACGTGAAGTCCGACTCGGCGAGCGAGAGGCCCTCCACCTCCTGCACCAAGCTGTTCAGGGTCCTCTCGACCTTTTCGCCGAGCTTTTTTCCGTAATGCGCCACTCCACTCGCAGCGGAAGTTTCCGGGCCGGCGTTACCACGGATGTGGATCTCGGCGACGGGCTTCGGCAGCCCCTCCCACTTGGCTTCCGCGGCCAGGTATGCCAGGCGCCTGGCGACCAGGGGAAGCACCGTCTTCGCGTGCTTCGCCCCGGTGACATCCTCCGCATCGAAATGCGCGGTGAACACCTCCGGCTTCGTCTCCGGAGACTGACTGCGACGGCTGGGCGCCTGAACCTCGTCGTACCGGGAATGGCGCACCTGAGACCCCTGGGTCTCAGGCGGCCTTCCCGACCTGATGCGCCACTTACTCATGCTCCCGGACTTGATGTCCATGGCGTGAGAAACCTCGGACGGGGCCTGTCGGAATGCCGCGGCAGCCTCCTTCGGCGCCCCGATGAGCAGACCCGTCTCCTCCCCCGACTCCTTGATGACCGTCCCCGGCTGTTCCTCCTGCGGCAGCCGGCCGCTCTCCACGTACTGCGTCAGCCGGGCGTGGAGTTCCTCGGAGTCGGTGCGAACGGGCGTGTGGCCAGTGGCGGAGGACTCATCGCCCTCAGCGCCGCCCAGCTGCTTCAGCGCGTCGAGCCGCTGCTGCATCGCCTTGATCTCGTCGGAGTCCGCCTGGCTGTGGGGCGACTGAGCGGAATCTTCCTGAGCGACCGCCTCCCCGGTGTCCCCCTCGGTGGCCCTTCCGGCGTGCGGCGGCTCCGTGGCGGTCGTGGTGACGTCGCCGGAGCCGGCCGGCTCGGTGGTGGCCGTACCCGAGCCGTGCCGGACGAGCGCCCCCGCACCGGTCGGGGTGGCCGGCTGCTCGTCCGCCGGGGCATGGTTCGTGCCGTGCTCGCGCTGGTGGCTGAGCCAGTTGTCGGCGTTGAGGTCCTCGGGGCCCCACAGCTCCTGGTACGCCTGGAACCATTCCTCGCGGTTTTCGAGCCGTTCCAGGGCCGCCCGGTCGATGCCCCGGCCTGCGGCGGACTCGTACAGGCTCTTCAGCCAGCCGTCCATCCCGGCGGTGGCGCCCAGCTCGAAGGCGAAGCGGTACGGGAGTTCGTCCCGCAGGCTGCCCAGACCGTCCTGCCATGCGGCGAGCTTGTCGGCGTGGAGGGAGGGGGCGGGGGTGCCGGAGTTGTCGTCGACGGGGCCCTGCGGGGGCTGTTCGCCGGACTCGTCGGCGTGCGGGAACTGACCGGCCTCGCCCTGCGGGCCGTCCCCCTCCGGCGCCTCCGGCCGGTCCTGCTGCTCGGGCCGGGTGCCGTCCTGGACGGTCTCCTCGGGCTGCGCGTTGGGGACGTCCGGCTCCGTCGCCTGGGTGTTCTCGCCCTGACCGGCGTCGTCGGTGGTGGTGACGTGCTCACCCGGTGCGGGCGTCCCGCCGGTCCCGACCGGTACGCCGGTCGGCGCTGCGGCGGGCTTGAACATGGCGTCGAATTGCGCCGTCACCCGCTCGACGTGTTCGGTGACGAAACGGTCCACGGCATCGCTCGGCGCGGCCGGCATGAGCTGCTGGGCGAGCTGGCGCGCCTCGTGGCGGGCGTTGTCCGCCGCGACGTTGCGGGCCACGGAGAGCGCCAGTCGCTCACGGATGACCTCGGGACGCGTCATCGCGTGGATCAGCCGGTCCGCGCCGTGCGGGTCGTGCTCCCGGTTCTGCGACCAGGTGTCCAGAAGCTGGTGCAGTTCCTTGGCATGGGTGAGCATCGCGGTGCGCTGCGCGGCGCCGTCGGCCTCCCGCAGGTCGAGCTGGAACTGCTCGCGGAATTCCGGGCTCATCTCGGCGAGGGCGGTCTTCCACTCCCCCTTCGCCGCCTCCTGGACCGCCGCGATGACGTCCTTCGCAGCCGTCTCCTTGGCGATCTGGAGCTCGATCAGGTGCGGGAGTTCTTCCGTACGGGCAGCACGGCTGTCGGCCCATGTCGCGTCGCGCTCGGCGAATTCGGAGGCACGGTGGCGCTGCCAGATCTCCTTCGCCTTCGCCAGGCCGGCCTTGCTCTCGTCCTCCCAGCTCTTGAGCTGGGGCGCCCGCCGGGCGTCCCGTTCCGCCTGCTGCTTCTCGGCCAGGGCTGTCAGGTCGGCCGCGCGGTGGCGTTGCCACGCCTCCACCAGCACCGCGGCCGGGGTGTCCCCGTCCTGCTTCCACTGGAGAATCTGCTGCTTCAGGCTCTCGGCGTTCCGCGCCGGCCGTTCACTCTCCAGCTGCGCGAGTGCGTCGGCGCCCTTGGCCTTCTGTTGCTTGACCAGCTCCGCCAGCTCGGCCCCGCGCTCCTTGCGCCACGCCTCCACCAACGCCGCTGCCTTGGCCTTGGCCTCGGCTTCCGCCTGGGCCTGCGCCTTGGCCTCGGCCCTGGCCGCCCGCTCCTGCGACGTCTTCGCCCTGGCCTCCGCCTTGGCCTCCGCCGCTGCCCTGGCCTCGGCCTTCCTGCTCTCCTTCTTCCAGTCGGCGACCTGCTTCTTCAGGCTCTCGGTGTCCCCCGCCTGGTGCTCACTCTTCAGCTTCGCCCGCTCGGCGGTGTCCTGCTGCTTCCACTCGTCGGTCCGCAGCCGGACCTCCCGGACATGGCGCGCCTCCCACTCGGACTCCAGCTTCCGCAGCTCGTCCTCGTGGAAGCGGCGCCGGACGCCGCCCGCCTCACCGAAGTTCTCCCGGCGGTCGTGTGCGAGGTGCTCCATCCACTCCTGCCGCAGCCGCTCCCGGCCGCTTTCGGAGAGCAGCGACTCCGCGTTCCTCTCCTGAACGGTGACGGCTTCGGAGGCGCCCCCCTGACCGTCCTTCGTGGCCTGGGCCTGCGCGGTCTCCGTCACCACCGTGGTGAAGTGGGCGTCCGCCTCGTCGTGCAGTGTGACGTCCTCAAGGGCGTCCTTGAAGAGCGTTTCGAGGTCGGTGCGGATCTTGCCGGACGCGTCGAGCTGATCGACGACCGAGCGCGCCCGGCGGTCGCTCGCGTCGGGCCGCGGCAGGCCCCCTTCGCTGCGTGCCTGCTGGAAGATCTCGCCCAGGCCCAGAAGTTTGGCGTCCATGGCCAGGGTGAACGCGTCGACGAGCCGCTGCGGCGACGCCTTCAGCGGGCCGCCGCCCAGCTCCTGGGCGACCAGAGCGCGGGCCCGGTGCTCGAACGCCTGCCACGCCTGCTCGCGTGCCCGCTCCCCGCGGGTGCGCAGCTGGGGCGGCTCGTCCGCACCGTCCTCGCCCTTGCCGCGCGGCGGGGCGGACTCGTGGAGGTCCAGATGGCTCTGCTGCTCCGCGGACAGGCGGCCGCGCCAGGTGTCGAAGACACTGTCGAACCAGCGGTGGAGCTGCTCCAGGTGGTGTTCGGTCACCCACTGCCGGTCGAGACGGGCGCGCAGCGCCTCCGGAGTGTCGAGGTGGTCGGGGCCACCGTCGTCGATGCGGTTGTCGAGGCGGGTCCGCTCGGCCTCGTACAGGCGCGACAGCATGCGGCCGTGCGGATCGGGGTCTTCGGCTTCCAGCAGTTGGTTGCGGGCCCATTCGAGGAGCTGCCGCTTCTCCTCGGCGCTGCCGGCCTGCCGGCGTTCCTGCCAGTCGAGGAGGTCGTGGACGCGCTGCTCGCGCGTGGTGTGCGAGGTGTCCTCGCCGAGCAACTGCCCGCCCCACGCGTCGAATTCGTCCTCGAAGCGCTGCCTGCGGGCGGCTTGGTGCTGCTCCTCCGTGAGTTCGGCCTGCCGCTGCGCCGCCATGCGGTTGAACGTCTTCTCCGCGCGCGCCGTCCGGGCGTCGCCGTCCTTGGGCGCGGCCCACTCGGGCGGCGGCGACGGGACATGCCCGGCGCCGGCCGGCGGGACGTCGGGCGCCGACGCGTCACCCTGCTCGCCGTGCGCCGACGATTCCTCGGTGGACGGGGCGTTCTCCACCATGCCGTAGGACGGCTGCGCGAGCTGCCCGGCGCCCTCCTCGGGCGTGCCGTGGAACTTCCCGGCCAGCGCCTCGTGCAGCTCCGTCAGGTCCGACTCGGCCTGCTGGCGGACCGCGGCCTCGTCGAAGCTCTGCGGCGGCCTGACCTGCGCGGCGGCCTCCCGCACCTGCGTCTCGACCCACTCCTGGCGTTCGCTGCGGGTCAGCGGGTGCAAGGGCGCGTCGTCACCGGTGCCGTTACGGGCCTGCTCCAGGGCGTCGACCAGCTCGGTGACCGAGCGCTTCGGCGCGGGGACGTGCGCGCCGGGCTGCTCCGTCGTGGTGTCGTGGTGGGCGCTCTGTTCGCCGGAGGGTGCGGACGTGGACGAGGTGGGCGTCTGCTCGGTGGCACCGGACTGCTCGGTAGCGGTGTGCGGGGCTTCCGGGCCGCTCCCCGGGACGTTCTCCGTACCGCTCTCCGTCCGGATGCCGTTCGGCTGCGTACCGGCGGTCTCCTGCGGGGTGGTGAGGTGCTCCTCGGTGACGGAGGTGTCCGCGGTGTGGTCCGTGGAGGTCGTGACGGTGGGCTTCGGGGCCTCGACGCCGGTGGGCGCGGACGGGTTCGTGGAAGGGGCCTGCTGCGGAGCGCCGTTGGCCTTGGGCTCGGTGGGAGCGGCGCCGGGCTGCTTGGGCTGCTGCACGCCCTGGCCGGTGCCGGCCGACGCGTCCTGGTGCGGTGCGTTGTGCTGCGGGGTGACCGACATCGTCGTGTGGGAGAGCGGCGTCGGCGGAATGACCTGCGGGTTCACCACACCGCTCGGCTGGGCGGCCCCCTCGTTCCCGCTCCCGCTGCCGGTCCCCTGCCCGGTGTCCGTCAGGTCCACCAGGTCCGCGCTCTCGGTCCTCAGGCCCCCGGACAGGGCGCCGCCGCCATGTCCCTGCGAGGCGTCCGTTCCGGTGCCGAAGGAGCCGTCGTCGGTGTCGGTGCTGCTGGTGGTGCTGGTGGTGGAGATCGCGTCGGGGGCCAGCAGGTGCTGCGTCTCATCGGCGTTGTTGACACCCCCCGAGGCCGGGGCGTCCCCGCCGCCCGACAACTTGTCGTAGAAGCCACCGAGCTTGTCCCACCCGGCGCCGAGGGCCTGGCTGATGGGCGGCATGACGTACTCGCCGATTCCACGGCCGGCGGCGCCGAGGACCGCGCCGCCGGCGAACGCCTCCGGCTTCAGCTCCCACTTGCCTTCCAGGGCGTACGAGGTGACGCCGTCGGCGAGCATGTTGTTGACGCCGTCCAGGGCCACGCCGGTACCGAAACCGGCGGCCTTGTAGAGGAAGTTGCCGTGCAGGTGGTCCTTCATCGCCTGGTTCAGCGTGTCGGGAACCTGGTGGGAGAAGAAGTGCCCGCCATTCTCGCCCAGGGCACTCTTGTACTCCTGCTTCGCGACGATCTGGGACAGTTCGTGCTTGAGGAGAGCCTGGTCGCCACCCGGCGTCCGGTAATGCTTGACGACCGCTTCACCCCACTCCTTGCCCAGTTCCTTGTTGCCCAGGTGCTTGCCGAAGAGATTTTCGGTCTTCGAGGTGAACGCCTCGGCGATGCTGCCGCTGCCGGTCTTCTTGAAGCCCTGGTCGAACTGGGCCTGGGTGTTGCTGAGGAGGTTGGCGAGGTCCTTGGCGAAGGCACCCCGCGCGGCCGGGTCCTTGATCACGTCGGAGAGCGGAACAGCCAGCCCCTTCTCCCCTGCGGCCCCCACCTTGCCGGCCGCCTCCGCGCCTTCCCCGATCGCGGGCGCCACCTTGGAGCCCGCCCCGAAGACGCTCTTGCCGAACTTGTTGGTGATCTCCCCGCCGACCAGGTGGTTCAGCTCCTGCGTGAGGGCTCCCTTCGTGCCCTTGCCGATGGCGTTGCCGATCGCCTTGCCGATGCCGACGCCGATGAGGTCGAACGGGGCGGCGATGGCACCGCCGATGGCGCCGCCGACGACGCTCTGGGTGCGCAGCTTCTCGTCGTGCCCCTTGCGGTGGTGCTCGTCGATCTGACGCTGCTGGATGGCGAAGTCGGTGAGGGCGCCCACGCCGGCGCCGAGGGCCGTCTGCAGCAGGACGGATTTCGCCAGCCCCGTAAGCACCTGGACGATGAACTCCCGGACCATCGCGTATTCCATGCTCATACCGAGCATCACGGTGGGGCCGAACAGGAACGACAGGAAGGCCATCAACGCCATCTGCGCGATCATCGCGATGATCTGGCCGATGACCGACCACTTGGCGTACTCGACCTGGGTGGCCGTCTCGTCGGCGTTCTCCGCGAGCTGTTCGGCCTGCTTGCCGACCATGGCGAGGTACGGGTTGTCCCCGGCGCACATCTGGTTGACCAGGTTCAGGAACGAATCCGCCGTCTCGCCGCTGAAGCCCTCGCTGATGTCGCGGGAGACCTGGACGAACAGTTCCTGGATACCGCCGAAGTCCCCGGACACCCGGCGGTAGTAGTCCGCGGCTTCCCTGAGCTGGTCCTCGTTGGCCTCGGGCCACTGCATGCCCAACTTGTTGAGAACGTTGATGACGTCCTGGCTGGGCATCAGGGCCATGGCGAGTTCCTTTCGGGACCACGGGCCGTGTGCCTCGCCGGAGGCTCATGCGCCCGGGGTGTGACGCTGTGGGGGAAGGGCGCGGGCCGCGGGCCGCACGCCGGGTGTTCGGTGGCCGGCCGCGGAGGGGGCCGGGGTGCGCCGGGGAGGACGCCGGTCGGCTATGGCTCGGCGGCCGTCCTCTTCCGAGGCCGGCCGCCGCACCGTGGGTGCCGTGGATATGGAGGATCTGGGGCGGGGCGGCTACCCCTTGTGGTCCCCCTCGTGCTCCCCCTTCTGTGCCTTCTTGGCCTCGTCGACCATCTTGTCCCAGGAGGTGGCGAAGTGTTCCGCGTCCGCCTTCGCCGCGTCGAAGATCTTCATCGCGTCCTGGCCGCCCTCGCCGGTGGAGTCGGTCATGTCCCGGAGCGTCTTCGCGAGGTCGGCGAGGACCTGGGTGCCCACCCCGGCGACCTTCTTGTACGCCTGGGCGGTCTCGTCGTTCTGACCACCGGCCGTCAGGTTCAGCTGGTTGAGGTGGTCGATCTCGTGGGAGACCTTGTCGACGAGGTCCGCGATCCCGTGGTAGTTGCCGAAGAGGCGCTTGAGGTCCTCGGCGGTCTTGATTTCCTCAGCCATCGGTCTCGTCCTCGTCGTCGCGGTAGGTACGCGGACCGCCCGGCATACCGTCCTTCAGTCCCATCTTCTGCCGGACCTCGCGCATCATCCGCAGCTGGTCGGTCCCGCCGAGCATGGATTCGCGGACCTCTTCGCTGAAGCCCATCATCGGCGACACGGCCCGGGTCACCGTCTCGTGCACCTCCAGGCGGGCCTTCTCCAGGAGTTGTACGAGAGTCCGGCCCAGTTCGGCGGGGGCCATCGAGCGGTACGCCTCGCCCTGGAACTTGATCTCCCGTACGTCGGACTGCGTTCCCATGATCACGGTGATGGAGCGGTCCTTGGAGGTGACCTTCACCGTCTGCCGGGCCAGTCGCTCCTGTGTCTCCTGGAGCTTGCTGCGGTGGTCGGCGAGCCGCCCCATGATGTCGTTGAGCTGTTCCTGATATCCGCTGCTCATCGTCCGACCTCGTTCCCGTACGTCACTGCTGTTCTTTCCGCGCTGTCCCGCGCCGCTGCCGTCATCCGCCGATCACGCCGGGTGTGGTGCCCTCGTGGGTGCCCCACACCTCCTCGTCCTCGTCGATCACGATGTTGCTGTGCTGCTCCTGCTGTCCCGGGGCGCCGCCGCCACCGCCGCCGCCCATGGGCGGCACCATCGGGGTGCCGGAGGAGGTGCTCCGTCCGCCCGCGGTGGCCTCGCCCAGTACCCGGCCGCCGCCGGGGCTTCTGGTGCCGGGCGGAATCTCCTCACCGGGCGGGACGGAACCGCCGTTGCGCAGCGAGGTGTTGCTCATACCGGTGTTGGTGCGCAGGAGGTCGCTGCCTCCGCCGACGCGGGCGAGGTTCTTGCCGAACGCGCCTTCGCCGACGCCGCCGCCCAGACCGCCGCCACCGCCCAGACCACCGCCGCCCAGACCTCCGCTGAAGGTCTTGAAGCTGCTCGGCGGGGGCGGGGGGCCGTTGGAGCCCGGCGGCTTCTGGAGGTACTCGGCGAGCTTCTTGTTGGGGTTGAACTCGTGGTTGCCCAGATTGTTGTTGCCGCTCCCGTAGCCGTAGCCGTTGCCCATTCCGGCGGGCGAGGTGAGCTTGGCGCCGGACGGCACGCCCGAGATCTTGTGGCCGGTGCTGTCGGTGGCGAGCTTGCCGTCGGGCCGGGTGACGGTCCCGTTCGAGTTGATCTTGGAACCGTACGGAACGCTGAGCGGCTTGCCGTTCTTGTCCTTGAGCGGTTTGCCGTCCGCGCCGACGAGCTGGGAGTGGGGAAGTCCGGCGCCGGGACCGCCGAGCCCGTCCTTGCCGCCGTTCTTGTCGGAGATACCGGACGAGAAACCGCCGACCTTCGGCACGGGCGGCGGCACCAGGCCGCCGGGCGGCTGGTTGCCGTGCTGGTCGCCGCCGCCCTTTCCGTCGAGGCCGTCGGTGCCGCCGCCGTTCTGCTGGGCGAACTGCTTCTTCACGTCCTCCATCGACGGCGGGTTCGCGCTGCCGCCGGCACCGCCGCCGCCCTCGCCACCGCCGCCTTCGGTCCCGCCGCCGGTCTTGGCGTTGAACTGCTTGTTGAGGTCCTGCAGCGCGTTGCCGCCGCCGGTCTTGTTCTGGTTCAGCAGCGACGCCAGGTCCTGGTTGGTGCCCCCGCCCGTCTTGTTGTTCCCCAGGGGGTTCGGCGAGTGCGGCATCCTCAGCCGCAACGGGCTGAGCGCCTCGGGAATGGCCGAGGTCGCCGTGTTGTAACTGCTCTCCAGCGTCTGCATGTGCGTCTTCGCCGGCTCGTCGAGCTTGGTGCGGACGTTGGTCAGCCACATCTCCTTGGCGCGCGACTGGACCTTGTCCCAGAAGCCCTGGGTCGCGGGGTCGCCGAACTTCGAGCCGGTGACCTTGGGGGTGTTGCCGTCGAACTCGATGTGCACCCCCTGCATCGCTTCCTGAAGCGCGTCGTGGGTGGCGTTGACCGGCGCGGCCAGCCGGTCGTTGTACCAGTTACGGAACGCCTCCTGGAGCCCGACCAGGGTGTTGTGGAGCTGGACGCGTGCCTGGTCGATGTCCCCGGTGAAGTCCCGGGGGTTGATCATCTCCATGCGGAGCCGTTCGAGCTCCTTGGCGTGGCCCTCCAGCACCGCCCGGAAGACCCCGGCTGAGCTGCCCTGCCAGTTGGAGTCCTCGTCGCCGATGGTCTTGGCCCAGCTCTCGATGAGCTCACCGGCCTTCTGGATGCGCCCCTCCAGCCACCGGGCGGTGTTGGAGGCGGTGTCGAAACTCCCGAGGCTGACGGATTCGTTGCCCTTGAGGGTCCCCGACAGCGGCGAAAGGATCTCGTCGGCCTGGTGGAAGAAGCGGTACAGCGGACCGTCGGAGCTGTTCAGCATGGCCCAGTCCATGTTGACACCGAGGACATAGGCCCGGTCCGAGCCGCCGAGAGCCTCGTTCCGCGCGTTCGGCAAGGTGTAGTTGAACGACCACCAGACGTCGTAATGCGGGTCGAAGCTCTGGCTCGCATCCGACGACACCCCGCCATCGCTCATACTCGCGACGAACCACGACGGCCCGCCGTCCGTACCGATCTCCGAACTGTCCGTCACCTTCTTCCCGGTGCCGGCGAAGGCTTTGAGGGCTTGCCCCCACGTCCAGTCCGTGCCCATGCCTCGGTATCTCCTGTCAGCCTGTCGTACTCAGGACGCGCTCGGCGGCGACGTGTAACTCCCGCCGCCTCCGCCCAAACCGCCCAGGATGTCCTGGAGGTTCTCCATCATCTGGGCGGCCGTCAGCTCGGTTTCCTTCTCGCCGTCGTCGAGAACCTGATTGACGGTCATCAGGTCGGTCGACAGATTTCCCATCGTCTTGGCGAAGGTGTCGAGCTGCTGCTTGAGGCTCTTGCAGAACATCTCGTACCGCACCTGAAGCGCCTGCCCGGCCGGGAAATCCTTGCTGCCGGCGAGGAGTTTGGCGTAACCGCCGGGGCCCATCGAACCGCCGGCGAACGCCGCGAGGTTCCGGTAGTCGTCATTGTTCCGGAAGTCGTCGAGGAATTCGTTGATCTTCTGCTTGGCGAATTCCTCCAGGTACCCCTCGGTAATCTTGACGTTACCGGTACCGGAACCGCCCTCGTGTTCAGTCACGGGGTGGACACCTTTCTCTCGACGCGGGCCGTCAGAAGATGTTGCTGCCCTTGTTGTCGGCGTCGATCATCGCCTGGATCATGTTCTCCAGTGCCGTCGTGCCCTGCTGGTGGGCGGTGTGCATTTCCGCCTCGGCGGCCTGGACGGCGTTCTGGACCTCCTGCCAGGCGGTGGAGGTGGCGCCCTCGAAGCTCTGCTTGATGGGGTTGAGCTGGTTGATCATGTCGTCCAGCGCAGCCTTCATCTCGGTGTTCGCCTGGGTCAGGTCCATGGCGTCCTGACGCGCCCGGTCGACCAGGAGATGAGTGTCAGCCATGTCGGCTCCTTGAGTGAGAAGAAGAATGTGGGAGGGAATTCCGGCGCCCCGCGGTCAACGCGTGCGCCGATTGCGGGAATTCCCGCGGATCAGCCCTTGCCGCCGAGGACGCCCTGGATGTTGTCCAGGTCGCCGCCCCAGCCGGCCGCGTGCTGCTGCGCCTCGTCCGCACCGGCATTCAGCACCTGGTTGGCCTGCTGAAGGTTGGCGTGGAGGTTGTTCACCTTCTGCGAGACCTGGTTGTAGGCCTCGATCCACTCCTGCATCTTCTGCTGGAACTGCGTGCTGGCCACCGACTGGAAGTTGGCCGCCACACCGGTGGTGACGATGTCGTTCACCTTCTGCCCGGAGGTGCGCATCTTCTCCATCTGACCTTCCAGAATCACCATCGCGTTCTGGAGATCCTGATCCTTCTTTGAAATGGCACCGGACATGGTGCGCCGTCCTTTCGAGAGGGTTTCAGCTGCTGATCACGCACGGATGCGGCCGGGGCCGCGTCCGTCGCGCGCGCGTACGGGGAGCGGGGCGGGCGTCATACGCGCCGGGCGGTGAGGGGGACATGCCGTCCCGGCGTGGTGTGTGCGGTGCCGGATACGGCACCTCCTCCGTCGTGGATGACGGCGCCGAAGGCGCGACCGCGACCAGGGTAGGCGCGGGCACCGGACACGTAGTCATACCAATGGTTGACGTTCCACGCTTTTCCGGCATGCCTCCCGGACGGGGCGCCGAACGGCCGGCGCGGCCAACCGCCCGCGCACGGCGGGTGGGCACCGCGGCGGCGGGGCACACCGCCCGCCGCACCGGCACCGGCCACCGCACCGGCGCCACGCACCGGGGCGCCGGGCGGCAGCGGGCCGGCGGGGGCCGGTGAGGTGTCCTTCACTGCGGTTCGCTCTCCTTGTCCGGGAAATACGTCCGGGTCGACGTGGAATGCGGGGAACACTATCGTGACCGCCCATCAGCATTTCGGTACGGAGCGTACTCCCGGCAGTTGAGGATGTATGCACAGCAGCGCTTGAACCCGGCTCCTCACCCCTGCACCACCACTCGTCTTTGCTGCCCCGCTTCTGCAAATAACTTTCGCCCCTCCCCCTGGCCCCTCCGGGTGCGTCCGCGCTCCGGGGCCGGTGCAGCAGGGTCCGGCCGCCCGAAGGAAGGTCCGTCTTGAGTACCGTCACATTCCGCCGACCACCACGCCGTCCCGGGCCACAGCTACCCGACGGGGAGCTGAGCCTCCAGGAGCCGCCGACGCTGCCGGAGGCGCAGGGCGGACTGTCGGGCGTGATCACGTATCTGCCCATGGCGCTCAGCTCGATGGGCATGATGCTGATCTTCCTGCGGCCGGGGTCCGGCGGGGCGCTCAGCTACGTCGCGATGGGCATGATGGCGCTGTCCGCGATCGGCATGCTGGCCACCCAGTTCATGCGCAGCTCCCAGGACCGCAAGCGCAAGCTGCGCGGCGAGCGCCGCGACTACCTGCGGTACCTGGCGACCACCCGGCGCCGGGTGCGGAAGGTCATCAACCAGCAGCGGCAGGCGCTGGCCTGGCAGCACCCCGAGCCGCCCGCCCTGTGGTCGCTGGCCCGCACCAGCCGGCTGTGGGAGCGCCGGCTGACCCACGAGGACTTCGGCGAGGTGCGGATCGCCCGCGGCTCCCGCCAGCTCGCGACGAAGCTGTCGCCGCTGTCCACCAAGCCCGTCGAGGACCTGGAGCCGCTCTGCGCCCACGCGCTGCGGCGGTTCATCCGCGCGTACGGCACCGTGTCCGACCAGCCGGTGGCCGTCCGGCTCCGTACGTACTCCCGGATCGTCTTCGACGGGGACGAGGAGATCGCGCGGGGCACGGTGCGGGGGATGCTGGCCCAGCTGGCGGTCTTCCACGCCCCGCGTGACGTGGACATCGTCGTCGTCGCGGACGGCGAGTCGCGGGCGGCGTGGGAGTGGGTGAAGTGGCTGCCGCACGCGCAGCACTCGGTGGAGAGCGACGGCGCGGGCGCCGCCCGGCTGGTGACCGACACCGTCTCCGAGCTGGAGGGGCTGCTGGGCGAGGAGTTCGCGCAGCGACCGAAGTTCGCCCCGGACAACGAGCCCAGCCGGGACGAGCCGTACACCGTGATCGTGCTGGACAGCTCGAACGTGCCGCAGGGCGCCCGGATCACCGGCCCCGGCTACAGCAACGCGGTGGTCCTGGACGTCCGCGGGGCGCTGGGGCAGAAGCCGTCCCGGCACGCGCTGCGGCTGCGGATCGTCGACGGTGAGCTGCGGATGCTGGGCACCGACCGCAGCGGCAAGGAGACCGAGTCGGCGGTGGGGCGCCCGGAGACGATGGGTGCCGCCGCCGTCCGCGCGCTGGCCGCCACCGTCGCGTCGTACCGGCCGGGCGTCGCCGCGCAGTCGGACGCGCCGCTGGAGCAGGACATGGACCTGGCGGGGCTGCTGGGCATCGCCGATCTGCACAAGGCGCCGCTGGACCGGCTGATGACGCGGTCGCGCTCGGAGCGGCTGCGGGTGCCGATCGGCCTGTCGGCGGACGGGTCGCCGGTGGAGCTGGACATCAAGGAGTCGGCGCAGGGCGGTATGGGCCCGCACGGCATGCTGATCGGTGCGACCGGTTCCGGTAAGTCGGAGCTGCTGCGCACGCTGGTGCTGTCGCTGGCGCTGACCCACTCCTCCGAGACGCTGAACTTCGTCCTGGTGGACTTCAAGGGCGGCGCGACCTTCCTGGGCCTGGACCAGCTGCCGCACACCTCCGCCGTGATCACCAACCTGGCGGACGAGACGGCGCTGGTCGAGCGCATGAAGGACGCGCTGCACGGCGAGATGATCCGCCGCCAGGAGCTGCTGCGGAAGGCCGGCAACTACTCGTCGGCGCTGGAGTACGAGCGGGCCCGGGAGGGCGGCGCGGCGCTCGAACCGCTGCCGACGCTGTTCGTGGTGGTCGACGAGTTCAGCGAACTGCTCGCCGCGCACCGCGACTTCATGGAGCTGTTCGTGATGATCGGGCGGCTCGGGCGCAGCCTCGGCGTGCATCTGCTGCTCGCCTCGCAGCGCCTCGACGAGGGCCGGATGCACCAGCTGGAGTCGCACCTGTCGTACCGGATCGGTCTGCGGACGTTCTCCGCGATGGAGAGCCGGGGCGTGCTGGGCGTACCGGACGCGTACAACCTGCCGTCGCAGCCGGGCAGCGGTCTGCTGAAGAACGACGTGGGCACGCTCACCCGCTTCAAGGCGGCGTACGTCTCGGGCCCCTACCGGGCCGCGCGGCGTACCGTGCAGCAGGCGGTGATCGCCGGTCAGGTGGTGCCGTTCGGTACGACGTGGGTGGCGCAGCGGCAGTTGCCGCAGGCGGCGCCCGAGCCGCTGCCGGAGGAGCTGGACGAGAACGCGCCGAGCCTGCTGGACATCGCCGCCGACCGGCTGCGGGAGCACCCCTCGCGCCCGGCGCACCAGGTCTGGCTGCCGCCGCTTCAGGCGCCGCCCACGCTGGACCTGCTGCTGCCGCCGCTGGCGCCGGTGCCGGGCCGTGGTCTGGCGCCCGCCGAGCAGTCCGGTCCGCGGCTGTCGGTGCCGGTCGGCGTGGTGGACCGGCCGTTCGACCAGCGGCGCGATCCGCTGCTGGCGGACCTGTCGGGCTCCGGCGGCCACGTCGGCATCGCCGGTGGTCCGCAGAGCGGCAAGAGCAACCTGGTCCGTACGCTGATCACCTCGCTGGCGCTCACCCACACCCCGCGTGAGGTGCAGTTCTACTGCCTGGACTTCGGTGGCGGTTCGCTGTCGGGCCTCTCCCGGCTGCCGCACGTCGGCGGGGTGACGGGCCGGCTCGACCCGGAGCGTGTGGTGCGCACGATGGCCGAGGTCACCGGGGTGATCGCGCGCCGCGAGCGGCAGTTCGCGGAGCTGGGCATCGAGTCGATGGAGGACTTCAGGCGGCGCCGGGCGGCCGGGGAGCTGGCCGACGAGAAGTTCGGTGACGTGTTCCTGGTCGTGGACGGCTGGAGCACCATCCGGCAGGACTTCATGGACCTGGTCCCGACGTTCAACCTCATCTCCTCGCGCGGTCTGAGCTTCGGCGTGCACCTGATCATCGCGTCGACCCGCTGGGGCGAGATCAGCAGCGGGCTGCGCGACCAGCTCGGCACCCGCTTCGAGCTGCGGCTCGGCGATCCGGTCGACTCGGTGATCAACATGCGGGCGGCGGACACCGTCCCGAAGATCCCCGGCCGCGGTATGACACAGGAGCGGCTGCACTTCCTGACCGCGCTGCCCCGCCTGGACGGCGACGCGCAGGCCGCGACCGTCAGCGAGGGCGTGTCCGCGCTGGTCAACAGCGTGCGCGAGGCGTGGGACGGGCCGTCGGCACCGGCCGTGCGGATGCTGCCGCTGGAGCTGGACGCGGCGACCCTGCCGGAGCCCGAGGGCGATCTGCGGGTGCCGCTGGGGCTGGAGGACCAGCGGCTGGAGCCGCTGTGGCACGACTTCGAGGCCAATCCGCACCTCATCGTCATCGGCGACGCGGAGACCGGCAAGACCAACCTGCTCAAGCTGATCTGCAAGGCCGTCGCCGAGCGGTACACACCCGACCAGGGCCGGATGATGCTGGTGGACTTCCGCCGCACGCTGGCCTCCGGGGTGCCGGAGTCGCACCGGCTGGGCTACGCGGTGGCCACCGACAAGCTGCGGCAGATGGTCGAGGGCGTGGCCCGCGCCATGCGGGAGCGGGTGCCGGGGCCGGACATCGCGCCGGAGCGGCTGAGCAAGCGGGACTGGTGGACCGGCCCGCAGCTCTTCGTCGTCGTCGACGACTTCGAGATGGTCGGCGGCGGGGGCATGGGGCCGAGCCCCTTCGCGCCGCTGCTGGAGTTCCTGCCGCAGGGCAACGAACTGGGCCTGCACCTGATCGTCGCCCGCAGCGCCAACGGCGCCTCCCGCGGCATCTCCGACCAGCTGCTGCGGCAGCTGCTGGAGTGCAACACCCCCGCGCTGATGCTGTCGTGCCCGCCGTCGGAGGGCATGTTCCTGCCGGGCGTGAAGCCGCGCCAGATGACCACCGGCCGCGGTCTGTACGTCACCCGCCGGGGCACCACGCAGGTCCAGACGGGCATGTTGGGGGTGGCCGGGGCGTAGCCCCGCACCCGGCTCGTCCGGGGCCCGATGACTCCCGGACGAGCCGCCCTCACCACTTGCTTCTGCAAATTAAATACGGTTCCCGAGAAAAGGAACACCCCTCGCCTCTTTTCCCTGAGTAGGAAATGCGGACGGTGCACCACCCCCACCTGGAGGGTTTTCCGAGGAAAAAAGAAATCCCCGTGGCAGGCCGCCGGCCGCACGGGGATTCCTTTTTCCGCAATATCGGTACCGAGGAGGCGCAAAATGAGCGCTCCCGGACGGCCGGGAGCCGGACGGCACGGCGGCCGGGCCTGGGGCGGAACCGGTCCCGCACTCCCCCGGCCCCACGCGACGCGGCCGTCCCGGATCGGCCACACCGGGCCGCACCTGCCGGACGGTCACACAGAGGGAATCAACGGGAAGGGGAAGCGGTGCGCGAAGAGGAAGAGCGCGGCGGTACGGCGCCGGAGCCGGTGGACGTGGTGCTGACGAAGGCCGGACGGGTCAAGATCCGGTATCCGGCCCGGCTGCTGGCCGACGACGGCACCCGCCTCTCCGTCCTGGCCGCCTGGGCCGCCCCCGGCGTCCGCGACTTCGGCTTCGTCCGCTTCGAGCCCGGCGACGCCTTCACCGAGCACTACTGGCGCGATCGCTGGTACGCCGTCAAGGAGGTACGCGACGGCCACGGCACGCTCAAGGGCTGGTACTGCGACATCACCCGCCCCGCCGTGGTCCGCGCGGGAGCCACGGGCCGGGCGGAGCTGACCGTGGAGGATCTCGATCTCGACCTGTGGGTGTCCGCGGACGGCTCCCGGGTGCTGCGCCTGGACGAGGACGAGTTCGCCGCGAGCGGTCTCACCGCCCGCGACCCGGCCGCCGCCCGGCAGGCCCTGGCCGCCCTCGACACGCTGGAGCGGATCGCGAAGGAGGGCGGACTCCCGGGCCTGGTGGCCGCTTGAGCGACCGTCGCCCGGCGGGGCGGGCCGGCGCACGCGCACGGTCACCGGCCATAGCGCCCCGGGGGGCCACCGGGCCGGGACCGGCCCCGGGGCCCTCCGGACCGGCACCGGCCCCGGCGGGCGCCGCGCCCCTCGGCAGCCGTATCAGTACTCGTAGAACTCCACCGCGCTCTCCGGGACCGGGGCGCCCGAGGCGGCTTCCGCGAGCCGGGGCAGCAGGGCGGCGGCGCGCTTGGTGACGGTGTCGCGGTCGCCCTCGGAGAGGGCGGGGCCGAGGCCGACGGCGACCGCGCCCGCCGCGATCCACTCGGGGGCGCTCTCGACGCTCACCCCGCCCGCCGGGAGCAGCGGCGCCTGCGGCAGGACGGCGCGGATCTCCCCGAGCCAGGACGACCGGCGCTCCGCCGCGGGGAACACCTTGAGCGCGTCGGCGCCCAGCTCCAGGGCGCGGACCATCTCTGTCGGGGTGGCGACGCCGGGGAAGACGGGGACGCCGTAGCGGTGGCCCGTCCGGATCACCTCGGCGTCCAAGCTCGGCGAGGACAGGAAGCGGGCACCGGCGTCGACCGCCATCCGGGCCGAGACCGCGTCGAGGACCGTACCGGCGCCGATGACCGCGTCCTCCCCCAGCTCACGGGTGAGCGTGGTGACGGCCTCCAGCGCGAACGGTGTGGTCAGGGATATCTCCAGGGTGGTGACGCCCGCCGACAGGAGGGTGTCGGCGGTGGCGCTCGCCTCGTCGTACGTGGCGCTGCGAACGATGGCGAAGACCCGCTGCGCCAGCGCGGCCCGGGTGATCTCCCAGCGATACACGGCAGTTCGCCGTCCTTCCTCGTCTGTGCATGACCGCGACCGTCCGGCAGTGGCCGGTACGGCGGTCTCCGCGCGCGGGCAGGCCGCGACAGGTCGGAGCATTACCGCAGATGCCCGGTCATTTCTCGATTCGACCGGAACGCTACCGGCAGCCACTGACAATTCTCCCGCGGGGGACCACCGTACGTCCCTGAAGGGGCGACATCCCAGGGATCTTTCAGGGTTACCCGCGCGGCAACTCAGCGCGACCGCCCCGGCCTTCGGGCCCCGGACAGCGCGACGGCGGCCGGGACACCCGCGGGTGTCCCGGCCGCCCTCCCCGCCCAGTGGAACGGGAGTCCAGTTCCCAACCGCCATCTAAGAGGTCGAAAGGGGCGCCGGTGTCTGAGGTTTGGTAGTCCTCCT
>NZ_JBVHRF010000009.1:0-281855 GCF_055567035.1 Streptomyces sp. NPDC027185 | reverse complement strand
GGGTAGAAACACCGGGACTTTTAAGGGTTCACCCGAAAGCAACCCAAGCCCACCCCCCCCTTCTTCTGGCCCCGGAAAGCCGAGATGCCGTCTGAACCCCCCGCGGTTTCCCCGGCCGCCGTCCGCGCCCGGTGGACCGGGCGCCCGTTCAGCAGCCGAAGTCGACGAGGTCGAAGGAGGCGTAGTGGTCGGAGGTGTAGTAGTCCTCCTGCTTCTTCTCACCGGTCACGATGCGGCGCGCGCCGCGGTCCGGGGAGCCGGGGGTGACGACGGTGTACTCGTGGTAGTAGCCGGAGCTCTGCTTCGGCAGGATCCCCTCGCGGTTCGAGAAGACCGTGCCGTCCTTCGGGTAGGGGTAGGGCCCGCCCTTGTCGATCAGGTCGAGGGTGTCGTGGGCCTCGGCGGGCAGCTTGGACTGACAGATCGAGCCGACGCTCGCCACCCGCGCCTGCTGCGCGGAGACCGCCGGATGCGCCGTCGCGGCGCTCGGAGTGGCCGCGACGGCGGTGCCGCCGAGCAGAAGGGCCGATGCGAGGGCGCCCGCGGCGCCGATCCTGGTGATCCGTGGGGGGATTCTCATGACCCAAGAATGACGCGCGTAGACATGGCCCTGTCAATGCCAAGGAGCGGAAGTTTCCCGGCCGTTCACAAGAACCCCCCGGACGGCGCAACGCGCCCCCCGGCCCGCGCCCCGCGCCCCGACGCCCCGTCACCGCACTTCAACCCCGCTCCCCCGGGACCGCGTTCGGCCCGCGCCTCCCCTGCGCGGCTCACCCCGCACCCCGGCTCCCCCGCAACGCGGCACCCCCTGCGGGTCCGCCCGTACGGGACCGGCCCCGGGAGGCGCAGGAGAGCCGGGCTGCGGAAGCGGGCGGGCGCGCGCGGTTTTGCCTCTCCGGCAAAACTTTTGCCTGGGAGGTCAGGGCTGGCTATACCGGGTACATGACCGAGACCCCGCAGGACGCCCCCGCCGAAGCGGCGGATCTGCCCACCGTCGCGCCCCGCCTGCGTGACCTGCGGCGCCGCAGCGGGCTGACGCTGGAGTCCGCCGCCCGGCGGGTCGGGCTGTCGCCCGCGCACCTGTCCCGGCTGGAGACCAACCGCCGTCAGCCGTCGCTGCCGATGCTGCTGGCGCTGGCCCGTACGTACGGCACCACGGTATCGGACCTGCTGGGCGAGACCGCGCCCGAGCGGGATCCGATCATGCGGGCCGGGCGGACCGAGCCGTCGGAGGCCGGCGGCTGGACGTACTGGACGGTCGGCGGCCCCGGGCGGGCCATGCAGGCGCTGCGGGTGCACGTCCCGCAGCGGGCCCAGGGCGATCTGGTGCGGGTGCATCCGGGCGAGGAGTGGCTGTACGTCCTCACCGGACAGCTGCGGCTGACGCTCGGCGAGGCGGCGCACCTGCTCGGCCCGGGGGACGCGGCGCACTTCGACTCGCTGACCCCGCACCGTATCGCCGCGACCACCCGGGCCGGTGCGGAGCTGCTCTTCGTCCACACCCTGCTGCAGAGCGGCGCCGCCGAGCTGTGCCTGGGGGACGACACCCCGCGACGCGGTCTGTGAGGCCGCCCGCCGTCATCGGTGCCGCGGAGCCGCCGCGCACCGCACCGCTTCGTGAGGGAAGGACGAACGCCGTGCCCGACCACGCCACCCCCGCCCCCGGGACGCCCACCGGCCCCGACGCCGTCACGCCGCCGGGGACACCCGCCCGGAAGTACGTCGAGAACAAGCCGCCGCGCGGGCTGTACGTCCGGGTGTTCATCTACGTCGTGGCGACGCATGTGCTGCTGGCGTTCATGAGCCTGCTGGTGATCATCGCCAAGACGCGCTGATCCCGCCGGGGCGCCCGGGAGCGCGCCGGCCGCCGTGCGGGCCCGTGCGGGCGGTGCCGCCCCGGGCTTCCCGGCGCGTCGGCGGGGCGCCCGGTGGCGGGCCCGCACCCTGGGGGCACACCCCTCGGCGCCCCGTACGGTGCGGCGCCTCGGGCGACCGCCGTACCGGAGGAGATGCCGCCATGGTCCGACCCGCCGACGCCGCGCCCCGGCCGACCGCGGACGCCGTTCTCGACGCCGCCGTCCGCGCCCTCGCCCTGGATACCGGTGCGAACCGTACCGTCGTGCGGATCGCCGCCGGGCGGGCGCCGCGGACGGTGCTCACCACGTTCGCGCTGGAGCAGCAGCGGGTGATCGCCTCGGACCGGCTCAGCTTCCGGCATCTGACGCACCGGGCGGACGCCGATCCGCCGGTCGCCGCCTTCTTCGAACTCCTCGCGGACGGCGAGAGCGTGGCTCTGGAACGGCTGGCCGCGCTGCACGGGGCGCTGGGGATCGCCCCGGCCACCCTCGACGGATATCAGCCGCGGGGTGGAGCCGGTGGACGTGGTGATCGCGCTGACCGCGAACTTCGCGGCGTGGGGCGCGTACTGCGCGACGGTGGGCCGGGCGCTGCGCGAGCACTACGGGCTGCCGGACGCGGCCTGCGGGTTCTTCGATCTCTTCGCCACACCCTCGCCGGAGCTGGACCGGCGGGCGCTGGCGGCCGTCGCGCACGGACTGGAGACCGGCCAGGCCCGGCCGCTGGAGGCACACCGGCACGGGCGGCTCCTCCAGGCGTACGAGGTGATGTTCTGGGAGGCGCTGGAGGACTGACCGGCGCACCCGGGGGCCGCACGCCGCCGCCCGGCCACCGTGGACGGGTGGCCGGGCGGGGTGCGGGCGGGGCGTCAGCCGCGTTCGGGGCGGAGGAGGAGTTCCCCGGTGGGGGCGGCGAGGGTGGCGCCGTCGTTGATCTTGTTGCCGCGCAGCCAGGTGGAACGGACGACGCCGTACAGGGTCTTGCCGGCGTACGCGGTGATCTTGTTGCGGTGCTGGAGGGCGGCCGGGTCGACGGTGAAGGTCTCGTCCGGTGCGAGGACCGCGAAGTCGGCGTCGCGGCCCGGCTCGATGGCGCCCTTCCGTCCCAGGCCGACCAGGTTCGCGGGGCCGGTGGCCATCCAGCGGACGACGTCCTCCAGGGAGTGGCCGCGTGCGCGGGCCGCCGTCCAGATGGCGGGCAGACCGAGCTGGAGGGAGGAGATGCCGCCCCAGGCGGCGCCGAAGTCGGCGGTCTTGAGGTCGGCGGTGGACGGCGAGTGGTCGGAGACGATGCAGTCGATGGTGCCGTCGGCCAGCCCCTGCCACAGCGCGTCCTGGTTGGCGCCCTCCCGGATCGGCGGGCAGCACTTGAACTCCGTGGCGCCGTCGGGGATCTCCTCGGCGGTCAGGGTCAGGAAGTGCGGGCAGGACTCGACGGTGATCCGTACGCCCTCGGCCCTGGCGGCGGCGATCAGCGGCAGCGCGTCGGAGGAGGAGAGGTGCAGGACGTGCACCCGCGCGTTCAGGCGCCGGGCGAGTGCGATCAGGGCGGCGATGGCGTCGTCCTCGCAGACGCGGGGGCGCGAGGCGAGGAAGTCGGCGTACTTCGGGCCGCTCGGCACCGGCGCCGCGTCCAGGTGGTGCGGGTCCTCGGCGTGCACGATCAGCAGACCGCCGAAGCCGGCGATCTCACCCAGGGCGAGGGCGAGTTGGTCCTGGTCCAGCTCGGGGAACTCGTCCACGCCGGAGGGCGACAGGAAGCATTTGAAGCCGAAGACCCCGGCGTCGTGGAGCGGGCGCAGGTCCTTGACGTTGCCGGGGATCGCGCCGCCCCAGAAGCCGACGTCGACATGGGCCTTGGCGGCGGCGACCTCGCGCTTGGTGTCGAGGTGGGCGACGGTGGTGGTGGGCGGGAGGCTGTTGAGGGGCATGTCCACGAGCGTGGTGATACCGCCCGCCGCGGCCGCGCGGGTGGCGGTCCAGAAGCCCTCCCACTCGGTGCGCCCGGGGTCGTTGACGTGGACGTGGGTGTCCACCAGACCGGGCAGCAGGACGTCGTCGCCGAAGTCCTCGACCCGCGTGCCCTCGGGTACGGCGGCGTCGTACGGCAGGACCGCCGTGATCGTCCCGCCGCTGACGGCGACGGACGCGGCGCGCGTCCCCTCGGGGGTGATGACGCGCGTGCTCCGCAGCACCAGCTCTCCTTCGGACACCCGGTCCCCTCCTCGTCTCTCGTGCTCTCGTGGCTTCGTGGCCGCCGTACGGGAACGGGTCCGCGCGGCGGTCCCGCACCGCGGGCGACCGGGCCGCGCAGGGCGTCTCACCAGGTCTTCAACAGACTGTTGAATGAGTTTCACGGCCCGGTACCGGCCCGTCAAGACCCTTCCGGCCGGGGCGCCGGGCCCCCGCGGCTCCCGGACGGGCCGGACGCCGGACGCCGGGACGGGGCGGGAGGCCGCGGAGCCGGCGCTTGCGGCGCGGCGGCCGGAAAAGCCCGCTCCCGGGACTGGATGATTCCACGAAATGGATAATAAGTTTCGCGTAGCAGAACGTAGCTATGGCCACTGGTCAGGTCAAGGGATCCCGGATACCGAGATCACCGATCGGGCCGGAGTTCCGCGACCGAGGCGCTGACCGGCGCGAACGACTGTGCGATACACCGTGTGTCCGGGAAACGGGACCGGTAGGCTGCTCCGGTCGGGCCCGGCGCCCGTACCAGCCGAGACCGACCCCTCCGCCCCGAAAGGAAAGCGACGTGCCGCCGTCCAGCGCCAGCACTTCCGCCGCCGATGCCAAGCCCGCGGGCGCGAGCGGCGGCGTCCAGTCCCTAGAGCGCGCCTTCGACCTGCTGGAGCGGATGGCCGACGCCGGGGGCGAGGTCGGCCTCAGCGAGCTGTCCGCCAGCAGCGGCCTCCCGCTGCCCACCATCCACCGCCTGATGCGCACCCTCGTGGCCTGCGGTTACGTCCGCCAGCAGCCCAATCGCCGGTACGCGCTCGGCCCCCGGCTGATCCGGCTGGGCGAGAGCGCCTCGCGCCTGCTGGGCACCTGGGCCCGGCCGTTCCTGGCCCGGCTGGTCGAGGAGACCGGCGAGACCGCCAACATGGCGCTGCTCGACGGCGACGAGATCGTCTACGTCGCACAGGTCCCCTCACGGCACGCCGTGCGGATGTTCACCGAGGTCGGGCGGCGGGTGCTGCCGCACTCCACCGGCGTCGGCAAGGCGCTGCTCGCCGGCCACCCGCCGGAGGAGGTCCGCGCCCTGCTCGGGCGGACGGGCATGCCCGCGGCGACGGAGAAGACGATCACCGACCCGGACGCCTTCCTCGACGCGCTCGCCGAGGTCCGGCGCCTGGGCTACGCGGTCGACGACAACGAGCAGGAGATCGGCGTCCGCTGCTTCGCCGTACCGGTCCCCGACTCCCCCACCTCCGCGGCGATCTCCATCTCCGGGCCGACCGGCCGGGTCACCGAGGCGTCCACGGAGAAGATCGTGCCGGTCCTCCAGGACGTCGCCGCCCAACTGTCGGTGGCGCTGGCCAACCAGACACCGGCCTGACGTCTGCGCTCCGCCGCGGTCCCGGTCCGCCGGGGCGCTCGCGGCGGGGACACGCACCGGCCCCGGGGCATCCACCCCGGGGCCGGTCGTTCTTTCCGGGCGCGGACCGTGCCAGCCGGTGCGCGGGCCGGTGCCTCAGCCGCGCCCCGGTGGCCCGCCGAACCGTTCCACGCCCGCGCGGACGTCGGCCAGCGCGGGGGACAGAGCGCTGACCGACCCGACGGCTCCGGTGATCAGCAGCAGCGAGCGGCGCAGCCGGGGCACTTCCGGGAGCCCTTCGCGGACCATCGCCGCCAGGGCGGCCAGTTCGTCGTCGGCCACCGCGCGGTCCGGTAATTCGTAGGACAGCAGGGCCAGTTCGCGGCGGAGCCGGAGCACCGCGGTGTGCAGTTCACGCCTTCGCGGATCGGTCCCGGTCGCGCCGGGGCCTCCGCGTCCCCCTTGCCCGTGCTCCACGACGACGGCGCCCTCCAAGGAAGTTGAGCCTTCGACAATGGCGGACAGTTAACGCCACGGTGCGGTGAATGCGCCATACGCGGGACACGATCCGCTTCCGGCGGAGACGCGGAGCGGACCGCACCCGTCCGGCGGGCGTGACGGGCGCCCGGCCCTCCCGCCGCGCACCGTCGCGCACGGCGCACGGCCCGCGCGGTGCGCCCCGGAGAGCCGATCGGGGTTCCCCGTAGGGGTCCGGGCCACTCTCCGTACATCTGCTCCCCCGCACCGCCTTCCGCGTGAGCGTCCGCCGGGACAGGCGTACGGGGCGTCGGGGCGGAGCAGTCTCCCTTCCGGGCATATCCGGTATATCCAGAATCGGAGAACGCGATGGACGCTCAACGCGACCCGTACGGCGACCCCGACCCGGAGCAGGTCCGGGGCCCGGCCCCCGACCGGCGCCACACCAGCGTGGTCCAGCTGATCTGCCGGGCCTACGGGCTCGCGGACGCCTCGGAGATCACCATCGAGCACATGCACCGCTACGTCACCGAGCGCCGCCTCGCCGAGCAGCGCACGCACGGCATCCGCGGCGCGCTGCGGCCGTGGATCCCCCGGCAGCGTACGGCGGGCGACGCGGGCTGACACGCAAGGGGCCCGGCGTGCCACCGGTGCCGCGCCGTCTCCGTGGCGCGCCACCCCGCACGCCGTCCGGCCCGGCGGCGCACCCGGACCGCCGGGCCGCGGCATGGGGTATGCACTCCCCATGACACCGACACCGCGCCCCTCCGCCCCCGCGCCGCCTCCGGGACACCCGCCCCGCCCCGGGCAGGTGGCGGGGTTGCTGCTGGCAGCCGGGGGCGGGCGGCGGCTGGGCGGGCGACCCAAGGCGCTGCTGGAGTTCCGGGGCCGGCCGCTGGTGGAGCATGCGGTGCGGGTGCTGCGGGAGGGCGGCTGCGGCCCCGTCCACCTCGTCCTGGGCGCCGCGGCGTCCGAGGTGCGCGCCCGCGCCGACCTCGCCGGATGCGCCGTGCACACCAACCCGGACTGGGCCTCGGGGATGGGCTCCTCGCTGCGGACCGGTCTTGCCGGGCTCGCCGGTTCGGGGTGCGGCGCGGCGCTGGTCGCGCTGGTGGACCAGCCGGGTATCGGGCCGGAGGCGGTGGCGCGGGTGGCGGCGGCGTACGACGGTCCGGGGGCGCTGGCGGCAGCCGCGTACGGGGGGCGGCGGGGACATCCGGTGCTCTTCGGCGCGGAGAGGTGGGCGCGGATCGCGGCGCGCGCCGAGGGGGACCGCGGCGCGCGGGACTATCTGCGCGCTCACCGGAGTGAGCTGACTCTCGTCGAGTGCGGGGACGTCGCCGCGGCGTACGACATCGACACCCCGGAAGATCTGCGCCTCCTCGACTGAACGGCGACCGGGAAAAGGGGAGTTGGGGCGGTGTGCCGCGCCTCCCGGGGGGCGCCGGCGCGGAGCGGACCGTTCCGCCGCTCCCCCACGCCCCGTGCACGGGGTGGCACCGGGAGCCACCGAGGGGCCACTTCTGCCGACCCCGAGAATCTCGACATCAACAAACGATTGAACTTCCGCGATAAGGAAACTAGTCTCCACTGGTCAGAAGCGCCCTGATCCCGAACGGCGCCCGCGACCGTACGTCCGACCCTGCGGCACCCCGTGCCGCGCGTTGCCCCGGCGGCCGCTCGGCACCGCCGCTGAATGGAGTGACAGCTCATGTCCGCACCAGCGCCGTCCCCGCTGGCCCTCGCCGACGTCGACCCCGCCCACGCCCCCGCGCGTCAGGACGAGGTCCTCACCGACGCCGCGCTCGCCTTCCTGGCCGAGCTGCACCACCGGTTCACCCCGCGCCGTGACGAGCTGCTCGCCCGGCGCGCCGAACGCCGCGCCGAGATCGCCCGGACCTCCACCCTCGACTTCCTGCCCGAGACCGCGCACCTCCGCGCCGACGACACCTGGCGGGTCGCCCCGGCGCCCGCAGCGCTCACCGACCGCCGGGTGGAGATCACCGGCCCGACCGACCGCAAGATGACCATCAACGCGCTGAACTCCGGCGCCAAGGTCTGGCTCGCCGACTTCGAGGACGCCTCCGCTCCCACCTGGGAGAACGTCATCGGCGGCCAGCTCAACCTCACCGACGCCTACGAGCGCCGCATCGACTTCACCGACCCCCGCTCGGGCAAGTCGTACGCCCTCAAGGACGCCGCGGAGCTGGCGACCGTCGTCATGCGGCCGCGCGGCTGGCACCTCGACGAGCGGCATCTGACGGTCGACGGCACGCCCGTCCCCGGTGCGCTGGTCGACTTCGGCCTGTACTTCTTCCGCAACGCCCAGCGCCTGCTGGACCTCGGCAAGGGCCCGTACTTCTACCTGCCCAAGACCGAGTCGCACCTGGAGGCCCGCCTCTGGAACGACATCTTCGTCTTCGCCCAGGACTACGTCGGCATCCCCCAGGGCACCGTCCGCGCCACCGTCCTCATCGAGACGATCACCGCCGCGTACGAGATGGAGGAGATCCTCTACGAGCTGCGCGACCACGCCTCGGGGCTGAACGCCGGCCGCTGGGACTACCTCTTCTCCATCGTCAAGAACTTCCGGGACGGCGGCGCCGAGTTCGTGCTGCCGGACCGCAACGCGGTGACGATGACCGCGCCGTTCATGCGCGCGTACACCGAACTCCTCGTCCGCACCTGCCACAAGCGCGGTGCGCACGCGATCGGCGGGATGGCCGCGTTCATCCCCAACCGCCGCGACCCGGAGGCCAACGAGAAGGCGCTGGCGAAGGTCGCGAACGACAAGGACCGGGAGGCCGGGGACGGTTTCGACGGCTCCTGGGTCGCCCACCCCGACCTGGTGCCGATCGCCCGCGCCTCCTTCGACGCGGTCCTCGGCGACCGGCCGAACCAGAAGGAGCGGCTGCGCGAGGACGTCGACGTCAAGGCGGCCGATCTGATCGCGATCGACTCGCTGGAGGCGAAGCCGACGTACCAGGGGCTGGTCGACGCGGTGCAGGTCGGCACCCGCTACATCGAGGCGTGGCTGCGGGGCCTGGGCGCCGTCGCGATCTTCGGTCTGATGGAGGACGCCGCGACCGCCGAGATCTCCCGGTCGCAGATCTGGCAGTGGGTCGACGCGGGCGTCGTCTTCGAGGAGGACGGCCACGCGGGCGAGAAGGTCACCGCCGAGCTGGTGCGCTCCGTCGCCGCCACCGCGCTGGCCGACATCCGCGCCGAGGTCGGCGAGGAGGCGTTCACCTCCGGCCGCTGGCAGCAGGCCCACGACCTGCTGCTCCAGGTCTCCCTGGACGCCGACTACGCCGACTTCCTGACCCTCCCGGCGTACGCCCTGCTGGAGGGCTGAGTCCGCCGCTTGGCAGTCCGGGCCGCCGGGCCGACGTCGCGCCGCCGCCCCCGTACGCCCTTTCCGGGCGGCGGGGGCGGCGGTGATCCGGGCGCGCGCACGAAACCGGGCGCGCGCACGAAAAAGGTCCCCTCCCCGTGAGGGGAAGGGACCTCGTCCAGAGCGCCCGGCAGGCCTTGCACCTGCATCTCCCACCGGCAGGTGGGCATCTTTCCTTGGACCACAGACGCACGTTCCGCCCGCGTTCCCGGGGGCGAACCTGCACCATGATCATATCGGATCGCGGCAGCTCATCGCACCATTGAGGTGAGAGCCGCCCGGCCCGGCCGGGCGGCCGGCGCCGTCGCCCTGCTCATCCGGACAGTTCGGCCCAGGGATTCCGCTCCGGCGTGAACGAGGCCATCGGCCCGGGGCCTTCCTCGTGGCCCGTTCCGGGCGCGACGCCCTGCCACCCCGTACCGTCCTGCCACACCTCGGGCCCCTCCAGCCCGGTGGGTCCGTCGGCCCGCTCCCCCGCGCCGGCGCCCCCGTCACCGTGCCAGGAGGACGCCCCGGAGGACGAGGAAGAGGAGGAGGACGGGGCCGGCGAGGGCGACAGGGACAGCCCGGACGAGGAAGTCGGCTCGGACGACGAAGGCAGCGAAGACGACGCCGTGGACGTGGCCGTGTACGTAGATATGGACGAGGACGTGGACATGGACGTGGACGGCGGGCCGGAGGGTGAAGAGCCGGACGGCGAGGTGGTGGGCGGGCCCCCGGAAGAGGCCGTTGCGGCCGTCGGCGGTGTCACGCCTGACGTCGGGCCCGGCGACGGCTCCGGGGGCAGCCCCGGCGCATCGGCCGGCGGCGGCTCCCCTGCACCGCCCTCGGCGCCGCTCCCGTGCCCGCTTCCGCCCCTCGGCCGCCGCAGCAGTCCGTCGAGTGCGCCCTCCAGGTGGTCCGCCGGGGAGAGGGAGCCGAGGTTCTTCGGGTTCATCGCCGCGTGCCGGGCGCCCCAGGCACCGTTGAACGCACCGTTGGCCGCGCCGGAGATCCAGTCGCCGGACAGGCCGAACACGGCGTCCTGCGCGGCGCCTTCCGCCATACCGGCCACCGCACCGTAGCCGCCCTGCCGGACCAGACCGGCGGCGCCGCGGGCGGCGCTGCCCCACCCGGCCGTGCGGAGCCCCTTGCCCAGCTGGTGGCCGAGGGCGCCACCGGCCACGCCCGCGCCGAAGCCCACGGCGCCGCCGACCGCGCCGTTGACCGCCGCGGTCGCCAGCTGCTGCCCGTCCAGCGTGGTGCGGTGACCCTGCGCCACCTCGATGACCTGCGCCAGCAGCGCGAACCCCTCCTGTGCCAGCACCGATTCGGCGACCCGGGTCAGGACCCGTACGGCCGCCCCGCGCAGGAAGGCCAGGCAGAGCACCCGGACGGCGGCGATCTCGACGGCTGCGGCTTCGGCGCCGCCGAAGAGGAAGAGCGCCGCGTCCACGAGCAGTTGGACGGCGAGGACGATCAGGGCCCCGAGGATCTCGATGCGGAGCGTCTCGATCTCGTTCGCCAGGGCGTCCAGCGTGTCGGCCGCGCCGTCGCAGCAGCGGATCGCGCGCACAAGCACCGCGTTCTCCTCGGCTCCGGGCCGCCCGACCAGGGTGGCCAGGAACGCGTCGATGCCCGCGCGGCTCGCGCCCTCCAGTCCGGCGTCCACGGCCCGCCATGCCCGGTTCACGTCGCGGGCGCACCCGTCGAGCGATCCGGCCACCTCGCGCCAGGCGGCGGCCTCGGCGCGCAGGGCCGTCTCGTCCCCGGTGGGCCATTTGTTTCCGACGACGATGAGGAGGAGGTTCTGGAGCTCCGGCGGTACGTGGTGCGCGTCGATCACGAGAGGGGTCCGGTCAGGTCGGCGAGGCGGCGCCCGAGGAGGGCGACGGACTCCAGCGCGGTGTCCTCGGCGCGGCCGAAGGCGGCGCGCGTGGCGGCCAGATCGTCCGCCAGGTTCCGCAGGACGGCGGGGAGTTGGCCGATCGTGCGGACGAGGTCGTCGCGGGGCGTGGCGAAGGCGGCGCCGAAGGTCTGGCCCAGCGCGGGGTCGTCGCCCCAGGGCGCGGGTCCGGAGCGGGCCGTGGCGTCGTCCGCCCGCGTCGCGGCCAGTTGCGCCTGTCCGGCGGCGGATCCGGCGGCCTCGATCGCGGCGAGCAGTGCGGTGAAGTCGACCGCCAGCAGCCCCTGGCCGTCCGGCGGGGCGGGCGGGCCGGGCGGCGCCAGATCCGAAGACGGGGCCGAGACCGGGGCGTTCCGGTAGCCGCCGGCGGGCCCCGGTACGGCGGGCTGAGGCTCTTTTCCGTGCTCCGGCGGCATGGGTGTCCTTCGTGGCAGGTGTCGGCCGCCGCCGTCGGATCACGGCACCGGCCCGGTCACCCGCAGTCCACCACCGGGCGCGCCGGGCACCGGAGCCCTTGACAGCCTCCGTACGCGGACCGGCCGCCCCTTGGCGCACCGTTGACGCCCGCCCCGCGCGGGGCACGGCGCGGCTCCCGGCCCGCCCGGCCCCGAAGCGGCACCACGGCATCAGGCTCGCGTCGGGGCGGCACTCGCCGCGCCCCCGGGCGGCCCCGTTCTCCCTGGTGGGCGCCCCGGGGCGGCCCTTCCGGCCGCTCCCGCACCACGGCGCTTACCCCGTAACTCCCCTTACGCGCAAGGGAATCAGCGCCCGAACGGGTATGCGCGACGGGTATACGCCACCCCTCAACTCTGGTAGGAAAGCTTCCTAACGATTGGGGAACCCCCCACAGCCCACTCCGGAACCGGAGGATCGTATGCGCTCCCAGTCGATAGGGTCACGTGTGACCAAAATATCCACCCGCGTCATCCTCGGCGTGGCACTGCTCGCCGTTCCCGCGACCGCAGTCGCGGCGACGGCCATCCCGGGCGGCGGGTCGGCATCCGCCCCGCACTCCGCGCACCCCTCGCGTGCGGCGACGGGGCTCGACGACCCGGCGAAGAAAGAGATCGCGATGAAGCTGGTCTCCAGTGCGGAGAATTCCTCGCTGGACTGGAAGGACCAGTACAAGTACATCGAGGACATCGGTGACGGCCGCGGCTACACCGCGGGCATCATCGGCTTCTGCTCCGGCACCCACGACATGCTCGAACTCGTCGAGCTGTACGCCAAGCGCAAGCCCGGCAACATCCTGGCGAAGTACCTGCCGGCGCTGCGCAAGGTCGACGGTTCCGACTCCCACGAGGGGCTCGGCAACGCGTACGTCAAGGACTGGAAGAAGGCGGCGCAGGACCCCGACTTCCAGAAGGCGCAGAACGACGAGCGGGACCGGGTCTACTTCAACCCGGCGGTCAAGCAGGGCAAGGCCGACAAGATCGGCGTGCTGGGGCAGTTCGCGTACTACGACGCGATCGTCATGCACGGCGACGGCGACGAGGACACCAGCTTCTCCAGCATCCGCGAGCGGGCGCTGAAGAAGGCGAAGCCGCCGTCGCAGGGCGGTGACGAGAAGAAGTACCTCAACGCGTTCCTGGACGCCCGGGTGTGGGCGATGGAGCAGGAGGAGGCGCACAGCGACACCAGCCGCGTCGACACCGCGCAGCGGGTCTTCCTCAAGGACGGCAATCTCGATCTGCACACGCCGTTGAAGTGGAAGGTCTACGGCGAGGACTTCCACATCGGCTGAGCCGGTGCGGGAGGGGGAAACCCCGAGGGGAAGCGGGTGGCGGCCCGCGGCGGATCCGGTCCCGGCCGGGTCCGGCGCGGGCCGCCGGTGCGTGCGGGCGCGGGCCGCCGGTGCGGTCTAGCGGCGGCGGTCCGGCAGCGGGGGCGCGCCGTCGGGTGAGCGGCGGGCGGCCTGCGGCGGGACGGCCGGGGCGGCGCCGGGCGCGGGCTGCGGGGCGGCGGTGGCCGGGGGGTCCGCCGCGGGATCCGCCGGAGCGGGCGGGGGCCCGCCGTCCCCGCCCCCGGCCTCCGTATCCTCCGTCTCCGTGGCCGTCTCCGTGGCCGGCCGCCGCCCGAGGTGGTTGAAGGCCAGGTTGAGGACGAGGGCGATCAGGGCGCCGGTGCTGATGCCGGAGTCCAGGACGACGAGGAGGTCCTTGGGGAAGGCGTGGTAGAAGTCCGGCGCGGCGATGGGGATCAGACCGATGCCGACGGCGGCGGCGACGATCAGCGCGTTCTCGCCCTTCTCCAGCGCCGCCGTGGCGAGCGTCTGGATGCCGCTGGCGGCGACCGAGCCGAACAGCACGATGCCCGCGCCGCCCAGCACCGGCAGCGGCACCAGCGAGATCACCGAGGCGGCCACCGGGCTCAGCCCGAGGACCAGCAGGATCACACCGCTGACCGCCACCACGAAGCGGCTGCGGACCTTCGTCATCGCCACCAGCCCGATGTTCTGGGCGAAGGCGCTGGTGGCGAAGGAGTTGAAGAGCGGGCTGAGGGCGGTTCCGAGGGTGTCGGCGCGCAGCCCGCCCTCGATGGTCCGCTCGTCGGCGGGGCGGCCGACGATCCGGCCGAGGGCGAGCATGTCGGCCGTCGACTCGGTCATGCAGACCAGCATCACGATGCACATCGAGACGACGGCCGCGGTGTCGAACCGCGGGGCGCCGAAGTGGAACGGCGTCGGGAAGCCGACCGGCGCGGAGGCGGTGAGCACCGAGAAGTCGGTGAGTCCGGCGGGGATCGCCAGCAGCGTGCCGGCGAGGAGGCCGAGCAGGATGGAGATCTGCCGCAGGAAGCCGCGCAGCACCCGCCGCAGCACCAGCACGATCACGAACGTCACCGCCGCCATCGCGATGTGGGTGAGTGAACCGTGGTCCGGTGACGAGGCGTCGCCGCCCTGCGCCCAGGTGAAGGCGACCGGCAGCAGGGAGATCCCGATGAGGGTGATGACGGTGCCGGTGACCACCGGCGGGAAGAAGCGGACCAGCTTCGAGAAGTAGGGGGCGAGGAGGAAGCCCAGCACCCCGGCGACGATGATCGCGCCGAAGATGACCGGCAGCGCGTGCCCCGGTCCCTGCGCCTTGCCGATGGCGACCATCGGGGTGACCCCGGCGAACGACACCCCGTTGACGAAGGGCAGCCGGGCGCCGATCCTCCAGAAGCCGAGGGTCTGCAGGAGCGTGGCGATGCCCGCGGTGAAGAGACTGGCTCCGACCAGGAACGCCGTCTCGGTGGGGCCCAGCCCGCAGGCCGGGCCGACGATCATCGGCGGGGCGACCACCCCCGCGTACATGGCGGCCACGTGCTGCAGGCCGCTGGTGAACATCTTGACGGGCGGGAGGAGTTCGTCGACCGGATGGACGCTCCGGTCCTCGGGCGTCCGCTCGGGGATTGCGGCCACTGCGGGCCTCCTGTCGATTTCCGCGCGGCTCTTGTGGAGCAGCCGCGCTTTGCTGTCACGGAGGGCGTGGTGCGGGTGGTGCGCGCGCCGGGATAAGGGCGCGGTGGGGGTGTGCGGGAACGGCCGCGCGGAGGGGCGGCGGTGCGGCACGGGACGCCGGTGGGCGGGGTACGGGATGCGGGGCGCCGGTGGGCGGAGTGCGGGGGAAGCGGGGCGGCGGTGCGGTGCTCGTGGCGGCACGGCCGCCGGGGCGGTGGTCCGGCGGCCCGGGGACGCGGGGTGCGCCCCGCGTCCCCGGGGTCCGGCGCTCACGGAAAACCTCGGGGGCTCCGCGAGCCCGGCCGGGAGCCGTCCCTCCCGGCCGGGTCGGTGGGCGGCGCCGCAAAGGACCGGCGGCGCCGCGGGTGGGGTGCCGGTCAGTCCCCGGCGGCGATCCGGGCCAGCCGCCGGGCCTCGTCGCGGGCGGCGCGGGCGACGGTGTCCTCGTCGACGCGGGTGAGGCGCCCGTCCTCGACGACCGGGCGGCCGCCCACGAGGGAGAGGGTCACGGGTGCCGCCGCGCCGAAGACCAGCGCGGTGACCGGGTCGGCGATGGAGGAGTGGGCGAGCCCGTCGAGCTTCCAGAGCACCAGGTCGGCGAGTTTGCCGGGCTCCAGCGAGCCGAGTTCGGCGGCGCGGCCCAGCACCCGGGCGCCGCCGTGGGTGCCCAGCCGCAGGGCCTTGCGGGCGGTGAGCGCGGCTTCCTTGTGGGCGCCGAGCCGGTTGATGAGCAGGGCGTTGCGCAGCTCGGTGTGGAGTTCACCGGACTCGTTGGAGGCGGTGCCGTCCACGCCGAGGCCGACGGGGACACCGGCGGCGAGCATGTCGGGGACGCGGGCGATACCGGCGGCGAGGCGGGCGTTGGACGACGGGCAGTGGGCGACGCCGGTGCCGGTGCGGGCGAAGGCGTCGATGTCGTCGTCGTTCATGTGGACGCAGTGGGCCATCCACACGTCGTCGCCGAGCCAGCCGGTGGTCTCGAAGTAGGCCGTGGGCCCCATGCCGAACAGCTCGTGGCAGAACTTCTCCTCCTCCACCGTCTCCGAGCCGTGGGTGTGCAGCCGTACGCCCTTACGGCGCGCCAGCTCGGCGCTCTGCCGCAGGAGTTCGGTGGAGACGGAGAAGGGTGAGCAGGGGGCGGCGGCGATGTGGACCATGGCGCCGAAGGAGGCGTCGTGGTGGGTGTCGATCGCCTCCTCGGTGGCGGTCAGGGCGCCTTCGGTGGTCTCGACGGCGAAGTCCGGCGGCAGTCCGCCGTCCTTCTCGCCGCGGTCCATCGAGCCGCGGGCCAGGGTGAGGCGGGCGCCGATCGCGGCTGCCGCCTCCAGCTCCGCGGCGACGAGGTCGCCGGCGCCGCGGGGGAAGACGTAGTGGTGGTCGCAGGCGGTGGTGACGCCGCCGCGGACCATCATGCCGAGGGAGCCCTGGGTGGCGGCGGCCAGCATCGGCGCGTCGATCCGGGCCCACGTCGGGTAGAGCGCGACCAGCCAGTCGAAGAGGTTGTGATCGGTGGCCAGACCGCGGGTGAGCCACTGGTAGAAGTGGTGGTGGGTGTTGACCAGCCCGGGGGTGAGCAGGTGGCCGGTGCCGTCGATACGGCGGGTGACGTGCGCGAGGTCCTCGGGCGCCGGGCCCGCGCCCACCGCCTCGATGGTGGAGCCGGCGATCACGACGTAGCCGGTGGGATGGACGGTGTCGTGGGCGTCGACGGTCGCGACGGCGCAGTTCTCGATGACGAACCGCTCGGTCACGCTGTCAGGGGTTGCCGGTGCTGCCGGTGCTGTCATGGGACTTCCTGCTTTCGCTACGGCGGTCGGGCACGGCAGGGCCCTACGGGATTTGAGTGCCGGAGCCGGACGGGGCGGCTGACAGTACCGCTGTCCGTGAGGTGCTCCGGGTGCCGAGATGGTGGAAGAACAGGTTGAGCAGGACGGCGACCAGGGCGCCGGCGCTGATGCCGGAGCCGAGGACGGTCTGCGCCCAGGCGGGGAAGCCGGCGTAGAAGGTCGGCGCGGCGAGCGGGATGATGCCGGCGCCGAGCGAGACGGCCACCAGGATGATGTTGGAGCTGTCGTCGAGCCCGGCTTCGGCGAGGGTGCGGATCCCGCTGACGGCGATCGAGCCGAAGAGGACGATGCCCGCGCCGCCGAGGACCGGCATCGGGACGAGGGAGACGACGGCGCCGAGGACGGGGAACGCGCCGAGGACGAGGAGGGTGCCGCCGGCGGCGGCGACCACGTAACGGCTGCGGACCCGGGTCAGGGAGACGACGCCGACGTTCTGGGCGAAGGCGCTGGTGGCGAAGCCGCCGAAGACCGGCCCCAGGAGGGTGGCGAGGCCGTCGGTGCGCAGGCCGCGGGTGAGGGTGTCACCGTCGCAGCGGCGGTCGCAGATCTCGCCGAGCGCGAGCATCCCGGCGGCGGACTCCGTCATCAGTACGAGCATCACGATGCAGAGCGAGAGGATCGCGGCGGGCTGGAACTCCGGCGGGCCGAACGCGAAGGGGGTGGGCAGCGCGGCGATGGGCGCCGAGCGCAGTCCGTCGAAGCTCGCCATACCGAACGGGATCGCCGCGAGGGTGCCGATGACCAGGCCGAGCAGGAGGGCGACCTGTTTGCCGAAGCCCTTGGCGAAGCGCTGGATGAGCAGGATCACCAGGAGGGTGAAGGCGGCGAGGGCGAGGTTCTTCATGTCGCCGAAGCCGGGGGCGCTCTTGTCGCCGCCCTGGGCCCAGCCGACCGGTACCGGCATCAGGGTGACGCCGATGAGGGTGATGACCACGCCGGTGACCAGCGGCGGGAAGAAGCGGAGCAGTTTGCCGAAGAACGGTCCGACGGCGAGGCAGAAGACTCCGGCGACCATCACCGCCCCGTAGATGGCGGGAAGTTGATGCCCTTCGGCGGTGGTCTCCGCGATGGCGAGCATCGGGGTGATGCCGGCGGAGCTGGCGGCGTTGACGAAGGGCAGGCGGTTGCCGACGGCCTTACGGATGCCGAGGGTCTGCAGGAGCGTGGCGCAGCCGGCGATGAGCAGTCCGGCGGCGATGAGGCGGGTGCGGCCGGCGGCGTCCAGCCCGGCGGCCTGGCCGATGATGAGCGGGGGCGTGACGACGCCCGCGTACATCGCGGCGATGTGCTGGAGGGCGGCGGGAATCAGCCGCTTGGGGCCCGGTTTCTCGTCCACGGGGTGGACCTGCGGGGCGGGGTGGTGCCGATCGTGCGGGAGCTGTGCCATGGGTGGGTCCCCTCAAGGATTCGCGGCCCCTCCCCCCTGGGCGTGGGGAGGGGCGCCGGGGCGTGTCCGCGACCGCGTGCCGTACGCCCGGACAGGGTGCGGGCGGGGGTGCACGGACACGTCCCTGGGCACGGCGCTGCGTCCAAGCCGTCAGAGGTTCGTCAGATCCTGGGGGATCAGGGCTTCGACACCGTCGCGCAGAACAGTGGCTTCGATCAGGCCGTACGGGCGGTCCGCCGCGTAGTAGACGGCGCCGTCGGCGGCTTCGTTCTTGAGACCGAACGGCTCCAGGTCCACCTTGAAGTGGTGCTTGTTCGGGAGCGAGAAGCGGATCTCGTCGATCTCGGAACGGTTGTTGATGATGCGGGACCCCATCTGGAACAGGGTCTGCTGGAGGGAGAGGCTGTAGGTCTCCGCGAACGCCTCCAGCATGTGCTTCTTGACCTGGGCGTAGGAGCGCTCCCAGTGCGGCATCCGCTGGTCGTCGCCGGTCCAGTTGAACCGCCAGCGGCTGGAGACCTCGGTGGCGAGGATGCGGTCGTAGTCCTCCTTGAGGGTCGTGTACTTGTCCTTGATGTAGCCCCAGAACTCCGAGTGGGTGGAGTTCATGACGATGAGGTCCTTGAGCCCGGAGATGACGCTCCAGCTCTCCCCGTCGTAGGTGATCTCCGTCAGGCGGGTCTCCTGGCCCTTGCGGACGAAGGAGTGCTTGACGTCGTCGGCGCCGATGAAGCGGGAGTTGCCGTCGGAGGTGGCGATCCGCTCCCAGGCGTACTCCTCGATGCGGATGCGGGCCCGCTTGATCGGTTCCTGGCTGGTGACGAAGTGGCGGGCGAGGTGGATGCCGAACTGCTCCGCCGACTCGATGCCGTGTTCCTTGGCGAAGGCGTACACCGTGTTCTTGGTGGTGTCGGTGGGCAGGCAGTTGGCGTTCGAGCCGGAGAGGTGGACCTCTTCGAGGTCGCCGGAGAGGGCGACGGAGACGTTCAGGTCCTTGATGTGGTGGGTGTCGCCGTCCCGGGTGATTTTGACGACGCGGTTCTCCGCTTTGCCGTACTGGTTCTGGCCGAGCATCACAGGGCGGGCGGGGCGGTGCGGTTGGGCGGTCATGTCGGTGCTAGCTCCCTCGGTATACGGAGTAGCCGAACGGGTTGAGCAGCAGCGGTACGTGGTAGTGCTCGCCCGGCTTCACGGCGAAGGTGATCGCCACTTCCGGGAAGAACGCATCGCTGTCCCTTACGCGGGGGGCGTCCTGCTGTTCCTCGGCTTGCTGACGGGTGCGGGACTCGAAGTACCCCTCGACCGCGAAGTCGAGTCGTACGTGGGTGGTGCCCTCCGGCAGTGCCGGAAGGTCCTTGCAGCGTCCGTCGGCGTCGGTCGCGGAGGCACCGTGGGCGTGCCAGTCGCCGTCGCGTCCGGAGCGCACGGCGAGCGTGAGGGCGACGCCCTCGGCGGGGCGGCCCACGCTGGTGTCCAGGATGTGGGTGGACACCGACGTCGGTGCGGCCGTCTCGCTGCTGCTCATGCGCTGTCTCCTTCGGCGGTCTGCGTCATACGGTGCAGACGGATGCGGTTGATCTTTCCCAGCTCTTCCCGGACGATCTCGCGTTCCTTCTCCGGCGGGTTGCCGAGACGGTCGCGGACGGCGTCCCGCATCTCCTCCCCGGTGCGTCCGGAGGCGCAGATGAGGAAGGTGTGCCCGAACTTCTCCTGGTAGGCGAGGTTGAGTTCGAGCATCTCCGCCTTGAGCGCGGCGGAGGCGGAGGCCATACCGCTCTGCTCGCGCGAGGAGGTGGGGTCGCCGGGCTTCGGCCGGCCGATGGGCGGGTGCCCCGCCATCGCCTCCGCCAGATCGTCCGCGGTCAGCTCCGCCGTGGCGGCGTCGCTCGCCGCGTACAGGGCGTCGGGGGTGGCGTAGGGGCGACGGGCGGCGAGTGCGCTCCCCCATGCCCTGCTGGCGCAGACCTCGTGCAGTGCGGCGAGAGCCGTACCGTCGTCGGCAGCGTTGAACCGGGTAAGGCCCGGGGTCGTACTCGAAGACACGGGAAGCCTCCGTGGCCTGATGCTGATGGCTGCTTGGCTGGGGAACAGCTAAGACCTCCGGCAACATCACGTCAACACTTTGTTGAAAAGTCGGCAACGGAAAAGCCGCCGCCCGGATCCTGGGACGACGGCTCGGCACCGATCGGCCGCCCTGGCGCGGCCGTTGGGGGATCACTCCTCCTGTTTCGCGGCGTTCTCCCTGTTCAGGTAGTTGTAGACGGTGAAGCGGCTGACGCCCAGCGCGCCGGCGACGGTCTCCACGCCGTGCCGGACGGAGAAGGCGCCGCGCGCCTCCAGGATGCGGACGACGGACTGCTTGGTCCTGCGGTCGAGATCGGCCAGCGGCACACCGTGGCGGCGCTCCAGCTCGGCCAGCAGATGATCGAGGGATTCCGCCAGGTGCGGCAGCCGTACGGCGACCCGGTCCTCCCCCTCCCAGGTGAGCACGACGTCGTCCCCCCGGGCGAGATGGGGGGCGACCATCTGCCCGCCCATCGCGTCCACCAACGGCTTGACCGCCCGGACGAAGGGGTGGTCCGCGGGGTCCGTCACCTGGCGCCCCCCTCGGGCCCGGCGTCGCCGACCACGTTGACCTGGAGGGAGACGCGGGTGGCGCCCGCCTCCAGGGTGTCGCGCAGCAGGGCGGCCACCGCGTCGAGGACCCGCCCGGCGTCGCCCTCGGCGGTGTTGCCGAACGGGCCGACGTCGACGGCGTCCAGCCCGGCGCCCGTGACGATCTCCCGCGCCACCACCGCGTGGGCGGGCGCCTCGTCGAGATCGAACGGTTCGGTCGTGAACTCCACTCTCAATCGCACGCCGCTCAACCTACGCGGGCACCGCCGCCACCACCAGAAAATGCCCCGGCCCCCTCTTGACAGCCGCCACGGCCGCCAGGCACTGTTCCGTTAAGCAGAAAGAATATTCCACGATTCGGAATCTGTCCGGATCGACTCCCCACCTCAGCCGGAAGGAGCGCCGGGCCTCATGGGATTCACGGACACACGCTTCAACGTCAACCTGTCGATTCTGTTCACCGAACTCCCGCTGCTGGAGCGCCCGGCGGCCGCGCGGGCCGCGGGGTTCACGGCGGTGGAGCTGTGGTGGCCGTGGACCGGCGCCCCGGTCCCCCCGCAGTCCGAACTGGACGCCCTGCGCCACGCCCTGCGGGACGCCGGCACCGCCCTGACCGGCCTGAACTTCTACGCCGGACAGCTGCCGGGGCCGGACCGCGGCGCCCTGTCGATCCCCGGCGAGGAGTCCGAACGGTTCCGGGCGAACGTCCCGGTGGCGGTGGAGTTCGGCCGCTCGCTCGGCTGCACCACCTTCAACGCGCTGTACGGCAACCGCGTCGAGGGCGTCGACCCGGCCGCACAGGACGCGCTGGCGCTGGAGAACCTCGCCCTCGCGGCGCGGGCGGTCGGCCCGGACGGCACCCTGCTGATCGAGGCGCTCAACGCCCCCGAGTCGCCGCACTGCCCGATCGTCTCCGCGCCCAGGGCGGTGGAGGTCGTCGAGGCGGTCAACGCCGCGACCGGTCTGGACAACGCCCGCTTCCTGATGGACCTCTACCACCTGTCCATGAACGGTGAGGACCTCGACGAGGTCATCGACCGGTACACCGGCGTGACCGCGCACGTGCAGATCGCCGACAACCCCGGCCGCGGCGCCCCCGGCACCGGCGACCTCGACCTCGCCGGACTCCTCGCCCGGCTGCGGAAGAACGGCTACGGCGGCTACGTCGGGCTGGAGTACAAGCCGGGCGACGGTCCCTCCGCGGGCGCGTTCGGCTGGCTGCCCGCGCCGCTGCGCGCCGCGCACTGACCCCGCCCACCGCCGCATCCCAGCCCCCGCCGACTGCGAAAGAGGCTTCACGATGAGCAACCTTCCCAAGATCGCGTGGATCGGCCTCGGCATCATGGGCTCACCCATGGCCGAGAACCTGATCAAGGCCGGCTACGAGGTCACCGGCTACACCCTGGAGGCCGACAAGCTCGACCGGCTGGCCGCGGCCGGCGGCACCGCCGCGGCGTCGGTCGCCGACGCGGTCCGCGAGGCCGATGTGGTGATCACGATGGTCCCGGCTTCCCCGCAGGTCGAGGCCGTCGCGTACGGCCCGGACGGCATCCTGGAGAACGCCCGGCACGGCGCGCTGCTGATCGACATGTCCTCGATCACCCCGCAGACCAGCATCGATCTGGCCGCGAACGCCGCCGCCAAGGGCATCCGGGTGCTCGACGCCCCGGTCTCCGGCGGTGAGGCGGGGGCCATCGAGGCCGTACTGTCGATCATGGTCGGCGGCCGGCAGGCCGACTTCGACGCGGCCAGGCCGCTCTTCGAGGCGCTGGGCCGGACCATCGTGCTGTGCGGTCCGCACGGCTCGGGCCAGACCGTCAAGGCCGCCAACCAGCTGATCGTCGCCGTCAACATCCAGGCGTGCGCGGAGGCCGTGGTCTTCCTGGAGAAGTCCGGCGTCGACCTCGGCGCGGCCCTCGACGTCCTCGGCGGCGGACTGGCCGGCTCCACGGTCCTGGCACGGAAGAAGGAGAACTTCAAGAAGCGCGACTTCGCGCCCGGCTTCCGTATCGACCTGCACCACAAGGACATGGGCATCGTCACCGACGCGGCCCGCAACGTCGGGGCGGCGCTGCCGGTCGGCTCGGTCGTCGCGGGCCTCGTGGCCTCGCTGCGCGCCCAGGGTGACGGCGGGCTCGACCACTCCGCCCTGCTGCGCGGCGTGGAGCGGCTCTCCGGGCACCCCGCCGGCGCCTGATGGGCGGCGTGCCCCGGCGCGTCACCGCCGTGCGCGCGGCGGTCCGCGCCCTGCGCCACGCGGGCTGCGACACCGTCTTCGGCTGCCCCGGCGCCGCGCTCGGTCCGCTCTACGCGGCGCTGGACGGGGAGGGCATCGCCCGGGTCACGGCACGGCACGCGGAGAGCGCGCCGCACATGGCGATCGGCTGGTCCCGCGTCCGGGGCCGGGCGGCACTCGCGGCGGTACCGGCCGACGCCGGTGCCGCCTGGGTCCTCCCGGCGCTGGGCGTGGCCCTGGCCGACGAGGTGCCGCTGGTCTGCCTCGTCGGCACCGGCGGGACGACCGGCGCGGGCAGTGCGCCGGATCTGGTGCGGCCGGCCCGGCCGCTGGTCAAGTGGGCGGTCCGGGTCGAGCAGCCCGCCCGGCTGGCCTGGGCCTTCCGGGAGGCGCTGTGGACCGCGCGGGAGGGGAGCGCGGGCCCGGTGCTGATCGAGTTGCCGGCGGCGGTGGCCGCGGCCACCGTCCCCGCCGACGGCTCCGGCGACCGGCCGCCCGCACCGCCCGGCCCGGCGCGACCGCCCGCACCGCCCGTACCTCCGCCGCCCCCGGCGCACCCGGAGATCGCCGGCTGGCTGGCGGACGGGGCGGACACCTTTCTCGTGGGGGCGCCGGCCGCGGCGTACGCGGCGGCCGGGGGCGGGCGGCTGCGGGCGGTGGCCGCCGGCGGCGGCCCGCCGGGGTGGGAGATCCCCACCGCGATCGGTGTCCGTACGGCGCTGGACGCGGCGGAGCCGCCCGGTGCGGACGGGGCGGACGTGGTGGTGCTCCTCGACGATCCGTACGGCTTCCCGGCGCTCGCCGGTGAGTTGGCCCTCGCGGCGCACCGCGGCGTCCCGCTGGTGCTGCTGGCCCTGCCGGGTCACGGCCCGGCCGGGGCGGACGAGGATCCGGCCCACACCGACCAGGTGAAGCTCGTCGCGGCCTACGGCTGCGCGGGCCGCACCGCCGCCGGGCCCGGGGAGTTGCGCTCCGCGCTCACCTGGGCCCGTAAGGAAGCGGTCTCCACGCGGCGGCCGGTCCTGGTCCGGGCCGGGTACGCCGCGTGCGGCCCCGGCGGGCCGCTCCGTACCACCCCGGGCTGACGGCCCGGGACCGAGACTTCCGGACGGCGTCCGCGCCGACACCTGTCCTGTCGCGCCCAGGCGCGGCCGCCGTCCGGAACACCCCTTTCTCCACCCGGGGTTCTTTACCCGCACTTGTTTCAACAAACTGTTGACGTTTGGTCGGGGCGGTTCCTACGCTCCCGACATGCGGAAGCCCACTTCCGCGCTCTCGTACGGAAGGTCATCATGACGAAGCCCACGCCGACCGCGCGCGTTCTCACCACGGAGTCCGGCGCCCCCGTCGCCGACAACCAGAACTCCTCCACCGCCGGCGTCGGCGGCCCGATCGTCCTCCAGGACCAGCACCTGCTGGAGAAGCTCGCGCGGTTCAACCGCGAGCGCATCCCGGAGCGCGTCGTGCACGCCCGGGGCTCCGGCGCCTACGGCCACTTCGAGGTGACCGACGACGTCACCGGCTTCACCCGCGCCGACTTCCTCAGCGCCGTCGGGAAGCGCACCGAGCTGTTCATCCGCTTCTCGACCGTCGCCGACAACCTCGGCGGTCCGGACGCCGCCCGCGACCCCCGCGGCTTCGCCGTGAAGTTCTACACCGAGGAGGGCAACTACGACCTCGTCGGCAACAACACCCCGGTCTTCTTCATCAAGGACCCGCTGAAGTTCCCGGACTTCATCCACTCGCAGAAGCGCGACCCGTTCACCGGCAAGCAGGAGCCGGACAACGTCTGGGACTTCTGGGCCCACGCCCCCGAGGCCACCCACCAGATCACCTGGCTGATGGGCGACCGCGGCATCCCCGCGTCCTACCGCCACATGAACGGCTACGGCTCGCACACCTACCAGTGGACGAACGCCGAGGGCGAGTCCTTCTTCGTCAAGTACCACTTCAAGACGAACCAGGGCATCCGCTGCCTCAGCGCCGAGCAGGGCGCCGAGCTGTCCGGTACCGACCCGAACAGCCACCAGACCGATCTGCTCCAGTCCATCGAGCGCGGGGTGTACCCGTCCTGGACGCTGTACGTACAGCTGATGCCGGTCGCCGAGGCGGCGGACTACCGCTTCAACCCGTTCGACCTCACCAAGGTGTGGCCGCACAAGGACTACCCCCTCCAGCGGGTCGGCCGCATGGTGCTGGACCGCAACCCCGACAACGTCTTCGCCGAGGTCGAGCAGTCCGCCTTCTCGCCGAACAACTTCGTACCCGGCATCGGCCCGTCGCCCGACAAGATGCTCCAGGGCCGCCTGTTCGCCTACGCCGACGCGCACCGCTACCGCCTGGGCGTCAACCACACCCAGCTGCCGGTCAACGCCCCGAAGGCGACCGTCGCCGACAACTACGGGCGCGACGGTCTGATGGCCACCAACGCCTACGACCGCCACGCGAAGAACTACGAGCCCAACTCGTACGGCGGCCCCGTGCAGAGCGACCGGCCGCTCGCGGCGCCGCTCGCCGTGGCCGGCCACCTCGGCACCCACGCGGCGCCGGCCCACTCCAAGGACGACGACTTCTTCCAGGCGGGTGAGTTGTACCGCCTGATGTCCGAGGAGGAGAAGCAGCGCCTGATCGCCAACATCGCGGGCGGCCTCGCGCAGGTCAGCCGCGAGGACGTGATCGAGAAGAACCTCGCCCACTTCCACGCCGCCGACCCCGAGTACGGCAAGCGCGTCGAGGCGAAGGTCCGCGAACTGCGCGAGGACTGACGGGAGGTCGCTCCCCGCGCATCCGTACCGGCCGGTCCGCTGAGGGGTGGCCGGCCGGTACGGAGGGGAAGTGCGGCGCTCCGCGGCCTTGGGGGAGCCCGGTGCGGTGGGCACGCGCACCCGGCAGGTGCGCCCTCCCCACCGCGGAGCCCGCCTCTCCCGCCCCTGTTTCCCCCGCACCCCCCGAAGCTCCGTCCGGCGCCGCGCTGTCCTGTCGCGCCCGAAACGCGCGTCGCCGGACGGGAACCACCCGCGTACGGCCCGGATCCGCACGGTCACGGATCCGGGCCGTCCGCGCGCCCGGCCCCGGGCGGCGTACGCGGCCGGGCCCGGCGCACCGCACGCGCCCGCGTACGCGCCCCCTGCGCCCGGGTCACGGCCCGGCGGCCACCGCACGCTCCCCCGATGTCCCGGCCGACCGGCGGTGATCGGCGCGAATTGGCCCCCGGACGGCCCGTTCGAGGGCACGATGGCAGAAAACAGCAGGCGGACGGCGCCGGGAGACCGCCGTCCGCCGACAGACCGCCAGGAGCGACCATGGCCGACAGCGTGCCGGTGCGGTGCCCCACGTGCCGCCGCGAGAACGCCTTCACCCCGCCGACCTTCCCCTGCGCGTGCGGAGCGCCGCTGACGGTGCCGGTGCTGCGCGGCGGCGCCCCCGTCGAGATCGTGCACCGCACCTGGCAGGGGTCCTGGGTGGCGGTGCGCTGCGAGGTCTGCGGACGCCAGGACGAGTGGCCGGCGCCGGAGTCCGGCTGTGTCTGCGGCACCGTCGTCCGCGTCCCCGTGGTGCCCGCCCCGCCCGCACCGCCGCGCGGCACCGGCCCCGCAGGCCGCGGTACCGCCCCGGCCGCCCCGCCCCAGGTGCTGCGCCCGGCGTTCCGGCCGGTCACCATCCGCACCGCCCGCGACTGCGTCACCGCCGCCGCCCAGTACCTGAAGTGGCTGGGCTTCACCGACGTCCGCCGCGCGCAGGAGCGGACGGCGTCCGGGGTGGACCTGCGCGGCACCGGCGTCGTCGCGCAGGTCGACCCGACGACGCGGTCCACGGCGCTGCGCGAGATCGAGTGCGTCTGGCTCAACGGCCTCCAGGACTCGGCGATCGCCGTCTTCTTCTCCCTCGCCGGCTACGCCCACGACGCCCGCTGCCGCGCCGACGACCTGCACATCCCGCTCTTCGTCATGGACCTCACGGGCACCCCGCAACCGGTCAACGACGCCGCCGACGAACTGATCCGGACGGGGGCGCAGGGGCCCGGGTGAGGAGGCGGGCGCCCGGGAATCCGGTTGCGGGAGCGGGGCCTGCCGTCGCAGACTCCGCGGGTGATCATCCGGCCGGCCCACGAGACCGAACTTCCCGCCCTGCGTGCCCTGGAACGCGCCGCCGGCGCCCCCTTCCACGACGTGGGGATGGCCGCCGTGGCGGACGACGAACCGCCCGCCCTCCCCGTCCTCGCGGCGAGTCTGCGCGCCGGGCGGCTGCTCGTCGCGGACGCCGCGGACGACACCGGCGGCCCCGCCGGCTACCTGATGTGGGAGCCGGTCGACGGTGCCACCCACATCGAGCAGGTGTCGGTGGCGCCCGCGTACGCCCGCCGCCGTATCGGCCGGGCGCTCATCGACCGGGCCGCACACGACGGCGGCGACCGCCCGCTGACCCTGACGACCTTCCGCGACGTGCCGTGGAACGCGCCCTACTACACCCGGCTCGGCTTCCGCCCGCTCCCTGACGCGGACCTGACGCCCGGCCTGCGCGCCATCCGCGCCCACGAGGCGGAGCTGGGACTCGACCGCTGGCCCCGGCTGTGCATGCGACGGGAGACGGCGGGCGGCTGAGCGGTACGGGCCGGGGCGGCAGGCGGGCGGCGGGGCGGGCGCGTGCCCCCGCCGCGCGGGTCGGGTCCGGTCCGAGCGGGCCCGGGAGCGGGAGGCGCCCCTCGCCACGGCCCCGGCCCGGGTGGCCGCGGGCGACGTCCCCGGCTCGCCCCGCCGCCGTCCCCCGCCCGGTCCGAAGGCCGCCGTCCCCCGCCCGGCATAATGCCGCCATGATCGACGCCGAGGCGCTGCGCGCCGTCTGCCTGGAACAGAACGGTGCGGGCGAGGAGTTCCCCTTCCCGAGCAGTCCGGATCTCTCCGTCTTCAAGGTCGGCGGCAAGATCTTCGCGCTGACGAACCTGACGGCCGAGCCGCTCTCCGTCAGCCTCAAGTGCGATCCCGAACTCGCCCCGCAGCTCCGCGCCGCCCACCCGGAGATCGTCCCCGGCTACCACCTCAACAAGCGGCACTGGAACACCGTCACGCTCACCGGCGCGCTCCCCGACCGGCTGGTGCGGGAGATGATCGAGGACTCCTACGACCTGGTCGTCGCGGGCCTGCCACGCGCCCAGCGGCTCCGCCTCGACCGGGACCGGCCCCGCCGCGGCTGACGGTCCGGCGGCCGGCGTCAGCCCCCGGCCGCCCCCGCCGACGGCGACACCACCGGCCGGGCCGGGCGGGAGCCGCCCCGTACCCGGACCGGCGGTACGTCCGGCCGAAGGCCCGGCACGTGCGTACGTGGGGATGACCGGCCCGCCTCACGTCGGGGACCGGAGCCGGCCGTCGAGTGCGGCCCCGACGTCGGGGCAGTTCTTCCGGAGGGTGTCGAGGAAGGCGCGCAGCACCGGGGAGTGATCGCCGGCCGCGAAGGACAGGACGAGATCGGGCAGGGGCGTGCGCGGGGTCACGTCACAGAACCGCACTCCCGGATGCGGGACCGCCCTCATACGGGACGGCCCCAGGCCGACGCCCACGCCCGAGGCGGCGAGGCCGATGATCGTGTGCACATCCCTCGCGACGGTCGCGCCGCCGAGAGCCGGTGAGTCCGCGCCCAGCAGGGTGCGCAGTCCGGCGCCCACCGCGGGCTCGTCCTCACCGGCCGACACGATCAGCGGCTGCCGCCGCAACTGCCCGGCGCTCACCGAGCGTTGACCCGCGTACGGATGCGCCGTACTCACCACGGCGATCATGTGGTCGCGTCCTACGGGGACGGACACGAGACGCTCGGCCCCGGCGCCCCGCGGCGGGCCGAGGGTGAGGGCCACGTCCAGCTCCCCGGCGATGAGAGCCGGGCTGCTGCGGCCGGTCGCCATCTCGTGCAGTTCCAGTCGTACGTCGGGCCGTTCGCGGCCGAACCGGCTCAGGACGCCGGGCAGCGGGTCGAGCAGTGCCGAGGCGATGAAACCGAGGCGCAGACGCCCCGTCTCACCGCGCGCGGCCCGGCCCGCGTCGGCCGTGGCCGCCGCGATCTCGTCGAGCGCCCGGCGTGCCCGCGCGAGGAACGCCTCACCGGCGGCGGTCGGGAACACCCCCTGACGGGTGCGGTCGAACAGCCGGGCCCCGACCTCGCGTTCCAGGTCGGCGATCTGCTTGGAAAGCGGCGGCTGCGCGATGCCCAGCGCGCCGGCCGCCCGGCCGAAGTGTGCGTGCTCGGCGAGAGCGACCGCGTACCGCAGGTGCCGCGCTTCCATGCCCCGCCCCTCCGCCCCGTCGGTTCCGTCGGTCCCGTCGACTGCCGGTAATACCTCGAAGATATCGCCAGGTCACTTGTCAGATCTGTGAGGGGACGGCGCTGGGGTTCCGGTCTGGGATGGGGCCATGAAGAACCTCTCTCCGACCGGAACCGTCTTCGTTCTCGTGCACGGTGCCTGGCACGGCTCCGGACAGTGGGCGGCGACGCAGCGCGCGCTGGCCGGAACGGGCGCCACGAGCGTGGCCGTCGACCTGCCGGGGCACGGCTTCGACGCCCCCCTGCCCACCGGATACCTGCTGCCCGGCCAGCCGGGCCTGCTGACCGAGAAGTCGCCGCTCGCGACCCTGACGATGGACGACTGCGCCGAGGCGGTACTGAGCGTCCTGCGCCGGGTGCGTCGCCGTCGCACCGTCGTGCTCGTCGCGCACAGCGCGGGCGGCGGCCCCGCGTCGCTGGCCGCGGAGCGGGCGCCCGAGCTGGTGGACCGGATCGTCTACCTGTCCGCGTTCGTCCCGGGCGGGCGACCGCGGTTCTCCGACTACCTCGGCTCACCCGAGAACGCCACCGCGCTGGGCCGGAACCTCACCCTCGGCGACCCGGAGGCCCTGGGCGCCGTACGGATCAATCCGCTCTCGCCGGACCCCGCCTACCTCGACGAACTGCGGGAAACTCACTACCACGACACCCCGCCCGACCGCTTCGACCGGTGGCGGTCCGCGCTGAGCCCGGATCTGCCCCTGGCGATCCCGACGGCTCCGGTCACCCTGACCGCGGCGCGGTGGGGGCGCGTTCCACGGACTTTCCTGCGCTGCGCCGAGGACCGGGCGCTGGCACCGGCCGCGCAGGACCTGATGATCGCGGAGGCCGACCGGGCCTTCCCCGGCAACCCGTTCACCGTGCGCACCCTGCCCGGCGGCCACACTCCGTTCGCGGCCCGGCCGGACGAGCTGGCCACGGCCCTCGCCTCGTGAGCCGGCACCTGGGGACCTGGAAGGGTTCCCGGCACCCGGGCGGGGCCGGCGCGCGGCCGGTGGCGGCGGGCGGCTCGTCCCGCCGGCCGTGCTGAGCGCGGCACCCGTGCGGGTGCTCGGCGTCACCGTCGCGCGGATCCGCGCCCCGGCACGGAGCCGGTCCGCGGCCTCGTCCGCCTCCGCCGTCCGCGCGTCTCACCCCGGAAGGATCAGCGAGTCCCCTCCCCCGCCAGCCTCTCCCGCAGTTCCACCTTGCGGACCTTGCCGCTGACCGTCATGGGGAAGTCCTCGACCAGCTCCAGCCGTTGCGGGATCTTGAAGTGGGCGAGGCGGGTGCGGCAGTACGCGGTCAGCTCGTCGAGGGTGAGCGGTTCGGCGCCGTCGCGGAGGATGACGCAGGCGGCGACGGTCTCGCCGTACTTCGCGTCGGGGACGCCGACCACCTGCACGTCGGAGATCTTCGGGTGGCCGTGCAGGAACTCCTCGATCTCGCGCGGATAGACGTTCTCACCGCCCCGGATGATCATGTCCTTGATGCGGCCGACGATCCGGACGTAGCCGTCGTCGTTCATCACCGCCAGATCGCCGGTGTGCATCCAGCCCTCCGCGTCGATGACCTCCGCGGTGCGTCCGGGGTCCTCCCAGTAGCCGAGCATCACGCTGTAGCCGCGGGTGCACAGTTCACCGGTCGCGCCGCGCGGGACGGTCGCGCCGTTCGCCGGGTCGGCGATCTTGACCTCGATGTGCGGCAGCACCCGGCCCGCCGTCGCCGTCCGGTGCGCCAGATCGTCGTCGCGGCGGGTCTGGGTGGAGACCGGCGAGGTCTCCGTCATGCCGTAGCAGATGGACACCTCCGCCATGTGCATCTCGGCGACCACCCGCTTCATGATCTCCTCCGGGCACGGCGAGCCCGCCATGATCCCGGTACGGAGCGAGGAGAGGTCGTACGTGGCGAAGCCGGGGTGTTCCAGCTCGGCGATGAACATCGTCGGGACGCCGTAGAGCGAGGTGCAGCGCTCGTCCTGGACGGCGCGGAGCGTGGCCTCCGCCTCGAAGGACGGGGCGGGGATGACGACGCAGGCGCCGTGCGAGGTGGCGCCGAGATTGCCCATCACCATGCCGAAGCAGTGGTAGAAGGGGACCGGCAGACAGATCCGGTCGTGCTCGGTGTAGCCGACGGTCTCGCCCACCCAGTAGCCGTTGTTGAGGATGTTGCGGTGGGAGAGGGTCGCGCCCTTGGGGAAGCCGGTGGTGCCGGAGGTGTACTGGATGTTGACCGGGTCCCCGGCGGCCACCTCGGCGGCGCGGGCGGCCAGCCGCTCCCGGGACACGGCGGCGCCGGACGCCAGCAGGTCGTCCCAGCCCGGGTCGCCGATGTGCACCACCGTCTCCAGCGCGGGGCAGTCGCCGCGCACCTCGGCGGCCATCGCCCGGTAGTCGCTGGTCCGGTGGCCGGTCGCGGCGACCAGCAGTCGGGTGCCCGACTGCCGCAGGACGTAGCCGAGTTCATGGGTGCGGTAGGCCGGGTTGACGTTGACGAGGACGGCGCCGATGCGGGCGGTGGCGTACTGCAGGAGGACCCACTCGGGGCAGTTGGGCGACCAGATGCCGACCCGGTCGCCGTTGCCGATGCCGTGGGCGAGCAGGCCGAGCGCCACCTCGTCGACGGCCAGCTCCAGCTCGGTGTAGGTCCAGCGCCGTCCGGACGGGACGTCGACCAGCGCCTCCCGGTCGCCGTGGCGGGCGGCGGTGCGGGTGAGGTCGGCGCCGATGGTGCGGTCGATCAGCGGCCGCGCGGTGTCGCCACGGTCGTGGGCGGGCGCCGTGCCGTCCGGTGACGGGGCGGCCGCGGTCTCCGTGGCGGGTGGGGTCATCGGTGGTTCTCCTCCCGGTATTCGGCGCCGCCGTCCCCCTGCGCGGTGCGTTCGCGCAGCTCGATACGGCGGATCTTGCCGGAGACGGTCTTGGGCAGTTCGGCGAACTCCAGCCGCCGGATGCGCTTGTACGGGGCGAGCACCTCGCGGGAGTGCGCGAACAGCTCCTTCGCCGTCTCCGGGCCCGGCTCCCACCCCTCGGCCAGCACGATGTACGCCTTGGGGACGGCGAGCCGCAGCGGATCGGGCGCCGGGACGACGGCCGCCTCGGCGACCGCCTCGTGCTCCAGGAGCGCGCTCTCCAGCTCGAACGGGGAGATCTTGTAGTCGGACGCCTTGAACACGTCGTCGGCGCGGCCGACGTAGGTGATCCGGCCACCGGCGTCGCGGGAGCCGATGTCGCCGGTGCGGTAGTAGCCGCCGGCCATCGCCTCGGCGGTGCGCTCGGGGTCACCGTGGTAGCAGGCCATCAGGCCGACCGGCGCCGGGGCCAGCGCGAGCGCGATCTCGCCCTCGTCGGCGGGGGCGCCGGTGGCCGGGTCGAGCAGCACCACGTCGTAGCCGGGCAGCGGGCGGCCCATCGAGCCCGGCACGACCTCCTGGCCCGGGGTGTTGGCGACCTGGACGGCGGTCTCGGTCTGCCCGAAGCCGTCGCGGATGGTCACGCCCCAGGCGGCGCGGACCTGCTCGATGATCTCTGGGTTGAGCGGTTCGCCGGCCGCGACGATCTCCCGCGGCGGGTTCCGCAGCACCGACAGGTCGGCCTGGATGAGCATCCGCCACACCGTCGGCGGTGCGCAGAAGCTGGTCACCCCGGCGCGGTCCATCTCCGCCATCAGCCGGCCCGCGTCGAAGCGGGTGTAGTTGTGGATGAAGACCGTCGCCTCGGCGTTCCACGGCGCGAAGAGATTGGACCAGGCGTGCTTGGCCCAGCCGGGTGACGAGATGTTCAGGTGCACATCCCCCGGGCGCAGCCCGATCCAGTACATCGTCGCCAGATGCCCGACCGGGTACGAGGTGTGGGTGTGCTCGACGAGCTTGGGGCGGGCGGTGGTGCCGGAGGTGAAGTACAGCATCAGCGAGTCGTCGGCGCGGGTCGGGCCGGTCGGCCGGAAGGTGTCCGGGGCACCGGCGGTGTCCTCGTACGCCAGCCAGCCCGCGGGGGCGCCGCCGACCGCGATCCGGGTGTAGGAGCCGGGCACCTTCTCGAACTTGGCGGTGTCCTCGGTGCGCGCGACGACGAAACGGGCCCGGCCGCGGGTGATGCGGTCGGTGAGGTCGGCGGGGCCGAGCAGCGGCGTCGCGGGGATCACCACGGCGCGCAGCTTCATCGCGGCGAGCGCGATCTCCCACAGTTCGGTCTGGTTGCCGAGCATCACCACGATGCGGTCGCCGGGGCGGACCCCGCGGGCCGCGAGCCAGCAGGCCGTGCGGTCGGAGCGGCGGCGCATCTCCTCGAAGCTGACGCGGTCCTCGGTGCCGTCCTCCTCGACGATGTGCAAGGCGGTGCGGTCGTTGCCGCGGGCGATGACGTCGAACCAGTCGAGCGCCCAGTTGAAGTGCGCGGGCCGGGGCCAGCGGAAGTGCGCGCGGGCGCCCTCGTAGTCGTCACCGAAGCGCACCAGCAGATCCCGGGCGGCCCGGAACTCCTCGGTCGCGTCCGGCGAGCGGCCCTCCTGCGTACTGTCCGACATGTGTCCTCCTCATTGCCCCGCACCTGGTTGACATCGTGTAATCAGTGACGCATGTCTCACCACCCCCGTACGGGGGGAAGCGGAGGTTACGGGTGTACGGCGAGCCGGGGGCGGACACGACCGCGGATCTGGGGGCGGCTCTCGCGCGGCTGCGGCGCTACAGCGGGCTGCCGGTGGCCTTCGGCGGGCTACAGGCAGGTCAGGGACGCTACCGGCTCAACTCCCTGGCCGGTACGGCGACCGCCGCGCTGCGCGGCCTCGACATCCACCACGGCAACGGCGTGGGCGGCAAGGCGGTCGCACTGCGCCGCCCGTTCACGGTCACCGATTACCACGCCTCCGCGGTGATCAGCCACGAGTACGACGCGGTGGTCGCCACCGAGGGGCTGCGGTCGGTGGTGGCGGCGCCGGTGGTGGTGCGGCGCCGGGTGCGGGGGGTCCTGTACGGCGCGCTGCGCACCCCGGTGCGGCTGGGGGACGGCCCGCTGTCGGCGGTGATGGACGCGGCGCGGGAGCTGGAGGAGGCGCTGCTGCTCCAGGACGAGGCGGCGCGGCTGCTGGCGGCGGCGCGGCAGCCGGCCGCGGGCCCCGCGCGCTGGGAGGAGGTCCGCGAGGCCCACGGCGATCTGCGGGCGCTGGCCCAGCGGGTCACCGATCCGCTGCTGCGCCAGGAGCTGCTGACGGCCTGCGGACGGCTCGCCGCCGCCTCACCGGACCGCGTCGCTCCGGCGGACCGCGCCCTCGCGCCGGGCGGGGAGCCCGCGCCGTCCGCGGCGGCCGAGCCGCCGTCGCTGTCACCGCGTGAGGTGGACGTCCTGGTGTGCGTCGCGGCGGGCGCCGCCAACGCCGAGGCCGCGCGGCGCCTGGGACTGCGCCCGGAGACCGTCAAGAGCTATCTGCGCTCGGCCATGCGGAAGCTGGGCGCGCACTCCCGGATGCAGGCGGTCATCGCGGCGCGGCGATCGGGGCTGCTGCCGTAGGGGCGGGCGGCCACGGACCCGCCCTACCAGGGACGACACCGCCCCGGCCGGGGAAACACCGTTGCCGGGTCCGGGCGGCGCCGTCATCATCCCCGCATGATCGATACCTCCGCCCTGGACGGGAAGCCCACCCTGACCGGTGACCGGATCCGGCTCGTACCGCTGGACGTCCGGCACGCCGCCGCCTATCTGGACGCGACGCGGGACCCGGAGATCCGCCGGCTGACGGGCAGCCACCGCGACTTCACCCGTGAGGAGATCGAGGCGTGGTGCGCCGGGGCCGCCGACCGGGCCGGGCGGCTCGACCTCGCCGTCGAGGACCGGGAGAGCGGCCGTTTCCTCGGGGACGTCGCGCTGATGGACGTCGATCCGTACAACGCCCACGCGACGCTGCGCATCCTCCTGGTCGACGGGGCCACCGACCGCGGGCTGGGCAGCGAGGCGATCCGGCTGCTGCTGGGCCACGCCTTCGACCGGGTCCGGCTGCACCGCGTCCAGTTGGAGGTCTTCGCCCACAACCACCGTGCCCGGCGCGCGTACGAACGCTGCGGCTTCACGGTGGAGGGGCGGATGCGGCAGGCGCTGCGGTGGGACGGCGCCTGGCACGACGTCCTGGTGATGGCTGTATTGCGCACCGAATGGGTCCGGTGACGGCGTCCGGGACGACGGACCCCCGCCGCGATTCCCCGCCCGAAATGCCGCTTCCCGTGAGACTCATGACGCTTTGCCAGGGGCTGCCGACACTCGCGGAAGGGAATTCCGAGAAGAAATAAGACAGTTAGTAGCCATTTCATTACAGCGTGTTAGAGTGACGGCCGTCCGTCGCCCCGTCGAGACGAGAGGACTCTCGCCCGTATGTTGCTGGGTCTACTTCTCGTCGCGGCTGTGAACGGCGCGCTCCCCGCTGCCGCGTGGCACGGCGGAGCGCCTGCCGGACCTCACGGGAACGGCCCACTCCGGCGGCGGCACACCCGCCCGTGCCGTACGGCCGACAGGCCGACCGCACAGCCGGTGACAACCGCCCCACACACCAATATCCCCCTGAACTCCCGCGTACGTGACGGCCGGACGCCGTCCAGCGCGGCGCGGTGGCCGACGCACCCCGCCACATCCCCGCGGTGTCCGGCGCGACGTACCGGTCGGCGCCACCCGCCCGCTCTCTGACCGGGCCTCCCCGGCGCCGGGCCCGCCCGGATCCCCGTCCTCCGCGTGCCGCCGCCCCACGGCGGCGAGGTCGTCCCTTCCCCACATTCCGAACTCCTGCCCGCACGCGGCAGGAGGCTCCACCCAAGGACGCTCCCCCGTGCTGACCGTACTGACCGGAGCCACCGGATTCTTCGGCTCCCACCTGCTCATACGACTCCTCCGGTATCCGGGCGAGGTGATAGCCCTCGTGCGCCAGGACGGCGCGGCGGGCCGGCGCCGCCTGGAGGACGCCCTGCGCGCCACCGGCGAACCCCTCCCCGACGATCTGCACAGCCGGGTCCGGCTGGTCCGTGCCGACGTCACCGAGCCGCTTCTCGGCCTCAGCCCCGAAACCCACCGCGACCTGGCCTCCCGGGCCGACACGATCTGGCACAACGCCGCCGTCATCGACCTCGCGGCGCCCTTGGACCAGGTCACCCGGGTCAACACCGAAGGCACCCGCCGCATCCTCGAACTGGCCTCGGCCGCCGCCCCCGGACCGCTCCCCCGCGTCCTGTACACCAGCACCTCGTACGTGGCCGGCGGGCGCCTGGAGGGGACGGTCCTGGAGGACGACCTCGACGACAGCCACGGCTTCCGCACCCCCTACGAGCAGTCCAAGCACGACGCCGAACAGGCGCTCCGCGCCTGGGCCCACGACCACCACCACCCCGTGACGGTGCTGCGGCCCAGCGTCCTCACCACCGACCGGGCGCTGCCCCGCAAGGCCCCGCTGCACCCCCTCGCCGAGGTGGGCGCCCGGCTGGCGCTGCTCGCCCGGCTCGGCCCCTCCCGGCTCGTCCCCGGCGCCACCGCCGACAACCCGATGCGCGTCGAGGTCCCCGGCCGCACCGACGCCCGGATGAACCTCCTCCAGGTCGAGTACGCGGCGGAAGCCTCCGTACGCGTCGCCCGGCGGCCCGCGACGCGGCTCGTCGAGACCTTCCACGTCACGCATCCGCGGGAGACCCCGGTGGCCGACTGCCTGGCCGCGATGCGCGACCTGTGCCCCTGGCTGGACGTGCGGCTGCGGCCCGACGCCCCCGCCCCCACCTCCGAGGAGGGTGTGCGGCAACTCACCCACCTGCTGGGCGGCATCCACCCGTACACCGAGCTGCACCGCTCCTACGACCGGACCGCGCTGCTCGACGCCCTGGACCACGCCCTCCCCGAACCCCCCGAGCCGGACCGCGCCTATCTCTCCGCGGTGCTGCGCAGTGCCCCCTCCGCCGCTCTCACCCCCACCCCCTGAAGGAGCCCACCATGTCCACCACCTACGACAAGCTCGCCGACATGCTCGTCGAGGAACTGGGTCAGGACCGGGACGAGCTGTCCCCCACCGCGACCTTCTCCGAGCTCGGTCTCGACTCGCTCACCCTCGCCGAACTCCAGGTCGTCGTCCTGGAGCAGACCGGCATAGAGCTGGAGGGCCTGACCGCCGACGCCACCCTCGCCCAGGCCGCCGATCTGCTCGACGCGGAGCGGTCCACCGCGGGCGCGGCGGACACCGAGGCCGTGGCATGAGCCGCGACGCGATCGCCGTCACCGGCACGGGCCTGGTCACCCCGGCCGGCGTCGGCACCGAAGCGACCTGGCAGGGGCTCCTGGACGGCCGGCCGACCGCCGCCACCGACCCCCGGCTGGAGAAGCTGAACATCAACTTCACCTGCCGGGTGCCCGGTTTCGAGCCGGGCAAGGTCCTCGGCCGGGCGCTCGCCTGGCGGCTGGACAGCCATGCCCATCTCGCGCTCGTCGCCGCGCGGGAGGCGGTCGCGGACGCCGGGCTGAACACCGAGGAGTGGGACGCGACCCGCGTCGGTGTCGTCCTCGGCGTCGGCTGCAACAGCCTCCAGCAGTACCACCGGGAGTTCGGCCGACTCAACGACGACCGGGCCGAGCGGATATCCCCGCTCGCCGTCGTCCGCAGCGTGCCCAACATGGTGCCCGCCGAGGTCGCCCTCGACCTCGGCATCCGCGGCCCGAGCCTGGCGGTCTCCACCGCCTGCGCCTCCGGGACGACGGCCCTGAGCATCGCGCGGGACCTGCTGCGCAGCGGCACCTGCGACATCGTGCTGGCCGGCGGCTCCGAATCGGGCACCGCCCCGGTCACGGTCGCCTGCTTCCAGCAGATGCGCACGCTGTCGGGGCGCAACCACGACCCCGCGGGCGCATCCCGGCCGTTCGACCGGGACCGGGACGGATTCGTCCTCGGGGAGGGCGCCGGGATCCTGGTGCTGGAGCGCGCCGAGCACGCGGCGGCCCGGCGGGCGAAGGTCCACGCCCGGCTGGCGGGCTGCGGGATGTCCACCGACGCGCACAACGTCACGGCACCGCACCCGGAGGGCCGGGGCGCCGCCCAGGCGATCCGGCAGGCGCTGGACGACGCCGGTCTCGGCCCCGCCGACATCGACCACGTCAACGCGCACGGCACCTCGACGGAGCTGAACGACCGGGCCGAACACCTCGCCCTGCGCACCGTGTTCGGCACGCCGCCGCCCGTCACCGCCGTCAAGAGCGTGCTGGGGCACTCCCTCGGCGGCGCCGGCGGCATCGAGGCGGCGGCGACGGTCCTCACACTCCGGCACCAGACCATCCCGCCCACCGCCAACCTCGACACCCTCGACCCGGAGATCGATCTGGACGTCGTGCACAAGGCGCCCCGCCCCACGCGGATGCGGGCCGCCCTCAGCAACTCGTTCGGGTTCGGCGGTCAGAACGCGGTGTCCGCGTTCACCACCGCCTGATCCTCCCCGCCGGGAACGGCCGTCGCCCCTCCGGTCAGGCGGGGCGACGGCCGTTGTGGCGCATCCGGTCAGGCGACCGAACCCATCCGCGGCGGCGGGTCCCGGTGGATGGGGGTGTGCGCGCCGGTGAGGGGGACGCCGCTGCCGCCGCGGCGGTCGGCGACGATCTCGGCGGCGATGGAGAGCGCGGTCTCCTCCGGGGTACGGGCGCCGAGGTCGAGGCCGATCGGGGAGCGCAGCCGGTGCAGTTCCAGCTCCGTCAGCCCGGCGTCGCGCAGCCGCGCCAGCCGGTCGAGGTGGGTACGGCGTGAGCCCATCGCGCCGACGTACGCCACCGGCAGCCGCAGCGCGCGCTCCAGCAGCGGGACGTCGAACTTGGCGTCGTGCGTGAGGACGCAGAGCACCGCGCGGGCGTCCAGGTCCTGGGAGTCGAGGTAGCGGTGCGGCCAGTCGACGACGATCTCGTCGGCGTCGGGGAAGCGGCCTTCCGTGGCGAAGACCGGGCGGGCGTCGCAGACCGTGACGTGGTAGCCGAGGAACTTGCCGACCCTGACCAGCGCGGCGGCGAAGTCGATGGCGCCGAAGACCAGCATCCGCGGCGCCGGCACCGCGCTCTCCACCAGCAGCGTCACCGGCTCCCCGCACCGCGAGCCGTCCGCGCCGATCCCGACGGTGGCGGTGCGCCCCGCCTCCAGCAGCGCCCGTGCCTCGGCGGCGGCGGTGCGGTCCAGTTCGCGGTGGCCGCCGAGGGTGCCGGTGACGGTGCCGTCGGGGCGTACCAGCAGGGCGCGGCCCAGGAGGGCGGGCGGGCCCTGCACCACGCGGGTGAGGGCCGCCGCCTGCCCGCTCGCGGCGGCGGCCAGCGCCCCGGCGACCGCGTCGGTGTCCGCCGGGCCCGCGCCGCCCGGGGCCCCGGCGCCCTCCCGGTCGGCGGCGCGGACCGGTGTGATGAGGATGTCGATCGTTCCGCCGCAGGTCAGGCCCACGGCGAAGGCGTCCTCGTCGCTGTAGCCGAAGGTTTCGCGGACCGTCTCGCCGCTCGCCAGCGCCTCCTGGCACAGCTCGTAGACCGCGCCCTCCACGCATCCGCCGGAGACCGAGCCGAGGGCCGTGCCGTCGGTGTCGACCGCGAGCGCGGCTCCGGGGCGGCGCGGGGCGCTGCCGTGGGTGGCCACGACGGTGGCCACCGCGAAGTCGCGCCGCTGCTCGACCCACCGGTGCAGGTCGTCGGCGATGTCCAGCATCTCGTTCTCCTCAGGGACGGGACGGGTGGCGGGCGGAGGCTATCCGACGCCGAGCCAGTTCTCGATCGGGTGGAGGGCGAAGTAGACGACGAAGACCACGGTCAGCGCCCACATGAAGCCCCCGACCTCACGTCCTCTGCCCTGTGCCGCGCGGATGGCGGTGTAGGACAGGACGCCGGCGCCGACGCCCGCGGTGATCTGGTACGTGAACGGCATCAGGGCGACGGTGAGGAACACCGGGACGGCCGTCGCCCGGTCGCTCCAGTCGACGTGGGCGGCGGCGCTCATCATCATCGAGCCGATCACGACGAGGGCGGCCGAGGCGACCTGCGCCGGGACCAGCTGGGTGAGCGGGGTGAAGAAGAGGCAGGCGGCGAAGAGCAGGCCGGTGACCACCGCGGACAGGCCGGTCCTGGCGCCCTCGCCGACGCCGCTCGCCGACTCGATGAAGACGGTCTGGCCCGAGCCGCCGGTCAGCCCGCCGATCGCGCCGCCGGCGCCGTCCACGAAGAGCGCGCGGGACAGGCCCGGCATCCGCCCCTGGTCGTCGGCGAGGCGCGCCTCGGTGCCGACGCCGATGATGGTGGCCATCGCGTCGAAGAACCCGGCGAGCACCAGCGTGAAGACGATCATGCCGACGCCGAGGCCGCCCAGGGACTGCCAGCCGCCGAACTCGACGTGGCCGAAGAGCCCGAAGTCGGGGGCGGCGACGGCGCTGCCGTGCAGGGCGGGGGCGGTGCCCTGCCAGTCCTTGTCGGTCAGATGGGCGGCCTTGGTGACGGCGACGGAGACGACGCTGCCGGTGACGATGCCGATGAGGATGGCGCCGGGCACCTTGCGGGCCTGGAGCATGAAGATCAGCAGCAACGTGAGGCAGAAGAAGAGCACCGGCCAGCCGGAGAGGTGGCCGGTGAGTCCGAGGGTGAGCGGACCGCCCTCGCCCTTGCCGACGAATCCGGCCTTCACCAGTCCGAGGAGGGCGACGAACATGCCGATGCCCATGGTGATGGCGTGCTTGAGGGCCTGCGGAATCGCGTTCATGATCATTTCACGGAGGCCGGTGACCACCAGCAGCATGATCACCACGCCGTAGAGCACACACATGCCCATCGCCTGAGGCCACGTCAGGTGCGGGACGACCTGCGTGGTCAGCGCCGCCGAGACGTTCAGCCCGGCGGCGAGGGCGAGCGGCACCTTGCCGACGAACCCCATCAGCAGCGTGCACAGCGCGGCGCCCAGCGCCGTCGCGGTGACCACCGCGGCGTGCGGCGGCGCGTGGCCCGTGACGTCGGGCGTGCCGAGGATCAGCGGGTTGAGCAGCAGGATGTAACACATCGCCATGAACGTCGTCAGGCCGCCGCGTATTTCGCGGGCGGGCGTCGACCCCCGGTCGGTGAGGTGGAAGTACCGGTCGAGCCACGCGCGTCCGGCGGGCTGACGCGAGCCGCGGCCCGCGTCGTCCGCCGTCGTCGGTGGCCGGGTGGACTGATGGGTCATGGTGCCTGGCTCCCAAGGTGCTGAGGGAGCCCGCGCCTGGGCGGGCCCGGGACGGAACATCGGCTGCACGACCCGGGGGACGGCCCGAGACGGAAAGGGGGCCGTCCGGCACGGCGCGGACGGCGACCGGGCCGGGGTGCGGCGCACGCCCGGCCCGGTGGCTCAGGTGCCGGTGAGGTGTTCGGGCCGCACCGGTGTCCTGTTCAGCTCCAGGCCCGTCGCGTCCCGGATGGCCGCGAGGACGGCCGGGGTGGACGAGAGGGTCGGGGCCTCGCCGATACCGCGCAGCCCGTACGGGGCGGCGTCGTCGGCGAGTTCGAGGACGTCGACCGGGATGGTCGGGGTGTCCAGGATGGTGGGGATGAGGTAGTCGGTGAAGGAGGGGTTGCGGACCTTCGCGGTCACCGGGTCGACGAGGATCTCCTCCATCACGGCGACGCCCAGGCCCTGGGTGGTGCCGCCCTGGATCTGGCCGACCACCGACAGCGGGTTGAGCGCCTTGCCGACGTCCTGCGCACAGGCCAGTTCGACGACCTTGACCAGACCGAGGGCGGTGTCCACCTCGACGACGGCGCGGTGCGCGGCGAACGAGTACTGGACGTGGCCGCGGCCCTGGCCGGTGCGCAGGTCGAACGGTTCGGTGGGCCGGTGCCGGAACTCCAGCTCCAGATCGACGGCCTCCTCGCCCAGGACGTCCGCGAGGTCCGCGAGCACCTCACCGCCGTCGGTGGTGACCTTGCCGCCCTCCAGCAGGAGTTCGGCACTCGCCCACGCCGGGTGGTACGTCCCGAACCGCTCCCGGCCCAGCTGGAGCACCTTCTCCCGTACCGCCTCGCAGGTGTGCTTGACCGCGCCGCCGGTCATGTACGTCTGCCGGGAGGCGGAGGTCGAACCGGCCGAGCCGACCTGGGTGTCGGCGGGGTGGATCGTCACCTGCCGGACGCCGAGTTCGGTCCGGGCGATCTGCGCGTGGACGGTGACGCCGCCCTGGCCGACCTCCGCCATCGCGGTGTGCACGGTGACGACCGGTTCACCGCCGGCCACCTCCAGCCGCACCCGGGCCGTCGAGTAGTCGTCGAACCCTTCGGAGAAGCCGACGTTCTTGATGCCGACGGCGTAGCCGACACCGCGCACCACGTCCTCGCCGTGGGTGGTGTTGGACAGTCCGCCGGGCAGCGCCCGGATGTCGGCGCCCTCGGTGGTCTCCCACTGCTGCTCCGGCGGCAGCGGCATCGCCTTGACACGGCGCAGCAGTTCGGCGACGGGCGCCGGGGAGTCGACGGGCTGCCCGGTCGGCATCAGCGTGCCCTGCTCCATGGCGTTGATCCGCCGGAACTCCACCGGGTCCATACCGAGCGCCGCCGCCACCTTGTCCATCTGCGCCTCGTACGCGAAGCACGCCTGGACGGCGCCGAAGCCGCGCATCGCGCCGCAGGGCGGGTTGTTGGAGTAGAGCGCGAGCGCCTCGATCGCCACGTCGTCGACGGCGTACGGGCCGACGGCGAGGGAGGCGGCGTTGCCGACGACCGCCGGGGAGGAGGAGGCGTAGGCGCCGCCGTCCAGGACGATGCGGCACTTGACGTGGGTGAGCTTGCCGTCCTCGGTGGCGCCGTGCTCGTAGTGGAGTTTGGCGGGGTGGCGGTGGACGTGGCCGAAGAAGGACTCGAAGCGGTTGTAGACGATCTTGACGGGTTTGCCGGTGCGGAGCGCCAGCAGACAGCCGTGGATCTGCATCGACAGGTCCTCGCGGCCGCCGAAGGCGCCGCCGACGCCGGAGAGCGTCATCCGGACCTTCTCCTCGGGCAGTCCGAGGACGGGGGCGATCTGCCGCAGGTCGGCGTGGAGCCACTGGGTGGCGACGTAGAGGTCCACCCCGCCGTCCTCGGCGGGCACCGCGAGCCCGGACTCCGGGCCGAGGAACGCCTGGTCCTGCATGCCGAACGTGTAGTCGCCGGTGATGACGACATCGGCGCGCCGGGCCGCGGCGTCCGCGTCGCCGCGGATGACGGGCTGGCGGTGGACGATGTTCGGGTGCGGGACGTGGGGGGCGTGGTGATCCGTGCGGTGTGCGTGGACGAGCGGGGCGCCCTCGGCGGTCGCGGACGCCTCGTCGGTGACGACCGGCAGCTCCGCGTACTCGACCTTGATCTTGGCGGCGGCGCGGCGGGCGGTCTCCGGGTGGTCGGCGGCGATCAGCGCGACCGGCTCGCCGTGGTGGCGGACCTTGCCGTCGGCGAGGACCGGCGTGTCCTGGACCTCCAGCCCGTAGTGCCTGACCTCGGTGGGCAGATCGTCGTAGGTGAGCACCGCGTACACGCCGGGGGTGGCCAGCGCCTCGGAGGTGTCGAGGGAGACGATCTCGGCGTGCGCGACGGTGGAGCGCAGGGTGTGGCCCCAGAGCATGTCCTCGTGCCACATGTCGGAGGCGTACGCGAACTCGCCGGTGACCTTCAGCGTGCCGTCCGGGCGGAGCGTGGAGGCGCCGATGCCCGCCGGGGCGGTGGAGCCCTGGGTGAGTCCGGTGGGGGTGCGGGTGACCTGGGCCATGTCAGACCTCCTTTCCGCTGGTCGGGGCGGCGGCGCGGGCGGCTGCGAGGCGGACCGCGTCGAGGATCTTCTCGTAGCCGGTGCAGCGGCAGAGGTTGCCGGACAGCGCCTCGCGGATGTCGGCGTCGGAGGGCTCGGCGGTGCGTTCCAGCAGTTCGTCGGCGGCGACCAGCAGGCCCGGGGTGCAGAAACCGCACTGGACGGCCCCGGCGTCGATGAACGCCTGCTGGACGGGGGCGAGCCGGGCGCCGTCGCCGGGCGCGGGCTTCGCCTGCCACCGGCGCGCGGCGTCCGGGTCGGTGCCGCCGGCGCCCGGGGTACCGGCCGCCGCGGGGGCGCCGCCGTGTCCGGCGCGCTCCTCGGCGAAGTCCGCCAGCCCCTCGACGGTGACGACCTCGCGGCCCTCGGCCTGGCCTGCGGCGACCAGGCAGGAACAGACCGGCACACCGTCGAGGCGGACCGTGCAGGAACCGCATTCACCCTGCTCACAGGCGTTCTTGGAGCCGGGCAGGCCCAGCCGCTCACGCAGTACGTACAGCAGGCTCTCGCCCTCCCAGACGTCGTCGGCCTGCTGCGGGCGGCCGTTGACGGTGATGTTCACGCGCACCGGGTGCTCCTTTCCTGTCCGCGGTAGGACTCCCAGGTCCAGCCGAGGGTGCGGCGGGCCATGACGCCCACCGCGTGGCGGCGGTAGGCGGCGCTGCCGCGGACGTCGTCGATGGGGTTGCAGGCACCGGCCGCCAGCTGCCCGAACTCCCTCACCAGCGACGGCGGGAGCGGACCGCCCGACTCCCACAGCCCGGCCTCCGCCAGCGCCGCGGCGAGGAACTCCTCGGCGGCCGTGGCGCGTACGGGGGTGGGCGCGGCGGAGCCGATGCCGGTGCGGACGGTGCGGGCGTGCGGGTGCAGCGCCAGGCCGAACGCGCAGACCGCGATGACCATGGCGTTGCGGGTGCCGACCTTGGAGAACTGCTGCGGGCCGGTGGCCCGGGGGATGTGGACGGCGCGGATCAGCTCGTCCGGCTCCAGGGCGTTGCGTTTGACGCCGCGGTAGAAGGTGTCGATCGGGATCATCCGGCGGCCTCGTACCGACTCCGCCTCGACCTCGGCGCCGGAGGCCAGCAGCGCGGGGTGGGCGTCGCCCGCCGGGGAGGCGGTGCCGAGGTTGCCGCCGACGCCGCCGCGGTTGCGGATCTGCGGGGAGGCCACGGTGTGCGCGGCGAGCGCCAGTGCGGGCAGCTCGGCGCGGAGATTCTCCATGATCTTCGTGTACGGCACGGACGCCCCCAGGCGTACGGTCCGCTCGCCGGTCTCCCACTCCGCCAGGTCGGCGATGCGTCCGAGGTCGAGCAGGTACGCGGGGCGGCGGTGGTCGAAGTTGATCTCGACCATCACGTCCGTGCCGCCCGCGAGGGGGACCGCCGAGGGGTGCGCGGCCTTTGCGGCGAGCGCCTCCTCCCAGGTGGCGGGGCGAAGGAAGTCCATCACGGCTCTCTTCCGGGAATAGTGGCGATACAGGAATAGGGCGAAGTAGGGCAAAGTACGGGAATCTCACAGAAGACTCTCGCTCGCCACCCACGGTGGGATCACCACCGGTCGCGCCGCCGGCGAGCTGTTCATGTCCTGTTCATGCCGTCAGTTGCCAGTCAACGCGGCACCGCCCCGGGGGTGCAGTCACCGAAACCATGAAGCGGTTGGCTGGCCGCACGGCATGTCTTGTAGATTCGAACGAAAGGCGGGGTCGCCACACCTCGCGGTATGTCACGGCAACCCCACAGCACAGATCGGCGGGCGAGGTCATGCGGCTCCGCGCACTCCTGGACACGGCATCCCTGGGCCTGAGCCTGCTCGGCGGCGAGGACGAGCTGGAGCGTACGGTCCGCGCCGTCATGACCACCGACCTGCGCGACCCCAGCCGCTACCTCTCCGGCGGCGAACTGGTCCTGACCGGCCTGGCCTGGCGCCGCGAGCCGGGCGACGCCGAGAACTTCGTCCGCGTCCTGGCCGCCGAGGGCGTCGCCGGACTGGCCGCGGGCACGGCGGAGCTGGGCCCCGTCCCCGAGGACCTGATCGCGGCCTGCGCCCGCCACCGGCTGCCGCTCTTCGCCGTCGCCGAGGCCGTCTCGTTCGCCTCCATCACCGAGTACGTCGTCCGGCAGGTCTCCGCCGAACGCGCCGGGGATCTCGCCGCCGTCGTCGACCGCCACCGCCGCCTGATGACGTCCGGCCCGGCCGGCGGCGGCCCGGACGTCGTCCTCGACCTCCTCGGCTCCGACCTCGACCTGCGCGCCTGGGTGCTCTCCCCCACCGGCCGGCAGATCGCCGGATCCACCCTGACCGGGCAGGGGCCCGCCCTCGCCGAGGGTGTCGGCGCGCGGCTGGCCGGCGCCCACCTCGCCGCCTGCCGCGAGGGCCGCCGCGGCCCGTACCGCGTCACCCTCGACGACACCGCGTACGCGCTCTTCCCCGTACGGCCGGAGGGCCCCGGCGCGCACGGGACGCCGCTGTCGGACTGGCTGCTGGCCGTCGAGGCGGACATCGCGGACTGGCCCGCCGAACGGCTCGACCTGCTCCAGGGCGTCACCCAGCTGATCGCCGTGGAGCGCGAGCGGCGGGACACCGCGCGCACGGTGCGGCGGCGGCTCGCCCAGGAGGTCCTGGAGCTGATCCAGACCGGCGCCGCGCCCACCGAGATCGCGGCCCGGCTGCGGCTGGCGGCCCCGGTGCTGCTGCCCGGCCCCGGCGCCGCACCGCAGTGGCAGATCGTGGTGGCCCGCGTCGAACGCGGCGGTGCGGCGGAGCCGGGCGGCCCGGTGGCGCAGGCTCTGCTGGAGGAGGTGCTGGCGGCCCCCGGCACGTCCGGTACGGAGCCGTCCGACCGGATCGCCGTGGCGCACACCGACGACAAGGCCGTGGCGCTGGTCCCGCTGCCCGCCACCGCCGACGACGGCGGGAGCGAGGGACTGCGCGCCGCCGCGCTGCTGGCCGCCGTCGAGGAACCGCTCGGCCACGGGCTGGGCGACGACGGCCGGCTGACGATCGGCGTCAGCGCCCCCGTGCACTCCGCCGATGGCCTGCGCGGCGCCCTGGAGGAGGCCCGGCACGCCCGCCGGGTGGCCGCCGCCCGCCCCGGCCGGGTCTGCACCGCCGGCCACGAGGAACTCGCCTCGCACGTCCTGCTGCTGCCGTTCGTCCCCGACGACGTCCGCCGCGCCTTCACCGCCCGCCTGCTGGACCCGCTCCGCGACTACGACCGCCGCCACCGCGCCGAACTGATCCCCACCCTCGAAGCCTTCCTCGACTGCGACGGCTCCTGGACCCGCTGCGCCGCCCGCCTCCACCTGCACGTCAACACCCTGCGCTACCGCGTCGGCCGCATCGAGCAGCTGACCGGCCGCGACCTCTCCCGCCTGGAGGACAAGCTCGACTTCTTCCTCGCCCTGCGGATGAGCTGACGGGACGCGGGCACCGGCCCGGCGGCACCGCGCGGGCGGGACGCCACGCCGTGAACCGACCTGGCGCCGGCGTGCCTCGTACCGACCGGACACCGCCGTTCCCCGGGGTGGGCCGCCGCCGCCACGAACGCGCGATGCCGTGCCTCGGGGGCGGCCCGGTGGCCGCCGAACCGGGCGCTGTGCCCCTGAGCCGGCCTGACACCGCCATGCCGCGAACCGGATCCTGCGGCGCCCCCACACCTCCCCCCGTACCGCCGCACCCCCACGGAATCCGTACCACCGCTGGGGGGCGCACGCCGGGGCGACGGCACCGGGCCGGCGGCGGCACCGCTACGGAACCGGCCCGCGCGGAGGCGGGAACGCCGCGCACCGGGTGGCCGCGTCCGGCCGTCCCCGGGCGGGCGGGCGGCCGTTCGGGGTACCACGATCGGGCGACGCCGGGGTGGTGTGCGCCGGGTGCGCCGTACGTGCGCCGGGGCCGGGGGCCCGGTGATCGCGGGGTGTTTCCCGGCGCCGGAGCGGTTCGGGGCGTTTGTGAAAACATTCACCCGGACCCTTGGCCCGGCCGCGGGATCCGTGCTGAGATGCGCCCACGGCTTCCAATTACCGCTCGATTTCCAGCTCAATGGCGCGCTCGGGAGGGCAAGGTGGCGGATACCGCTATGCCGAAATCCGCGAAACCCGAGGGATCCCCGGACGCTCCGGCGCCCAGCGCATCCCCGCGATCCACGACTTCGGCAGCGGCCCGCCGGGCCCCGGCCCCGCCCCCGGTCCCCGCGGCGCGGGCGCCCGGCGACACCCCCCTCGACCACGCCGTGTGGCGGCTGCGCTCCCGCGGCTGCTGGGACGACGCGGCGGCGCTGCTCACCCCGTACGCCGCGACCCACGCACCGTCCGCCCTGCACCGCGCCGCCCTCCTGGTGGAGCGTTGCATGTACACCGCCGCGGGCTGGGCGGCGGCGGAGGACGCGCTGCGCGCCGCCGAGGCGCTGGCCGACGGCGACGACGAGCGCGCCGCCGCCGCCTGCGAACGCGGTCATCTCGCCTACGCCGCGACCGTGTTGGGCGTCCGCGACCGCGCCGACGAGGCCAGCTCCGCGCTGGGCCGGGCCGCGGCGCTCCTCGCGCCCGGGGCGCCCGGCCGGCCGCTGCTGGACTTCCGGCGCGGGCTGCTCTCCGAACACGTCGCGGACAGCCCGCAGTCCGCGCGCGCCGCCTACCTGCGGGCCCACGCCGGTGCCACCGCCGCCGGGGACTCCTTACTCCTCTCCGCCACCTGGCGCCATCTCGCCGGACTGGCCCTGCGCAACGGCGAGGTCGCCGAGGCGCGGCACGGATTCTCCGAATCGCTGCGGATCCGGGAGGAGTTGGGCTTCCTGGTCGGTACGGCGCCCGCGCTGGTCGCGCTGGCGGACGCGGCGCCGGAGGCCGACGCCGCCCGGCTGCTCACCGAGGCCGCCCGCCTCTTCCGTCTCATGGGCGGCCTCCCCACCTGGCTCACCGGCCGCTTCCCGCGCGCCCTCCTGGACGAGGGCGGAGCCGGGGACGCGGCGGGACGCGGGGAGCCGGGAGGGGAGCGGGCGTGACCCGCCCGTGCGGTACGCCCCGGAGCCCGGGACGGGCCGCACGGGGCAGCGCGGGCACCCCGTCAAGCGCCTGACACCGGCCATGCCCACCCCTGCCGTCATCGGCCGAAAACCTACGGTGTCGGGGCCGGAACGGCCGCCGCCGCCGACCGCCGCACGCGCGCTGCCAGCGCACCTCGCCTCCGCCGGAACGGCCGCCCGAGGTGGCCCGCGCTCCGGCCGGAACGCCGAAAATGGCCGCAAGTGACGGTGCCGGGCCGGATCGGGGACTGGATGCTGGTGCGGATCCCCGCCCTTCGGCAGAGCTTTCAGGAGGCATCCGTGGCAACTGAAGCGACCCGCCCCATCACCTCGTCCGACTGGGGCAAGGCTGATTTCGAGGCGATTTACAACTGCCCTGATCCACGCCGCTACTTCACCACCCTCCAGCCGCTCGACTACCAGATCCCGCACCACGGCCAGGCCCTTTTCCGCGCCGCCACCGACGCCCTGCGCCGCCGCCGCGCCGACCGGCCGCCGCTGCGCGTCGTCGACCTGTGCTGCTCGTACGGCATCAACGCCGCCCTGCTCAACCACCACCTGACCCTCACCGACCTCTACGCCCGCTACACCGCCCCCGGCCCGGACGGTGCGGAGCAGGTCGCGGCCGACCGGGCGTACTTCGCCGCCCGGCGCCGGGCGGACGCGGTCCACCTCACCGGGATCGACGCGGCGGACCGGGCCGTACGCTACGGACGCGAGGCCGGTCTGCTGGACGCCGGTTTCGCGGAGAACCTGGAGACCGCACGGCCCAGCGCCGCACTGCGCGCCGCGCTGGCCGGCACCGACCTGATCACCGTCACCGGCGGCGTCGGCTACATCACGGCCCGCACGTTCGGGCATCTCCTCGACGCGGTGACCGCGCCGCCGTGGATCGCCGCGTTCGTCCTGCGGACCGTCTCGTACCGTCCGGTGACCGAACTGCTGGCGCGCGCCGGGCTGGTGACGGAGAAACTGCCTGCCCGAACGTTTCGCCAGCGCCGGTTCGCGGACGGCGACGAGCGGCGGGCGGCCTTCGCGGCGCTGGCCGAGCGGGCCCTGCCGACCACCGGCAAGGAGGCCGACGGCTACTACCACGCCGATCTGTACCTCTCCCGTCCGGCCGCGGACGCCGCCGCGCTGCCGCTGGAGAAGCTGGTGACGGACTGACCGCACCGCCGCGCGGGCGGTGCCGGGCGCCCGCGCGGCGGTGCGGCTCAGTGCCGCCGGCCGCCGGGGGCGAGGTGTTCCCGGGCGAGACGTCCGGCCCGCTCCGGCTCGCCGGCACAGAGCGCGTCCAGCAGCGCGACGTGCTGCGCGGCGTCCGCCTGGAGCTCCGCCGGGCGCGGGCGGGGGCCGCCGGCCGGACGCCGGGCGCGGCGCAGCAGATCGTCGACGACCGCGACCAGCCGGCGGTTGCCGGTGAGGGACATCAGGGCGTGGTGGAAGGCGCGGTCCGCCTCGGCGTACCCGGCGCGGTCGCCGCGCGCCGCGGCCGCGACCCCGGCGGCGGCCAGCGGCCGCAGCCCGTCCCACCGCTCCGGGCACGGCACCCCGCCCGCCAGCCGGACCACCGCCGGGACCTCCAGCATCGCCCGGACCTCCGCCACCTCGGCGAGGTCACGGACGCTGTGCTCGGCGACCCGGAAACCGCGGTTGGGTACCACCTCGACGGCGCCCTCCCCCGCCAGCTGCTGCATCGCCTCCCGGACCGGGGTCGCCGAGACGCCGTACCGGGTGGCGAGGGCGGGCGCGGAGTAGAGCTCCCCCGGCGTCAGCTCCCCGTCGAGGAGCGCCTGCCGCAGCGCCGCGAGGATCTGCCCGCGGACGGAGTGCCGCCGCGGCCGGATCACCGGCGGTGCGGCGGCTGCCCCGGGGGCGGTGTGTCCGGGTGCGGCGGGCCCGGTCCGGTCCGCGGCGGAACCGGCCTGGGCGGGCACCCGGGGACGGGCCGCCGGGCCGTGGTCCGCTCTGCCCTGTTCCATGGGGGTGCCTCCTGACATCCCCAGAACTTTAGGCGTCAACGGCGAAGGTTCCCAGTTCGCACCCCGCGGGTACGCTTCCGCTAAGGTAAGCCTTACCTGCTAACGATCGCGATTCGGTGGTCCCCGCATGCCTTCTGCTGCCCTCGCCACGTCCGCCCCCACGTCCCCCTTCTCCGGTGCCTACGCCCGGCTCACCGAGGTGCTCCCGTCGCTGCGGGTCACCGAGACGGACGCCGCCCTGCCGGACGGCGACGGCTGGGTGGGCGCCGCGGCCCTGGCCGCGGGCGGCGAGGCCCTGGAGACCTTCCTGAGCTGGGACGACGCGCAGGTCCAGCGGGACTACGGCACCCGCGCCCGGCCCGACGTCGTGGCCACCTTCGCCCTGCACCGCTACGCCTGGCCCGCCTGCCTGCTGATCACCGTCCCCTGGTTCCTGCACCGCCGGGTGCCGTCGCTGCCCACCGCCGACGTCGCCTTCCACCGCGGCGAGGGCCGGATGGCGGTACGCGTTCGCTCGTTCGCGTGCCTTCCCGAGGACCCGGCGGCACAGCTGCCCGGAGCCCGGGTGGTCCCCGACGAGGAGGCGCTGCGCGCGGCGGTACGGGAGGCGGTGGCCGCACATCTGGGGCCGGTGCTGGACGGCTTCCGCCGCCGGACCCGGCGCGGTCCGCGCGCCCTGTGGGGCATGGCGTCCGACGAGATCGCCGAGGGGCTGTGGTACCTCGGGCACCTGCTCGGCGAGGAGCGGCGCGCCGTCGCCGAGCTGCAGCGGCTGCTGCCCGGCGCCACCGCCCCGTTCGTCGGCTCCGCCGCCTTCCGCGAGCTGACCGGGCCGAACGGCGAGGTGCTGCCGACCCGGGACCGCGCCAGCTGCTGCATGTTCTACACGCTGCGCCCCGAGGACACCTGCGTCACCTGCCCCCGCACCTGCGACAGCGACCGCGTCGCCCGGCTGGCCGCCACCGCCTGAGCCCGGATCAGCCCGCCGTACGGGCCCGCGCCACGCGCCGCGCCGCGCCGTACAGCAGCGCCACCACGCCCAGCAGGACGGCGCCGCGCGCGGTGAGGAGCACGGACTGCGGGACGTTCTCGGGGTTCACCACGAACGCGAGGCAGGCGTAGAGGAGCAGTGCGGCGCCGGCGACGGCCAGCCGGTGGCCGCGGCCCCACCCCGGGCGGCGCGACCAGGACGCCAGGAGCGCCCCGAGCAACGCCAGCGCGGCCACCGCGACGGCCACCCCGCGCCACGCCCACTGGTCGTTGAGCGTGACGAAGACCGCGAGCAGCACCAGTGCGACGCCGCCCGCGCACCACGGCGGCGGGGCGGAGCCGGTCGTCCGCGCGGCCCGCCGCGGCAGCGCGAAGGCGGCGCCGACGGCCGCCGCCACCGCCGCCCCGACGGCCACCAGTTGTCCGGGCCGGGCGTGGAAGCCCGGCAGGACGACCAGCTGGTAGGTGAAGAAGACCGTCCCGGCCAGGTACACCGCGGCGAGCACCGCCGTACCCCACCGGCCCAGCCAGGGGCGTCCGGCGCGGTCCGGTACGCAGGACTCGACCACGGCGACGGGCGCGCCGAAGCTCCACACCACATGGCCGACGACGAAGGTCAGCAACTGGCCGGCGTCGGCGTCGAGCCAGGGCAGGAGGGTGGGCAGCGGCCCGTCGGCGAAGTCCCGGTGGTTGAAGAGCGACTGGTCCACCCAGCCCGCCTGGATCAGCCCCGCCGCCGTGGCGAGCAGCAGCAGCGTGGGCCAACCGCGGCCGGTGCGGCGGGTGAGTTCGCGGATCAAGACCGCGGGCGCGCCGTAGATCGGCAGCACGAACACCACGGCGCCCAGCAGTTCCACGGGGTTGGTGAGCACGCCCTGGTAGCCGACGAGGTACTCGGCGCAGAACGGCGAGAGCAGGAGCAGACCGGTGACCGGCGCGGCGCGGCGCCACCACGGGCGCCGCGCGGGCGGGGCGGGAGCTACGGAGTCTGAGGACACGCGGGCACATTAACAGAGCAGCCACTCTATTAATGAGGGGTGCGTCATCATGCAGGGGTGCGCACCGTGAATCCCGAAGTCCATGCCCGCCGCCGCGCCGCGATCGTCGAGGCCGCCGCCGCCGAGTTCGCCGCCCACGGCGTCGACGGGACCAGCACCGCGGCGATCTGCCGCCGGGCCGGCATCGGCTCCGGCACCCTCTTCCACTACTTCGCCACCAAACGCGAGCTGTTCCACGCGGTCTTCGCCGATGATCTGCCCCGTACCGCCCGGCGCTGCGCCGAGGCGCTCGCCGCCCCCGATCCGGACACCGGCCTCGACCACCTCACCGACCACCTGATCGGCGAACTCACCGACCCGCTGGCCCCCGGCCTCGCCTCCGCCGCCGCCCTCCAGGCCAACCGCGACCCGGAGTTCGCCCGGCTGCTCACCTCCCTGGACGCCCAGCTCCAGGAGGCGTTGACCACTCTGCTGGCACGGCTGGCGGATCTCCCCGGCCGCGCCCTGCCGCTGCCCGCGCCGTCCGCCGCCCGGTGGATCCGCAACCTCATCGACGCCGCCCATCTCGCCGACGAGAGCGCGGACCGCACGGCCACCGTCGCCGAACTCCGGGTGATCACCGGGTGGTTGACGGGGCGGAAACAGTAGCCGGGAAATACCCGGGAATTCCGCCGCGCCTCTCCTCCGACTCCTTCACGGTATTGATTGTTTCCTCCCCCGGGCCTTTCACCGTCCCTTCCGCCTCCTCGCGGGAAGGGCGGCGATTGAGCCGATCGGGTCACCCCCGCCCCCGAGGGCGTGTGGCGAATGCACGGCACACGTTCAGTGATTAGATGCGGCCGTGGGATGCGAAGGGGAGCCGGGCCGCCCGCGCCATTCGGGTGAATTCAGGGGCCGCACCCGCATTCCGCAGCGGCGTACCGGGACCTCGCCGCCCACCTGCTCCGGCACGGTATGCGGCCCGTTCCGGTACGGAAATCCGTCCGTTCCGAGGCGAGGAGAGCAAGGTGACCGCCCTGCAGCTGTCGGTCGTGGTGCCGTGCTTCAACGAGGCAGCGGTCATCGAGAAGTTCCACACGGCACTCGTCACCACCCTCGACCGGACCGGGGAGCCCTTCGAGGTCTGTTACGTGGACGACGGCAGCGCCGACCGCACCGGCGCGCTGCTGCGTTCCCTCGCCGTGGCCGACCCCCGGGTGCGCTACACCTTCTTCAGCCGGAATTTCGGCAAGGAAGCCGCCATGCTCGCCGGGCTGCGGATGGCGCGCGGCGCCGCGGTGGTGCTGATGGACGCCGACCTCCAGCACCCGCCGGAGCTGATCCCGCGGATGGTCGCCCTCCAGCGGCACGGCTACGACCAGGTCGTACCGCGCCGCGACCGCGCCGGTGACGGACTGGTGCGCACCGCGCTCAGCCGCGCCTACTACACGCTGGTGCGCCGTTTCATGGAGGTCGAACTGGTCGACGGCGCCGGGGATTTCCGGCTGCTGTCCCGGCGCGCGGTGGACAGCGTCCTCACCCTCCCGGAGAGCAACCGCTTCTCGAAAGGCATCTTCTCCTGGATCGGATTCGACACGGTCACCTTCCGGTACCGCAATGCCGAACGCGCCGCGGGCTCGTCGAAATGGGGCAGCAGAAGGCTGCTGAATTACGGTATCGACGGCCTGCTGTCGTTCAACAACCGCCCGCTGCGCCTCGCGATCTACGCCGGACTCTGGGTTTTCCTCTCCGCGCTCGCCTACGCCCTGTGGGTCGTCGCGAATGTCGCCCTGAACGGCGCGAACGTACCGGGTTACGCGACGCTGCTGACCGCCGTCGTCGCACTGAGCGGAATCCAGCTCGTCACCCTCGGGGTCATCGGCGAATACGTCGGCCGCATCTACCACGAGGCGAAACGGCGGCCGCCGTACGTCGTCCGGGAGACCGACGCCTCTCCGGCGGCCGATCCGCTGCCCGTGACCGTACCGGCGGCGGCCGCGGCGGAGCCCGAGCCGGGCCGCGCGCACCTCCGGGCGCCCCGGCAGTTCGTGACGTTCGCGCTGATCGGCTGCGTCAACACCGGCGTGTACCTCGCCGTGTACGCGGCGCTCAACCGCGTCATCCCCTATCTCGCCGCGCACGTACTGGGCTACGCCGTCAGCACGCTCGGGTCGTTCCTGCTCAACTCGCGCGTCACCTGCCGGGCCCGGCCCACCTGGCGCGGTCTCGTCCGCTACCCGCTGTCCAGCCTGTTCAACCTGGTGGCCTCCGGCGTCCTGCTCTACGTCGCGGTCAGCCGGTTCGGTGTGGAGCGCAACCTCGCCGCGCTCGCCGCCGGCGTCCTCGTCACCCCCGTCTCCTTCCTGCTCGCCCGGTGGGCCATCACCTCGGGCGACGCGGCGTCCGCCCCCCGGCGCCGGCCGGCCGCCCCGCTCCGGCGCCCGGCCGACCGGCCCGAGGCGGGCTGATCACCTCATGGACCGGCCGCCCCGGGCGGCGACGTCGAAAGGCAGTACCGCCATGGCCGACCGCGCCACCGGCACCACCGTCCCCCGCGAACCGGGCCCGCCGCCGCAGCGGGCGCACCGGAGCGCGGCACCCCGGGCCACCCCCCGGCCCGGCGGCCGCCGGCTGGCGCTGCTCGCCCTCGCCCCGCTGGCGCCGCTGGCCGCCGCGGCGTGGGCGGGCCGCTGGGTGCGGCCGAGCGGCGACGAGTGGTGCTTCCTGCCGGTGGTCCGCGACGGCGGGATCGCCGCGCTGGTCGACACCTTCTACGCCAAGGACAACGGGCGCGTCGTCAACGCCCTGCTGGTCGGCGCGTACGCCGAGTTCGGTGTGCCGGGGCACCAGTGGTTCCCGCTGCTCAGCGGCGTGGTGATGCTGGGAGTCCTGTGGGCGGTGACCGCGGCGGTGCTGCGCCGGGCCGCCCTCACGGCGCCCCGGGGCACCGCGCCGCTCGTCGCCGGTGTCGTCACGGCGCTCTTCCTCCTCGCCTCCCGGAACACGTACAAGACGTTCTTCTGGCCCGCCGCTTCGGTGTCGCACACGCTGCCGCCGGTGCTCGCCTGCGCGGCGGCGCTGCCGCTGCTGCGGGCCCGGAGCCGCGCCGGACGGCGGGCGGCGCTCGCCACCGTCCTCGTCGCGGGTGTCCTCATGGCGACGCTCTCGGAGGAGACCACCGTCATCGCCGTACTCTCCCTGACCGCGGCCTGGCTGCTGGCCGGGCGGATCGCCGGGGAGGGCGCCCGGCCCTTCCTGCGGCGGTGGTGCGCGGCGGGGCTCGCGGGCTGTCTGGCCGGCGGGGTGGTGCTGTACACCTCCCCGGGGCTGCGGATCCGCCGTGAGCGGCACGGCGCGGGTACCTCCGAGATGTTCGCCGCCGATTCCCTGCTCGGCGCACTGGAGGGATTCGCCCGCATCCTCGGCATGCTGCTGACGAACCGGGCCTACCTCGCCGCCGTCGCCGCGGGCGTACTGCTCGCCCTGCTCGCACGGCCCGCCCCCGGCGCACCGCCCCGCCCGGCGCGCCCCGTCGCCCTGCTGACCGCCGCCGCCGTCGTGGTCTTCCTGGTCTCCGGCTACCTCTGCACGCTGCTGGCCTATCCCGTCTTCGGCGGCCACGTGACGTCCTCGACCCGCATCTGGAACGACTTCGTCCTGCCGTATCTGCTGCTGCTCACCGGCGCGGGCGCACTCCTGGGACGGGCCGTGCGGCGGCGGTGCCGACGGACCGGGCCGCCGCTCGCCGCCGCCGCGGCGGTGTGCGCCGTGGTCTGCGCGGCGCTGCTGCTCTCCGTGGCCCACCTCGACGCCGCCATGCGGACGCGGGCCCACGCGTGGGAGCGGCAGGACCGGTCGCTGCGCGCCGAGGCCGCCGCGGGCGCCAGGACCGCGCCGTACACCCCGCTGGTCATCGCCGACATGACGGAGCCGTTCGACGCGCACGGCGAACCGCGCTGGTCGGCGGCGTGCGCCGCGCGCTACTACCACCTCGACCGCCTCACCCTCGGGACCCGGCAGCCCTGACGCCTCCGCCGTCCGGGTGAACGCCACGGCGCGCCGGTTTCCGCCGTACCCGGCGGCGGCACCCTCCCACCGGCGGCCCGCCCCTGTGGAGGGCGGCCACCCCTGCGGTGAGGTCTTGCCCAGGCACACCGGGAGGGCACATGGCTGACGGACCACGCACCGGCCGGCGGCCTTCGCTCCCCGGCCCCCTCGCGGTGACGGCGGCGCTGCTGCTCCTGGCCCTGACACTGACCGCGCTGCTGACACCGGGCCGTCCCGCCGCCACCGGCGAGCCGGCGCGGCCCTGGGACGGCGACCGGGCCGCGCCCTGCCACCGGACGCTGGTGGGCGTCGCGCACGAGGACGACGACCTGCTCTTCCTCACCCCGTCCGTCCAGCGGCTGCTGACCGCCCGCTGCCCGGTGCACACCGTCTACCTGACCACCGGCGACGCGGGCCGTGCAGGGCCCCGCGGCGCGTACGTCCTCGACCGCCAGCACGGTGTCCGCGCCGCCTACGCGCAACTGGCCGGTGCCCGCGACGCCTGGCGCCACGACGATCTCGCGGTACGCGGAACGCTGATCCCGTCCTTCACGCTCGCCGGGCGTCCCGAGGTCCGTCTGACCTTCTTCGGCCTGCCGGACGGCCTCCCGCACGGCGAGGGCAGCGCCGCCCACCACCGCCAGAGCCTGCAAAAGCTCTTCCGGGGCGAGCGCCGCGTCCTGCACTCCACCGACGGCACCCGTTCCTACACCGACGCCTCCCTCACCGACGCGCTGGCCGCACTGGCCCGGGAGACCGAGGCGGACCGTTTCCGGACGCTGGACTTCGACGCCACCCGCTTCGGCGCCCCCGCCGCCCGCCTCGCCGACCACAGCGACCACGCCGTCGCCGCCCGCTACTTCCGGCGCGCCGCCTTCGCCGTCCGCGACCACCCCGACGTCCGCGGCTACCTCGGCTACCCGCTGACCACCCTGCCCGCCAACCTGACGCCGCGGGCAGGCCCGGAAGACAGCGGCGTTCGGCGCGTATCTGCGCGGTGTCACCTGCGCCCCGCTCCACTGCCCCCGGCCGCGTCCGACGGGCCTGTACCGCGGCTGGCTGGCGCGGGAGTACCCGCTGACGCACCGGGCGCCGCGCGGCGGCGAGATCCTGTCCGGCATCGGCGGCGCCGACGGACCGGGCCCCGCGGAACGCTGCCTGGACGCCGGCGGCGCCCCCGCCGCCCGGACCCGCCCCTGCGACGGCTCCCCCGGCCAGTCGTGGACGTACGGACCCGGCGGGCTGCTGCGCCCGGCGGCCGGGCACCTCTGTCTGACGGCCGCCACCGCACCGGGCCTGGCCCCGTGCGACGCGTCGCCCGGCCAAAGGTGGTGGACCGACGGCCGGGGCCGGATCGGCTCCGGCGACCGCTGCCTGTACCAGGACGACCTGGCCAGGCCCGCGCCCGTCCTGCGCCTGGCCCCCTGCACGCCGTACCGTCCCGAACTCCTCTGGCGCCGCTGAGCCCGCCCCTCCCACCCCGTCGAACACACCCCGGCAAGCGGGTACGGGAGTTCGACGGACACGCCGACGCGGGCGGACCTCCTTGCACCCCTTGGCGTTCAGTTGTCCCGAATCCCGGGGCAGGGGCGGCGACTTCCGTCAAGGTGGCGCGCGAAAACGCGTACCACTACCCGAAGGATCCCCGAATGAGAATGACCGACACGGCGCTGGACTGGCTGGTTCCGGGGGCGCTGCTGCTCGCCGGGGTGCTGACCGCCGGGGGTGTCCTGCTGTTCAGGCGGACGGCGAACCGGCCGTCGTCCGGTGAGGACTCCTGGGAGCGCGGCGAGGAGCGCCGCCGCCGCAAGGAAGCCGTCTACGCCATGGCCTCCTACCTGCTGCTGTTCTGCTGCGCGGCGGTGGCCGCGGCGCTGTCCTTCCACGGCCTGGTCGGTTTCGGCAAGCAGAACCTCAACCTCTCCGGCGGCTGGGAGTACCTCGTCCCCTTCGGGCTCGACGGCGCGGCGATGTTCTGCTCCGTGCTCGCCGTGCGCGAGGCCAGCCACGGGGACGCGGCGCTCGGCTCGCGGATGCTGGTGTGGACGTTCGCCGGGGCGGCCGCGTGGTTCAACTGGGTGCACGCGCCGCGCGGCCTGGACCACGCGGGCGCGCCGCAGTTCTTCGCCGGGATGTCGCTGTCGGCGGCCGTCCTCTTCGACCGGGCGCTGAAGCAGACCCGCCGCGCCGCGCTGCGGGAGCAGGGTCTGGTGCCGCGTCCGCTGCCGCAGATCCGCGTGGTGCGGTGGCTGCGGGCGCCCCGGGAGACGTTCGCCGCCTGGTCGCTGATGCTGCTGGAGGGGGTGCGGTCGCTGGACGAGGCGGTCGAGGAGGTCCGGGAGGACCGCCGGGAGAAGACCCGGCGCCGACTGCACCGCCGCGACCAGGGGCGCATCGACCGGGCCCGGATCCGGGCGCTCAACCGGCAGCACCGGAGCTGGGGCCTGCGCCGGGCGGCCCGCCAGGTGCCGGTCGAGCCGTCCGCGGCCCCGGCCGGTGCGCTGCCGGAGCCCGGCGCCGTACCGGACGGGGCGCCGCGGCCGCAGCCCGTCGGCGAGGCGCGGCAGGCGCCCGCGGGTGCGCTGCCGACCGCCGCCCGCCCGGCGCTGAAGGCCGTCGACGGCGCGGAGGCCGAGGGGCGTTCCGCCGGGGCCCGTCCGCAGACCGTCGATCTGACGGCGGAGGACGACACCCAGACGCTGCCGCGGCTGGACTCCCTGGAGGAGAAACTCGCCGCGATCGAGCGGCAGTTCGGCTGAGCGCGGGCGGACCGCGCCGCCTCAGGCCGGTCCGCTCCCCAGCTCGAACCAGACGCTCTTGCCGAACGCGTGCGGCAGCACTCCCCAGGCGTCGGCCAGGGAGCGGACGAGTATCAGCCCCCGGCCCGAGGTGCCGTCACCCGTCGGCGGACGCGGTTCGGGCCGGGCGGAGGCGCAGTCCCGCACCTCGACCCGCAGCCGGTCGGTGACGGTCGCGGTGAGCTGCGCGCCGCCCGCGGTGTGCACCAGGGCGTTGGTGACCAGCTCACTGACGAGCAGCGCCGCCGTGTCGAAGAGCCCGGCGGGCACCGGGCCGTCCCAGCGCCGCAGTAACTCCCGTAACGCGCGCCGCACTTCCGCCACCGCGCCGAGATCGGCCGGGCGGATCCTCCGCTCCAGTACGTCCGGTTCGCGGGCGGCCACCGCGGTGGCCCGGCCCCCCTCGGCCGCCGCTTCGTATCGTTCGCCGTCCTCGCGCCGCACAGGCTGACGCATCCTCTCCCCCGCCCCGAACAACGTCTCACCGGCTCTTCTCGAACAGCTTCACGGAGATGCATGCCCACGGGGCAAGGCGGCATGCTTCGACTTTCACAGGTCCACCCCACCGGGTGGCGGGCCGGACGCGGAACGCCGCGATCCGGCCACCCGGCATTCACCTCTTGCATGAGGGGACGTCACATACGGGGAATGTTGCGCAGGTTGGACCGCGCCATCTGAAGCATCCGGCCGACACCGCCGTCCAGCACGATCTTCCCTGCGGAGAGCGCGAAACCGGACACCATCTCGGCGCTGACCTTCGGCGGGATGGACAGCGCGTTGGGGTCGGTGACGACGTCGACCAGCGCGGGCCCCTTGTGCGCGAACGCCTCACGCAGCGCGCCCCGCAGCTGTTTGGGCTTCTCCACCCGGATGCCGTGCGCGCCCGCCGCCCGCGCGACGGCGGCGAAGTCCGGGTTGCGGTTGCTGGTCCCGTACGACGGCAGGCCCGCGACCAGCATCTCCAGCTCGACCATGCCGAGGGAGGAGTTGTTGAACAGCACCACCTTGACCGGCAGTCCGTACTGGACGAGCGTGAGGAAGTCGCCCATCAGCATCGTGAAGCCGCCGTCGCCGGACATCGAGACGACCTGCCGCCCGGGGTCGATGAACTGCGCGCCGATCGCCTGCGGCAGCGCGTTCGCCATGGAGCCGTGGGTGAACGAACCGATCACCCGGCGGCGGCCGTTGGGCGTCAGGTAGCGGGCGGCCCAGACGTTGCACATGCCGGTGTCGACGGTGAACACCGCGTCGTCGGCGGCCTCCTCGTCGAGGACGGAGGCGACGTACTCGGGGTGGATCGGGACGTGCTTCTCGACCTTGCGGGTGTAGGCACTGACCACGCCCTCCAGCGCGTCGGCGTGCTTCTTGAGCATCCGGTCGAGGAAGGCGCGCCGCGATTTGATCTGCACCTTCGGCGTCAGACAGCGCAGCGTCTCGCGGACGTCGCCCCAGACGCCGAGGGCGAGTTGGGAGCGGCGGCCGAGGTGTTCGGGCCGGACGTCGATCTGGACGATCTTCACATCGTCGGGGAGGAACGCGTTGTACGGGAAGTCGGTGCCGAGCAGGATCAGCAGATCGCACTCGTGGGTCGCCTCGTACGCGGCGCCGTAGCCGAGCAGCCCGCTCATGCCGACGTCGTACGGGTTGTCGTACTGGATCCACTCCTTGCCGCGCAGGGCGTGGCCGACGGGGGCCTTGACGCGTTCGGCGAACTCCATCACCTCGGCGTGGGCGCCCGCGGTGCCGCTGCCGCAGAACAGGGTGATCTTGCCGGCGGCGTCGACGAGTTCGGCGAGCCGGTCGATCTCGGCGTCACCGGGACGGACCGACGGCCGGGCGGTGACCAGGGCGTGTTCGATGGCGCGGTCGGGCGCGGCTTCGGCCGCGATGTCGCCGGGCAGCGAGACGACGGCGACGCCGCTGCGGCCGACGGCGTGCTGGATGGCGGTCTGCAGGACCCGCGGCATCTGCTGACGGCTGGAGATCAGCTCGCTGTAGTGGCTGCACTCGGCGAACAGCCGGTCGGGGTGGGTCTCCTGGAAGTAGCCGGTGCCGATCTCGCCGGCGGGGATGTGCGAGGCGAGCGCGAGGACCGGGGCCATCGAGCGGTGGGCGTCGAAGAGCCCGTTGATGAGGTGGAGGTTGCCCGGTCCGCAGGATCCGGCGCAGGCGGTCAGCTTGCCGGTGACCTGTGCCTCGGCGCCCGCGGCGAACGCGGCGGTCTCCTCGTGCCGGACCTGGATCCAGTCGATCGCCCGGGAGCGGCGGATCGCGTCGACGACGGGATTGAGGCTGTCACCGACGACGCCGTACAGCCGCTGCACCCCGGCCCGTACCAGGATGTCCACGAATTGCTCGGCCACGGTCTGCTTCGCCATGTCCCGCTCGCTCCTTCACCGCCGTCGGTGGACCGCTTCGTCCCTCCCATGAACCCACGGGGCGGCGGGACGCGCCTCCGGGACCACCCGGGTGGGCGGTGGGGAGGGCTCCGGGGCACGGGGCCGCGGGGCGGGCAACGGGGCGCCCGCCGGTCGGGGGCGCCCGCACGGTGGCCGCGCTCCGGTGGGCGTGCGCTGCGTGCGGCTACGCCGCCGCCCGATGCCGGAGCAGGGGACGGTCGGCGGCGCGGGCCGGTGGGGCGGCCGGATGACGCGGGTACGCGTGTGCGGGGCAGGTGGGCGGGCGCTCGTGCCGCGTACAGGGGCGGGGCGGGGCGTGGGCGTACGGTCGCCCCGCCGCCGTCGGAGCGACCGGGTGGGGCTCGGCGGACGGCCCGGTGGCACCCTGTCCGCCGAGTGGCCGGTGCGCCCGGGTGCCGCCGCGTCCGGCCGGGGGCCGTCGCGGCGTGGGGCGTACGGCCGGGTGCGGCGCCCCCCGGCCGTACGGGAACCGGTACGCCCTTCGGGTGGGGCGTACGGCACGTCCGGCGGGCACACGCCGCCGCCCCACGTCTCCCCTGTCTCTCCGTCCGTGGGCTACGTGTCCCACACCCCGACGGCCGTGCGGTCGCGGGCGTGGCCCTTGACGCGGATCTGGGCGGAGGCGAGGAAGGAGGTCAGGCCGGGGGGTTCGGGGGTGGAGAAGTCGGTGGCCAGGCGGGCGGCGAGGGCCGGTTCGTCGGCGAGCGGTTCGGCGAGTCCGGCGCTGCACAGCAGCAGGGTGTCACCGCGCCGCCCGGTGACGGTCGTGAAGAGGAACGGCGCGGGGCGGGACGCGCCGTTCCGGGCCGGGGCGGAGACCTGGGGGGCGCCGGCGGGGCCCGGCGGGAAGGTGTCCGGGACGGCGGCGGAAGCCGGCGCGTGGGCGCCCGGTGTGAGGGCTGGGTCCGGCGCGGAGGGTCCCGGCGGGGGCGGCCCCTGGCCGGGCGCGGACGGGACCGGCTCCCGGTCCTGGGCGGCCGATTCGAGGTCTTCCCAGACACCGCCGCGCAACCGCAGGAAGCCGCCCTCACCGACGCCGAAGAAGACCCGCGTACGGCATGCCGGGTCGGCGGGCAGCAGCAGGCAGCGCACCGCCGCCGGGGGTTCCGGTGCTCCGCCGGTCACCGCGCCACGCGCCCGCAGCTTGCCGTAGCCGCGGTCGGCGAGCCGCTGGAGCCCGGACCGCAGGGCGCTGCGGTGGCCCGATCGCAGGTCCTCCGCCAGCCGGGTGCAGCTACGGGCCACGGCCCCGCCGATCCAGGCGCAGGCGTCGTGCGCGGCACGCGGGTCCCCACCGGCCGGCCCGGACGCGACGGCCGCCAGGAGCAGGGTGTGCGCACCCGTGCCGAACCGCGCCAGCAACAGCGCGTCCCGGCGGGGCGCGCCCCGGTAGCGCGCCGAGTCCCCGCGCTGCGAGACGGCACGGAGCGTCAACGAGCCGTACTGCGCCCCGTCCAGCACGGTGTCCGGCACCAACTGCCCGAGCCCCGCCGGTTCGACGACCGGCAACGCCACCGGCTCCGCCGCGTACGTGGGCGGCCGGTCCCCGATGAACCCGGGGGCGGTCGGCGCCGGGTGGGGGGCGACGGGAAGTTGCGCGGTGGCTCCGAACGGCTCCGTCCCGGTGGGCGGTGCGACCGGGGTGGCGGGGCGCGCCTCGGACGTCGGAGCGGGAGCACCGGGACCCGGATCGAGGCGGGCGGCCCCGGTGGGCGGTGCGGTGGGGGTGGCCGGTGCGGCCGGAGCGGTCGCTTCTTCAGCCGGGGGTGGGACGTTGCTGGAGGAGGACGAGGTGGCTTCGGCATCCGGCTGAGGCCCTGGCTCTGGCTCTGGCTCTGGCCCCGGCCCTGGCTCCAGATTCGGCTCCGGCCACGGCTCGGAGCCCGGCTCAGGTTCCAACCCCGGCCCAGGACCCGGTTCCAGCTCGGTCTCCACCTCGGGCTCGGGCTCGGGCGCCAGCCCAGGCCCAGGCCCCGGCTCAGGCCCCATGCTCGATCCGTAGCCAGCCCCGGTGGCTGTTCCGGGGAACCCGGTGGGCGCGGCTCCCGTGCCCCGTAGGGCCGTGGCAGCTGATGTCGCCTCGGGGGACGGGGCGGGCGGGAGGTCAGGTGCGGTCTCGGCCCGTACCGCCTCGGCGGGGTGTGTCGCGAGAGCCGGGGCCGTCACGGGCGGTGGTGCGGTTGAGGGGGTCACGGTGCCGGGCGGGGGCGTGCCGGGACGCGGTCGCACGTCGGCGGCCGACGGCGGAGCTGCGGGCGGCGGTGCGGCGGCTGTGGCAGACCGTTGCGCCCGGGGCCGGTCCGCCGGGAGCGGTTGCGGTGCGGGCGGGGTGCGGGGGCCCGCGCCGGGGCGGGTGGTCGGGAGCTCCTCCGGGAGCAGCAACCCGGGCGGGAGGGGCCCGGACCGGAACGGCCAGGGTGGCGCGTCGGCGGCGGACTGCCCGGTCGGCAGTTCTTCCGGCGGCAGCAACCCGGGCGGCAGCAGCCCCACGGCCGGAAGCGGAGCCGGGCCAGGCGTGCCGCCCGACGGAAGCGGGGCCGGCCCCGGCGTGCCATCCGCCGGAAGCGGGGCCAGGACCGGCGTGCCGTCCGACGGAAGCGGAGCCGGGCCCGGCGTGGTGTCCGCCGGTACCGGGGCGTCCGGGAGGGGCGGGGCCGCCTCGGCGGGCGAGGCTCCGGGCCGGTCTCCGGGGCCGGGGGCCGGGGGCGGCTCCGGGCCGTTCCCGGACGTCGGAGGTGCGGGCCGGGCGCCGGGACCGGCGGGCGGGGGCTCGGGCCCGTCGTCCGGCGGTTGCCCGACCGGGGCCGGGGAGGGCGGCGCGAAGGACGACGGGCCGGAGGGCGGAGCGGTGGGCGGGGCGGTGGGCGGGGCGGTGGGCGGGGCGGTGGGCGGCACCGTGGGAGCCCCCGGGCCCGCCCCCGGAGCCGTATGCAACGCGCGGAGGGCCGAGGCGACGCGTTCGTCGAGGGTGTCGGTGGCTGCGGAGGGGCCGGTGTCGGTCGGGGGCGTGGTGGCCAGGCCGGTGCGGCCCGGGTGGTCGCGGTCGGGACGGATGTCCCCGTAAAGCTGCCGCCACCAGTCGTCTTCCGGCCCGCGGCGTGGTGCGCCCTGCTGGTTCATGCGCCGTATTGTCCATGCGCCGGCGGCCGGGAAACAGGGCGCGAAGAGATGTTCGGACGGGCGCTCCACCGGACGGTTCGGACGGCCGCGGGCACGTCCCGGACCGGCGGCGACCGGCGCATCCGGTGGCCCCGGGGCGCGTACCACGCGGGCGGGCGCCCGGCGTCCCGGTGGGACCGGTCCGGGGAGCGCGTTCGGGGTACGTCGGGCAGGCTTGGGCCATGAGCGTGCACAGCCTGCCGGGACGGGGGGCCGCCGGGCCGGGACGCGGCCGGGCGGGGGTGGCCGCCGGGCCCGCCGGGAGCGCCGGATGAGCGGCTGGCAGCTGCTCGGCGTCGGGCTGGTGCTGCTGCTCGGGCTGTTCGGGGTGCTGGTTCCTGGTGTGCCCGGGACGCCCATCGTCTGGGCGGGGGTGCTGTGGTGGGCGATGACGGAGCAGACATCGGTGGCGTGGGCGGTGCTGATCGCCGCCACCGCGCTGCTCCTGCTCCAGCAGGCGGTGAAGTTCCTGCTGCCGACGCGCAACCTGCGGGCCGTGGGCACGCCGTACCGCGTGCTGTTCCTGGCCGGTACCGCCGGGATCGTCGGGTTCTTCGTGATTCCGGTGATCGGCGGCCCGCTCTGCGCCCTCGGCACGCACTACCTGCTGGAACGGGTCCGGCTCGGCAGCCACGGCGACGCCTGGGCCGCCACCCGTACGGCGCTGCGGGCCGTCGGGCTGAGTGTGCTGGTGGAGCTGTTCGCCTGTCTGCTGGTGGTGGGCGCGTGGGCGGGCGCGGTGCTCGCGGGGTGAGGCGGCGCACCGGGCGTGGGCCCGGCGGGGCCCCGGGCGCGCCCCGGCTCTCACCCGGCGGCGAGCGCGGGCAGCGCGAACGTGCCGTACGGGACCAGGCCCGCGTGCCACAGGTGGTGCAGGGCGTAGGCGCGCCACGGCCGCCAGGCGTCGGGGGCACCGTCCGGGCCCGCGTCCGGGTCGCCCAGGGCCCGCATCCGGAGGCGGCCCGTGGTCCGCGCGCCGACACCGGGCAGCGTGCGCAGCACCCGTACGGCGGTGGCGCGGTCGGCGCCCGCCCCGAGGTCGAGGGTGCCGTCGGCGAGCGCGGCGCACAGGGCCCGGACCGGCGCGCCGCCCCGGGCGGCGAGGAGGTCGCCGGGGGCCGGGAACACGTGGGTGAGCCCGCCGTCGGCGGCGTCCAGGGGGGTGCCGTACGCGGCGACCAGCTCCGCGGCGCGCTCCGGGGGCCCGCCGAGCACCGCTTTGACGGCCAGTTCCTCGGGGTCGGCGGCGCCCGGTGAGCGCAGCCCCGGGCGGGCGGCGACGAGCGGGCCCAGCAGCGGATCGCCGCCCAGCCGCTCGGCGACGGCGTACGGGTCGGCGTCCAGGTCGAAGAGGCGCCGCAGCCGCTGGACGGCGGTGGCCAGGTCCCGCGGGTCGGTCAGCCGCAACCGGCACTCCAGCCAGCCGCCGTCCGCGGCCCGCGCCGCGCCGCCCTCCGCCGCGCGCGCCCGCCGCCGGGCCGCGCCGCCGGTGGCCTCGTCGATCTCGGCGATGGCGGTGCCGTAGCTGAGCCGCAGGGTGCGCCGGTACGTGCGGCAGCCGCGCGGGCCGGTCGTCTCCTCGACGCCGGGGACGGCTTCGGCGGTGAGGAAGTCGAAGAGTTCGGCGGCGGCGTACGGGCCGCGGTACGCCAGGCGCAGCGGTATGCCGTGGGGCGCGGGGCCGTCCGCCGCGCGCCGGGCGGGGCTGCGGGGCGCGGCGGCGCGCAGTTCGCGCGGGGTTCCGGCGTAGATCTCCCGCATCGTGTCGTTGAACTGGCGGATGCTGGCGAATCCGGCGGCGAACGCCAATTGGGTGACGGGCAGCTCGGTGGTCTGGAGGAGCACCCGCGCGGTGTGCGCGCGGCGGGCACGGGCCAGCGCCACCGGCCCCGCGCCCAGTTCGGCGGTGAGTTGCCGCTGGACCTGGCGGGTGCTGTAGCCGAGGCGGCGGGCGAGCCCGGCGACGCCCTCCCGGTCGACGACGCCGTCGCCGATGAACCGCATGGCCCGGCCGACGAGATCGGCCCGGACGTTCCACTCGGCGGAGCCCGGTACGGCGTCCGGGCGGCAGCGGCGGCAGGCCCGGAATCCGCCCGCCTGCGCGGCGGCGGCCGAGGGGAAGAACCGCACGTTGGCGCGTTTCGGGGTGAGGGCGGGACAGCTCGGGCGGCAGTAGATCCCGGTGGTCGTCACGGCGAAGAAGAACTCCCCGTCGAACCGCGCGTCCCGGCTGGACACCGCCTCGTACCGGGTCTCGTCGTCCCCGGCACCACCATGCCGGGCGCCGTCGTGCCTGGTCCCGTCATCCCTCATGCCTCCCAGTGTGCGCCGCGGCCGGGGCCGGGACCGGCGGAAATCGGACGTGGGCGTGGGCGGCGGGAAGCCCGGCCGGTACGAAGCGGGGCGGGCGGGAGCCGCCGGGTCCCCGGACGACCGGCGGTGCCGGCACGTCCTGGCGCCCGCGTCGCCCCGTACGGGCGGGAAGCCGTCCCGTACAGGCGGGAAAGCGGCCCGGTGCCGCCCCGGGCGTGATTTTCCGCCATTGATATGCGCTGATATCCGCCGGGCCGGCGGCCGTGAAACCGCGAAGTCCCTTTTCCCGTAAGGGAGAACCCCGGTTTGTCCCCGGGATTCCCTCAACGGCCGGGCGTGTGGCCCGCGGTCACGGATACGGTGTGGGCTCTCGCTGCTTTTGGGCTCCACCGCATTCCGGGCACCACCGTCCCCCGATGAGGCGCCGTTCATGACCGAGCAACTGCTTCCGGAGAACCCCAGGTCCACGCGGTACAGGACGTACGTCGTGGCCATATGCACGGCCGCGTACGTGCTGTCCTTCGTCGACCGCCAGGCGCTGTCCTTGATGATCGAGCCCGTAAAGCGCGATCTCAGCCTGACGGACACCCAGTTCAGCCTGCTCAGCGGACTCGCCTTCTCTCTTCTGTACGCGGTGATGGGGCTGCCCATCGCCGCGCTGGCGGACCGCCGCTCCCGGCCCGTGATCATCTCCGTCGGCATCGCGCTGTGGAGCCTGGCCACCGCGGTCTCCGGCCTCAGCAAGGGCTTTGCGCACATGTTCCTCGCCCGGATAGGCGTGGGGGTCGGGGAGGCGGCGCTGACACCGTCCGCGTACTCGATGTTCAGCGACATGTTCCCCAAGGACAGGCTGGGCCGCGCCCTCGGGGTCTACTCGCTCGGCTCGTTCCTCGGGGGCAGCGCCGCCTTCTTCATCGGCGGATACGTCATCGGGCTGGTCAAGGACGTCGACGCGCTGTCCCTGCCGCTGGTCGGTGACGTCCACGCCTGGCAGCTGACCTTCTTCGTCATCGGTCTGCCCGGTCTGCTGCTCGCGGCGCTGTTCTTCCTGACGGTCCGCGACCCGGAACGGCGCGGACTGGCCCGGGACGCCTCGGGCGCCGTACGGAAGGTGGCGATGCGCGAGGTGTTCACCTTCCTCCGCGGCCACGCGAAGACGGTCCTCCACCACCACGCCGGCTTCGCCCTCTCCGCGGTGGTGCTCCTCGGTCTCATGGCGTGGGCGCCGGCCTTCTACCTCCGTACGTTCGGGATGACCCCGACCCAGGCGGGATACGCGCTGGGCGTCGTCGTGCTCGTGGCCAACGGCTCCGGTGTGCTCTTCGGCGGCCGGCTCGTCGACCGGTTCACCCGGCACGGCCACCCGGACGGGGCGATGCGCGCCGGGGTGGTCGGGGCCGTCGGCATGGCGGTGCCGGTCATCCTCTTCCCGCACGTCAGACCGGTGTGGCTGTCGCTGGCGCTGCTCGCGGTCACCATGTTCTTCTCCTCGTTCGCGATGCCCGCGTCGAGCGCCGCCGTGCAACTGCTCAGCCCGAACCAGATACGTGCCCAGGTGTCGGCGCTGTTCCTGCTGGTGCTGAGCCTGAGCGCGGTCGGCGTCGGCACCACACTGGTCGCCCTGGTCACCGACGGGCTCCTCGGCTCCGAGGCGCGTATCGGTACGTCCCTGTCGCTGGTGTACGGGATCTCCGCCGTCCTCAGCACCGTCCTGCTGTGGCGGGGCCTGGCGCCGTTCCGCCGCAGCATGGCCCGGCAGGAGAGCGCGACCGGCCAGGAGCCACGGGACGCGGTCGCGGACGGCGCGGCCGGCTGAGACCGGTCCGACCGGCGCCGAAGGGATCCGCCCGACCGACCCGACCGAAGCGCTCCGCCCGACCGAAGGGAACCCCTCATGGACCTCACCGTTCTCGGCGGCGGGCACGGCGCCTTCGCCGCGGCGGCCTCGCTCGCGGAGCGCGGCCACACCGTGCGCTGGTGGCGCCGCGACGCCCCGGCCCTGACCGCGCTGCGGGAGCGGGGCGCCCTCCGTCTCCGCGACCACCGGGGGCTGCGGCGGATCCCGGTGGTCGCCGCGGCCCGCCCCGGGGCGATCCACGCCGAGCCGGACCTCGCGGCGGCGGTGCGCGGCGCACGGCTCGTGGTCGTGCCCCTGCCGGCGACCGCGCACGAGGAGTTGGCGGCCCGGGTGGCGCCGCTGCTCGGCGACGGTCAGGTGGTCCTCCTGCCGCCCGGCACCTTCGGCACGGTGCTCTTCGCGAAGGCCATGGCCGCGGCGGGCAACCGCGCCGGCACCGTCTTCGCCGAGAGCGGCACGCTGCCCTACCTGGCCCGTACGCGCGGCCCGGACGAGGTGGCGGTCAGCGCGTACGCCACCCGGCTGCCCACCGGCGTCCTCCCCGCCCGCTCGGCCGCTGCCGCCTTCCGGGTACTGCGGCAGGCGTATCCGGCCGTCGAGCCGGTCGGGGACTGCCTCAGCGGGGCGCTGATGAACGCGGGCCCCGTGATCCACCCACCGCTGCTCCTGATGAACGCCGGGCCCCTGGAGCACGGCGCCTCCTGGGACCTCCACGACGAGGGCACCCAGCCGTCGGTGCGGCGGGTGACCGACGCCCTCGACGCCGAACGGATCGCGGTGCGCGAGGCGTTGGGGTACGGCCCCCCGCACTTCCCGCTCGCCGACCACTACGCGACGGCGGGCGAGGAGTGGATGTACGGGCGCGGCGCGCACGGGAAACTCACCGGCAGCGGCGACTGGCGGGAGCCGATCGACCTGCTCGGCCACCGCTACCTGCGGGAGGACACCTGCCTCGGCCTGTCGTTCCTGGTGTCCGTGGGCCGGTGGGCGGGGTGCCCCACGCCCGTCGCGCAGGGCCTGCTGAGCCTCGCCTCCGCCGTCACCGGCACCGATCTGTACGCCCGGGGCCGCACGCTGGAGTCGCTGGCTCTCGCCGGTCTGCCCCGCCCCGCACTCACGAAGCTGCTGGACGAAGGGTTCCCGGTATGACGGATGAGGCGCACCCCTGTGTGGTGGTGGTCGGCGCGGGCCGTATGGGGCAGGGCATCGCCCTCGCCTTCCTTTCCGCGGGGACGGACGTGACGCTGGCGGACGTCAAGGAGACGGACGAGGACCGCGCGCCCTACCGGCGGGCGGCGAGGCGGGAGGTCCTGGACCGCCTGGCCGCGCGGCCCGCCCCCGCGTCCGGGCGGGCGCCGCGGCTCACCGTGTGCGGCCGCGCGGCCGCCGAGGAGCGGCTCGCCGGGGCGGACGTGGTGTTCGAGGCGGTCCCCGAGGTGCTGGAGGTCAAGCGCTCCGTCCTGTCCTGGATCGACGCCGTCGCCTCCGGCTCGGCGGTCATCGCGTCCACCACCTCGACGTTCCTCGTCACCGAGCTCGCCGCGCCGTTCGGCGACGGCAGCCGCGTCGTGAACGCCCACTGGCTCAACCCCGCCGAACTCATGCCGCTGGTCGAGGTCAGCCGCGGTGAGCGGACCGATCCGGGCGCGGTGAGCCGGCTGACCGGACTGCTGCGGCGGATCGGCAAGGTCCCCGTCGTCTGCGGGCCGGCGCCCGGCTACATCGTCCCCCGGCTCCAGGTCCTCGTGATGAACGAAGCCGCGCGGATGGTCGAGGAAGGCGTCGCGAGCGCCGCCGACATCGACCGGGCCGTCCGCGCCGGCTTCGGCCCGCGCTTCTCCGTGCTGGGACCGCTCGAATTCATCGACTGGGGCGGCGGCGACACCCTGTACTACGCGTCGCGCTACCTCGCCGCCGCCCTGGGCGACCGCTTCCGCGCACCGGACGTGGTCGAGGAGAACATGCGGTCCCGCCGCCGGGGCCCGCAGGACGGCACGGGCTTCTACGACTACGCGCCCGAGGACGTCCCCGCGTACCGGGCGGCCCGGCTGCGGGAGTTCGAGGAGCTGCTGCGCCTCAGAGAGACCGAACTGCGCGCCGACGCCCCCTTTCCGGAACGGCCCGCCGCGCCACCGGAACACGACTGACGGACGGCGGGCGGCGGGCGGCGGACCATGGGCGGGCGGGTCACGGCCGGCACGGCGCCGTCGCCCCGTCCGCCCGGCCGGACCCGGACTGCGCGCAACCGGCCGGACCCGGCCCCCTCTTGCGCAACCACCCGGCCCTGCACGGGCCCGCCGGCCGGCCCGAACCGCCCGGCACGCACCGCCCCGCCTCGGACGCGACCGGCCGGCCCCGGACCCGGACTGCGCGACACCCCGGACCCGGCCGCCTCTCACGAAGCCGCCGGGCCCAGTCCCTACCGGCCCTACCCGCGCCGGCCCGTCCCCCTCTTCCGTGCCGACCTCTCGCGTCCCTCCGCCTGCTTCAGCCGCCACTCGCGGCGCATCTCGGCCCGGAGGCGGACATCGGTCTTCGCCACGATGCGGCGGTTCTCGCGTTGCAGCTTGCGGTAGCTGTCCAGGCGGCGGACGGCCAGCCGGCCGTCCTCGACCGCGTCCCGGACCGCGCAGTCCGGCTCCGTGCCGTGCGCGCAGTCGGGGAAGCGGCACCGCGCGGCCAACTCCTCGACATCGGCGAACGTACGGCTGAGCCCGCCCTCGGCGTCGTACATACCGACGCCCCGCAGCCCCGGGGTGTCGATCAGGACGCCCCCGCCGGGCAGCGGCAGCAGATCGCGGGTCGTGGTGGTGTGCCGGCCCTTGCCGTCGCGGTCGCGGATGGCCTGCACCCGCTGCGCGGCCCGGCCGGCGAGGACGTTGGCGAGCGTCGACTTACCGGCGCCGGACCGGCCCAGCAACACCGCGGTCCGGCCGGCCAACGCGGCGGCCAGCGCCTCGGTGCCCTCCCCCGTCCCGGCGCTCACAGCCAGCACCCGCACCCCCGGCGCCGCGCCTTCGGCGTCCGCGACGAGCTGCGCCGCGCACGCCGCGTCCGTCACGAGATCCGCCTTGGTCAGCGCCAGCAGCGGCTGTGCGCCGCTCTCCCAGGCGAGGGAGACGAACCGTTCGACACGGTCCAGGTCGAGCGGTTCGGCGAGCGAGACCGCGATCACCGCGTGATCGGCGTTGGCGGCGAGGATCTGCCCGTCCGACCGCTTCGACGACGTCGACCGCACGAACGCGGTACGGCGCGGCAGCAACGCCCGGACGAGCCCGTCGAGATGCGGACCGACCCGGCCGTTCTCCAGGTCGATGACGGCCCAGTCACCGGTGCACGGCACCCGCAGCGGATCGCCGGTCGCCACCGGCGCGGTGTCCACGAGCACGGTCCGCACACCGGCGCCGTCCGGCACCACGGCGTCCACCCGGCCACGGTCGACCCGGATGATCCGGCCGGGGACGAAACCACGCCCGGCGTACGGCGCGAAGCCGTCCGCGAAGCCGTCGTCCCAGCCGTACGCGGCGAGCGTCGGCGCGGCACCGGAAGCGGGCGCCCCGGTGACGGCGGGGCGGGGTGAGGGGCCGTCCGCGGCAGCCGCGGACGGAGAAGAGGAGGAAGCGGATGGGGAGGAAAGCAGGGAAGACAAGACAGGCCCTTCGCACGGGCCCCGGCCGCACGCCCCGGCCCGGGATACGGGCGGGCGTGGGGTGACGGCGTGCGCCGTCGGTGGTGGGTCAGCCGGTGGCCACGGAGGTGGACGGAATGAGCTTCTGGAACGGGGCGTTGCCCCTCGCAACGGCAGCCATCAGCCGCACCTCCCTCTTCACCTGCGACGAAGCCCCGTCGGCATCGTCCGCAACGCCTCGACGGTAGCCCGCGGGCGCTCGCCCGCACCACCGGTTTTCCCCGGGCCGGTACGCGGCGGGCGGCCCGCCGCGTACGGCCTCCTCACGGCAGCTCCCCCCGTCCCTCCGCGCCGCTCTCGCGCAGGGCTTGCAGGGCCAGGGCGCGTTGGTCGGGGTGGGCGTCGGCACCGGGGAGGGTGAGGACGGTGCGGAACTGTTCGCGGGCCTCCGGGACGCGGCCGGCGGCGGAGTAGGTGCGGCCCAGGCGGTAGCGGATGTCCATCTCCAGGCGGTCGCGGTGGGGTTCGGAGAGCGGGGAGAGCGTGGCGTGGCGGGCGAGGGCCTGGTGGTGGAGGGCGGTGGCGGCGGGGAGGTTGCCGGCGCCGTGTTCGGCGGAGCCCATGCGGGTCAGGATGATCGCGTGCAGCAGGACGTCGCCGGAGCGCTGCGCGAGGTCGGCGGCGTGCCGGTAGAGCGCGCGGGCCTCGCCGAAGTGGCCGAGGTCGAGGTGGACGTCGGCGGTGGCGGCGAGGGTCTTGCCGATCATGCGGGGGCGGCCGTTGGCCTCGGCGTGGGTGAGGGCGGCGGTGTAGCAGGCCAGCGCCTGTTCGTGGCGGCGCCGGGTGTGGTGGAGGGCGCCGAGGACGCACAGGCCCATCGCGTTGAGCCAGTGGTCGCCGAGGCGGCGGGCGACGGCCAGCGCGGCGGTGAGGTGGACGAGGGCATGCTCGGGGCGGCCGGCGTGGAGTTCGGCGGCGCCGAGCCCGCCGAGGGCCCGTGCCTGTTCGCGCAGGTCGGCGCGGGCGCCGTCGAGTTGCAGCACCTCGGTGAACCAGGCGCGTCCCTGTTCGTGGCGGCCCTGGTAGACGTCGGTGATGCCCATGCAGTTGCGCAGGGCGCCGGGCATCCGCGGGTCGCCGGACGCGTCGGCGTGGGCGAGCGCGGTGCGCAGCGCGCCGCGGCACTCGTGGTAGCGGCCCCGGCGGGCGAAGTAGTCGCTGAGGGCTTCGGCGATCCAGCACGCGTGGTCGCTCTCGCCGAGGGCGGCGGCGTGCGCGACGACGTCGGCGAGTTCGCCGCCCGCCGCGTCCAGCCAGCCGTCGGCGTCCTGCCAGTCGGTGAACGCGGCGGTGGGCCGCGGGCCGGTGGGGAAGCCCTCGGGGCCCCAGTCGCTGGTGATGCGGCCCGCGTCGAGGTAGAGCCGCAGTCCGGCGGTGCGGGCGGCCGCGGTCTCGTCGGGGTGTTCGGCCGCGAGCCGCCGGGCGTGCGCCCGTACCAGGTCGTGCAGGCGGTAGCGGCCGGGCCCCGGCTGGTGCAGCAGGCTGGCGTCGACCAGGCCCTCCAGGAGGCGTTCGGCCTCCTGGGGCGGGCGGTGGAGCATCGCCGCCGAGGTGCGGACGTCGAACTCGACGGTGGGGGCGGCGCCGAGCGCCCGGAAGCCGCGCCGCTGCTCCGGCGCGAGATGGTCGTAGGAGAGCCGGAAGGCGGCCTCCACGCTGCGGTCCCCGGCGCGCAGTTCGCCCAGCCGGTGGTCGTCGCCCGTCATCCGCTCCACCAGCGAGGCAAGGGTCCAGGAGGGGCGGGTCTGGAGGCGGGCGCCGGCGATGCGCAGGGCCAGCGGGAGGCCGTCGCAGAGGCGGACCAGTTGCCGGGTGGCGGCCGGTTCGCGGTCGGCGCGGGCGGCGCCGATCAGGTCGCGCAGGAGGGCCAGACCGGCGTCGCCGCCGAGGGGTTCGAGGGTGACGCGGCGGTCGGCGTCGAGTCCGGGCAGCCGACGGCGGCCCGCGACGAGGACGATGCTGCCGGGGCCGGCGGGCAGCAGCGGCCGTATCTGTCCGGCGTCGCGTACGTCGTCGAGGACGAGGAGGAGGCGCCGGGCGCTGGTGGCGGCGCGCCAGGCGGCGGTCAGGTCGTCGAGGTCCTCGGGGACCTCGCTGCCGGGCGCGCCGACCGCGCGCAGCAGGCGGCGCAGCACCCGGCGCGGGTCGTGGGGGCGGCGGTCGGCGCTGTGGGTGCGCAGGTCGGCGAAGAGGCAGCCGTCGGGGTGGCGATCGCGCAGGGTGCGGGCGGTGTGCAGGACGAAGGCGCTCTTGCCGACGCCCGCGACGCCGTCGACGGCGAGGACGGTGACGCCGCCGGAGGGCAACTCCTCGGTGAGGGCGGCCAGTTCCGGTGCCCGGCCGATGAGGCGGGCGGGTCCGGCGGGGAGGTCGTCGACGGCGGGGCGGGGCGCCGGGGCGGGCAGTGGGGTGGTGCCGGACGGGCGGCTCTGCGGGGCGCGCAGCCGTTCGTCGTCGCGGCGCAGGACCGCCTGGTGGGTGCGGCGCAGTTCCTCGCCCGGGTCGACGCCGAGTTCGTCGCGCAGGCGGGTGCGCATCTCCTGGTGGACGGCGAGCGCCGCGGCCTGCTGTCCGCCGGCGTAGAGGGCGCGCATCCGCAGCGCCGCCAGTGCCTCGTCGTACGGGTCGGCGGCGCAGAGCGCGGCGAGGCCGTCGAGGGTTTCGGCGGCGCGGCCGAGGTCCACGAGGCAGGCCAGCCGGTCGCGGCGGAGTGCGGGGCGGTGGCGGGCGAGACGCTGCCGTTCGGCGTGGGCGAAGGGGCCCGGCAGGCCGCTCAGCGGTTCGTCGCCGAGGAGGGCGAGGGCCGCGGCGAGGCGGTCGGCGGCGGTGGCCGCCTCGCCGGCGGTGCGGGCGCGGTGGGCGGCGGCGGTGTGGGCGGCCAGTTCCGCGGTGTCGAGGAGGACGCCTTCGGTGCACAGGAGGTAGCCGCCGCGGTCGCTGCGGATCACCGACCGGGCGGGCAGGGTGCCCGGCGGGTCGAGGGCCTTGCGCAGCGGATAGACGTAACTGGGCAGCACCCGGCGGCCGGTGGGCGGCGGGTGGGCGCCCCATACGTCGTCGAGGAGTTGCTCATGGCTGACGCGGGTGTCCGGCCGCAGGACCAGGGCCGCCAGGACCGCCCGCCGCCGGGCCGGCCCCAGCCGCAGCGGCACCCCGTCCCGCCAGGCCCGTACGGGCCCCAGCACCGCGATCCGCCACCGTCCGCCGCCGTCTCCCGCGAAGTCTCCGCTCACGTCCGTCCCCCTGTCGGCATCAACGGAATTTCATCGGCATTTCAGCACCGGCCGCAAGGGTGTGCGCGTCACCACCGGCCGCCACCGGGGGACACGGGGGAACACGGGGGACGGCGATGGCAGGCAGCGGGCGTGACGTGTGGGGCGTGCGCCCCTGCCGTGCTTCCGGTGCCTTCGGCATGTGCGCCCGGGGGCCGGGCCCGTACCGCCCGGCGCGCCCCTTTCCCGGCCCGTCGGGCTCCTCCGCTCCGCCCGCCGCCCGGCGGGCCCCGGTGACGCATCCGGACTTCTCGCGGCACGCGCACCGGCCGTGCCGCCTTTCGACCTGGAGGTCATGTTGAGCGAGCACCGCACCAGCCGACGGAACGTGCTGAAGGCCGTCGGCGGGGTCTCCGCCGCGCTGGCGCTCGGCGGGGCGGGGGTCCTGTCGGCCGCCGGTCCGGCCGGCGCGGCGCCTGGCGACGGTTCCGGGCTGCGTATCGTCCAGCGCGACGAGCACGACTCCCGGATGTGGTTCTACCGGTTCGCGACCGACGCGATCGGCTGGCAGCCCGCCGTCAACGTCCTGCTGCCCGACGACTACCACACCGGCGAGCGCACCTACCCCGTCCTCTACCTCTTCCACGGCGGCGGCACCGATCAGGACTTCATGTCCTGGGACCGGCTGCCGGAGGGCGGTATCCGCGCCTGGACCGCGGGGAAGCCGCTGATCGTCGTCATGCCCGACGGCGGCCACGCCGGGTGGTACTCGGACCCGGTCAACTCCCACGCGGGGCCGCGGAACTGGGAGACGTTCCACATGGCCCAGCTGATGCCGTGGGTGGAGGCGAACTTCCGGACGTACGCGGAGTACGACGGCCGGGCCGTGGCCGGGTTCTCCATGGGCGGCTTCGGTGCGCTCAAGTACGCGGCGAAGTACCCCGACCGCTTCGCGTCGGTCAGCGCGCACTCCGGACCGCCCAGCCTCCGCCGTGATCTGGGCGCCGTCGCCAACTGGGCGAACGTCTCGGCCGCCGCCCTCGACCTGGCGGGCGGCACGATCTACGGCGCGCCGCTGTGGGACGAGGCGAAGGTCAGCGCCGACAACCCGATGGAGCACCTGGACAGCTACCGCGGCAAGCGGGTCTTCCTGGTCGCCGGGACGAGCCCCAACCCGGTCGACCCGTTCGACCTGCTCAACGAGACCGAGGTGCTGCGCGGCCAGCAGGAGTTCAAGGCCGCGCTGGACGGCGCCGGGATCCGGTACGAGGCGTTCGAGGAGCCGGGCGGTCACTTCGTCCGGCCGGAGCGGGCGCGGAACGACATCGACGGCATCGTCGCCCGGCTCAAGAAGGCGTGACGCGCCGGGGCGGCCGGGTGAGGCGGGCCCGGCCGCCCCGCGTCACTCCGCGGCGCCCGCGGCGGTGAAGTAGCCGCTGGGGGTGGTGCCGAGGGTGCGGCGGAACATCGCGGTGAAGGCGCTGGGGGTGGCGTAGCCGAGGGCCCCGGCGACGGCGGTGACGGGGGTGCCGGCGGCCAGCAGGGTGACGGCGTGCAGCAGCCGGGCCTGCTGGACCCAGCGGGCGGGCGTCATGCCCGTCGCGGCGGTGAAGCGGCGGTGCAGACCGCGGGGGCTGAGGTGGGCGCGGGCGGCGAGGTCGGCGGTGGACCAGCGGGCGCCCGGGTCACGGCGGATCGCCGCGCAGAGCCCGGCCAGATCGGCGTCGCCGGGGGCCGGGAGGTGGAGTGCGGGCAGCGGTTCGGGGGCGAGCTGGAGCAGGAGCAGCCGCATCAGCGCGCCGTCGCGGCCGTCGGGGTCGTAGGCGACGGGGATGCGGGTGGCCTCGTCGATGAGTTCGCGCAGCAGCGGGGTGACGGGGACGACGGCGGGGTCGGCGGGGAGGTGTGCGGCGGCGGCCGGGTCGATGTAGAGGGTGCGCATCGCGACGGCTCCGGCGCAGGTCATCGCGTGGGTGAGACCGGCCGGGAGCCAGGCGGCGCGGGTGGCGGGGACGATCCAGGTGCCGTGGGCGGTGGTGACGGTGATGGCGCCGGTGGTGCCGTAGAGGAGTTGGTGGCGGCGGTGGCGGTGCGGCGGGATGTGGTGGCCGTCGGGGAGGTCGCGGGCCATCGCGGCCAGCGGCCTGGGGACGTGCTGGTAGTCGTCCCGGTCCTCGCTCTTGCCGTACACCGCGCCCGCTCCTTCCGGTCGGCGGGTGGTGGGCCCGCCGCTCCCGGCAGTTTCTCGACAGGGGACGGCCGGGGCTCGAAAGTATGCCGCGCAAAGGCGCCCTAGCGTCGGTCGCTGTGACTCACTCCACTCCTTCTGCCCAGGTCAGCGGCGGTGCGCCGGGCTTCGGGCCGGGGCCGGGCGGCCGGTCGCCGGTGCCGCTGCTGGCCCTCGCCGCCGCCGTCACGGCCGCCAACGTCTATCTCAACCAACCGCTGCTGGACGCCGTCGCCCGGTCGCTGGGCGCGGACGCCGGGACGCTCGGGGCGCTGCCCACCGTCACCCAGGCGGGGTACGCGGTGGGCATCGCGCTGCTGGTGCCGGCGGGCGACAGCCATGACCGGCGGCGGCTGATCCTGAGGCTCGGGTGGGGGTCGGCGGCGGCGCTCGCGGTGTGCGCGGTGGCGCCGTCGGTGGGGTGGCTGCTGGTGGCGGGGTTCGCGCTCGGGGTGCTGTCGCCGGTGCCGCAGTTGCTGACCCCGCTGGCGGTGGCGCTGGCGGACGCGGCGGACGGCCCGGCGGCGGGCCGGGGCCGGATCGTCGGCACGGTGCAGGGCGGACTGCTCGTCGGGGTGCTGGCCTCGCGCGCGTACGCGGGGGCGCTGGCGGATCTGGCGGGCTGGCGGGCGGTGTACGCCGTGTCGTGTGCGCTGACGCTGGGGCTGATGGCGGTGTTGCGGCGGACGCTGCCGGGGCTGCCGGTGCCGCCCGCGACGGGTTCCGGCTACCGCGCCACGCTCGCCTCGCTCCCTGGGCTGTGGTGGCGGCCGGTGGTGCGGGTGGTGACGGTGTCGGGCGCGCTGGTGGGGGTGGCGTTCGGGGCGTTCTGGACGGCGTTGACGTTCCTGCTGGCGCGGGGGCACGGGCTGGATCCGGCACGGATCGGGCTGTTCGGGCTGGTGGCCGCGGCGAGCGCGGCGGCGTCGCCGTCCGCGGGGCGGCTGGCGGAGCGGTGGGGGCGGCGCGGGGCCCTGGCGGCACTGACCTCGCTGGTGGTCGCCGGGTGGCTGGTGCTGCTGCCGGGGACCGGTTCGCTGTGGTGGGTGATCGCCGGTGTGATCGTGCTGGACGTGGGGGTGTGGGGTGGTCAGGCGGCGATGCAGACGGTGCTGTTCCGGCTGGACGGGGCGGAGCACAACCGCCTCAACACCCTCTATTTCACGCTGCGGTTCTGCGGGATCGCGACCGGTTCGCTGTGCGGGGCGCTGGCCTGGACGGCGGGCGGCTGGCCGGCGGTGGTGACGGCCGGGTGCGCCGCCGCCCTCGCCGGTCTCCTCGTCGGCCTGCTGCCGGCGCGGGGCGCGGAGCGGTGACGGTGCCGCCGGGGCCCGTACGCGGACGGGCCCCGGCGGCGGGCGTCACGCCGTGGCGCGCGGCGCCTTCGGGTAGAACTCGCGCGGGCGGCCCCGGCCGTCCTTGAGGCGGCCGAGGAGGCCCGCCGGGTACTCCAGCAGCCAGTAGCTGAGCCAGGCGAAGGGCAGCGCCGCCGCGAGGACGATCAGCACGGCGAGCGGGAAGCCCGCCTGGGTGGCCGGGAGCAGTCCGGCGCGGTGCAGTTGGAGCATGACCGGCTCGTGCCAGAGGAAGAGGCTGTAGCTGACCAGTCCGACCGCGGTGAGCCAACGGGCCGTCAGGAAGCGGTTCCAGACGGTGCGCCGGCGTACCCGCAAGGTGGCGAAGAGCAGTACCGCCCAGAGCCCGGAGGCCAGCGGGTGGTAGTAGGTGAAGGCCGCGTTCTCCGGGGCGGAGAGCAGCGACAGGCCGTACAGCGCGGCGAGTACCGCGGCGGTCAGCGGCAGGGCGACGGCGCGGCGCGGCCGGCCCCGTTCGCCCAGCGCGGTGGCGAGCACCGCGAGCCCCATCCCGGCGGCGAACCCGCCGCACCGCGCGGCCGGGCCGAAGTACACCACCCAGTCGGTGTGCGGGACGCCGAACGCCTGGTGGGCGACGGTGATCCAGATCCACGGGAGCGCGTACAGCGCCGCGCAGCCCGCCGCGCACACGGCGATACGGGCGCCGCGCCGCCGCAGCGGGCGGCAGAGGCGCACCGCGAGCGGCCCGAGGACGACGAGGGCGAGGTAGAAGCAGACCTCCAGCGACAGCGACCAGCTCGGGCCGAGCGTGTAGAAGATCCGCCGCTGGTCGAAGAGGTGCGTGAAGGTGAGGTGTTCGGCCAGGTCCCGCCAGTCGCCGGGCAGGTCCGGGTTGCGCAGCGCCCAGACGGTGCAGACGGCGAGGACGTACAGCGGCAGGATGCGCACGGCGCGGCGGAAGAGGAAGACGCGGGCGGTGCGGACGGCGCCGCCGTCGATGGCGGCGCGGGCGTACGAGAGGGTCAGCAGGTACGCGGACATCACGAAGAACAGGTCGATGACCTCGAACGACAGGGCCGCGCCGACCAGGGGCTGATCGATCGGCGGATGGCTGCCGGACGCGTCGTAGCGGTGGTATTGCTGCCAGACGTGGAAGAGGACGGTGCTCAGCGCGGCGAGTCCGCGCAGCCCGTCGAGATCGGAGGCGCGGCCGGTGGCCGGTGCGGGCGCGGTGGCGGCGGGCGGTGCGGTGGCGGCGGGCGGTGCGGTGGCGGTGGTCATCGGCGGGCCACCGCCTGTGCGGCGGCCCGCGGGGTGACCCGCCACTGGCGGTCGCCGAGCGCCTCCTTCAGGTGCGACTGCCGGGCCACGATGTTCTTGAAGTGGCTGTAGAGGACGGTCGAGACGGCGAAGTAGAACCAGAACCACGGCGTACGGCGGCGGATCTCCGGCACCGCGAGCCGCCGGGCGAAGAGCGCCTGCACCGGGCCCGCGGAGAGCGTCAGCAAGGTGGCGAGGACGCCGACCGGCACCGCCCAGTCCAGGTGGGTGGGGCCACCCGCGCGCCAGCAGGCGTACAGCAGCACCGGCAGGATCTGGAGGGTCAGCCAGGGCTGTACCTCGCGCCAGCCGAGCAGCACGAACAGGCCGAGCTTCTGCCGGGCGGTGAGGACCGGTGACCGCAGCGCCCGCCACAGGTGGGCGAGGGTGACCTGGAGCCAGCCCTGGGCCCAGCGGGTGCGCTGGTTCCACAGGGCGGTGGTGGTGGTCGGCGCCAGTTCGCGGGAGATCAGGGTGCGGTCGACGGCGAAGCGGGCGCCCTCGCCGAGCGCGCGGAGGGTCGCGTCGATGTCCTCGGTGAGCATCGAGCCGTGCATCCGGGTGCGGGCCAGCAGATCGGTGCGCCAGAAGCCGTTGGAGCCGCCGAAGAGCCCGAAGCCGTAGAGGCGGGTGCGCCCCGGGTGGCTGACCGCGTAGATCGCCTCGAACTCGACGGCGACGAGCCGGGCGATCCGGGAGCTGTCGCCGTTGCGGATCACGCAGTGGCCCTGCACCACGTCGTAGCCGTTGGACAGCCAGTGCCAGGCGTCGCGGAAGGCGGTGGGCGCCGGGTGGTGGTCGGCGTCGAAGATGCCGACGAACTCACCGCGCACCCGCGTCACCGCCGCGTTGACGTTCTGCGCCTTGGAGGTGGACCCGGCGACGGGCAGCAGCACCAGCCGCGGATCGCGCCGGGCGATCTCCCGCAGGGTCTCCTCGACCGGCAGCGGATGCGGGGTGTTGTACGCGAGGACGATCTCCAGCTCGCCCGGGTACTCCAGGCGCAGGAACGACTCGACGGTCTCGACGAGCGTCGCCGCCTCGTTCGGCAGATACGCGGCGATGACGGCGCTGGCCGGCGGATAGGGCGCGCCGGGCTTCTCGGGCCGCTCGTCGGCGTCGAGCGAGAAGAGGCATTCGACGACGATGAGCAGCGCGGAGAGCACCAGTCCGGCGACGACCACCCAGTACATCGCGGAGCCCAGCTCCCAGCCGAGCGCGTGGGTCTGCCGGTAGAGGGCGTACGGCACGCCGACGCCGAGGAGCAGCGAGAGCGCCGGGGAGAGGGCGGACAGCGGCGGGCGCAGCAGCGAGCCGAGGGTGCGGCGGGGGCGGCGGTGTTCGGCGCCGCGCATCCAGGCGGCGTGCCGGACGGGCCGCAGATCGCGGTGGCGCTGCGCCTCGGTGGCGGCGTCGGCGGCGAGCCGCGGGCCCCGGTCGGCGTCGGGGCAGGCGCCGAGCGGCAGCCAGCCGATGGCCGGGGTGAGGCGGACGTGTTCGTCGGCGACGACGAAGCGGGTCCCGGCGACGGTGGTGGCGAAGCGTTCCAGGGCGCGGCGGGCGGCGTCCTCGCCGACACCGGGCAGCAGCATCAGCAACTGCCCGTCCTCGTCCCAGCCGAAGCGGTCGCAGGCGCCGCCGAGCCGTTCGGCGACCCCGGCGAGACGTTCGGCGACCTCGCGGCGCACCCGCGGGCCGAGCCGCGCCTCCAGGGCGGCCATCTCGGCGACGGCGACGACGGCGAGCGCCCCGCCGCCGCGTCCGCCCTCGGGCCGCCGCAGCTCACGGTCGAGTTCGGCGCGGAAGTGACGGTGTGAGTAGAGCCCGGTCCGCGGGTCGAGGAGGAGGTTCTCGACGGGCACCGGCACGCGGCGCAGCTTGGCCTCGATACGGGCGGCGAGTTCGGCGGGCGCCGAGGCTTCCGGGACGCAGTCGTCGGCGCCGTGGCGCAGGACGGCGGCGACGTCCGCGTCGCCGACCACGATCAGCGGCAGCGCCCGGCCCGCGGGGCCGGTGCGTATCTCCCGGACGACGTCGAGCGCGGGGCACGGCTGCGGGGGTGCGGCGGGAGCCTCCTGTCCGGCGACGTCCGGGGCGGGGCCGAGGGCGACGACGGCGTCCGGCGGCGCCTGGCCGACGTGGTCGGCGACGCCGCCGGGCGCGGCGTGGCGGACGGTGTGGCCGGTGGTGGTCAAGGTGGCGGTGAGCCGGTCGCGGCGGGGCCCGGGGGCGCCGACGAGGAGGATGTGTCCGGTGGTGCGGTGAGTGGGCCCGTGCGGAGGCGCGGCCGGTTCGGGCGGGCGCGGGGCGGTGGGTGCGGGGTGCGAGGTGAGCACCGGTGAGGGTCCTTTCTTGCCACGGTCGGGGCCGGGCCGCGGGCCGGCCGGGGCCGCGCCGTCCTGGTGCGGCGCCCCGGTCACGGGGCCGCGCGGACGGCGCGCCCCGCGGTCCGGCGGCGGCCCGGTCCGGGTCAACTGCCGTGTCGCTGGCGCGCGTTCCCCCACGGCGCGGCGCCGTACGCGGACGGGTCCGCGGGGTGCCGGCCGGGGGGAACGGGGCTATTCGCGCGCTCTCGTCCGCGCGCGCGGCGCGACAGGGCGGACGGCCGGGTGTCGCACCGCACCCGGCCTGTTTGCTGAATACATGACCATCCCGTGGACGTGATCACATCCATGGGGCGCGGCACGGCGGGGCAAGGGGCACCCGCGCACCGCGGCGCACCGCGCGCGGGCGCGGTCCGGCGGAGTTCGCATATCGAGGTCCCATCCTGATCGGATCGTGGGGGGAGGACCGGATGTCACAACACCGGGCGGCCTGCGGCCACCTCGGCAACGTCAGCCTCACGGACCACTGTGAAGCCGCACCGTCATTCACGTAACGCTCTTGTGACGCCGGGGTGTTGACCCCGCCGCGGCCGGGAGCGGGGGCGGCCGGTGGACCGGCCCCGGCCGGTGTGATCAGCTGACGCTGTGGAATCCGTCATCGCCAGCGCCGTAGCCGTCCTGGGAACCCTCCTCGGCTCCGCGCTCACCCTGGTGTCCCAGCGGCGCGCCGGCGACCGGGAGCGCCACTTCGCCCGGCGCGAGCAGCTCCGGCAGGAGCGGCTCGACGCCTGCTCCGCCTATGCGGGCGCCCTGCTGAACTACCGGCGCTGCCTGGTGCACCTCTGGTTCTGCACACACGAACAGCCCCCGCCCGAGGACCCCGGCGCGGTCCGTCTCCGCTCCTACGACCTGCGCAACCAGGCCCAGGAGGCGCTGTTCCGGGTGCGGATGCTCACGGACGACGAGTTGGGCCGGACGGCACAGGAGGTGCTCTCCGGCATCACCGCGATCCCCCGGGCGGACAGCCGGCAGGAGTTGGAGGCGCGCCGCATCCGGACCCGCGACGCCATCGACGACCTGGTCACGGCTGCCGGCCAACGCCTCTGAGCGACCCGGCAGGCCACCCCGGCGATCGCGACACGAGAGCCCAACCCCCGTACCGGCGAAGGCAGTTCACCCGAAGCACCGCTCGGAGCCCGGGAACTCACCCCCGGCGCGCGCTCCCGTCCAGCAGCTCCGCGACGAGGCCGCGGACGTACGGCTCGTCCGTGCCGGGGAGGGAGAAGACGACGCGGAAGTAGAGCGGGGCGACGATCCGGTCCAGGACCCGCTCCAGGGACGGGGGCGTTTCACCGCGTTCGCGCGCCGCGTCGAGGACGGGGCGGAAGCGGTCGCTGACCCGGCGCAGGCAGTCCCGCAGTCCGGCATGGCGTTCGTCGATGCCGGGCGCGACCTCGGCGCGGAAGAACGCGATGCCACCGGGACGGGACAGTTCGGTGAGCGTCCAGAGCGCCTGGCGCTCCAGGTCGGCGCGGAGGTCGCCGACGAGCGGGGGCGCACCGGCGTCGTCGCGGCCCTCGGCGACATCGGCGAGCAGCGCGGCGACGCTGCCCCAACGCCGGTAGAGGGTGCTGGAGTTGACGCCCGCGCGGCGGGCCACGGCAGGGAGGGTGACCTGGTCGGCGCCGCACTCGGCGACCAGGGCGACCGCGGCGTCGTGCACGGCGGCGCGGACGCGGCTGCTGCGGCCACCGGGGCGTTTCGTCGAGGCGTCTGCGTTCACCCCGCCATCTTAAAGCAGAGACTTGTGCCTTAGTCGGCACTGTGGCTACAGTCGTCTTAACGCAGAGATCTCTGCGTTAACAGCCCCACGAAAGGCATCACCATGTCCACCGACGACACCGCACTCGCCCTCGGACACCGCTTCCACCAGGCCCTCGTCGCCCGCGACTGGGACGGGATCCGGGCCCTGCTGCACCCCGACGCCACCTGGACCCTGCCCGGCGACAACACCGTCTCCGGCACCGCCCACGGCGCCGACGCCGTGGTGGACCGCGCCCGGCTGATCGCCTCCTACGGCCTCGACTTCGCGCTGCTGCACACCCTGGTCAGCAGGGAGAACGTGGCACTTTCCCTGCACAACACCGCGCGCCGCGACGACGCGGTGCTGGACGAGTACCTCGCCACGGTCTGCACGCTCCGCGACGGGCGGATCGCACGGATCGAGACCTACCTCTCCGACGTCCCCGGGATGAACGCGTTCTTCGTCTGACGCCGGGCACACCCTCTCCGCCCGGCTTGCGGCCCTCGGCGCCACCGGGCAGACAATGGTCCGGGGACGGAAACGGGACACATCCGGACGCCCCCGCACACCGTCCCGCCGCACCGTCCGCCCACGGACGCCGGACGATCGGAGAGGGCCGTGACCACGACGCCACCCCCGCCCGGACAGGGCCCCCCGCAACCGCCCGGCGCCGACGGCCCCGGCGAGCCCTCCGGCGCCGGGCGGACACCGGCCGGCCACCCGCCCGAGGGACATCCGGCCGCGCCGGGGCGCCCGGTCCGCCCGACCGGGCGCGCCCCCTGGTGGCACCGGACCGCCCGGCTCGCCCTGCCCGCCGGGATCCTGGCCGCCGGTCTGCTGCTGTCCGGCTTCCTCACCCGGCCGTACCAGGGCGCGCCCGCCGCCGCCCAGGCCCGCGCCGGACTGCTGCCGCTGCCGCTCCAGGAGCCGGGGCCCGACCCGTTCACCGGGTCGGTGGCCCACCGGACCGGCCCGCCCGCACCGCACACCGCCCCGAGCCGCCCGCACTCCGTCCGCGACCTGCCCGGCTCGCTGCCCGCTCTGCACGGCGCCAGGCGCGGTACGTCCTCCTGCGACACCGAGGCGCTGATCCGGTACCTGGCGGCCGACCACGCCCGCAACGCCGCGTTCGCCGACACCGAGGGCATCGAGGACACCTCCGTACCTCCGGCGCTGCGCGCCCTCACCCCCGTCGAGCTGCGGTACGACACCCGGATCACCGCCCACGGCTTCCGCGGCGGTGAGACCACCGACTACCAGGCGGTGATGCGGGCGGGCACCGCCGTGCTCGTCGACGGGCACGGGGTGCCGCGGGTGCGCTGCGCGGGCGGCACCCCGCTGACCCCGCCGGTCGAGCTGAAGTCCGCGCCGCCCGCCGGGGGCGGGGCGTGGCCGGGATACGACCCGGGCCGCACCGTCGCGGTGCGGCAGACCTCGGCGGAGGTGACCGACTTCGTCCTGGCCGATCCCGCCACCGGGCACCGGTTCACCCGGCCGGCCGGAACCACCGGGGACGCCGACCGTACGGCGCGGTGAGCGGCGCCCGCGCCCCGGATCCGACGCCGTGCGGAGCCGGGGCGGCGGCAGCATGATGGAGGGACCCGAAGTGAGCGGCGGCCGGGGCCGGAGGTTGAGCAGACGTCCGGGCGGGCCGGAAGAGGAGGAATCCGTGAGCGCTGACGATGAGGGAAAGACTGCCGAGCGGCCGAAGCGCCTGTTCACGGGCGGTGAGCGGCCGTTCGACGCCGAGGATCTGGTGCGGGCGTCGGGGCGGGAGCCGAGCCCCGAGAGCCTGAAGTGGGCCCAGCGCATGATCGAGGAGAGAGGAGCCGCCGCCCTCGAACGCTATCTGCCCTGAGCGGCGGCGCCACGGACGTGCTCCGCGGCTCCCGGGCCACTGCGCCCCCGGGAGCCGCGGAGCACCTTTGCGTGCCGGGGCGGCCGGGCCCCGGCGCGACACGCGGGCACGACGGACACGATCAGCTCTTCCGCCGCGATTCGACGCGGTATGGGGGCTCTTGGGCGTAATGTCCCCTTCGCGGCAATGGGCGTCATTGCGCGTCGAGAACAGGAGACCTCCCATGTCCATGAGCGGCACCCTCGCACGCGGCAAGAAGTTCGTGACCACAGCGGGCGCGCTGACCGCGGCCGCCGCCCTGTCCACCACGCTGCTCGGCGCGGCACCGGCCCAGGCGGCGATCCCGGTGCCGTACGGCACGGTCGTGGCGTCCACCGGGATCCACGAGCGCCAGTACCCGAGCACGGACTCCGCCGGCCGCGGTTTCCTGCGCCACGGCGCGCAGGTGGGGCTGAGCTGCAAGGTCCGCGCGCAGGACATCCGCGGGAACGACGTGTGGTACCTGCTGCGTGACCGCCCGACCTGGGTCGCCGCCAAGTACGTCGTCAACACCGGCCCCGTCCGGTTCTGCAAGGACGTACAGCGCTTCCGGACCGGCGACGCCACCCCCGCCGACGCCCGGGGCTGACCGCTCCCGCACGGTCACCCCGGCGCGGGTCCGCGGGCGCCGCCCCGTCCGCCCCTCACGGCGCGGCGCCCGCGCGGACCCGCCCGGGTGCGTCCGCCCCCCACGGACGCACCCACGGCCCGGCACCCCCGCGGTGCCGGGCCCTTCCCCGTCCGGGGTGGCGCCCGTGGGCCGGTTCCGGGCGCCACCCGGCTCCGGGACCGTCCTCCCCACGAACGGCCCCGGCACGGGCGCCGGACCCTCCCCCCGCCGGGCCCCGCGTCCGTGCCCCCGGCGCGTCCGCCCCCCACGGCCGCCCGGGATCTGGCCGGGCCCTCTCCCCCGTGGCGCATCGGCGAGGGCCCGTACGGAAGAGCGTGGGCGGGGCGGGTTGCCGTTCGCTGAACGTTGCCTCAACGCCCTTGCCGGAAGGGGCCGTTCAGGCGGGGGTGCCGCCGACCCGGAGGGTCAGGTCGCGGGCGGTGCGGGCGACCTCCTCGGCCAGCTCGGCGCGCCGGGCGGCGTCCACCCCGGCCGCCGGGAAGGTCGTCGCCACCCCGGCGATGGGGTGCGCCCCGTGATCGAGGACCGGCGCCGCCACCGACGAGAACCCGGCGGTGACCTCGCCCTCCTCCGTCGCGTAACCGCGCCGGCGGACCTCGACCAGCAGCTGGTGCAGCGCGGACAGCGACCGCGGGCCGGTGCCGGTGCGCTCCACGAACGCCGACGGGTCGGGGAACAGTGCCCGGACCTGCGCCCGCGCCAGCCGGGCCAGCATCGCCCGGCCGCTGGCCGTCAGATGCGCCGGGAGCCGCACCCCCACCTCGGTCACCAGCGGCGGGCGCCCCAGCGCCCGTTCCTCGATGACGTAGAGGACCTCGCGGCCGTGCAGCACCGCGAGGTGGGCGCTGTGGCCGGTGCGGTCCACCAGACCGGCGAGCGGGACCCGGGCGAGGCGGGCCAGCGGTGCCTGGCGGCTGTAGCCGGAGCCCAGCTCGAAGGCGCTGACGCCGAGTCCGTAGCGGCGTTCGTCCGCCAGATGCACCACAAAACCGTCGTGCACGAGGGTGTCGAGGAGGTGGTACGTCGTGGAGCGGGGCAGCCCCACGTCGCGGCTGATGGCGGCGGCCTGGACCGGGCCGGCCTGCCGGGCGAGATAGCGCAGTACGGCCAGGACCTGGGCCGCCGCGGGCACGATGGACATGTGGTGACGCTACCGCCGTCCCGCCGGCGGGACGCCCCGCGGCAGCGTCGAATGTCTTGGATCCCAGACACAAGACTCTTGACGGACGTGGCGGAACCCTGGCCCCGGGGTGCTTCATGGAGGCATGAACCACGTTCTCGTTGATGTCGGCCCGCTCAGCGCCGACGATGTCGTTTCCGTCGCCCGCCACGGTGCCCGCGTGGAGCTGTCGGCGGCGGCCCAGCAGGAGATCGGCCAGAGCCGGAAGGTCGTCGAGGCGCTGGCCGACGACGTCACCCCGCACTACGGCGTCTCCACCGGCTTCGGTGCCCTCGCCACCCGCCACATCCCCACCGAGCTGCGCGCCCAGCTCCAGCGCAGCCTGGTCCGCTCGCACGCCGCGGGCTCCGGCCCCGAGGTCGAGCGCGAGGTGATCCGGGCGCTGATGCTGCTGCGCCTGTCCACCCTGGCCACCGGCCGCACCGGCGTCCGCGCGGAGACGGCGCAGGCGTACGCCTCGCTGCTGAACGCCGGCATCACCCCCGTCGTGCGGGAGTACGGCTCGCTCGGCTGCTCCGGTGACCTGGCGCCGCTCGCGCACTGCGCGCTGGCCGTCATGGGCGAGGGCGAGGTCCGCGACGCCGAGGGCACGCTGCGCCCGGCGGGCGAGGCACTGGCCGCCGCCGGGATCACCCCGGTCGTGCTGGCGGAGAAGGAGGGCCTGGCCCTCATCAACGGCACCGACGGCATGCTCGGCCAGCTGGTGCTCGCCCTGCACGACCTGCGGACGCTGCTGGCCACCGCCGACATCGGCGCGGCGATGAGCGTCGAGGGCCAGCTCGGTACGGACGCGGTCTTCGCCGCCGACCTCCAGGCGCTGCGCCCGCACCCGGGCCAGGCCGACAGCGCCGCCAACCTCCGCGCGGTCCTGGCCGGTTCGGCGATCGTGGCGAGCCACCGCGGCCCGGAGTGCACCCGGGTGCAGGACGCGTACTCGCTGCGCTGTTCGCCGCAGGTGCACGGCGCGGCGCGGGACACCGCCGCACACGCCGCGCTGGTCGCCTCGCGGGAGCTGGCGAGCGCCGTCGACAACCCCGTGGTGACGCCCGACGGGCGGGTGGCGAGCAACGGCAACTTCCACGGCGCGCCGGTCGCCGCCGTCCTCGACTTCCTCGCCATCTCGGTCGCCGACGTCGCCTCGGTCTCCGAGCGCCGCACCGACCGTTTCCTGGACGTGGCCCGTAACCACGGGCTGAACGCCTTCCTCGCCGACGACCCGGGCGTGGACTCCGGCCACATGATCGCGCAGTACACCCAGGCGGCCATCGTCTCGGAGCTGAAGCGGCTCGCCGCGCCCGCCTCCGTCGACTCGATCCCCTCCAGCGCCATGCAGGAGGACCACGTCTCGATGGGCTGGTCCGCCGCCCGCAAGCTGCGCAAGGCCATCGACGGCCTCACCCGCGTCATCGCCGTGGAGCTGCTGACCGCCGCCCGCGCCCTGGACCTGCGCGCGCCGCTGACGCCGTCGCCGGCCACCGGTGCGGTCGTCGCCGGGCTCCGCCGCGACGTCGAGGGCCCCGGCACCGACCGCTACCTCGCCCCCGAGATCGAGGCCGCGGTCCGCTACGTCGCCTCCGGCGAGGCGCTGCGCGCCGCGGAGTCCGTCACCGGCCCGCTGCGCTGACCCGCTCCTCCCCCGCTCTCCCACTCACCGATCCCTCCTCACGGAAAAGGACTCCTCACCATGCACGGTGCACGACCGGTACGGGCCACCCGTGGCACGCAGCTGAGCACGCTGGGCTGGCAGCAGGAAGGCGCCCTGCGCATGCTGCAGAACAACCTGGACCCCGAGGTGGCGGAGCACCCGGACAACCTCGTCGTCTACGGCGGCACCGGTAAGGCCGCCCGCGACTGGCGTTCGTTCGACGCGATGGTCCGCACGCTGAAGACCCTCAAGCAGGACGAGACGATGCTCGTCCAGTCGGGCCGCCCGGTGGGCGTGATGCAGACCCACGAGTGGGCGCCGCGGGTGCTGCTCGCCAACTCCAACCTGGTCGGTGACTGGGCGAACTGGGAGGAGTTCCGCCGCCTGGAGCAGCTGGGCCTGACCATGTACGGCCAGATGACCGCCGGTTCGTGGATCTACATCGGCACCCAGGGCATCCTCCAGGGCACGTACGAGACGTTCGCCGCGGTCGCCGCGAAGAAGTTCCACGGCACGCTGGCCGGGACGATCACCCTCACCGCCGGTCTCGGCGGCATGGGCGGCGCGCAGCCGCTGGCCGTCACGATGAACGACGGCGTCGCGATCTGTATCGACTGCGACCCGCGCGCCATCGAGCGCCGTATCGAGCACCGCTACCTCGATGTGCGGGCCGACAACCTCGCCCACGCGCTCCAGCTCGCCACCGAGGCCCGTGACCAGCGCAAGCCGCTCTCCATCGGGCTGCTCGGCAACGCCGCGGAGCTGCTGCCGCAGATGCTCGCCGAGGGCGCGCCGATCGACATCGTGACGGACCAGACCTCCGCCCACGACCCGCTGTCCTACCTCCCCGTCGGCATCGCCTTCGAGGACATGAAGGACGCCGCCGCCAAGGACCCGGCCGGCTTCACCACCCGCTCGCGCGAGTCGATGGCCCGGCACGTCGAGGCGATGGTCGGCTTCATGGACGCCGGCGCCGAGGTCTTCGACTACGGCAACTCCATCCGCGGTGAGGCCCAGCTGGCCGGTTACGACCGGGCGTTCGCCTTCCCCGGCTTCGTCCCGGCGTACATCCGGCCGCTGTTCTGCGAGGGCAAGGGCCCGTTCCGCTGGGCGGCGCTGTCCGGTGAGGCGTCGGACATCCACAAGACGGACAAGGCGATCCTCGACCTCTTCCCGGAGAACGAGTCGCTGCACCGCTGGATCAAGATGGCCGGTGAGCGGGTCCACTTCCAGGGTCTGCCCGCCCGGATCTGCTGGCTCGGCTACGGCGAGCGCGACAAGGCCGGTGAGCGCTTCAACGACATGGTCGCCTCCGGCGAGCTCCAGGCCCCGCTGGCCATCGGCCGTGACCACCTGGACTGCGGTTCGGTCGCCTCCCCCTACCGCGAGACCGAGGCGATGCTCGACGGTTCGGACGCCATCGCGGACTGGCCGCTGCTCAACGCCATGGTCAACGTCGCCTCCGGCGCGTCCTGGGTCTCCCTGCACCACGGTGGCGGCGTCGGCATGGGCCGCTCGCTCCACGCGGGCCAGGTCTGCGTCGCGGACGGTACGCCGCTGGCCGGTGAGAAGGTCCGCCGGGTGCTGACCAACGACCCGGGCATGGGCGTCATCCGCCACGTCGACGCCGGCTACGACATCGCCGAGAACGTCGCCGCCGAGCGCGGCGTCCGCGTCCCCATGCGGGAGGACGACGCCCAGGCGTGACCCCCGCGGCCGAACGCCGGACGCCCGCACGCCGCAGCTTTCCTGCGGGGTGCGGGCGTCCGGCGTTCGGGGCCTGTACGGAGTGAGGCCGTACGAGGCGGGGCCCGGAGCCCGTACCGGCGCGGGCGGTGGCCCGATGGCGTGGCTCGCGCGGCCCGTACGGGCGAGGGGCGGCGTACCGGTGCGGGGCGGCGCACCCGGGTGGGCTCCATACCCCTACAGGGCGACGTGCCCGGGTCGGCGGGCGTACCGGCGGGACCACGGGCCGGTGTGAGGCCGCGCGCCCGTGGGGGCCGCGGGCCCGTGGGGGCCGCGGGCCCGTGGGGGCCGCGGGCCCGTGGGGGCCGCGCGCCCGTGGGGGCCGCGCGCCCGGCATGGACATCTGCCCCGGTTCCGCCCCGAGCCCCGGCGGCCGCCACGCGCCCCGGCCCACCTCCTCGGCCACCGGCAGGCGTCGCCCCTCCCCCGGCCACGGCGAAGGCCCCGCCCCACGCCTGGCGCGTGGAACGGGGCCTTCGGCAGAGCCCGGGATGCGTCGAGTGCGGCTACTCGGCGGCGGTGGGCGTGGCGCAGGCGCGGGGCTCGGGCTCCTGGGCGTCCGGGGACCCGGCGGCCACGGGTCCGGCGGTGGCCGGGGACGCCGCGCGGGCGGCCTCGCGGGGGCGGAGCCAGAGGCGGTGGACGACGGCCAGCAGGGCGAGCCAGACGGCGCCGACGATCAGCGCGACGCGGGTGCTCCCGGAGAAGGCGAGCAGCACCGTCACCCCGGCCATGAAGACGACGGCGATGATCTGCCCGTAGGGCCAGAACGGCGCCGGGTAGTCGAGTGCCGCCTGCTCCTCGGGGCTCATCGAACGGCGGGCCTTCATCTGGGTCAGCAGGATCATCAGCCAGACCCAGACGGTCGCGAACGTCGCGATCGAGGAGATGATGAGGAAGATCTTGTCGGGGATCAGGTAATTGAGCAGGACGCCCAGCAGCAGCGCGCCGATCATGATCGTGACGGTCATGACCGGGACTCCGCTGCGGGAAAGCTTCCGCATGACCTTCGGCGCCTGACCGCGCTCGGCCATTCCGTACATGATGCGGCCCGCCGCGAAGATGTCGCTGTTGATGGCGGAGAGCGCCGCGATGACCACGACGACATTCAGGACGGTCGCGGCGGATTTGATACCGAGGCCGACGAAGATCTGCACGAACGGGCTGCCGTTGGTGCCGACGTTCTCCCAGGAATTCAGCGACATGATGACCGCGAGGGTCAGTACGTAGAAGAGCACGATACGTACGGGAATGGAGTTGACCGCGCCGGGGAGCGTCTTTTTCGGATTCTCCGCCTCGCCCGCGGTGACGCCGATGATCTCGGTGCCGCCGAAGGCGAACATCACCACGGCGAAGGAGAGGATGAATCCCTGGGCGCCCTGCGCGAAGAAGCCGCCGTGCGTCCAGAGGTTGGATATTCCGGTGTGTTCACCGCCGCCACCTTTGAATCCGATGATCAACACCACCACACCGGCGATGATCATGGCGATGATGGCGACCACCTTCACCAGCGAGAGCCAGAACTCCATCTCGCCGAAGACCTTGACGTGGAAGAGGTTCAGCACGCCGATGACGGCGATCGCCGCCAGCAGCCAGATCCAGCGCGGCACCTCGGGGAACCAGAAGCCCATGTAGACGCCGAGTGCGGTGATGTCGGCGATACAGACGATGACCATTTCGAAGGCGTAGGTCCAGCCGGTGGTGAATCCGGCGAGCGATCCCAGATGGCGGGTGGCGTACTCGCCGAAAGAGCCCGCGCACGGATTGTGCACGGCCATCTCGCCGAGCGAACGCAGCACCAGGAACACCGCGGCACCGCCGATAAGATAAGCGAGCAGAACGGCCGGGCCGCCCGCCTGGATCGCTTCCGACGATCCGTAGAAAAGGCCGGTCCCGATGGCGGAACCCAGCGCGATGAAACGAATGTGGCGCGACCGCAGGCCCCTGCGCAGAGTCGCTTTTTCGGTGGTCAAAGAATGCCCCTCCTCGGGGAATGGCACGTCCGTCCCTGACATACGGCGCGTGGCCCGGACCAACTGCCCGCCGGCGCCCCTCGCAAGACCGCGAGAGCGCCTGTATATTCCTGTATAGACAGGCACGTCAAGAGGTGGTCCGGTGCAGGAACAGGAGCGTGGGTCGAGCGCCTCGCCCGCCGTGGGGCGGGCGCTGGACATCCTCGGCCACCTCGCCGCCCGTCCCGGGCCGGTGCGCGCCGCGGCGCTCGCCCGTGAGCTGGGAATTCCGTCATCCTCCGCCTACCACATCCTGGCGATCCTGATCGATCGCGGTTTCGTCGTCCATCTCCCCGAGGAGCGGGCGTACGGCCTGGGTGCCGCGGCCCTGGAGCTCGGGGCGGCACACCGCCGCCACGAACCCCTGGAACGTCTCGCCCGCCCGGTCGCGGGTACCCTCGCCCGGCAGCTGGGCCACCCCGTGCACCTGGGCGTGCTGCACGGCGCCGAGACGGTCTACCTGCTCAAGGAGCAGCCGCCGGCCCACCGCCACGAGGTGGCCCGCACCCTCGTCACCGAGGTCGGCGTCCGGCTGCCGGCCCATCTGACCGCCACCGGCCGGGCACTGCTCGCGCACTGCGCCGAGGCCCAGCTGCGCGCCGCCTTCCCGCGCCCCGGCGACCTCGTCACCCGGACCGGCAAGGGCCCCCGGTCGCTGACCGAGCTGCGCGCGGAGCTGGACCGGGAGCGGGCCCGTGGCTGGTCGGAGGAGACCGAGCTGATCACACGCGGACTCCGCTCGATCGGCGTGGCCGCCTTCGACCACCTCGGGCACCCGGTCGCGGCGCTCTCCGCCACCTGGTGCCGCCACCACCGGCCGCACGACGCGGAACGGGTCCGTGACGCGCTGCTGCGCGGCGCCGCCCGGCTGACCGCCGCCGTCTCCGGCCGCGCGCCGGATCGGGGGCGGGCGCCTTGACGGTACCGCTGCCCCGGAGCTGAAGCGGAAGGGGCCCGTCCGGTCAGCGGGAGTCGAAGGTGCCCATGAGGCGGTAGCGCGAGCCGGGATGGAGCAGCCGCGCGACGCTCACCAGCGCCTCGCCCGACCACGTACGGCGCTGGATCAGCAGGCACGGCTCGGACGCCGCGACCCGCAGGATCCGGCACTCGTCCGCCGACGGCAGCACCGCCTCCACGACGTGCTCGCCCTTGCCCAGCGGCGCCACCTCGGACAGGAACGTGAACGGGGTGCGCCGGGTGAAGTCCTGCTCCAGATAGCCGGGCGCGAAGTCAGGGTGGACGTAGCGGTCCTCCAGCTGGATGGCGACGTCGTCCTCGAAGTGCACCACCTGGGAGTGGAAGACCGGCGTGCCCTCGCCGACGCCGAAGCGGGCGCCGATCTCCTGGCCCGCCGCCTCCTCGCGGACGAAACGCACCTCGGCGCGGTGACGGTGGCCGCGCGCGGCCACCTCGTCGGCGATGTTGTGCACCTCGACCAGCGCCGAGCTGCCCTTGTGCAGGGCGACGAAGCTACCCACGCCCATCACGCGGCGGATCAGTCCCTGCCCGGCCAACTCCCGCAGGGCGCGGTTGACCGTCATCCGGGACAGGCCCAGCGCCTCGACGAAGCGGCTCTCCGACGGCAGGGCGTCACCCTCGCGCCACCGGCCGCTCAAGATCTGCTCGGTCACCAGGTCCTTGACCCGCTGGTACGCGGGCGTCGCCCCGGACGCGGTCGCCGCGTACCGCCGCGCGAGCTCCGCCGTCTCCGCCGCCACGCCGTTTCCCGCCCTCGTCGTCGTCACTCGTACCGATCTGCCCGTTCCACCGGCGGCGCGGGTGGGTACCGCGCCAGGAAGATTCTAGGGCGTATCCGAACACCGTCTCGGATCCGAGGAGAACCGGGCCGGGCGCTGGCCCGCCCGGCGCCGCGGCGCTGTCATGGGACGGCCGGGCCGGGTGGCCGCGGCGGACGAGCGGAGAGGGCGGACGATGACCGTGGACGTGGCGGCGGAGCCGTGGACCGGGCGGAGCGACGGGGACGGCGACGACGTGCTGCGCTGGCACCACGTGACCGTGCCGGACACCGGTACCGGCGCACCCCGGGACGCCGCGTTCGTCGGCTTCCGCAGCGATGAAGGTGTCCGCCGCAACCAGGGACGGCCGGGTGCGGCCGCCGGTCCCGGGGCGCTGCGGTCCGCCCTCGCCTCCATGGCGCTGCCCGCGCCGCTGCGCGCGGTGGACGCCGGGGATGTCGTGGTCGGCGACGGTGCGCTGGAGGACGGCCACCGCCGGCTGGGCGCGGCGGTAACCACGCTGCTCGACGCGGGCGGCCCGGTGGCGGTCCTCGGCGGCGGCCACGAGGTGGCGTACGGCACGTACCTGGGTATCGCCGGGAGCCGCGCGATGCGGGCCGGGGCGCGGCTCGGGGTGCTCAACCTCGACGCCCACTTCGATCTGCGCGACGCGCCCCGGCCCAGCTCCGGCACACCGTTCCTCCAGATGGCGCGGGACGAGGAGCGCCAGGGGCGGCGCCTGGACTACCGGGTGCTGGGCATCAGCCGCCCGAGCAACACCGAGCGGCTGTTCCGCACCGCGGACCGGCTGGGCGTGCGCTATCTGGAGGACACCGACTGCGGACTGCTCTCGCCGGACCGCGTCGAGGCGTTCACCGGCGCGTTCCTCGACTCCTGCGACCTCGTCCACCTCAGCGTCGACCTGGACGTGCTGCCCGCGGCGGTGGCGCCGGGCGTCAGCGCGCCCGCCGCGTACGGGGTGCCGATGGAGATCGTGGAGCGCGTCGTCACGGCGGTGGCGGCGAGCGGGAAGCTGACCGTCATCGACATCGCGGAGCTGAACCCGGGCCTCGACATCGACGCCCGCACCGCCCGCGCCGGTGCCCGGCTGGTGCACCGCGCGCTGACCGGCACCCCGCAGGCACGGGAGCGGCGGGGCTGACGAGCGGGCCGTTCTCCGCGCGGTGGCCCGCCGCGCGGAGAACGGCCGTGGCGTACGGCGGGCTCACACCGCCGTGGGCGCCCCGGGTGCCGGGAGCCCGGGGCCGGTGTCCGGGCGGTGCGCGGCGCCGGGGACGGAGCGCACCGGCACCGGCGCCGTCAGCGGGGTCTCGCGGGCGGCGGTGACCCGGCGGGTGAACCAGACGACCTTGCCGTCGGCGGTGGGGCAGGTGCCCCAGCTGTCGCTGAGTCCGGCGACGACGGCGAGCCCGCCGCCCTGCGCGCTGTCCAGCCGCGGCAGCCGCGGGCCGCGGTCGGCGACCGAGACGGTCAGATGCCGGCCGCTCCAGCGGAGTTCGACCACGCACACCGTCTCCGGACCGGCCTGCCGCAGGGCGCCCGCCAGCAGTTCGGTCAGTCCGCGGCAGGCGGCCGGTATCTCCGCCGCCAGCCGCCAGTGGCGCAGATGCGCGGCCGCGATCCGCCGGATCCGCGGCACCCGCTCCGTGGTGAGGCGCAGCTCGGCCGCGTAGTGACGGTGGGCGGTGGCGGTCATGGGAGTGGCTCCTTCACACGCACGGCTCACCCGCCTCCCCCGGACGTCCACCGCGGAGGGTGAGAGTGCGTAAACGTTGAGTGAGGGCCATCGTCGCCCGGCCGCCGGGGAGCCGCAACGCGGGAGGGCGGGCGGCGGGCCACCGTCACCGGCGCCGGACCGGCCCGGGGCGCCCGGCATCCCGTCCGGCCCCGCCCGCACCCGGCGCTCCGGAGCGCCGCCCCGCCTCACGGCAGATGCGGCAGCACCGCGTCCGGGGTCAGCGGCAGGGTGCGCAGGCGGACGCCGAGGGCATGGTGGACGGCGTTGCCGACCGCCGCGGCGGCACCGACGATGCCGATCTCCCCGATGCCCTTGCTGCCCATCGGGTTGAGGTGCGGATCGTCCTCGTCGATCCAGTGCGCCTCGATCGTGTGGACGTCGGCGCAGACCGGGACGTGGTACGAGGCGAGGTCGCGGGCGGTGAAGTTGCCGAAGGCCGGGTCCAGGGCGCTGTGTTCGGTCAGCGCCATACCGATGCCCATCGTCATCCCGCCGATGAACTGCGAGCGCGCGGTGCGGGAGTTGAGGATCCGGCCGGCCGCGAACATGCCGAGCATCCGGCGCACCCGCACCTCCCCGGTGACGGTGTCGACCTGCACCTCGGCGAAGTGGGCGCCGAACGCGTGCCGGGCGTAGGGCGATCCGGCGGCGACCTCCTTGCGGGTGTCCGCCGTGACGGTCAACCCTTCGGCGGGCAACGGTTCCTGACACGCTGTCAGCTGATCCCGCAAGGCGCGGCACGCCTTGTGGACGGCCCAGCCCCAGGAGCCGGTGCCGGAGGAACCACCGGCCAGGGAGGCGTCCGGCAGATCGCTGCGGCCGATCTCGACGCGGACCCGCTCCTCGGGTACGCCGAGCGCCTCGGCGGCGACCTGTCCGAGGACGGTGCGGGCACCGGTGCCGAGGTCGGTGGCGTTGATCCGGACGCGGAAGCCGCCGTCGGGTTCGGCGTGCGCCTCGGCCGACGAGGGAGCGATCAGCACCGGATAGGTGGCCGCGGCGACGCCGGTGCCCAGCAGCAGATCGCCCTCGCGCCGGACGCCGGGGCGGGGGTCGCGGGGGCGCCAGCCGAAGCGTTCCGCGCCCTCCCGCAGCGCCGGGGCCAGGCCCCGGCTGCTGAACGGGCGGCCGGAGTCCGGTTCGGTCTCCGGCTCGTTGCGCAGCCGCAGTTCGACCGGGTCGAGGTCGAGGAGGACGGCGAGTTCGTCCACCGCCGACTCCAGGGCGTACATCCCGGGCGCCTCGCCCGGGGCGCGCATCCACGACGGGCTCGGTACGTCCAGCGCCACCACGCGGTGCACGGTGCGGCTGTTCGGCGAGGTGTACATGATCCGGGCGGGGATCGCCGCCTGCTCGACGAACTCCTTGAGCGTCGAGGTGTGGGTGACCACCTCGTGCGCGAGGGCGGTGAGATGCCCGTCGGCGCCGGCGCCCAGCCGCACCCGCTGGATGGTGGGCGCCCGGTGCCCCACCACGGCGGGCATCTCGCGGCGCGGCAGGGCGAGGGTGACGGGCGCCCCGGTGACGCGGGCGGCCATCGCGGCGAGGACCGCCTGCGGGCGGAGGGTGCCCTTGGAGCCGAAGCCGCCGCCGATGTGCTCGGCGACGACCGTGACGTCCCGCCGCTCCAGCCCGAACAGCGCCGCCAGATCGTCCCGCCCCTTGGTCGCCCCCTGGGTGGAGTCGTGGACGGTGAGCCGCCCGCCGTCCCACCACGCGGTGGAGGCGTGCGGCTCCATGGGGTGGTTGTGCAGGGCGCTCACCGTGTACGTGGCGTCCACGGTGACCAGCGCACCGGCGTACGCCGCGTCGAAGTCACCGCGCTCGCGCGCCCCCGGGTAGCCGCCGTTGGCCTCCTTCGGTACGTACAGCCCCGGGTGGTCGGCGGTGAGGGTGACGTCGTGGTCCTCGGCGTCGTAGCGGACGCGGACGGCTTCGGCGGCGGCGCGGGCCGTCTCCGGGGTGTCGGCGACGGCGAGCGCGACGTACCAGCCGCGGTGCGGGACGGCCGGGCTCTGGAGGACGGCGACGGCCGGGTCCTCGGGCGGCTCCAGGCGCGGGGCGTTCTCGTGGGTGAGGACGGCCCGCACCCCGGGCAGGGCCAGGGCGGCGGCGGTGTCGACGGCGGTGATCCGGCCACGGGCGACGGTGGCGGGCACCGGCCAGGCGTGCAGGAGCCCCGGCGGGGCGGGCTCGGCGGCGTACCGGGCGGCGCCGGTGACCTTGGCGTGGCCCTCGCGGCGGGCGACGGGCGCCCCCAGCGGCGGGCGGGGCGCCCCCGGGGCGGCGGGCTGCGGATCGTGGCTCATGGGGCGCGTCCTCACGGGGTCCGGGCGGCGGGGCGGTACGCGGATCAGCGGTGGCGGGCGGCGAGCCCGTCCAGGACGGAGACGGTCAGCCGGCGGGCCAGCGGAACCTTGAAGCCGTTGTCACGCAGCGGGCGGGCGGCGGCCAGTTCGGCGTCGGCGGCGCGGCCGAAGGTGTCGGCGGTGGCCGGGGCGCCGCGCAGCACCTCCTCCGCCGCGGTGGCGCGCCAGGGCCGGTGGGCCAGCCCGCCGTAGGCGAGCGCCGCACGGTGCACCGTCCCGTCGCGGACCTCCAGCAGCGCGGCGACGGAGACCAGCGCGAAGGCGTACGAGGCACGGTCGCGGACCTTGCGGTAGCGCCCGTGCGCCAGGGGCGGCGGCGGGGGCAGCCGCACCGCGGTGATCAGCTCGCCCGGCTCCAGGACGGTGTCCCGCTCCGGATGGTTCTCCGGCAGCCGGTACAGGGCGGTGACCGGGACGGTACGGGCTCCGTCCGGGCCGGTCACCTCGACGGCGGCGTCCAGGGCGGCGAGGGCCACGGCCAGGTCGGAGGGGTGGGTGGCGACGCAGTGCGCGGAGTGCCCGAGGACGGCGAGATCGCGGTGGACGCCCTCGACGGCGGGGCAGCCGCTGCCCGGCTCCCGCTTGTTGCACGGCACGGAGACGTCCTGGAAGTAGCCGCAGCGGGTGCGCTGGAGGAGGTTGCCGCCGGTCGTCGCGGCGTTGCGCAACTGCCCCGAGGCGCCGGCCAGCAGCGCCTGGGAGAGCACCGGGTAGCGCTCGCGGACGACGGGCGCGGCGGCGAGATCGCTGTTGCGGACGGTGGCGCCGATCCGCAGCCCGCCGTCGGACAGTTCCTCGATCCGGTCCAGCGGCAGCCGCCCGACGTCGATGAGCGGATCCGGTGCGCAGGCGCCGAGCTTCATCAGATCGACGAGGTTGGTGCCGCCGCCGAGGAACGCGGCCCCCGGGTGCGCGGCCCGGACCCGTACCGCCTCGTCGACGGTGGCGGGGCGCAGATAGCCGAAGGGTTTCACGACGCCTCCCGGGCCTCGTGGACGGAAACGGTGCCGAGACCGTGGACGGTGGGCGGCGCGGGCGGTCCGGCCCGGTGCGCGGTGGCGTCGCCGACCGCCTCGACGATGCGCGGATAGGCGCCGCAGCGGCACAGGTTGCCGCTCATCCGCTCCCGGATCTCCTCGGCGGTCAGCTCCACCGGCGCGCCCGGCGGCGCGGTGTCCGGGGTGACGTGGGAGGGGTGCCCGTCCGCGGCCTCCCGGAGCGCCCCGGCCGCCGAGCAGAGCTGGCCGGGTGTGCAGTAGCCGCACTGGAAGGCGTCCCGCTCCAGGAAGGCGCGCTGGAGCGGGTGGAGGTCGCCGCCGTCGGTGAGCCCCTCGACGGTGGTGAGGGGGACGCCGTCGAGCGTGACGGCGAGCAGCAGACAGCTGTTGACCCGCCGCCCGTCGGCGAGGACGGTGCAGGCGCCGCACTGCCCGTGATCGCAGCCCCGCTTCGTACCGGTCAGCCGGAGGTGGACCCGGAGCGCGTCGAGGACGGTGGTGCGGTGGTCGAGGGTCAGCCGGTGCGGTACGCCGTTGACGTGCAGGGTGACCGTGGAGCCGGTGGCTCCGGGCGGCGCCCCGCCGGCGTCGGGAGGGGGTGCGGTGGGCTCCACGCGCTCGCCTTTCGGGCTGGGCCGCGCACCGCCGTCGGCGGGCACACGCGGCGGGAGGTGCGGCTGCGGGACGGTTGGGGGCGGTCCCCGGCGGCCCGGCCCGGCCGGAGGTGGCGGGCCGGGCCGGACCGCCGGGACGCGGCTGCCGGGCCGGACCGCGTCCGCCGGGGGCGGTCCCCTCTGCCTATCAGGCGCGATGGCCGCCCGCCCGCCGACGCGGCCGCCGCGGCGCGCGCCTCGCCCGGCCGGTCCGGTGCCGTCCAGGTGACGGTCAGCGGTTCTCCAGCCGGAGCTGGACCTCCTGTTCCTGATCGCCGGCGACGGTGCCGGTGACCTGGACGGCGAAGGCGGGACGGAGGCTGTCCCGCAGCCGGGCCACCGCCCAGTAGCCGCCCTGGAGGCTGACGGAGACGGGGGCGGTCAGCCGGGCGGGGGCGGGCTCCGCCCGCAGCTCGGTCACGTCGAACGTCGAGGTCCAGACGGTGGGATGCGGCCCCGCGACGGCGCGCGGCACGTCGTCCGGCGCCCGGTCGCACGCGAAGGAGGTACGCAGCGCGCTGAAGACCGCGTGCGCGTCCTGCGTCGCACAGTCGGTGACCTCGACGACCACCTCCGCGTCCGGGTGGTACGCCGACGACGGCTCCGGGGGACCTTCGCTGCCCTGCACCGGGCCCGGCTGCCCCGGCTGGTTCGCCTGCTGCGCGCTGTTCACGGTGGGCCTTCCTCTCGCTCGGGCGACATCTCCAGGCTGGCCCGCCCGCCGGACACCTGCGACCGGAGACACCCGGCCCGGCGCAGGACCACGGCGTACGGGTTGCTTCCGGGGCGCGCCGGGACCTCTGGTACGGACGGGTGGCCCGCCACGGCGCGGCGCCCGCCCACGGGCGGGCCTCCGGTGCGGGCAGCGGCAGGAATTCCGGCGGAAATCATGATGTTTCCGCAGTGGTGGCCAGGTCCGCGCACCCGGTCGCCCGTCGGCACCTCGCGGTCGGCAAGACCGCCGGAGAAGCGGAGGACACCCCATGCTCACGGCAATCGCAGATGTTCTCAGGTCCATAGGCAGCGCCATCGCCACCGTTGTCACCCTGCCCTTCAAGGCCGTCGCCCGCCTTTTCGGCGGTGTCGCCGACAGTGCGCACGGCCGTCACTGAAGCCCGCTCCGGGCTCCCGGAGCGGGCTTCGGCCCGCCGTCCGCGCGTGCGGGCCCCGCACCCTCCGGCATTCACCCTCGCCCGGCCGATCGAGCAATAATGGACGGATAAGGCACGAACTACCCGGTATGCCACCGATGAGGTCCCGCCGTTCGGGTCGCGGGGCCGCGGAAGGATGTGGGTGGACATGGACCGCGAGGCCGAGACCGTTCACGAGGCGTACTCCTTCGTCTGTCTGCACTGCGGGCACGGCTGGGAGGAGAGCTACGAGATCCGGCACACCACCGACCTCGCGGGCCGGCGCCGTGCCGTGTACTACTCCGGAGGGGTCCGCGTCCCCTCGCCGCTGTCCCGCACCGAGTGCCCCGCGTGCAACCTCGGCCCGCTCCGTATCCTGCGCCCCGGGCGGGTGGAGTCGGCCCGGTTGTTCCTGCCCTGAGGCGGCGTGCCGGCGGATGGGGCCACTGCGATTCGGTAACGGGGCGCATTCACGGTAATTCGCCCACCGACCTGTGCTTATGCTCAGCTCCGGCGGGGCGGGCCGGGCCGGACACCGCGCCGCCCGTCCCTTTCCTCGAACCGCCGGAGCACCCCTTGGCCGTGGACCCCCCGCAGCAGCCCCTGAGCGCCCGCGTACTGGCCGTACTCCCCTACGGCGTGATGGCCGTGGTCACCGCGGTGGACGTCAGCGCCGGGCCCGGGGTCGGGTTCCTGCCCCTCGTCTCGCTGGGGCCCGCCTTCGCCGGTCTGGTCGGCGGCTGGCGCCGTACCGCCGTGGTCGGCTCGGCGGCGTTCCTGCTCTGCCTGGGGCTGGGGCTCTACGACGGGCTGTTCGAGGGGCGGCGCGGGCTGCCCGCGCTGCTGTCGGTCGCGGGGGTGACGGTCGCCGGTGTGGTGGCGGCGGTGATGCGGCAGCGGCGTGAGGCGGAGCTGGCGAACGTCCGCTCCATCGCGGAGGTCGCCCAGCGGGTCCTGCTGCGGCCGGTGCCGCGCGGCGCGGGCCCGCTGCGGATCGCGGTCTCGTACACCTCGGCGGTGGCCGAGGCGCGGATCGGCGGCGACCTGTACGAGGTGGTGCCCTCGCCCGGCGGCGGCGTACGGGTCATCGTCGGCGACGTCCAGGGCAAGGGGCTGGAGGCGGTGGAGAGCGCGGCGGTGGTGCTGGGCGCGTTCCGGGAGGCGGCGCACGACGAGGCGGAGCTGACGGCGGTCGGCGCGCGGGTGGAGCGGGCGCTCGGCCGCCATCTGGGCGGGGAGCGGTTCGTGACGGCGGTGCTCGCGGAGATCGGCGACGGGCCGTCCGCGACGCTGCTGAACTTCGGGCACCCGGCGCCGCTGGTGGTCCGCGCGGGCGGCACCGTGGACTTCGCCGCCCCGCCCGAGCGCGCCCTGCCGCTCGGCCTCGCGGCGTACGGCGGCGACGACGGGCCGCGGCCGCACACGGTGCCGTTCGCCCCCGGCGACCAGCTGCTCTTCTACACCGACGGGGTCACCGAGGCGCGCGACGGGGCGGGCCGGTTCTACCCGCTCGACGAGCGCGCGGCGCTGCTGAAGGACGACGATCCCGAGGCCGCCCTGTGCGCGGTCCGCGAGGACGTCGTCGCCCACGCCGAGGGCCCGCTCCACGACGACGCGGCGATGCTGCTGGTGCGGTACCGGGAGACGCCCTGGGCGGCCGATTCCGAGGGGCCGTAGCGTCGAGGCGCCCGGTGAGCGCCGGACCGGCCACCGCACGGGGCGGGCGCCGCCGGGCACGGCCGGCAGGGCCCGGGGCCGCTGCGGGCAACTGGTCCGACGGGCCCGCCCACCGGTGGCGGGCCGCTGTCACCCCGCGGCGGCGGGCCGCCGTACCTCGAAGTGGAAGCAGCCGTACTCCAGCGCCCTGACGTGCACCAGCACCACGTCCGGGTCGCTGAACGCCTCGTCGAGGGCCGCGTCGAAACCGGCCGTGGCATCCGCCGGGATCTCCAGCATGCGGCCCCCGGCGATATGCCCCCGGGCGTCGTAGCGGCGCACGGTCCGCAGGGCGCCCGGCCGGGCGAACGGGTAGCCCCCGCCGGGGAGCGGCCCGCCGCAGTCCTCGGCGTGGATGAAGACGGGCCCCTGTTCGTCGTACGCGCCCGGCCCCGCGCCGCTCGCGGCGGCCCAGCGGCGCAACGGGGCGTACGAGACGAGGGCGATCCGCTCGCCGAGTGCGAGGGGGCGCAGGCAGCAGCGGAGCGGGGAGCCCTCGTCGTCAGCGGTCGCGAGGTACGGGGCGCAGGGGCGGCCCGCGTCGTCGGTGACCCGCAGTTCTTCGAGGGCGGCGGCGTGGACGGGAAGCGCGGTGTACGTGGTCATGGGTCCATGCTGGAGCGGCGCCCGCGCACGCACCGGCGGGAAACGGACGTCGCGTTGGGGACCCGGCGGGAGGCGGCCCGGCACCGGTCGTCCTCATCCTTCCCGGTCCGCGCCGGCCCCGGAAACGGCCGTCCGGCAGGCGTCCTGGGCGCCGGCGGCCGGTGGCGCCGCCCTTCCCGTCCCGGTGACCGGGCCGCGTCAGCGGTGTGCGTCACCCCGCGGGCGTTCCAGGGTGACGCCGTCCACCGGGGTCAGCTCGCCGTGGGGGCCGTCGAACGTGTAGTACGTGACCCGCATCCGGGTGCGGCCCTCCCGCGGGTCGCCGGGGTCGACGTCGAAGGCGGCGAAGCCGTGGGTGTGCTCACGGTCCTGGAACGCGCGCCAGGGGGCGTCCTCGGTGAACCACACCGGCTTGCGGTGCCGGCCCTCCTGCTCCGTCGTCAGGTCCACCACCACCCGGCCCTTGGCCTCCTGGAACAGGTCGTCCTGGGTGGTGGCGAAGTTCCCGCCGCCCCCGATGGTCAGGTGCACCGTGCCGCGGCCGGTGTCGGCGACATCGGTGCGGGTCTGCGTCGGCACGGGCGTCCGGGCGTCGTTGGGCAGGGTGCCGCGTACGGGGAGCGAGCGTTCGTAGTAGTGCTCGTGGCCGCCGAGCACCAGATCGACACCGTAGGCGTCGAAGAGCGGGCCCCAGGCGGCGCGGACCCCGAGGTCGCTGCCGGAGCCGCTGCGGCTGCTGGAGATCATCGGGTGGTGCATGAAGACCACGATCCAGTCGATCTCCCGGCTGTGCCGCGCCGCCCGCAACTCGCGCTCCAGCCAGCGCCGTTGGGCGCCTGCGGAGTAGCCGCGGACGTAGGTGTCGCCGGTGTCCTGGATCGCCACGTCGTCGTTGGCGAGCGAGAGGAAGCGGACCGCGCCCACGGTGAACGCGTACCAGAGTCCGCGGGTCTCGGGGGCCGCGGACGCGTCCGACGCGGGCAGCGCGTAGTACGCCTGGTATCCGGTGGTGCCGAGGGGGCCGTTGCCCGCCTCGTTCTCGGCGTTGCCGACGCAGGGCATCCACGGGCGCAGCCGGGTCGAGCGGCTGTTGCCGATGAACCAGTCGGCCCAGGTGGCGACGCGGTTCTCGTGGAACACCCCGGCGGCGGACGCGTAGCAGAGGTCGCCGTTGATCAGGTTGAACAGCGGGCCCACGCGTTCGATCGCGGCCACGATGTCGGCGGAGGCGGCGGTGCCCGCCTGGCTGCTGGTGTACAGCGGGAAGCGGCCCGACGGTGACGGGGTGCCGCTGCCCTCGGGCCAGTGGACGTCGCGGCGCAGATTGGGCGCGCCCTGGTCGCCGAAGCTGGTGAAGGTGAAGGCGGTGCGTCCGCGCGGGGCGGTGGTGAAGGACCCGGTGTCGGGGACGGTCCCGGCGTGCCCGGCGGAGTAGAGATAGACCGTGTCGGGGCGCAGACCGGTGAGCCGGGCGTGGTGGACGTACACCTCCTCCTTCGACAGCGCGTCGCGGTAGGTCACGGTCTCCGCGTCGACGACCGTGCCCGTACCGCCGTCGGGTGAGCCGTACCGGACCTGCGGTCTGCGGACGGACCGCGGACTGATCCAGGACACGGTCATCTGGGTGGCGGGGTCCGTGCCGAACTGCAGGTGGACGCCGCTGACCGCCGGGGTGCCGAGCCGGTGCGGCTGCCGGAGGAGCAGCGGCGTGGCCGGGGGCCCGTCCGGACCGGCCGTGCCGGTGGGCGCCGCCGTCGCCGGGGCCGGTGCCGCGGCGCCCGCGACGGCGCCGGCGGTCGCCGCCGAGCCGCGGAGTACGGATCTGCGCGCGAGTGTCATGTGTGCCTCCTGCCGGAAAGCCCCCCTGCGAGGCGGGAGGTCAGCGTAGGCAGCCGGTGGCCCGCCCGTACGCGGAACGGCGGGCTCCGGGGGACGCGGGGAGGCGGCCGCCGCGCGGCGGGGCCCGGCGGTCAGCGGCGGCGCGGGCGCCGGTGGCGGCGGGGCAGCCGTCCGCGGATCTCCTCGGGCGGCAGGAAGCGGGCCCACCGCTCCGGGTACTCGGCGGGCGGCGGCGGTTCGTCCGCGTCGTCGTCCCCGTCCGCGTCGTCCTCGTCGTCCGCGTCCGCTTCGCCGGTCTCCTCCGGGGCGGCGTCCCGCGCCGCGGCCTCGCGCCGGGCGGACGCCTCCGCCGCCCGGCGTTCCTTCTCCGCGCGGGCGGCGGCCGTCGTGACGGAGGGCCAGACGCGGTCGGTGGCGGCGTTCGTGGCGGCACCGACGAGGACCGCGAACGCCGAGACACCGATCCACAGCAGTACCGCGACCGGCGCCGCCAGCGAGCCGTAGATCGTCGGGCCCTCGACCGTCGCGGTGAGGTAGATCCGCAGCAGGAAGCTGCCCAGGACCCACATCGCCAGGGCCACCACCGCGCCGGGGATGTCCTCCGGCCAGGGCGAGCGGACCGGCACCGACACGTGGTAGAGCGTGGTGAGGAAGGCCACCGACAGCAGCAGGACGACCGGCCAGTACAGCACCCGGATGACGTCCGCGCTCGCCGGGAGCCAGTGCACCAGGGTGTCCGGGCCGACCACCATCAGCGGCAGCGCGACGGCGCCGACGACCAGCGCGCCGAGGTAGAGCACGAACGCCAGCAGCCGGGTCCGGACGATGCCGCGGCGGCCGTCCAGCCCGTACATGATCGTGATGGTGTCGACGAAGACGTTCAGGGCCCGCGAGCCGGACCACAGGGCGAGGGCGAAGCCGAGGGAGACGACGTCGGGGCGGCGGCCGGTGAACACGTCGTTCAGCAGTGGGCGGGCGATCTCGTTGACGCCCTGCGCGGAGAGGACGGCGGACGAGGCGTGGAGGATCTGTTCCCGCACGCCGTCGATGGTGGCCTGTCCGATCCACGGCTCCAGGTAGCCGAGCAGACCGATGAGCCCGAGGAGCAGCGGCGGCAGCGACAGCAGGCAGAAGAACGCGGCCTCGGCGGCGAGTCCGGTGACCCGGTACGTCATGCAGCTGTGGACGACGTCCTTGAGGAGCAGCCAGCCGAGCCGCCGTTTGGAGACGTTGCGGTACAGGACCCTGGCCCTGGTCAGGCGCCCTTCGGGCCGCTCGGTCGGTTCGTTCTCCGGCTGCACCCGCCCACCGTATCCGGGCGGCGCGGGGGCGGCGGGGCGATGGCGGAAGCCCGGCGGCGCCGGGCGGGCGGCCTCAGCGCGGGCCGCCGCGGCGCTCGCGCAGCGCCGCCTCGACGGCGACGTACAGCTCCTCGTCCGGGACGTCGGGGCGGAAGCCGACGAGGACGCCGCGGGCCTCGTAGTAGCGGATCGCGCGGTGGGCGTCGCCGGTGCCGCCGGCCACCGTCCGCAGGTACACCATCAGATCGGCGAAGGCGAGCGCCGGGGGCGGGCCGCTCCGCCCGGCGAAGCGGGCGAGCAGACCGGGCGAGGCGTCGACGACGTACCCGGCGGACGGCGGGTACACCGCCGCCGGGATGGAGTCGGCGGTGCGGCGCGGGACGCGGTAGTGCGCGGCCAGCCGGTCGGCGCGTGCGGCGCGCAGCGGGCCGTGGGCGCCGAGCACCACGACGCGCGGGGCCGCGGCGTCCCTGGCGGCGTTCATGGCGTCTCCCCTCCCCCACCGAAAGCGGCCTTCCGCCGCTTCCGTGCGGCGGCACACGGGGAAAACGGCGTCCCGCCACGGGGGGTTCCCGTGCGGCGACGCCTTTCCGCCCGCCCGGCGTCCGGGGTGGCGTGACGTTTCAGCACCTGTCACGCGTCCGGCCCGCCGGCCAGTTCCACCCGGCCCCTCCGGGCCCGCCGTTCGGTACGGGTGAGGTGGCGCGGGGCGGCCGGCCGGAACCGCGGGGGACGGTGCCCCGCCGGCCGCCCGGACCACGGTCCCCGGGAACATCAGAGGTCACAACGGTTGCGTTCCGTTGCACCGGCTCGATGCAATGGGCTCTCCCGTAACGCGACGGCACGGCCCGGACGGGAGGGGCCCGGCACGACGGAGAGCTGTGTGAGCGAGAGAACGACCGACGGCGACGTCACGGGGACGGCCCATGACGTCCGCGCCACCGCCCGCCGCCTCGCCGCGCTGCGGGAGGCGGCACTCTCCGGCGACGGCGGGCCGGAGCCGCGCGACGTCATCGGCGACTCCTGGCGCCGGGTCCGCGGCTGCGGTGTGGACCCCGACCGCGACCGGCGTGAACGCCCGCTGACCGCCGCCGAGTTGGAGCACCGCAAGGCCGCCTCGCCGCTGGCCGCCGTGCTGCCGGTGCTGCACGACGCGCTGCTGCCCGCCGCCGACGCGGCCCAGCAGATCATGGTCGTCACCGACGCCGACGGGCTGGTCCTGTGGCTGGAGGGGGCGGCGCCGATCCGGCGGATGGCCGACCGGCACGGCTTCGGCAAGGGCGCCGACTGGACGGAGCCGGTCGTCGGCACCAACGCCATCGGCACCGCGCTGGTGGCCCGGCGCCCGGTCCTGGTGCACAGCGCGGAGCACTTCGTCCGCTCGCACCACCAGTGGACGTGCACCGCGGCCCCGCTGCACGATCCGCGCGACGGGCGGCTGCTGGGCACCGTCGACGTCAGCGGACCCGCGCACGGCTTCCACCCGGCGACGCTGGCGCTGGTCTCGGCGGTGGCGAAGCTGGCCGAGGGGGAGCTGCGGGAGCGTCACCACGCGTCGGTGGAGCGGCTGCGGTCCACCGCGGCGCCGGTGCTCGCACGGCTCGGCGGGCAGGCGCTCGCCGTCGACCGGGACGGCTGGGTCGCGGGCGCGGTGGGGATGGCGCCGCCGGACCGGGTGGCGCTGCCGAAGTCGCCCGCCCCGGGACCGCTGTGGCTGCCGCGGCACGGCCGGTGCGTGCTGGAGCCGCTGCCGGGCGGCTGGCTGATCCGCGTCGGCGGCGAGCCGGCACCGCAGCCGCACCGGGCGCTGCTCGACCTCTCCGCGCCCGACCGCCCCGTACTCACCGTCAGCGGCCCGGCCGGCACCTGGACGCACGAGCCGAGCCCCCGCCACGCCGAGCTGCTGTTCCTGCTCGCCACCCACCCCGAGGGGCGGAGCGCCGCGGAGCTGGCCCGGGATCTGTTCGGCGACGGCGGCCGCACGGTCACCGTCCGCGCGGAACTCTCCCGCCTCCGCCGCCACCTCGCCGGCCTCCTGGCCCACCGCCCGTACCGCTTCGCCGACGGCATCGTCCCCGAGCTGCGTCTCCCCGCGGACCCGGCCCACCTGCTGCCGCACTCGACGGCCCCCGGCGTACGGGCGGCCCGGGACGGCGGGGGCGGGGCAGGGTAGGAGCGCCGGGACGGGACGGCTCGCGGGCGGCGGTCGCCCGGGGCCCGGCGGGCGGTACTCCGGTCGGCGGGCCCGGACGCCACAGGACGCCCGGCCGCGCCGCCGGCCGGAACGGCGGGCCACCGCGCACGGCCCCGGCCCGGGGCCGCTGTCGCCGCCCCGCGCGCCCTCCCCCGTTCGCCGCGCCCCGATCGCCCGGTGCGGGCGGTGTGCCTACGGTGCCGGGAGCGGAGCGCGCGTGGCGGGCGGCGTAGGGAGTGCGATGAGCCTGAGGGCCGGGTGGCCGGAGTGGCGGCCGGAGCCGCCACAGCGGCGGCGGACGCCGTGGGGCGCGCTGGCGCTGACCGCGCTGACCGGGATCTTCCTGATCCGTACCGGGCTGCCGGAGCGGCCCGGCGGCCCGCCGCGGCCCGGCCCCGCGCACGCCGCGCCCGCCGACCGCGCCCCGGCCGCCCCGGCGTTGCCGCGTTCCGTCCCCGACCGGGTGGAGATCCCGGCGCTCGACGTGGCGGCCCCGGTGATCTCCCGCGGGCTGGACGCACACGGCGCGATCGAGGCACCGCCGTCCGGCGACACCCGCGTCACCGGCTGGTACCGGGGCGCCCCGACGCCCGGTGAACGCGGTACCGCCGTCCTCGTCGGCCACGTCGACAGCTACACCGGCCCGGCGGTCTTCTACGGTCTCGGCGGGCTGAGGCGGGGCGCCACCGTCGCGGTGCGCCGCGCGGACGGCCGCCGCGCGGTCTTCGCCGTCTACGCCGTGCGGACCTACGCCAAGGACCGCTTCCCCGCCGAACAGGTCTACGGCTCCACCGGCCGCCCCGAGCTACGGCTGCTGACCTGCGGCGGCACCTACCACGCGGGCTCGGGGTACACCGGGAACACCGTCGTCTTCGCCCGGCTCGTCGCGTCCGGGGGCGGGCGCCGGACGGCCGGAACACCGTGATTGGCTGCCGCCATGAGCAGCCTCACCGTCACCACCTGGTACCTCGAACAGACCGCGCCGGACGCCCTGACGCCCGCCGCCGCGCCGCCCGCCGCACAGGACGTCCGTATCGTGCGGGCGCGGCGCCCGCTGCCCGAGTTCAGCCGGTTCCTCTACTCCGCGGTCGGCGGCGACATCCACTGGACCGACCGGCTGGGGTGGCCGTACGCGCGGTGGGCGGAGTATCTGTCGCGGCCCGGCGTGGAGACCTGGGTGGCGTACGCGCACGGCACCCCGGCGGGCTTCATCGAGCTGGACGGTACGGACGGCTCCGCCGTCGAGATCGCCTACTTCGGGCTGATCCCGGCCTTCCGCGGGCAGGGCATCGGCGGCCATCTGCTGTCGTTCGGCACCGCCCGCGCGTGGGATCTGGGCGAGCGGTACGAGGGCCGGGGGCCGACGCGGCGGGTGTGGGTGCACACCTGCAGCAAGGACGGCCCCCACGCGCTGCGCAACTACGAGCGGCGGGGCTTCACGCGGTACGACACCACGGTGGAGCAGGAGGCCGTGACCCGGACCCCGGGCCCGTGGCCGGGCGCCGGCGACACGGCCCTGCCCACCTGGGAGGACGCCGCCCGTACGGTCTGACGGCGACCGGCCGGGCCCGGGGGTGCGGCGGGGTCCGGCCGGGCCCGCACGCCCGGGTCCGGCCCGTCCGCGGCGGTACCCGAAGCGCCCGGCAGCCGCGTGAGCAAGACCACAGCATCTCACTGTACGAGAAATTGTTGTCCAGATTTCGGACGATGGTGGACTGCCGCAAGAAACGCGTGCCACGCTGCGGTCATGTCTCGAACAGGAATTGCGTTGGTGAGCCGACTCCATGTCGACCTCGGCCGCCTGTCCAGCGCGGTCTGTCCGGCGCGCTGACGCCACCTCGGCCCGGGGGTGCACCGCCCCCACAGCTCCGTCCCCCACGCGTTCCCCCCTCCGCCGCCCCTGCCGCGGCGGGCCTCCCGAGACCCCGCCCCCCTTTCACGACGCGCCGCCGCGCGCCGCTCTGTCGCGTGTCCACGCAGGTCAACGCGGGTTTTCCCGCGCCCTCCCGCCTCCCTTGAGCCGCCCCAGAAGGACGTACACCCATGGCCGCCACCCCGGAACGACCCGCAGCTGCCACGACCCGCCGCAAGGCCGGACGCCACCGCGGCGAGGGCCAGTGGGCTGCCGGCCACTTCACCCCGCTCAACGGAAACGAGCAGTTCAAGAAGGACGACGACGGTCTCAATGTGCGGACACGCATTGAGACGATCTACGCCCAGCGCGGTTTCGACTCCATCGACCCCAACGACCTGCGCGGGCGCATGCGGTGGTGGGGCCTCTACACCCAGCGCCGCCCCGGTATCGACGGCGGCAAGACCGCGGTGCTGGAGCCGGAGGAGCTGGACGACGAGTTCTTCATGCTCCGGGTGCGCATCGACGGCGGGCGGCTGACCACCGATCAGCTGCGGGTCATCGGCGAGATCTCCCAGGAGTTCGCCCGCGGCACCGCCGACATCACCGACCGGCAGAACGTGCAGTTCCACTGGATCCGCATCGAGGACGTCCCGGAGATCTGGCGGCGCCTGGAGGGCGTGGGCCTGTCCACCACCGAGGCGTGCGGCGACACCCCGCGCGCCATCCTCGGCTCGCCGGTCGCCGGGATCGCCGAGGACGAGATCATCGACGGCACGCCGGTGATCGAGGAGATCCACCGCCGGATCGTCGGCAACCCCGACTTCTCCAACCTCCCCCGCAAGTTCAAGACCGCGGTCTCCGGCTCCCCGCTGCTGGACGTCGCCCACGAGATCAACGACATCTCGCTGGTCGGCGTCGTCCACCCGGAGCTGGGCCCCGGCTTCGACGTCTGGGTCGGCGGCGGCCTGTCGACCAACCCCAAGCTCGGCGTCCGGCTCGGCGCCTGGGTCTCCGCCGAGGAGGCGGCCGAGGTCCACGAGGGCGTCATCTCCATCTTCCGCGACTACGGCTACCGCCGGCTGCGCACCCGCGCCCGGCTGAAGTTCCTCGTCGCCGACTGGGGCCCGGAGAAGTTCCGCCAGGTCCTGGAGGACGAGTACCTGGGCCGCAAGCTGCACGACGGACCGGCGCCCGCCGAGCCCGCGCAGCGCTGGCGCGACCACGTCGGCGTCCACCGTCAGCGCGACGGCCGGTTCTACGTCGGCTTCGCCCCGCGCGTGGGACGGGTGGACGGCGCCACCCTCACCAAGATCGCCGAAGCGGCCGCCGCCCACGGCTCGGGCCGGGTGCGGACCACCGCCGAGCAGAAGATGCTCGTCCTCGACATCACCGAGGACCGCGTGGACTCGCTCGTCGCCGCCCTGGAGGCACTGGACCTGCGGGTCACCCCGTCGCCGTTCCGCCGCGGCACGATGGCCTGCACCGGTATCGAGTTCTGCAAGCTCGCCATCGTCGAGACCAAGGGCCGCGGCGCGGCGCTCATCGACGAACTGGAGCGCCGTCTGCCCGACTTCGACGAGCCGGTCACCATCAACCTCAACGGCTGCCCCAACGCCTGCGCCCGTATCCAGGTCGCGGACATCGGTCTCAAGGGCCAGCTGATGCTGGACGGCAACGGCGAGCAGGTCGAGGGCTACCAGGTGCACCTGGGCGGCGCGCTCGGTCTGGAAGCGGGCTTCGGCCGCAAGGTGCGCGGGCTGAAGGTCACCGCCGCCGAACTCCCCGACTACATCGAGCGGGTGCTGACCGCCTTCACCGAGCAGCGCACCGAGGGCGAGCGGTTCGCCCAGTGGGTGGGCCGGGCCGAAGAAGGTGCGCTGAAGTGAGCGAACGTGCCGCGCCGTTCCACTGCCCGTACTGCGGCGACGAGGACCTGCGCCCCTGCGACGCGCCCTCGGAGCGGGGCACCGGCGCCGCCTGGGAGTGCCGCGCCTGCAACCGCGCCTTCCGGCTGAAGTTCCTCGGCCTGCTCTCACAGGGGCTGACCGCCCCGTCCCCGTCCGACGACCCCGCCGGAGGTGCCCCGTGACCACCGCGTCCGAACTGCCGCAGCTCGCCGAGCGCGCCGGCCGTGACCTGGAGGAGGCCGACCCGCTCACCATCCTGCGGTGGGCCGCCGAGACCTTCGGGCCGCGCTTCTGCGTCACCTCCTCCATGGAGGACGCGGTCGTCGCCCACCTCGCCTCGCGCGTCGCGCCCGGCGTGGACGTCGTCTTCCTCGACACCGGCTACCACTTCCCCGAAACCCTCGGCACCCGCGACGCCGTCGCCGCGGTGCTGGACGTCAACGTCCTCACCCTCACTCCCCGGCAGTCGGTGGCCGAGCAGGACGCGGAGTACGGCCCGAAGCTGCACGACCGCGACCCGGACCTGTGCTGCGCGCTGCGGAAGGTCAAGCCGCTGGAAGAGGGGCTGGCCGGATACGACGCCTGGGCGACCGGGCTGCGCCGTGACGAGTCGCCGACCCGCGCCCACACCCCCGTCGTGGGCTGGGACGCCCGGCGCGGCAAGGTGAAGATCTCGCCGATCGCCCGCTGGACGCAGGCGGACGTCGACGCGTACGTCGCCGAGCACGGCGTCCTGACCAACCCGCTGCTCCAGGACGGCTACGCCTCCGTCGGCTGCGCCCCGTGCACCCGCCGGGTCCTCGCGGGCGAGGACGCGCGGGCCGGGCGCTGGGCCGGCAGCAACAAGACCGAGTGCGGACTGCACGGATGACGGAACGGACAACTGCGCCCGCCGCAGCGGAAGTTGAGGAGATACCCATGACCGGCGCCACCGTGTGGCTGACGGGCCTGCCGAGCGCCGGCAAGACCACCCTCGCCCGCGCGCTCGCCGACCGGCTGCGCGCCGAGGGCCGCCGCGTCGAGGTCCTCGACGGCGACGAGATCCGCACCTTCCTCTCCGCCGGTCTCGGCTTCAGCCGCGCCGACCGCGACACCAACGTCCAGCGCATCGGCTTCGTCGCCGAACTCCTCGCGCGCAACGGCGTCACCACGCTGGTCCCGGTCATCGCCCCGTACGCCGCCTCCCGCGCGGCGGTCCGCGAACGCCACCGCGCCGAGGGCACCCCGTATCTGGAGGTGCACATCGCCACGCCCGTCGAGGTCTGCTCCGAGCGGGACGTCAAGGGGCTCTACGCCAAGCAGGCGGCGGGGGAGATCTCCGGGCTGACCGGCGTCGACGATCCGTACGAGCAGCCCGAGGCGCCCGATCTGCGGATCGCCGCGCACACCCAGACCGTGGCGGAGTCCGCGGCGGCGCTGCACGGTCTGCTCACCGAACGGGGCCTGGCATGAGCGCCCCCGGGCACGCCGTGGCCCCGGCGCCCCGGGCCGAGCGGCCCGGCGAAGGACAGCCCGACGAAAGGGGCAGCATGACCACGACCACCGGCGCCGCCGCCGGGAGCACCGACTCCGCCGGCCCGTACGCGCTGTCGCACCTGGACGCCCTGGAGTCCGAGGCGGTCCACATCTTCCGCGAGGTGGCGGGCGAGTTCGAGCGGCCGGTGATCCTCTTCTCCGGCGGCAAGGACTCCATCGTCATGCTGCATCTGGCGCTGAAGGCGTTCGCCCCCGCGCCGGTGCCGTTCGCCCTGCTGCACGTCGACACCGGGCACAACTTCCCCGAGGTCATCGACTACCGCGACCGGGTGGTCGCCGAGCACCGGCTGCGGCTGCACGTCGCCGCCGTACAGGACTACATCGACCGCGGTGAGCTGCGCGAACGCCCCGACGGACTGCGCAACCCGCTCCAGACCGTGCCGCTGCTCGACGGCATCGCCAACGGGCGCTTCGACGCGGTCTTCGGCGGTGGCCGCCGCGACGAGGAGAAGGCCCGCGCCAAGGAGCGCGTCTTCTCGCTGCGCGACGAGTTCGGCGGCTGGGACCCGCGCCGCCAGCGCCCCGAACTGTGGCAGCTCTACAACGGCCGCCACTCCCCCGGCGAGCACGTCCGCGTCTTCCCGCTGTCCAACTGGACCGAGCTGGACGTCTGGCAGTACATCGGCCGCGAGAAGATCGAACTGCCCGCCATCTACTACGCGCACGAGCGGGAGGTCTTCTCCCGCGACGGCATGTGGCTGTCGCCCGGCGACTGGGGCGGTCTCAAGGACGGCGAGCGTCTCCAGACCCGTACGGTGCGCTACCGCACCGTCGGCGACATGTCCTGCACCGGCGCCGTCGACTCCGACGCCGCCACCATCGAGGCGGTCATCGCCGAGATCGCCGTCTCCCGCCTCACCGAACGGGGCGCGACGCGGGCCGACGACAAGATGTCCGAGGCCGCCATGGAGGACCGCAAGCGCGAGGGGTACTTCTAGCCATGAGCACTGTTGTTGAGCACGGAGTCGTCGGGCACGAAGCGGCCTCGCTGCTGCGGTTCGCCACCGCCGGAAGCGTCGACGACGGCAAGTCGACGCTGGTCGGACGGCTGCTGCACGACTCCAAGTCGGTCCTCGCCGATCAGCTCGAAGCCGTCGAGCGGGCGTCGCTGGGCCGCGGCCAGGAGGCGCCGGACCTGGCGCTGCTGACCGACGGGCTGCGCGCCGAGCGTGAGCAGGGCATCACCATCGACGTCGCCTACCGCTACTTCGCCACCCCGCGGCGCCGGTTCATCCTGGCGGACACCCCCGGGCACGTGCAGTACACCCGCAACATGGTCACCGGCGCCTCCACCGCCGAACTGGCCGTGGTCCTCGTCGACGCCCGCAACGGCGTGGTCGAGCAGACCCGCCGGCACGCCGCGGTCGCCGCCCTGCTGCGCGTCCCGCACGTCGTCCTCGCCGTCAACAAGATGGACCTGGCCGACTACGCCGAGCCGGTCTTCGCCGCCATCGCCGAGGAGTTCACCGCCTACGCGGGCTCGCTCGGCGTCCCGGAGGTCACCGCCATCCCGATCTCGGCGCTCGCCGGCGACAACGTCGTGTCCCCCTCGGCGCACATGGACTGGTACGGCGGCCCGACCGTCCTGGAACACCTGGAGACGGTGCCCGTCGACACCGACCCGGCGCGCGACGCGGCCCGCTTCCCGGTGCAGTACGTCATCCGGCCGCAGACCGCCGACCACCCCGACTACCGCGGCTACGCGGGCCAGATCGCCTCCGGTGTGCTGCGCGTCGGTGACGAGGTGAGCGTGCTGCCGTCCGGCCGTACCTCCACCGTCACCGGCATCGACGCGCTCGGCCGGGCCGTCGAGGCCGCGTGGGCGCCGCAGTCGGTCACCGTCACCCTCGCCGACGACCTCGACATCTCCCGCGGCGACCTCCTCGCCCCCGCGGCGGGCGCACCGGCCGTCACCCAGGACGTCGAGGCGACGGTCTGCCATGTCGCCGACCGGCCGCTCACCGCCGGGCAGCGGGTGCTGCTCAAGCACACCACCCGGACCGTCAAGGCGATCGTCAAGGAGATCCCGTCGCGGCTGACGCTGGACGACCTCTCCCAGCACCCGGCCCCCGGCGAACTGGCGGCGAACGACATCGGCCGGGTCCGGCTCCGTACCGCCGAGCCGCTGGCCCTGGACGCCTACGCCGACTCCCGCCGCACCGGCTCGTTCCTGCTGATCGACCCGTCGGACGGGACGACGCTGACCGCGGGCATGGCGGGGACCGCCTTCGCGGCGCAGGCGGGCGAGGACACCGCGGCCGACGACGAGGGCTGGGACTTCTGACCGTGCACCAGGACGTGTTCTCGACCTTCGCGAAGGAGGGCGGCCGCATCGGCAGCGGCGCCCTCGGCAGCGGGCAGGGCGGAGTCGGCCGATGTGTGAGCTGACGACGCACCACTTCGCCCGCCCGTTCACGCCCGTACGAAGAACCATCGCACCGCCGGGCGCGCCCTAGAGGGGCGCGTACTGCCCCGGCCCAACGAGAGGAACGCCTCCCGTGCCTGCCGTCCGACCCCGCCATCCGGCGGCCGCCGCCCTCGCCCTGCTGCTGCTCGGGGCGGTCAGCGCCTGCGGCTACGGCTCCGAGGCCAAGAAGGACCCGGCGGCCGAGACCGCCGCCAAGGGTCCGAAGACCGACGGACTGGACACCGTCAAGATCGGCTTCTTCGGCAACGTCACCCACGCCACCCCGCTGATCGGCCTGGAGAAGGGGCTGTTCCAGAAGGAGCTGGGCGGCACGGCGGTGAAGTCCTCGGTGTTCAACGCCGGCCCCGCGGAGATCGAGGCGCTCAACTCCGGCGCCATCGACATCGGCTGGATCGGCCCCTCCCCCGCGATCAACGGCTACGCCAAGTCGCACGGCAAGAGCCTGAAGATCATCGGCGGCTCGGCCTCCGGCGGTGTCTCGCTCGTGGTCGACCCCAAGAAGATCAAGAGCCTCGACGACCTCAAGGGCAAGAAGATCGCCACCCCGCAGCTGGGCAACACCCAGGACGTGGCGCTCCTGAACTACCTGGCGGAGAAGGGCTACCGGGTCGACGCCACCACCGGCAAGGGCGACGTCACCGTGCAGCGCACCGAGAACAAGGTGACGCCGACCGCCTTCCAGCAGGGCGCCATCGACGCGGCCTGGGTGCCCGAGCCGACCGCCGCCAAACTCGTCAGCATCGGCGGCAAGACGCTGCTGAACGAGAAGGACCTGTGGAAGGGCGGCAAGTTCGTCATCACGAACATGATCGTCTCGCAGAAGTTCCTGGCCGAGCACCCCAAGGCGGTCGAGGCGGTGCTGCGCGCCTCGGTGCGGACCAACGCCTGGATCCGCTCGCACCCCGCCGAGGCGGTGAAGGCGCTCAACGACAAGCTCGCCGACCCGCAGATCTCCGGTAAGGCGCTGCCCTCCGACATCATCGGCCCGGCCTTCAAGAACACCGACGTCACCGACGACCCGCTGGCCGCCACGCTCCAGCAGGAGGCGGACCACGCCGTCAAGGCCGGTCTGCTGCAGAAGCCCGACCTCAAGGGCATCTACGACCTGCGGCTGCTGAACAAGGTCCTCAAGGCCGAGGGAAAGAAGCCCGTCGACGCCGCCGGCCTCGGCGACGACTGACGCCCGCACCGCACTCCAGGAGGTGACACCGATGACCACCACCCTCACCAAGCGGCCCGCCGGTACGGCGGACGCGGGCCCGGCGGCCCCCTACGCCGCGCGCATCGACCATGTCTCGAAGTCCTTCGGCCGCCCCGGCGCCCGCCAGCACGTGCTCGACGACATCAGCATCGACGTCGCGCCCGGCGAATTCGTCTGCCTGCTCGGCGCCTCGGGCTGCGGCAAGTCCACGCTGCTGAACCTGGTGGCCGGGCTCGACGCGCCGACGTCCGGCTCCATCGAGACGCCCGGCGGCCGGCCGGCGCTGATGTTCCAGGAACACGCGCTGTTCCCGTGGCTGACCGCGGGCCGCAACGTCGAACTGGCGCTGCGGCTGCGCGGGGTGCCGCGCGCGGAGCGCCGCGAGGAGGCCGAACGCCTCCTCGAACTCGTCCGCCTCAAGGGCGCGTACGGCAAGCGGGTCCACGAACTCTCCGGCGGGATGCGCCAGCGCGTCGCGATGGCCCGCGCCCTCGCCCAGGACAGCCGGCTGCTGCTGATGGACGAGCCGTTCGCCGCGCTGGACGCGATCACCCGCGATGTGCTGCACGACGAACTGACCCGCATCTGGCACGCGTCGAACGACGGCGCCCCCGGCTCCGGCGGCCTGTCGGTGCTCTTCGTCACCCACAACGTCCGGGAGGCGGTACGGCTCGCCGAGCGCGTCGTCCTGCTCTCCTCGCGGCCCGGCCGGGTGGCCCGGGAGTGGCAGGTCGGTATCGCCCAGCCTCGCCGCATCGAGGACGCCGCGGTCGCCGACCTCTCCGTCGAGATCACCGAACAGCTGCGTGGGGAGATCCGCCGCCATGGCCAGCACTGAGACCACCACCGGGCCGGCGGGCGACGCACCCGGCGAGGACACCCCGGCGGACACCGCCCGCCTGGCCACCGCGGAGAGCGGCACGGCCGGAGCCGGAACGTCCGGGCCCGCCGCGCGCCCGGCGGGCCCGGACGCCGCCGGGGCGCCGGACTCCCTGGCAGGTCTGGAGGCCGGGCTCGACGCCCTGGAATCCACCGTCGCCGCCCGACAGCCCTGGCTGCGTACGCTCGCGTCGAAGGCGCTCCCCCCGGCCATCGCCGTCGTCATCGTGCTGGTGTTGTGGCAGCTCGCCTACCACTTCGAGGTCAAGCCGCACTATCTGCTGCCCAGCCCCGTCGACGTGGCCCGCTCCCTCCAGGAGAAGTGGCTGGAGGGCACACTGCTGGGCTATGTGTGGACCAGCCTCTCCCGGGGCGCACTCGGCTTCCTCGCCTCGGTGGTGCTCGGCACCGTGCTCGGGCTGATCGTGGCCCGCGTCAAGGCGGTGCGGGCCGCGATCGGGCCCATCCTCAGCGGGCTGCAGTCGCTGCCGTCGGTGGCGTGGGTCCCCGCGGCGATCATCTGGTTCGGCCTGAGCGACGCCACCATCTACGCGGTGGTGCTGCTCGGCGCCGTCCCGTCGATCGCCAACGGCCTGGTGGCCGGCGTCGACCAGATCTCCCCGCTCTATCTGCGGGCGGGCAGGACCATCGGCGCGACCGGTGCGGCCGGGGTACGGCATGTGCTGCTGCCGGCCGCGCTGCCCGGCTACATCGCCGGCCTCAAGCAGGGCTGGGCGTTCTCCTGGCGTTCGCTGATGGCCGCCGAACTCATCGTCAACGCACCCGATCTGGGCACCGGTCTGGGCCAGCTCCTGGAGCAGGGCCGGGAGTTCCAGGACATGCCCTGGGTGCTCTCCGCGATCTTGCTGATCCTCATCGTCGGTATCGGTATCGAACTGCTGGTCTTCGCCCCGCTCGAACGCCGGGTGCTGCGCAGCCGCGGACTCCTGGTGAAGAGCTGACCCATGAACGTCTCCCCCGTCCTCCTCGTCGTCGCCCACGGCAGCCGTGACCCGCGGCACGCGGCGACCGTCTCCGCGCTCTGCGCGCGGGTGCGGGCGCTGCGGCCGGGGCTGCGCGTGGAGGTCGGGTACCTCGACTTCAACGCGCCGTCCGTACCGCGGGTGCTGGAACGGCTGGCCGCCGAGGGGGCGCGGGAGGTGGTGGCGCTGCCGCTGCTGCTCACCCGTGCCTTCCACGCGAAGTCGGACATCCCGGCGGCGCTGCGGGAGGCCACCGCGCGCCTGCCGCGGCTCACCGTCCACCAGGCCGCTGTGCTCGGCCCTTCCTCCCTGCTCACCGCCGCGTTGGAGCGGCGGCTGGGCGAGGCCGGGCTACGGCCCGACGACCGCCGCTCGACCGGGGTCGTCCTGGCCGCGGCGGGCTCCAGTGACCCGGAGGCGATCGCAGTGATCGCTGAAACCGCGCGGGAGTGGCGGCGCACCGCTGGTTGGTGTGCCGTGCGACCTGCGTTCGCCTCCGCATCTCTGCCCCGTACGGCCGACGCCGTACGGGCCCTGCGGGACGAGGGCGTCGCGCGCGTCGCCGTCGCCCCGTACGTCATCGCGCCCGGCTTCCTGCCGGACCGCATCGCCCGCGGCGCCCGGGAGGCCCGCGCCGACGTCCTGGCCCCGGTCCTCGGCCCGGCCCCGGAACTGGGCCGGCTGCTGCTGCGGCGGTACGAGGCCGCGGCCGACCGCGCCGCGGGTCCTTTGCCGGCGCTCCTGGCCTGACCGGTCCTTCCCCGCACGGGCCGCGGCGCACCTCGGGCGCTGGAGAACCGACCGCTCCGGGCCCTCGCCGGGCGGGGGATCGGCGAGGGCCGATGCCCGTGTCCGTGCCCGATGAGAGAAATTCAGGCGCTGCCGGACATGGGCGTTCCTCTCCACTCCGGGGAAAGGAACCATCCGCCGCAGCTCCTCCCCCCGGACCACGGTGTTCCCCCTCACGGGGACGGCCACGCGTGAACGCCGGAAAACCCTCGAACAAGAGGAATCACCCTCCTTACGGAGGGCGCTCTCGAAGGTCGCTTCCTATTACCCGGAAGTGGCACTTCCGGCGTTTTTCCCTCACGGCCCGGAATGGGCGAGCACGCACGCACCGCGGGCCGGGTGGACACGTCGACGGATGTGCCCACCCGGCCCGCGGCAACGTCTGCTCGCTGAAGACGGTGCGGGAGGCGTCAGCGGCCATGACGAACGCCTTGAGGCTCTCGCACCGCACGCAGGGCGGTGGATCCTCAGAGCAAGGAGGGCGTCGGCGGCGTCTCCGTCTTCCACAGCGGATCGGTGCTCCACGCCTCCATCTCGCCCTTTCCTTCCAGAGGGATGCGCACCGGGTGCGGGCAGTACCGGAAGCCCTTGAGTCCCATTGCCTCAGGCGCCTTCCATCACGATCATCCTGATAAAGCCCGGTTGATCCCAACCCATCCACGCGGCAGCCTTTTGGATAGGTCCCTGTTCAGTGACGTGGCTAGGCGGAAGTTGGGACATACCCACCGACGAAATGTGCACTTACAGTCGCCGTGTGACCTCTCACACTTCCGCTCTCCCCGAGTTCCGCGTCGAGCTCGATCGTCTCCGCTACACCGCCTCCACGGTGGCGGGAGGCACCACCGAGACGGACGCCGCGGCCATGGAGCAAACCTTCCGCCGCAACGAGACCGCCCGGCGCCACCGCACGAGGGGCCTCGTAGATCCGGGACCAGGACGGCCGGGCGAGCAGCGCGCCGGTGCATACCCCCTTCTCCCTGATGCTCTCGGGGAACAATTTCCTTTCATGGAGGATGCGATTTTCAAAGAGTGCAGCAACTTCGCTTCCCAGCTTATTTCCTGAGGTGACGGACGCAGCGGGAAGAAGAATATAGCCGGCCTCGCCCGGTCCGCGCCCGGGGAGGTATTCCCGGGCACCCCCTCACTGATGGTCCGCTGACATTTCATCGATTTCCCGAATCCCATCCCTCTCTCCCGTTACCCCTTTTTCTCCGCTCCCCCATCCAGGTGATGTCGTCATGTACGAGCCCGACCCGAAGATCCCGGTCAACGCCGCCCCCTCCGTTCCGGCGGACCCCCCGCTCGGGGCCGAGAAGGACGTGACGACCCCGCACAAGGACATGCCGCCGCACGAGGACATGCCGACGTCACCACGGGACACGGACGGGCACGCCGAGACGCCATCCGTCCAACGAGTGTCCGGCCACGGTGCGGGCTCCCCCGGCCCGGCAGACCGCAAGAAGCTGGTAGGCGCGGACCACGGCCTGCCCACGGCGGAGAATGCCACCCGTAAGGCGTCCGGTCTCGTTCAGGACACCGCCGCGAAGCAGCGGCCCGTCCAGGAGCGGCCCGCCCCGACGAGGGCGGCGGACAAGGACCTGGCCCGGCAGGGCTACCTCCTCGAACGGTCCTGGACGTACCACCCCCGCCTCGACGACGCCCCGTCGCACTCCGGCTTCGGCGGGACACCGCAGGCCGCCGAGCTCAGGTCCGAATTCACCAGGGTGTTCAGCGAGAACATCGAGCGGCACGGGCTGCCCGAGGGCGCGGCCGCCGAGGCCGCCCTGGAGAAGGTACGTCCCGCCTACAAGGAGGCACGGGACGCCTGGGAGGCCCGGCAGAGCCTGGAGGAGGGATTCCGCAAGGGCTTCCGCTCGCTGCTGAAGCAGGGCCCGCTCACTCCCCGCCCCCGCATGGCCGGCGAGCTCCTCCACGAGAGCGTCCTGGGCCGCCCCCAGCCGCACTGGGACGGCCGCACCACCGCCTGGTACGAGAACAAGCTGGCCCAGCTGGAGCAGGAGTACATCGACGCCCGCAGCACGCCCGGCGACGGCGTCCGGGCCCTGTCGGACCGCACCGTCCGCGCCGCGGCGGAACGGTTGAACGATCTCGCCGGTCCCCTCTCCTACGTGCACCAGCGCTTCACCGAGTACAGCAAGTCCTACGAGTTCCACCCGCGTTCCTCCTGGAGCGCCGAGACCGCCCTCTGGTACCGGGGGGAGCAGCTCCGGTCCGAGGCGTATGCGGCCGAGGCCCTGGAACTGGACCCCCGTTCGCTGAACGCGGTCAAGAAGGACCACGCCCAGCGGATGCACGTCCTGCTCCGGAGCGCCGAACTCCGCGAGAACCCGGTCCTCTCCGACGACACCCACACCGTCCACGCGCCCACCCCCGCGCACGCCGCGTCCGGGGACTGGCGCGAGGCGGTCATGCACGCCGAGGAGCAGCAGCTCCGGAAGGAGTACGCCGAGTTCCTCACGGAGATGAGCCGCGAGGACGCGCGTTCGCGGCAGCTGTCCGCGGCAGTCGAGGAGTGGGCACGTGCCGAGGGGCACACGCTGACGCCGCAGCAGGCGGAGGAGCTGGCCCAGGCGGCGTCCCGCTCCCAGGAGCCCGTTCCCGGCAGCACGGGGCCGCACGAGTACGCCCAGGAGCCCGGCACCGGCACCGGCACCACGGAGGAACTGCACGAATCCTTCCGTAGCCACCTCGCCCTGGACGCCGCGCGCAAGACCGCGCTCGGTCACGGCCGGGCCGCCTTCGAACGTGCCGTGCGGACCTGGGGCCTGTCGTCGCGTGCCGCCGGCACGGCGTCGTCGTCCTTCACGCCCGACGAGGAACTCGTCACGAAGGTCGCGGCGCAGGAGTGGGTGCTGTTCGAGCAGTACCTCGACATCCGTATCCATGCGACGTTCGCCTCGCCCTCGGACGCGCAGGGCACCCGTCTGCCCCTCAACGTCCGGGCCGGGCTGAAGCAGTTGCGGAATCTGCTCGGTGAGCTCCCCAACCGCCTGGACAGGCGGGCGTTCCGGATCTCGGAACTCAACCGCGCACAGCAGGATTTCCATGCCATCGCCATGGACCTCCCCGCTCACCTGACGGAGGAGCAGCGGGAGCTGCTGAAGACGTTCGAGGCGCAGGGCCACAGCCTTTCGCAGGCGAGCCTCGGCGCTACCAGCGACCACCTGCTCGCCGCGCTCGACGCGGCACTCGGCCGGCTCGACGGGCACCTGGCGTCCGACTCCGTCCCGATCATGCTCGGGGAGAGCCCCGAGGCGCTGGAGCAGTGGCATCAGGAGTACGCCGCCCTCCTTCAGGAGGTGCCGGCGCAGCTGGTCCTCCAGACGATCCGCGAGGCCGCTGTGCTGCGGGCGCGCGAGGAGGTCGAGAACACCGCCGCGACGCTGCTGAAGGCATCGGGCTCCACAGAGGAGTTCCTGCGGCACTTCCCGGTACCGGACCAGGCACTGGCCAACGCGGTCACGGCGGTTCAGGACGCCATCGCCGGCGAGGTCAACGCCGCGTTCGAGAAGGCCCTCGACAGCGCCGACCCGCTCGCCGGGTGGGCGGACACGTACGCGGAACTGACCGATGCAAAGCGCCTCCGGACGCGGCTGACAGCCGTCATCTCCAAACTGTCCGCGCTGAGCGAGGCCGACCGGGTCTTCGCGCAGGAGCTGGCGGACTGGCGGGAGGCGAATCCCGGGCTCTCCTTGACGGACGAGGCGGCCGAGGAGGCCGCGGCGGGCTTCCGCGAGCGCGTGACGGCCGCCTTCGACGCGTCGTTCGCCGACTCATGGTCCGAGGCGGACCGGTTGCTCGGCGGCGTCCCGGAGTGGCGGCGCCGGTTCACCCGGCTGGCTAACACCCTCCCCGGACACCTCCGCTTCGCGGCAGAGGTCCCGGCCGTCCTGCGCGCCGGCGACGCGGCGTACGCCGCGCTCGCCGAGGCCCACGGGATCGACGACCTCGCCCGCGCGCGCTTCGCGGCGCAGTTCCGCGAGGACCACTTCGCCCTGTACCGCCGTGTGTGGGCGCCGCACGACCTCTCCGGGTCCTCGGTGCACATCCCCGATTCCGCGGCCCCGCAGGCCGAGCCCGTCGCGACGCCTTCGGACACCTCCTGGGAGACGGAGCCGGACAGCAGTGCCGCCTTCCAGGACGAGGTGCCGGCCACCCCTGCGGCGTTCCGCCATGAGAAGGCCCGGGAAGCGGCCGAGGAAGCCGCGGCCGAACTCCAGCAGCACTCCCTGACGTACCGCAAGGCGCTCACCCGGCTGCACGCAGCCGACGTGGCGCACCGACGGGCGCTTGCCGCGGAGGACGTCCGGCGGACGTCCGGCGGTGCGGAGCGGGACGCCGGGGAACAGCCGTCCGTGGGCCCGGTGCCGGCCGGCCACGTCCACCTCGGCAACGGCGCGGTGGCCGTCTCCCGGCTCGACGCGACACTGCACGCCCTCGGCCGGGGCGCACAGGCTCAGATCCTCGCCCTGAACAGCACGGGACGGGGAGCACCGGTCTGGTCCGCCCGGAACACGGGCGCGTTCGGCACCCTGTGGACACGCACCGACAGCATCGGCTTCGGCTTCCGGTCCGTCCTCACCATGCTGCCGGCGTCCGTGCACCAAGGCCCCGGCGCGGCACCGATGATCGCGCAGGTCCTCGACCCGCAGGGCACCGCACTGACCCCCGAAGACCTGGCGGCGCTGGTGCCCGACGAGGACATCGAGCCGTACACCACCGTGCCGCCGCAGGAGACGGCGCTCGTGGTGCCTCCCTCGGACGCCGCTGCCCGGCTGGAGCAGGCGGGGCAGGACGCACAACGCGCCCACCAGGATCTCACCATGGCGCAGCAGACCTGGGAAGCGGCTCAGCGGCAGGCCGACGAGACCGCGCGGTGGGCCGGGAAGTCCCCGGAACCGAGCGTGGCCGTCACCCGGCTGCGGGGCCGGTGGCTGCTCCCGCCCGGCACCGGGCCGCTCCCACAGGGGCCTGGCTCCACCGACGCCGCGGCGTCCCCCGCCGTGGTGGAAGAGGCGCTGGAAACCGCCGGGGACCACTTCACCGACGCCCTCCAGGCCGCCGCCGCGTACGAGCAGGCCCAGACGGAGCTCCAACAGCGACTACGCGAGTACGACGGCCTCCTCCGGACGGACCGGGCCGTCCGGCACGCCACCGTGGCCATGGACAAGGAGGGGCTCGATGAACTGTGCCGGTCCCTCGACGAGGCCCGCGCACGGATCAACGCGGCGCGGGAGGCCGTGCGGGACACCTCGATGCTCCGGGACCTGACTCGCCGGTCCGCGCAGGCCCAGCTCGCGAAGGCGGCGGAGCTGATCCCGGTCGGCGTCCCCGCACCTCAGGCCGGCTCTCCCGCCACCACCCCCGGCAAGACCGGCACCGTCCGGACCAACCCCTTCTTCCGCTCCTTCGACCGCTTGAGGTCCTCGTCCACCCGCACGGCCGGCGCCGCCTCGAACGCCACCGCCGCCCTCCAGGGCGGGACCACGGCAGGCACCTCCGCCGGCGCCACCTCCCGGACGACCGGAACCCCCAGGAGGATCCCCAACCCCTTCCGGGCCCTCACCCTCAAATCCCGGTCCGAGCCCGCCATGACGGCGCGCACCCCCCTGAACGACCTCTCCACCCCTCCGGCCTCCAACACCGCCGGAACCACCCGGACAATCCCCAGCCCCTTCAAGTCCCTCTCCTTCATCCCCTTCAAGCCCTCGTCCTCCCACGCAGCCGGCACCGCCTCGAACAACGTCCTCACCTCCCGGCGTGCCAGCACCGTCAGCACCTCCTCCGGCTCCAGTTCCAGCTCCGGGTCCAGCTCCTCCAGCAGTGCCGCCATCCCGGCGAGCCCCGCGTGGTTCATCCAGCAGCTCGATCACCTGATACGGACCGGCGTCCCCGTGGTTCCCGGGCTGCCCGATGTGCCCGAGCTGCTGAACGGACACACCCGTCCCGCCGGGCTCCTCGCCCAGGACGACTTCGACGCCGAGTACTTCCGCAAGACGGGGCACACGCTTCCCGAGGCCCTCGCCCTTCACCCACGAAGAAGCTTGACGCGGGACAACGCGTGGCTGGTCCTGAGGCACTTCTACGCCCCCGAGAGGCCGGGCGCCCCCTGGGACATCGATCTGAGGTACGTCGCCGAAGGGGTGCCGTACCAGCGGCTTCCGCAGGTGCAGGCGTTCTCGTTGCGCCTTCGCTACCTCGTGGACGGGGGCCTCCACCTCCAGGCCCTGGACATGGTCGAAAACCTCGACCGCCACCTGCGCAAGATCTGGGCTGTCGAGGACGCGTTCGAGGCGTTCGGCGGCGTGCCGCTCCGGAGAGCGCTCCTGCAACCCGCGTTGTCCGATGAGCAGCAGGCTCAGTCACACCAGCAACAGGCTCAAAAGCACCAGCAGCAGGCTCAGGAACACCAACAGAAGGCTCAGGAATTCCAGCAGCAGGCTTACCGACACCAGCAGAGTGTTCCGGGGCACCAGCAGAAAGCCGAAGAGCACCGGCAACAGGCCCAAGAACACCAGAAGAAGGCTCAGGAATTCCAGCAGCAGGCCCAGCCACACCTGCAACGAGCTCAGGCACACCGGCAACGCGTCGGCCGTGCGCTCGGTGATGTCTTCCGCACGGCCCTGCCCACCGTGCAGGAAGCCCAGGGCTGGTACAACCAGCTGGCCGACCTCCGGTACCGGCACCGCGACCTCGGTGATGTGCCGCTGCCGAACCGGCATCCGGAAGAAGGCTGCTTCCTGCGGGCCCACATGATCGCGATGAAGCTCCAGGAGTGGAACGCGCCGGTCAGCAAGGTCATCGTCGCCCGCACCGGCCCCCAGCTGACCGCGCATTCGTACAATCTCCCGAGCGCTGCCCTCGGCATGCTGTCCCCTCAGCCCGTCCAGTGGCAGTACCACATCGCCTCGGCGGTCCCTGTCGAGCTGCAGAAGGGCCGCGCCGAGACGATGGTGCTGGACCCGGCCCTGGAGCTCGGCCCGCTGACCTTCACGGAGTGGCTGAAGGCGGTCGGCGTCAAGAGCAGCGAGGCGTTGGTGATCCGGGGCTCGTCCGCACAGGTCGCCCAGCAGATCGACCAGCACGCCCAGCGCTCTCCCCACAAGTGGTACCCCCGCGGCAGCCGGTTCTTCCCCACCCCCGGCAACACGATCGTGATCCAGACCGACGCGGCCGCCTACGGCTACCCCACCTCCCCTGTCCTGGCCCCTTCGTTCGTCACCCCCTTGACCTTGAAGGAGACGGACGCCCAGCTCCACAGCAGGACCCAAACCGTCAACTGGCTTACCACGCACACGGTGGCACACGGGGAGCGCGCCTGGCTGCGCGCGGCCCGGGAAGGCGTGGAGCAGCGCCGCGGCCAGAGCAATGAGGAGACGCGGGAGTGGGCCGCCAGGAGCTATGACCTGTTGGCGGCCAGGTCGCTGCTGCCGGACAACAGTGCCCTGTCGCAGGAGATGCGCAAGATGCTGCCGACCACGCACCCCAAGGCCCTCGTGCAGGTGACCATCCCGGCGCCGAACCCGCAGGGAGGCGCACTGTCCCGGCCCGAGGTGGAGGAGGCGACGCGGACGGTCGGCGCGTGGCTGCGCAACACCGGGGCGGGCGACCGTGAGGCGGAGCTGACGCGCCGGTTCGCCACGGTCATCGGGTCCGGCGAAGGCGCCGGTCACCACTTCAGCCACTCGATGCTCGACACGATCGAGAGGGTTCTCGACGCCCTGCCGCGGCGGGACGTGGAGGGCAACGCGCTGCTCGAAGGGATCACCCAGGACGAGACCGGCACCCCCGTCAGCTCCTACCGGCGCGACGAGCGTGCCGTCCGCATCGCCCGCCCGTTCCGTATGCCCTCCTGGATGTACACCAAGCTGAACCGGGACGGTGCGGCCCTCCAGTGGGTGATGGATCTGGTCGCGATGCACGGATACCAAGGCTTGACGACCGCCGATGTCCTCGGACTCACGGGCCCGCGCCGCCATGTGATGGCCGGGGTCTCGGACGTCCTGACACACGGCAACCTCGTCGAGTGGACCCTGCGGCACGAGGTGGGCCACTCCGTCGACGCCCGGACACGGTGGGCACAGGAGCGTGCCCACGAGCCGGAGTTCGGCGGTTGGCAGTCGCACGCCAACGGCCAGGGGCTGCTTCTTGTCGCTGAGGCGTTCCTCGCCATGGAGGGCATCACCGGCGCCGGCCATGCGCTGGGCAGCCCGGAAGCCGAGGCGTTCGAGACGTTGATCACGAAGGTGGCGCTACGCATCAAGTGCTCCGCGCAGCACAGGGGACCGGAACCGGAGCTGATCAAGCGGATCCCCGCGCAGCTCGCCGGCGGCGACGAGACGCTACTGGAGCGGCTGACGGCGATGGTGACCCGGCTTCGGGCCGCCATGGCGCAGCCGTGGATGTTCGACGACGGCGGCGCGAGCGCGCTGGAGCACGATGGGCGCATCTACCAAGTCGACAAGGACAGCGGCCAGTGGGTCAGCTACGCCGTCGAGGCCCGCTCCCACGCCGTCTCCAACTACCAGTTCTCCGCGCCCGGCGAATGGTTCGCCGAGGCGTACGCCGCCTACCACGACCCGCGGACGGTCAACCCGCCGCGGGAACGCCTCCACCCGCGCGTACAGGAATGGTTTTGCGCCCAGGCGGAGCTTCGGGAGCTGGAACTCCAGCAGGAGAACGCCGGTTACGAGGACCTGGAGCTGACGACGTCGGCCGGGGAGACCGTCAAGGCCGCCGACATCGACAACCTGCTCATCGTGGCGCCCGGTTCCCTCAAGCCCGCCGGCCGGTCCTTCCACACCGAGACCGACACCCGCGAGCGGCTGCTCGCCCACACCGACCTCGACCTCACGAAGCCGCACTTCGCGCACTACGACCCGAACGCCCAGGAGAGCGTCCCCGACGGGCGGGGCGGCATGACCGTACGGCACACGGTGTCCGCCGCCGACCTCGACACCGTGCCGTGGGGCGCCGGGGACGAGCTCTACCTGGCCTTGCTGCACGGTGAGAAGGGATGGCTGACCGTTCCGGTGAACGGCAGGCCCGTCCGGATGTCGGGAACGGAATTCGCCCACACGCTCCGGCGGCGCGGCAGCGTCATCGACCTCAAGGAACGTGCCGGCGACAAGGCATGGATCATCCTCGGCGCCTGTGAGGCAGGCGCCGTGGACGCGGACGGGAACTCGATCGCGCAGCAGCTTGCGGACGTCACCGGCATGAACGTCGTGGCGCCCACCACCAAGCTGGCCGCCACCCCGGACGTGAAGGAATTCAGCTTCCTCCTCTACCGCGACGAGCAGGGCAGACGCGGCGAGTGGCGGAAGTTCTTCCCGCAGAAGGCGGTCGCCACCGCCACGTCCGCGGCCTCCAGCACCGCCGGACAGCTCCCGGCCGGAGTCACCGTCCCGCCGAGCGGGATCGACGTGCCGCGTCCGGTGAGGCAGTCCGGTCAGGAGCTGCCGCGGAACGAGCCTGAGTCGACGGGGGTTCAGCCCCCCGAACCGTTCAGCCAGGCCGAGCTCCAGCGCGAATTCGATTCCCGCGCCAGGCAAGAAACCTGGGGCACCCTGAAACGGCTCGTCTTCAAGCGTCCGCCGAAGAACCTGACCGTCGGCGGCACCGACGGCACACTCGTCCCTGTCCCGCAAGTACTGCACTTCATGTGGCTCGGCGGCCGGATGACGGACACCGCCTTGAACAACGTGCGCTCCTGGGTGGAACACGGCCGCGACCGCGGCTGGCAGGTGAACCTCTGGCTCGACGCGAGCGCCCGGGCGGCCAACACCCCGCTGCTCACCCGCGCACTCGCCCCCGCCCCCCTCACCGTCCAGAGCATCGACGACACCAATTTCTACGACCGGCTCCCCGAGAGCGACCGCGACAAGGTCCGCACCCTCGTCGCCTTCGCGCTCTCCCGCGACGCCTACGCCTCCGCCAGCGACGTCGTCCGGTACGGCGTGCTGTGGGCACACGGCGGCGTATACCTCGATGTCGACCTCGCGCCGGGCCGGTTCACGCTGCCCACGGACGAGCTCCAACTCGCCGTGGACGGCCCCAACCTCCCCATGCTGGCGCCATTGCTCCGCGACAACGCCACCCTTCAACGCATCCTCGAACGCCTCGGGAAAGAGAACATCAGCGCCGGGACCAGCTATGACCAGCAGCTGGAGAGCGCCGCGCGCTACCGGTACGCCCGGGGGGACCACAACAACAACCTCATCATCACACCGCCCGGCTCAGCCTTCCTGACCGCGGTGCTGGCCGAACTGCCCGTCATCGAGGACACCATCCCGGAGTCGCTCGAAGACAGCCACAGCTGGGGAATGGCGGACCTCACACGCCTGATCAGGTATCAGAACTTCATCAACGCCAGCTCCGACATGACCGGTCCGTCCTACCTCATCGAGGTGGCCCAGAAGTACGCGTCGCGGTTCCCACTGGCAGCCGGTGAAACGGTCGAGCCCATCAATGCCGTGCTGCGGGAGCAGTGGCTCCCGCTCGGCTGGGTCACCGAGGAAAGTGACAACAGCGCCGCGGAGGAGACCCGGACAGGCAAGGAGCGCAAGGCGCTCTCCCCCGAGCAACAGGCCAAGCTGGCGTACAAGCTTCGCCCGCGCGGCGCGAGCGCCCTCGGCATACTGACGCGCAAGACACCGGATCAGGCGCTGAAACTGCCCGAATTTCTGCGGGCCGGTGACATCGCGGCGACGTACGACGCGCTCTTCCCGCGGTCGGAGTTCGGTAACGAATGGGATCACTCCGCCCTCCTGGCCCTGCGCCGACTGGCCGATCTGTCCGAGCGGGAAGGTCTGAGCGGTCCGGGCCGGGTGAAGCCGTCGACGCTCGACGGGCTCATCCGGCAGGTTCTCGGCAACGAGACGCCGGTCACCAATGCAAGCCGCAGGCTGCTCATCACGGCCGCGAAGGACGCCAAGTGGCTATGGCGGCGCCTCACGGTGGAGGACCTCCGCAAGGCAGTCGCCCCCCACACCCTCCCCCTCACCGTCAGCGCACCCCTGCCCCAGTCCTCGTCCGGCGGATCCGTCCAGGTCAGCCAGGCCGTGTCCGGCGTGCCGAGCGCCGCCGATCTCCTGGAGGAGTGGAACGCGCTGCGGCGCGCCCTGGCCGCCGTGGTCCGCAGTGACATCCCCCGCTCGGCGATCCGCGAGATCACCACGCAGCTCGCGGAGGCGGGCCCCGGCGCGGCGTCCCGCGTGCTCTTCCACACCGCGCGGCCCTCGCTGCACGCCGTCAACCTCGACGGCCGGGTCCTGTGGTCCGAGTCCGGCCGTAACGAGTGGCACACGGAGCCGGAGTCGCTCTTCCCCGACGAGCCGGAGACCATCGCCTCCATCGACGTGGACGCCGACGGCAGGTTGCTCACCCCGTCGCGGGAGCTGAGCGACCTCGGCGAGGGCGCGGACGCCTTCCCCGAGCTGCTGCCCGACCTCGCCGCGCTCCGCGCCTCGCTCGGTCTGCCGGAGGAAACACAGGTCGCGAAGGCCGTTCCGCCGGTCGGCTTCGGTGCCGTGCACCTTCCCGGGCAGGCGCCGCAGTTCCCGCTCGGCGTGTTCGGCTTCGTGGTCGCGTTCGGCGGGCTCCGCTTCGACGGCGCCGTGCTGCCCGGCGCCCGGCAGGACCGCGGCCTCGGTGACCTCGTCGCCTCCCTGCTGCCCGCGAAGCTCCCCGGCGAGGGCGCCCGCGCCCGCCTGGAGTCCTCGGTACGCGCCCAACTCGGCGCGCAAATGGACCGGTTGGGCCACAACAATTTCGCGCGCCGCCTGGTCGACGGCGGCCTGACGCTCACCGTGCCCGGCGGCTTCGGCCGCGGCACCTACACCGTCCACGTCAAGCTGACCGACATCCAGCGCGACCGGGCCACCCTCCTCACCGAGTCGCCGTACCGGCCGTACGGTGAGAAGAGCCTCGGCCTGCAGGAGTCCTCGTCCGTCCGTGCCACGAGCAGCGCGGAGAGCACCGGCGCCTCCCGTGGCCTCAGCGCCGGTTTCAAGGTGGCGCTGACCCCCGGCACCACCACCGTCACCCCCAAGGCCGGTATCGGCCTGTCGTCGTCCCGCTCGTACGACCAGAGCCGCAGCACCTACGCGTACACCAACCCCTCTTTGGGGTACAGCGGTGAGCTGAAGCACTTCTCCTTCGCCGACGTCCAGCTGGAGGTCACCACGGCGGGGCCGGGTGTGGCCGCGGAGCACCGTACGCGGCGGGCGGCCGGGGACCTGCTGGTCGCGTTCCCCACGGAGCTGGTGGATCTCGCCACGACCTCGACCCGCGCCCCGTGGCGGGCCGCGTTGCCCACCACCGCGGGCAACGCGCTGCGCAGCCGGTTCACGCGGGAGGCCCTGCGGTTCTGCGCCGTCGCGCAGCAGGTCGGCGGCCTCGGCCCGCTCCGTGACCAGCTGCTCGGCGACCACCTGGCCGATGGCCGGACCGGCAGCGCGCTCCACGAGTTCGTGCACCACCGCCTCGGTGAGCTGGGCGTGCTCAACAACTTCAGCCGGATCCTGGACGGCGGGATGACCCTGCCGCCGGTGCCGCTGAGCGGCGGCCGCACGCTCCGCGTCGGCCTGTCGGGCCAGATCACCGGGGTCGAGCGGCTGGCCGACGCCAGCGACCTGCCCGCCGTGCTCAACCTCCGCGGGCTGGAGCTCCAGGGCGCCTCCGCCTCCACCGGCGGCGGCTTCTCCCTCAACGCGGGGGTGACCACCGCCCTCGGCACCGCTCTGCCGTCGTTCCAGTTCCCGGTGAAGTTCGACGTCGGTACGTCCACGTCGTTCAGCTCCGCGGGTGACACCGGCGGCGGCCACTGGCACTACACCCGCTTCAACGGCCGGAGCGTGCCGTTCCTACTGACCGTCCGTCTGGAGGCCGCCGCGCGGATCCTCGGCGAGACCTTCGGCCGGGAGCACACCGCGAACGTCTCGGCCGTCGTACGGGTACCCGAAGAGCTGGCCGGTGCCTTCCAGGAGGCGATGCACCGCATCGTCGCCGCGGAGAGCCACGGTCCCCTGCCCGGCAAGCAGCTGCCGCTCACGTACCCGACGCAGACCGGCGCCCCGGAGGCGGCGCCCCCGGCCGAACTGAGTGAGCCGACCGGCAGCACGGGGATGTTCGGGCCCGTCGGGCTGTCCGGCATGGAGGTGCGCGGGAGCGGCACCGACGCCCGCGAGCAGTTGCGGGAGCAGTTCCTGTTCACCCGGCGGTCCATCGGCACACCGGAGTGGACGGCGGCGGAGCTGGCGTCCCTCGACATGTTCCTCGACACGCACTTCCACACGCAGTCGCTGGACACCCGCTTCCCGGAGCTGTTCGGCGACCGGAACGCGTCCGTGCCCGCCGGCGAACAGGGCCTGCACCGGACCTTCGTCCGGCCGCTGGCCGACGGCGGGACGGAGACGGTCCACTTCCGGGTGCGCGCCGAGCGGGTGCCCGTAGAGGAGGGCAGGGGCATCGAGCCGACGTCCGCCGTGTACCTGGAGAAGGCCGGGGTCGACCTGTGGCCGAGCGCCATGCGGGATGTCGCCCACACCGAGTCGCACGGCTCCTCGGCGTCCCTGTCCACGGGCGTGGCGACGGGCTGGGGTGAGCACGCCGGTCACGGAAGCGACCTGAAGCTGTTCTCCCGCAGCCACACCGCCAAGAACGGCCTCAACTCCTACGCCTACCTGCTGTCCGGCGTCAGCTACGCGGGACCGGCGCACCAGTTGACCTACCGGGTCCAGTTGCACACGTCCGTCACGGCGCGGCGGGTACCGGCGCCCGGCCCGCTCAACCGGCCCTTGCGCACCCTGCCGTTCACCCCGCGCACCGCTAAGGCCACCGAGGTCGCCGCCCCGCCGCGGACGGTCGACGCCGAGGCCCGCTGGCTGGTCCCGGCCCCCGAGCGGACCACGCGACAGGAGCCGCAGCGGCAGGCCCCCGAGCCGAACGGCCAGGTCGCCCTGACCCAGCATGACCGGCTGCTCGGCGTGTCGGGCGCGGCCGAGATCCGCCGGCGCGCCCTCACCCTGCTGACGGAGTACGGCGTCCCGGCCCACCAGGCACAGGCCCACCTCGAAACGGGGCTCAGCCACGACCAGCTGGTGGCGGCGCTGCACACCGGCGCCGGTTCGACCGCCCTCCAGGTGGCCCTGGACGGCCTCCTCACCCACCGCAGGGTCCGGCTGACGGTCCGCGCGGAGATCAGCGAGGTGGTGGACTCCGGGGAGCCGATCGCTCTGTCCACGATGGACCTCGTCGAGTACTCGGCGGGCTTCTCCGGCACCGACAGCGTCACCACCCACCACCTCAACCACGCCCACTCCGCCACCTTCAGCGGCGGCTCCGGCGAACTGACGGGCGGCGCCGGGTACGAGAGGTCGTCGTCACCGGGCAAGGGCCGCAGCGTCGCCGAGATCACCAGCGTCGCACCGGGCAGCTTCATCATGTACGGAGCGCTCCCGCACCGGCCCCGCACCGGCAAGGTCGTCTGGTACCTGACGGTCCAGGCCACGAACGTCAACCAGCTGGGCAACTGGTCGCCGATCGAACGCACGGAGAAGGTGTCCGTCCCGCAGGGCGTCTCGTTCCTCACCCCGCAGTGGCCCGCGGCCACCGACGCGGCGCAGGTCCCCGCCACGCTGGAGACCACGACCCTGCCGTACGCGTCGGTCACCGAACGCTTCCTGCCGGCCGCCGGCACACCGCAGACCACGGACGCGGGAGCGGTCACGGTGTCCGGGCACGACCTGGTGAACCCGGTGACGCTCACCCGGAGCGTCATGGAGAAGGTCGGTGACCTTCTCGGCACCCACGCCAAGGGCGCCCTCGACGCCCAGTGGACGCCGAAGGTCCCGGGCACCGCCCTGCCCGGAACCCTGGACACCGTCCTCACGGCACGCACCCTGCACGCGATGGCCGACGCGCTGGCCGGCCCCGGTGTGGTCCTGCACACCACGGTGGACGGCCCCGGCCACTCCACCCACCTCCAGCTGGTGTTCCGCCTCAACCGCGGCACGACCGCGCGCTTCACCGGGAAGACCGCGCCCGGCCTCATCAGCCGCTACACGCAGTGGAACACCCGTAAGGAATTCGGGGTCAGCCGCTCCACGGCGACGGGCCACGCGTTCTCCGCGATGTTCTCGGGCGGATCGGCGGGGTACAGCCGGTCGGTGAACGCCTCGCAGAGCCTCAGCGAGGCCGTTCAGGCCCGCCGCCACGACGGGTACACCCTCTCCGACACCCTGGCCACCTTCGAGCTGGACGGGGAGCTGAAGATCAGCCTCCGCCGGTCCGTGGTGCCGTCGCGGGGCGTCAACACCGTCAGCCTCGACCTGGCGCGGCAGACCGCCCGCCTCTTCCAGGCCATGAGCCCGGGCTCCGTGCCCAGCCGCACGGTCGCGTTGCGCGAGGAGATCGTCGTCCCGCTGTCCGAGCTGAAGGGCCGGCGGCCCGCGCCACGGCCGGCGACGCCGCACGTGAAGCGGCTGTCCGTGCCCCACGCGCTCCCCAAGCTCACCAGTGCCGCCAAGACGTACCGGATCGCGGCGCACGACCTGGCGAGCAAGGCCGTGACCGTGGTCTTCAACCCGACCGCGGTACGCGAGCTGTTCGATCAGGTCGTCGCGGCGCTGAAGCAGTACGGTGCGGAGCCGGGCGACCTGGTGCGCGACGGCCAGTTCTCACAGGACGGCCTGCACCGCTACTTCGACCCGCACGTCCTGACCCGCCATGTGCTGCTCCACGGCCTCGGCACCACCACGGCGGCCGTCGGCCCGGCGCTGCGCAGCCTCGGCGGCCCCCTCACCGACACCGCCGGGGTGCTCCGCATCGCCGTCGTCCCCGCCACGACGGGCCGCTCGCTGGGCTGGCGCCCCGGCACGTCCGAGCGCAGCGACTACGGCTCCCAGAACAACGGCATGACGCTGAGCAAGGGCGCCGGGCAGGGCCTCTCCCTCGGCTGGGGCGGGCAGGCACCCGTCGGATCGGTGAACGGCGGCCTGTCGTACGACCGGTCCACCGGACAGTCCACCGGTGCCTCCGGCTGGGCGATGCACCGCGTCGACGGTGCCGCGCAGACCACGCTGTGGCACTCCCTCGACTTCGCCAAGGCGTACGTCAAGGTAGAGGTCGAGGGCGTCAACGAACGCGGCAGTGCCCGCTACGGCGGCACCTCGCTGGACCTGGTGTTCCGCGTCCAGGACCTGCTGGCCGTCCGGTACTCGCCGGAGGCCGCCCTCCTGGGCCTCGGCGGAGCTCCGGCCACCGCCATCCACACGCCGTCGGGCCGCTTCGTGCCGCCGCGCACGGCGACGGGCCCGCACGACACCCTCCTCAACGACCTGGCCGACGCCCAGCGGATCCCGGAGCAGAAGGGCGCCCTCATCTGGCGCGTCCAGACCGCCCCCGGCGACGACGTCCTCGCATACGGCGACCAGCTGACGCGCAAGCAGTTCGTCAAGAAGTACGTCCACGCCGACCCGGCCGCCAAGGGCCACGACCTGACGTGGGGGGAGACCGGCCCGGACGGCTATCTGCATCTCACCACCCAGGCACCGGCGTCCGTCGAGGAGGTCCTGGAGGACGAGACCGAGGACGACGTCTACGAGGAGTACATCGAGTTCGAGATCGTCCAACACGAGGCGTCCCGGCGCGGGCCCGACGCGGCCGGGAAGGCCGAGGACGTCCGCACCCCGGCGCCCGAGCGGCAGCAGTCCGCTACCCGGACCGGCTACGGCATCGACGCCGACGAGCTCGCCCGGAAGGCGGCGCTGGTCCAGCTCGCCCCGGAGGCCGTCAGCACGCTGTTCCAGGCGTTGCGGGACGAGCTGGCGGCCTCCGGCGGTCCGGGCAACGGCCCCGCCGGGCTCACGCAGGACACGCTGCGCGAGCTGATCACCCCGGACGTCCTCGCCCGGCACCTCGACCGGCACGGCCTGACCGAAACCCTCCACGAGCTTCCGGCCGACCCCACGACGGTGGACCGGGTCGCCGAGGAAACCCGGGGAGCGGTGCACGTCTCGATCGTCCCAGTCCGGCCCGGCCCCTTCCTGGCCGCCCGGCCGAGCACCGCCGAACGCGACGCGCACGGCACCGGTGCGGTCACCTCCGTGGCGTCCGGCAGCGGCGGCACGACGGCGGACACCTTCTGGAACGCGTACGGCCCGACGGACGCGCACGTCCGGATCGCCCTCCGTACCCGGAACGTCCGCAGCGGCGTCAGCTGGAGCAGCGACGTCTTCGACACCACGTTCCTCGTCCGCAACCTGCTGTCCGTGAGCCTGTCCCCGGAAGGGGCACTGCTCGGACTCGGCCGCGCCGAGCTGCGACCGGTCCGCACCCCCTCCGGCTGGTACGTGCCGCCGCGCCCCGCGCGTGACCGGCACGATCCGCTCCTGCGCGAACTGCGGCGCGCCCAGGAGGCCGAGGTGCCGGAGAACGGGATGCTCTGGCAGGTCACGGCGGGCCCCGGCGGCACCGTCACGGCCCTCGGTGACGAGCTGACCACCGCCGAGTTCACCGACCGTTACATCCTCCCGGAGCTGAACCGCGCCCCGGCCGCCGAGTACTCCCTCTTCTGGTTCCTGCCGGCCGACAGCCTCGCACGGGTCATGGCGGTCCCGGTGCCGGCGGCGAACGAGACGGGGAAGACCACCTCGCCGGACACCACCCCGCCGAAGACCGGCTCCGTGGCGGCGGAGTGGAAGAAGGAACAGCAGGCCGTCCACCCCGCGTGGGCCGCGCTCGGGGTGGACGGGCGGCAGACGCTCGCCCTGGAGCGCTCCGAGCTGGAGCCCGGGGCCGTCACCACCGACGGTGACTGCTTCTTCAACGCGGTGCTCCGCACGCTCGACGCCCAGGGGCAGGACCCGCGGCGGCTCGGCATCGAGCAGCCCGGCGACATCCGGGCACTGCGCGCCTCCCTGCTGCCCGAGCTGCACACCCAGCTCGGCCGCGAGGAGCCGGCGTTCTGGTACCAGGTCCTCCCGCCGCTGGCCGAGGCGTACCGGGCCGGCGGGGGCTCGCCGCAGTACCGCGCCCACGAGGCCGACGTCCAGCGCATCCGGAGCCACGTCGCGGACCGGCCGGAGCTGGCGGGACGGCTGCTGGACGAGACCCTCGACATCGCCGCGTGGCGCACCGTGCTGGACACCACCGGGATCACCCGGCAGATCGTCACGGACGTCGAGACGCCCGGCCACTACACGGGCATCGGCGGCGATCTCGTACCGCTGCTGTTCTCCCGGGTGTATCCGCAGGTCCAGCTGTCGGTGCTGAACCAGGACAGCGCCACCTGGCAGGCGCTCACCGACCACGGGCACCCGGTCCACCTGGTACGAGTCCTGACCGGCAACAAGCAGGAGCACTATCTCTCCACCGCTCCCGCCGCCGTTGCCACGGCGGTCACCACGGACCTGCCGGTGACCGTCGAGCCGACGGTCACCGACAACACAGCGGTCACCCGGAACGCGCCGGTCCCCGAAAACCGGTCGCTCACCACGGAACGCACCGTGCCGGCGGCATCCGCCACCGCCTCCACGTCCTCCACGTCCAGGTCCGCGCCCGTGGAGCGGGACGTGGCGGAGGAGTCCCGCGCCCCGAAGGCCACTTCGGTGCGGACGGTGACGGCGCCGCAGCTGCCGGCGCCGCCGGCCCGGCTCGCCGCAGGACAGCTCGCCGCGAGCGACCATGTGCACACCCTCGGGAAGCACGAGGAGGCGCTCGTCGACCAGTTGATGCCGGCGCTGATCCGGACGCTGGGCAGTAAGACCGCTGAGGAGGCGCGCCGGCAGTTCCTCGACCACCTGGGCACTCAGGAGTTCAAGCCGTGGCTGTCGGGCCTGAGCCGCGGCGGCAAGCGCTGGGTACCGCTCGACGTGCCGGGCTGGTCCGGTGAGGTCGAGGTCGGCGCGGTCCTGCGCGACGCGGTGACGACCGAGGTGCTGCCCAAGGTCGAGTTCGAGAACGGCGCGGAGTCCTCCTCGGGCACCGGCCACATGGCGGACGAGGCCCGCGACCTCACGTACGGCGCCGCGCTGCGCGTGACGCTCCCCAAGGGGCGGACCGACCTGTCGGTGACCGCCCGGCACCAGATGTCGTCCGGCGGCGGCACCGAGCAGCTGGACCGCATGATCGCGCGCGCCAAGACGTCGTCCCCGGCGATGCGCGTCGAGGCCGTCGCCGACATCACGCTCGACTTCTCCCACGTGCACGCCACCACCGGCAACGGCTCCACCGCACTGGCCGTCCAGGACCCGCGGCCCGACGTCACGTCCGCCGGTCCGCACCTGCTCACGGTGTCGCTCCCCGCACAGCTGCTGATCCCCGCGTGGGACTCGGCCGACGCCACCCAGGGCCCGCTCCTGCACCGTCTGCCCCCGGCCCGTGTGCAAGAACTCCTCGCCATCGGCTCCACCGACATCGTCCTGGACGTCCACGCCTGCGACCTCGACGGCAACCGGCTCCGGGGCCTCGACGACCTGCTCACCCAGCGGGTCGCCGGCGGCCGGTCGGTCGACGACATCGGCCGCGAGGTGTACGGCACCAACTGGCCGGCGGTACGCCACCAGCTGCTTGTGCGGATCGATTTCGGGCTGCTGCACGAGCGGTTCACCGCGACGATGAACGGGGAGCCGCTGGAGATCGTCCTGCCGGACGAACTGGGCTCGGTGATGCTCTCCACCAAGGTCGCGTCGATGCGGCACGTGCACGACACCAAGGAGAGCGAGTTCAACGTCGGCACCGACGTGACCCGCACGGTCAACCAGGTGACATCGGCCGGTTTCAGCACCTCGTACACCGGCGGCGGCCAGGCCGCGCCGATCGGTGACCTGCCGCTCAAGGGCTCCGCCCAGCGCCGGGAGCAGTCCGGCAGCGACGGCGTGACCATCGGGACGCTGTCCGCCCGCACCGGTACGGCCGTCAAGAACAAGGCGCCCGGTTCGGTCTTCGACGGTGTGGCGCTCGTCCGTATCGAGTTCGTCCGGCCGGAGAGCGGCCGCGACACGCTGTCCACCGCCCTGACCACCGTCGGATTCCGCTCCCTGTCCGAGACGGCGGAGACCGAACAGGCCGACGGCCCCACGGTCTTCACCGCGCCTGAGGTGCGGAAGCTGACCGAGGGCGCGGCGAGCGGGCAGATCCCGGCCGTCCCCGAACGGCAGCAGCGGCACCTGGCACCGAGGGAGTTCTCCGCACAGGAGACCCTCTACCGGCCGCCGCTGACGGTGTGGGGCCTGAAGCCGGGCCACGGCGGCCTGCCGGACTCGTCCGTCGTCTTCGACGTGTTCCCCGACGGCGGCTTCACGCTCTGCCCGGAGCACGCCGGGACCGGCCCGTCCTCCGGTACGCAGCCGACCGGGATCCGGCAGCGGATCGACGCCATCGGCGCATCGGTCTTCACCAAGGAGGAGTGGGCGCGCCTCGGCGCGCACTACCGCAGCAGCTTCCGCCGTGAACACTTCGCGGCGGGGCTCTGCGGCCTGACCCGCGGCGACCGGCTGGCCAGCGCGCCGCTGGGCAGCGCCATCGGCAAGGAACTCACCACGATCTCCGCGCACGCCTCCCTCCGGTCGCTGCGCTACCTGAGGACGATCGACAGCGCCCAGCTCAACGTCCTCAGCGAGACCGGCAGCGGTAACGCGCTGCGCAACCTGGTCTGGCGCGAGGGCGGCTGGCAGGCGCTCGGCGGCGCCGACATCACCTTCCCGGAGGACGGCTACCTCCAGCCGACCGGTGGCGTCGGCCAAAGCGCCCGTACCCGTACCGGCAGCCGCGCCGCGGAGCAGGCCAAGAGCCTGACCAACGCCAAGTACCCGGAGCCGATGGTGGTGTTCGCCGGAGAGGCGACCATCGGTTTCGACGTCACCGACGAGAACGGCCGGCCGATCCCGGCGCCGGCGGCGGAACAGACCGCCGTCCTGCCGTTCTTCGTGGCGATCCCGAAGTCGCTGTGCACCGAGAGCACGAACGGCACAGCTGTCTTCACGCGCGGCCGGGAACTCGCCGCGGCCCGGCGCCGGACACCCGGCACCGCCCCGAAGAGCATGTCGTCCACCACGACGTCCAGCACGGCGAAGCAGCCGCCGCGCCGGGTCTCCGAGCAGGGCCATCTCGCCCTGACCGACCATGTGCTGAGCCTGCCGGGCGGCCGGTGGCCGCTGACGGCGCTCCGCGAGGAGCTCGCGGAGACCTTCGGACCGCACTGGCCCGAGGCCGCCTCGCAGCTGGCGGTCTTCCTCGACCTGCGGGCGCTGCGGCCCCGTATCCCCCAGCTCAGCCAGCAGCCGGACGCGCTGGGGACGCTCACCGTGCAGGCCGGTGGCATCACCGCCGAGGTGTCGCTGCGCAGCCTGAAGGTCCACGGCATGCGTCACCGCCGGACCGTGTCCGCCTTCGAGTCGGAGACCGGCACGGAGCGGACCGGAACCACCGGTTCGATGCGGGACCAGCGCGAACGTGCCCAGCTCATCGGTGAGGTGACCGGCAAGATCCCGACCGCGGCGAAGGCGCGCTACACCCACACCCGTACCTCCGACACCACCACCGGTTTCGCCGTGGACACGGGCGGCACCTCGGTCGCCAAGGGCAAGACCACCGAGCCCTACGACCTGTTCGACGCGGAGATCTCGTTCCTCTTCGACGTCACGGTGACCCGGCCCCGGTCGCTCACCCCGGACCAGATGCGGGCGGACCTCCTGGCGAACGGCCCGGCGACGTCCCCCACCCGGATGGTGCGGACGACGCTGACGGCGGAAGCCGGTGTCGCGGCGGTCATCGCCTTCCCGTCCCGCGACACCGGCACCCAGGGGCAGCCGACCGCCCGCAGCGAGGCGCCCGAGCGGATCCTCCGTACGCGTCGCCTCGGCGACAGCGACATCGTCCAGCACGTGACGCTGGAGCACACGGCGGACATGTACACGCTGCTCGGCGCGTTGGACGACCGGGGCCGCCGGGTCTTCGGCTCGTCGCGGCGCTGGAAGCAGGCCAAGGCGGACCTGGCGGCTGCGCTGCCCACCGACCGGATCGCGCAGAACCTGCGCACCATGTCGGCGGATCAGCCGCTGGACATCGAGGTGCGCGGCGGTGTCGTCCGCGTCACCGCCTCCGTGGAGAAGCTGACGGGCAGCCGGCAGGCCGGCGTCACCGAGTTCACCGTGGGCGCCGAGCAGGTCCACGGCGAGGGCGGTACGGACGGCGTGTCCGCGCTGGCCGGCGGTACGGCCACCGGCCACAGCCTGGAGGTCACCGGAAGCGGTCAGGTCGCGCCCGGCGTGAGCCTGGTGGGCGGCGCCAGCATCGCCACCGACACCGGCCATGACACCGTCTCGATCGCCGGGACCACCGCCAAGACCTCCAAGACCACCAAGAGCAAGGTCGTCTCGGCGCTCCACAACGGCCGTGTCCTGCTCCACTTCGACCTGCAGGCGACGGACAACGGCGTCCACCACGCGGCGCTCCGCTCGCTGTACCGCACGGGGGCCCGCAGTGCGCAGGAGGCCCTCGGCAGCCTCCACCGGAAGCGCGAACGGCTGGCCCGGCGGACGGCGTCGGACACCGGTACCGCCACGCGGACCGGCGGCATCGCGGGCGTCCTGGCGGCGTGGCGTGAATCCCTGCGGGACCGGCAGCTGAAGTCCGCCGAGGAGTGGCGCTCGCTGCTGACGTCCCTCCAGGCGTCGCTGACGCGGAAGGGCGCCGGCCGTTCCCTCGGCTCGGTCTCCGTCGGCTTCGCCGTACTGGTGGAGGACGTGCCACCGGTCACCGACCCGCGGCCCGCGAAGCTGCGGCCCACCGGCGACTGGGTGATCCGCAGCCTCGACTCCATCGGCGGAGTGCACCAGATGCTGTCGGCGGGCGCCATCGAGCACTTCGGCCCGGCACGGTGGAACACCGCGCCGCGAAGCAGCCGCCGGACCTGGAAGCAGCAGGCGGAGAACGCCTTCCAGCACGCGAAGCTCCAGGCGTGGCTGGTGCACATGGCGTCGGTGCCGGAGTCGGTTCCCGAGTCGGAGTCGGGCCCGGAGATCAGCTACCTGCCGCCCAGCACCTCGCTCGGCTTCGACCTGTGGAAGGAGCACGGCGAACAACTGCGGATCACGGCCACCATCGACCTTCCGGAGGAACTGGAGCTGGCCCGGGTCGACGAGGCGGCCGAGGCGGCGGAGCGCAGCGACGCCGGGCACCGCTACGGCGTCGCCCAGCACGACACCACGCAGGGCTCCGGCCGCGCGCAGTTCGGCGCCGAGGGCAACGCCGGCGCGGTCAAGGTGCGGGGCACCGTCTCCCTGGGCGGTGGCCGCCAGTCCCGTGACGGCGGCATCCTGATCGAGAACGGCCGGGTGATCAGCGGTACCAAGACGCCCCGGCCGCACGAGATCCGCACCGGCCATCTGCGGGTGACGTTCCACTACTACCGTGGCGAGACGCTCCTCGGCTCGGTCCAGGGGATGACACCGGTGACGGTAGGCATCCCGGTGCGGCCGTCCACCGAACCGGTGAAGGCGCCTGACACGGCGGTGCAGGACGCGGCGGCGCAGCAGGCTCCCGTCGCCTCTCAGGTCCCCGCCGTGGACGAGCGGCGTGCCACGGAGACGGAGGGCGGGGAGAGCGCGCTCTCCCGGTCGCATCCGGTGGCGCCCTGGCTGGACGACGAGACCGGAGACGTCTCCGGGAACGATGCGACCACCGAGGAGCCGCTCACGCATGGCGAGGATTCGTCGCAGACGGTGACGATACCCGCGGCGTTGCCCGCGGCCTCGTTCCTGGAGCCCCTGCCGAAGACGCTCCACGCCCGCACGGCCTCGAAGGAGCACACGCCCTCGGGGGAGAACACGGTCTCGGCCAGGCAGCCGGTCCAGGCGGCGCAGCCGGCAGCGCCGCCTGTACGGCCAACGCACGCGCAGCCCGCGCCGCTGCCGATCGCCAACCTGGGTGTCATGCCGCAGCACGCACCGGCCGCTCCCTCAGCTCCCACCCCGGTCGCCCCCGCACCCCTGGTACCGCTCGTCGCCGACCAGAGTCTGATCCGCGGGCACCTGCAGGTGTCGAGGTGGGTAACCTCCGATGCACCGGAGCGGTCCGGTGCGCCGGTCGGCGAGATCCGCTACCGGCTCGGGGCGCTCGACACCAGGAGCCTCGCCCCGGAGGACTCCGTGCTGAAGACGGCTACGGACGTCCACAGCGGCGGGAAGCCGCCCCGCGTCCTGCACCTGACCGGAGCAGTGTGCGGGGACGGCAGCGAGGCCCAGCAGATCATCACGGCACTGCTACGGCGGGCCGCGGAACTGGCCGAAGGCAACCAGCTCGCCCCCGGGGCCGATCTCGTGCTCGTGGAAACCGACGGTGCCGTACTGACCCCAGAGATGCTCGGCGTGTTGGGCCTCGGACGCCTGGAAGGCCGCGGCCTGTGGCACATCGAGGCCGCTGCCTTGGTCGCCAGAATGCACGAACTGGCCAGGCCGGAGGGTCTGATGGTCAACAACTGCGAATCCGCCCGGTAGCCGCCGGTTCCGGGGCCCGTTGTAGGGTCCCGGAACCGGCTGCCACGGGAGGACCGGTGCGGCCCGGGAGGGCTCCGAACGGACATGCAGGTGCCGGACCGAACAGGAGGATGCCCGCGGATCGGTATCGCCCCGCCGCCCCGGACGGCCCGTCGACCTGGATGACATGCAGTCGCTGGAATGCCTGATCATGAGGCGTTCAGCAGCGCGCAGTCGCCCTCACCCTGCGCTGTACACCCTCCTTCAGAACGCCCCGGCCGCCGAGCCGACCCGCCCCATCGAATTCCTCACCGACCTCGGCGGTGTCACCCGGCCCGCCTCCGCCAAGAGCCCCTGAATCCCGCTGACCGGCACAGGCCGGAGGCGCGCCGGCGGCGGCCACATGGCGTCACGGCATCCCGTTCACCCCGGCGCCGGCACCACCCCGGCCGCTCCGGGCGTATCGGCCCGCCCCTTCTCATAGACCGTCAGCCCCTTCGACAGGCCGAGGGGCACCAGGAGCAACTCGACGACGAGGGCCTTCCAGGCGTAGACGAGGTTGACGGCCTTGGTGGCGTAGACGCAGGGCAGGTCGCGCAGGACGGCCAGGGTCCGGAGTTTGCGGCGGCGGGCGGCGTAGAGGAGGGGCGGTGTGGTCAGGAGCAGGTCCGTCCCGGCCCACCAGCCGAAGGTGACGGGCAGCGGTCGGTCGGTGAGCGCCGCCATCGCGAACGGGGTCGCCCACCACAGCGGCGCGGTCAGGATCTCGAAGACGGCGAGCGCCACCCACAGAGCGAGCAACGGTTTGTGCCGGAGCAGGGCGCCGAGGTGGAGGCGGACGTTCTGGCAGAAGCCCGCCATCCAGCGCCAGACCTGTTTCCGCAGGTAGGTGAGGTCTTCCGGATCGGCGGCGAGGGCCACGGCGTCGGAGACGTAGACCGCCTTGCGGCCGGCGATCTGCTGACTCCACGTGTAATCCATGTCTTCCACGATGGTGCGCTCGGGGAAGCCGCCGAAGGCCGTCAGGTCCGCGCGGCGGAAGACCGAGCAGCAACCGGAGCAGACCATGGGGCTGTTGGCGCGGGCCTGGATGGGCCTGTGCCAGTGGAAGCCGAAGAGGTACTCCGTGGAACGGCCGCGCTCCCAGATCGTGCGGGTGTGGCGGGTGCGGACCGTGCCGGCGGCGACGGTGACGGCCGGGTCGTCGAAGACCGGCAGCAGTGTCTCGATGTAGTCAAGCGCGAGGACGGTGTCCGCGTCGACGGCGAGGACGAGGTCGGTGGTGCAGTGCGGTAACGCGTGGTTCTGCGCGCGGGCCTTGCTGCCGAGGTTTCGGGGCGGGCGCAGCACGGTCGCGCCGTGAGCGGCGGCCACCTCGCCGGTGCGGTCGGTGGAGGCGTCGTCGACGACGAGGACGCGGTCAGGTGGCACCGTCTGCCGTGCCAGTGACTCCAGCGTCGCGGGCAGCCCTTCCTCCTCGTTGTGTGCGGGAACGATGACGGTGATGGTGTGCATGCCGAACTCCCCCTGCGGTGCGAAGTGCTCCGGCCACGAGCGTGAGCAGCCCGATCAGGCCGTAGACGAGTGTGCTGATGCCGATGAACGGCAGTCCTCCGTGCATGTCACCGAGAGTAGGGAGAGAACGCGCATCGCGTTTCCGGAGGCACCCTCCTGTGGATAACTCCGCGGGTCCGGGCAGTCCTTCGGCTCCGGCCCGGCACCCCGGCCGGAACTTCCCGCGCACCGGAGGGACGAAAGCGCACAGGAGACCAAGTTGCTTCTACCTCTTGCGTGTTGACGGGGCGAACGGCATCCCGACCCGCCCGGGACCCCTTTTCATGGGACGGCGTTCAGCGTCGTTCGGCACGGACTCGGCCGTAGGCTGGAGCGGTTCCAGGGTTCCGAGCACTCGGTGAGGTGCGCAGGGAGGGGTAACCGTGAGCGATCATTCCCATTGGATATCGCGTGTGCGCGCCTCGTCGACCAGGCGGCGGCCGGGCAGCGCGACGGCCGCGTTGGTGGCTGCGGCCCTGGTGGCGGGGAGCGCGCCCGCCGCGTCCGCCGCGCGAGCCCCTGGCTCCGGTGACGCGATGAAGAAGAGCCTGGGCCGCCTCGTGCACAAGGACCGGTACCCCGCCGCCCTGGCCTCCGTCCTCGGCCGTGACGGTCGCGTCCACCACTTCACCGCCGGCGTCGCGGACGTGAGGACCGGTGCGAAGGTCCCGGTGGACGGGCAGGTACGGGCGGGGAGCAACACCAAGGCATTCACCGCCACGGTCGTCCTGCAGCTGGTCGGCGAGGGCAAGGTCGCGCTCGACGCCCCGATCGAGGACTATCTGCCCCACCTGGTGCGGGGCGAGGGGATCGACGGCCGACGCATCACGGTGCGGCAGCTGCTCCAGCACACCAGCGGACTTCCCGACTACGCCGACCACATCGGCGATCTCACCGGCGACGCCCGCCACACCTATCTCGAACCCCGCGCCCTGCTCGACGCCGCACTCGCGCACAAGGCGCTGTTCCCTCCCGGGGCCCGCTGGTCGTACAGCAACACCAACTACGTCCTGGCCGGTCTGCTCATCGAGAAGGTCACCGGCCGCCCGGTCGCCGAGCAGATCACGAAGCGGGTCATCGGCCGGCTGGGGCTGCGCCACACCTACTTCCCCGGTGTGGGCGACGAAAGCATCCGCGAACCCCACCCGCAGGGGTACTTCGCGACGCCCGGGGGGACCCTGGAGAACATCACCCGGCTGGACCCCTCCTGGACATGGGCCGCCGGGCAGGTGATCTCCACCCCGAGCGATCTGAACCGCTTCTTCACCGCCCTGTTCGGCGGCAAGCTGCTCAAGCCCGCACAGCTCGCCCAGATGCGCACCACCGTGAAGGTCCCCGACGACTTCGGTCTCGGGCCGGGCGTCCGGTACGGGCTGGGGGCGACCAGTACCCGGTTGACCTGCGGCGGCCTGGTCTGGGGACACGGCGGCGACATCCCCGGCTACAGCACACGCACCGGTGTCACCGCCGACGGCCGCTCCATCACGGTGGCCGTCACCGCCGACGGAGCACCCACCGAGCAGGGCCCCGCCGACGTCCGGGCCACCCTCGACGCCGCCGTGTGCGGATAATTCGTGGTGCGCCCCGTGGGGTGTCACGCCGGAAAACCGGCACGCCGAAACCGGCCCCGACACGTTGCACCATTCCGGCTCGCGAGCGTGCGGGGAGTCGGGAACTGCCGTTCCCGCCCCAAAGCGCCAGCTCGGTTTCGCAACCGATGACTCCTGAAATGTGTTTCATAGCAGGGGCCTTCCGCCGGCATTCGCGCCCTTCCTGCCTCATCGGCCTACCAGGCTTTCGCGCAGCGGGCGTGTACCGCATAAGGGTCCTGACCTGGCTCCAGGACGTTATTCGATACAATGAATGGACATACCGGTCCGGCCGTACTGTCGAGGGACTCCAGCTTTCCGGGAAGTGACAGATTACCCCGACCTGCTCCATTCCCGACACCAGAGGGAAGACGGGGACAGCGATTCGCCTGACCGCCGCCCGAGACAGACTTCCACCGTTGTGACCGAGCGACTACCAAGGCTACCCTCGACGCAGTGAATGCGAAGGAAAACTTTCACCCCCGCCGCCTCGCCCTCTTCGACTCTTCGTCAGGCCTCACCAGGTCACTTCCAAGCGCCGATACCCCCCTATGACCATTTCATCACGCTCCAGGGGTTCTTCCTCCTCGTCAGCAAGACGCAAAGATGGAAAATTCTCGAAAAGGCGCGTAAGAGAGATCTGCATCATGGTGCGCGAAAGCCTTTGACCGATGCAGGCATGAGGGCCATACCCGAAGGCGATATGCGGGGCCGACGGGCGGCCGATATCCATGACATCCGGTTCAGGAAAAACTTCCGGGTCTCTGTTCGCTGCAGGAAGCATCACAATGACGGAATCTCCACGCCGGATGGTATAATCACCCAGCGTCGCTTCTTGGAGCGCCACCCGATCGACTCCGTATTGAATTATCGTGATGCCGCGCAACAACTCATCGACCGCATCGCGGAACGTTTCGGGAGAACCAGTAACAGCGGTACGCAAGCCCGGATTCCTGATCAGCTCGAGAGCCGCTTTTCCGATCATTCCGGCTGGCGCCTCGTAACCGGCAAGCAGCAAGGTCACCCCGATCTCAACGACCTCCTCGTCGCTCAGCTTCTCATGCTGAATGAGATGACTGAGCAGATCCTCGCCCGGCACACGGCGTTTGCTGGAGACGATTTCACCGAGGTAGGTCAGAACCGTGAGAGCATGCGCTTCGGCTCGTTGTGGGTCCGGCCTGATGGCCAGAAGGTGCGCCGCACCTCGGTCGTGAAATATTTCCCGATCCTCGTACGGCAGCCCCAACAGGACACAGGTGATGAGCAACGGAACGGGTAGCGCAAAAGCTTCGACGAGGTCCACGGGCGGGCCCTGGGTGGCCATTCGGTCGAGCTGTTTCCGGACCACAGCCTCGATCAATGGCTCCAGACAATCGGTCCGGGCGTCCAGGCTCCGCATCATGATTCGGCGGAGCCTGCGGTGCTCAGCGCCATCGATCCGCAGAATTCTCCCCACTCGTTGTGCTGCTTTTTCCGAGCCTCTGTGCAGTGGTTCAGCACTCATACCGAACCGCTGATCAGACAACACCATCCGGGCTTCCCGATACCCGGTGACCAGCCAGGCAGGCCTTCCACTTGCCGTCGTGACCTGGAGGATCGGTGAACGCCGCCACTCACTGGCGTAACGGCACTGTATCTCGCCGACCCGTTCCGGCGGCCACAACAACGCCCCTCCCCCTTCAGCGTCGTACCGTGTGAGAGTTTGGCCGTTCACATCCGGCTCCATGCTTTCCCGGTACACGGTCTCGCCCGTGGACTGAGAAACCGGATCCCGCAGGCACACATATGGTGATGGGTTATTGGTGTCCATGTTTCACGTCCGTTCTTGCCATCACAATGAGGGATTTTTGACGCTCGCGCTCCGATGATCAGGAAGCAGACCAAAGGACGCGAGAACGGCTCGGTCGACGGATTCGAGAGTAATATCGCTTCGAGCGATATACCATCCGATCAAAAATGCTGTTCCCCGAGCAATAACACGACGGCTTTCTCGGGCGAGATGCCCTTCGCTCCCTGCGGTCTGTGCCAGTTCGGCTAGACGTCGACTGACCATGCCGGAGAGCCTCCGCCGAGCCTCAGCTTCATCGCAGCCCCACTCCGAAGCCGCGACCAGGACCGCGTTGGGACGACCTGCCCGGCGATCATCCTCCAGCCCGTTGATATCGTTGGCGACGCGCACACACCACCCAGAATTCAGGGCGACTTGCCGGAGACCGTCGATCTCTTCGTGCCGGACGGGTTGCCGTGCCGCCCACATCGTCGTGATCCACCAGCCCAATGGGCTGTTGATCGTATGCATACCGCAGTCAAGGTAACGGCTGAGCGTCAGCCGCGGGAATCCCTCCGACCACCACCTATTTTCTTGCCTGCCGGCGTCAAGCATGCTCCGGAACAAGGTGAGGAAGTGCTCCCAGTAATCAGCCGGAAGATTCCGCCGGTACAGCTGCCTCGCGACATCATTCAGCGCCACAACGACCTCGGGGAGTCTCACACGCTCTTCAGCAATGGTGTACGTCATTGCAGTCGGACGAGCTACCGCGTCCCAGCACATCTCAATGAGGTCCTCGGCAGTACTCCCGTCTCGCATTTCCGGACCGCCGTCAAGCAGATCGTCAAGTTCAATCGAAGCAATGGTGAACCTCGCCAGATGGACCGCCGATTCGTCAACTCGACCATCAAAGGCGACAGAAATCGAGTAGGCCGCCCACGGGACAGCCTTACCTCGGCGGGCGTATGCAATCGTGGGAAATTTACAGGTCCATACGAGGAGGTCCCGGTGAAGGGCTTTCGCTGCTTCCAGGACGTGAGGTGGCTGCTGAGAGGGAAACAGTGGAAAGTCGCTCACGCGCCCCCCTTGATCATGGTTCGATCCGGCACATCCGGTTCCGCTTCCGAGGAAAAGTTGAGCCAGAAGGTGAATTTTTTCGCCCAGCGAGCCGGAAAATGCGCGTCGCCCAGCGCGAAGGGAGCTGAGCTGAGGGCGCGCTCGGAAGAGCCCTACCGATCTTCGCTCTTACACACATCCTATGCAGGGGGTAAGAACCGCACCTTCTCGGCTGCCGCCAGCCGGACTGCTTTCCCCGGGGAAGTGAACGAAGCCGCCAGAGCCGTTGCGGGGCTGGGCAGAGCAGACATGGGAGCAAATCCCTCCGCTCCGTTCAGGGAAACCGCCGATACCTGCAGACCTCATCATCCCCACCCTCAACTGCGCAATACCCTGCGGGGCCTGTTGGAGGAAATGTGCCGCATGCCTGCCGAGGTGCTGTCGTCGGACCTTCGGCTTCGGAAGCAGGTGCGAGTCCTGAGACCGACACCTGACGGGCCTTCGACGGGTTGGAGCGCGCCGCTGCCGCCTGGGGCTGTACAGCAGCACATGTCAGTTGAACGGCCCCTTCGGGCCCCCTCCCCCCTTCTCCCCCACGCGAACGTCGCCACCTGCCCGCCCCACACGCGCGCTCGACTCCAACTCGCCACCAAAGAGAGGCCGTCGGGCCGATACGACACGAATCGGGCGCAGTCGTCGACGGCAGGCGCCGCCTGCCCCGCCTTTGCCCTCCCCTGCCTCTCAGGCGTGTGACCGACGGTAGCGAAGGGACGTAGACCGCGGTTCCGGAGCCGTCTTCCTGTGGACGGCTTCGCCGCGCCAGGCGGGACTTCGACACGACGACGCCGGCCGCCGCGCCCCGTGGGGGCGAGCGCGACGGCCGGCGTGCGGTACTGAGGGGAAGTCGGTTACTCGACGACCTTCAGCAGCTTGTTGGGCGTGCCCTCGCTCGGGTTCGAGATCTTGTCCGGCGTGGCGCCGTCCGTGAGGGCCTTGGCGACCTCGTCCGGCTTGGCGTCCGGGTGGGAGCCGAGGTAGACCGCGGCCGCGCCCACGACGTGCGGGGTGGCCATGGAGGTGCCGGAGATGGTGTTGGTGGCGTTGTCGTCGGTGTTCCAGTCCGAGGTGATGTCGGAGCCGGGGGCGTAGATGTCGACGATGCTGCCGTAGTTGGAGAAGTCCGACTGCTCGTCCTTGTTGGTGCTGGAGGCGACCGTGAGGGCCTCCTTCACCCGCGCCGGGGAGCTCTGCGAGGCGTCGGCGGACTCGTTGCCCGCCGCGACGGCGAAGGTCACACCGGAGGCGATCGCCTTCTGGACGGCCGCGTCGAGCGCCTCGTCGGCGCCGCCACCGAGCGACATGTTGGCGACCGAGGGGCCCTTGTGGTTCTTGGTCACCCAGTCGATACCGGCGACGACCTGCTCGGTGGTGCCGGAGCCCTGGTCGTCCAGCACGCGGACGGCGACGATCTTGGCCTTCTTGGCGACGCCGTGCTCGGCACCGGCGATGGTGCCCGCGACGTGGGTGCCGTGGCCGTTGCCGTCGTTGGCGTCGTTGTCGTTGTCGACGGCGTCGAAGCCGTAGGAGGCACGGCCGCCGAAGTCCTTGTGCGAGATGCGCACGCCGGTGTCGATGACGTAGGCGGTGGCGCCCTCACCCGCGGCGTCGGGGTAGGTGTACTTCTTGTCGCCCTCGGTGTCCGCCTGGTCGATGCGGTCCAGGCCCCACGACGGCGGGTTGTCCTGGGTGGCGTCGATGTGGAACTTCTTGTTCTGCACGACCTTGTCGACGGCCGGGTCGGCGGCGAGGCGCTTGGCCTCGTCGGCGCTGAGGCCGGTGGCGGAGAAGCCGTTGAGGGCGGCGGTGTAGTTCCGCTTGACCTTGCCGCCGTACTTCGAGGCGAGGTCGTTGTGGGCGGTGGCGGACACCGAGGCGCTGCCGACCGACTTCTTGAGCATGACGATGTAGCTGCCGTTGACGGCGCCCTTCGCCTCGGCACCGTAGATCTTGCCTTCGGCGGGGGCGGCACCAGCGGTGACCGCGGTGACGGCGGCGATACCAGTGGCGGCTACGGCGGCGGTGATGGCCGTGACGAGCCGCTTCTTGCTGGAACGCTTGTGAGCCATAGCGAGGGTTCTCCTCGTTCGTGGTGTGGGGGGAAAGCGTTGCGCAACAGCCCGAATCGACAGGAAGTCCTGCGGCCGGGCTGGTTCGAAACCCTGTCGGATTGACGAGTTCAATTCAAGGCCAGCCGCGTCGTGTGAGATAAACAACAACCCTGCATAAAGTCAAAATCGGTCCCAAGTGGAGCAAAAGAATCGAGTAGTTGAACATTCGAGCCTCAACGGCGTTTACATTTCGGCAATCTGCGGTTACTGACGGTGGATTGCCCGCTACCGACAGCCCGTTGAGGCAGGGGTGCCCGTGGGTACGGGAGCTGATGGTCCGGAGGGCGGAGTGAGCGTCAGGCATCGCTACGTCAGCCCTCGGGAGGCCAGGGGCGGTTCGGCGAGGGGCGCGCGGACACGGAAGCGCCGTCGGAAGGTCCTGTCCGGGGACGGCGGTACCCGGACCCCTCTTTCGCCCGCGCGGTCCGGGTGAAGCGCCCGGAGGAGCGGAAGGCGGCGCGGTCGCCTCTTCCCAGACAGTGCCCGGGTCGGTCCACCCCAAGGGCTGCCGTGAGGGATGCCGGGGGCGTCCCCCTCGCATGAGGTCCGGGTCGAGCCCAAGGGCGCAACGGGACGGGCTTCGTGAACCGCTTCCTCGCGGAGCCCGCCATGCCCCGAGCGTCGCCGCCGGCCCCGTTCCGCCTCGGACCGCGCCCCGCCCGCCTCGACGTCGGCCCCGCGCCCCGAGGCCCTCGCGCCTCTCCCCCGACGCCACCCACCCGGTCCGCCCGCCGGGCCCGGTGCGGGTACCTGCGAAACTGGGCGCGTCACGCCCGGCAGGAGGAATCACCATGAACGAACCGCGCCCCGGCGCCTTCACCGAGGCCCGCGCCCGCGCCGCGCTGGCGGCCGCCGGGCGGCCGGACGCCGCGGCCGACGCCCGGCTGCTCTCGCTCGGCGAGAACGCCGTCTTCGCGCTCGGCGAGCGCGGGCCGGTCATCCGCGTCGGCCGCAGCGCCGAACTCCTGGAACGCGCCGAACGGGAACTGGCCGTGGCCCGCTGGCTCGCCGAGGCGGGCGTCCCCGCCGTACGCGCCGCCGAGCCGGAGGCGCAGCTCGCCGACGGTCACCCCGTGACGTACTGGGAGCGGCTGCCGGAGTCCGTCCGCCCCGCCGCGGCGGGCGACCTCGCGGCGCTGCTGCGGCTGGTGCACGCCCTGCCGGAGCCGCCGTTCACCCTGCCGCGCCGCGATCTGCTCGGCGGCGTCGAGCGGTGGCTGCGGCTTGCCGGGGACGCCGTCTCCCCGCGGGACGCGGAGTACCTGCGCGGCCGCCGGGACGCCTTCGCCCTCGCCGCGACGGCGCTGGAGCCGCATCTGCCGCGCGGCCCCATCCACGGGGACGCCCTGCTCCGCAACGTCCATGTCGGGCCCGACGGGCCGGTCCTGGTCGACCTGGAGACGTTCTCCTCCGATCTGCGCGAGCACGACCTCGTCGTCCTCGCCCTCAGCCGCGATCGCTACGGACTGCCCGCCGAGGCGTACGACACCTTCGTCTCCGGCTACGGCTGGGACGTACGGGAGTGGGAGGGATGCGCGGTGCTGCGCGGCTCCCGGGAGACCGCGAGCTGCGCCTGGGTCTCCCAGCACGCGCCCGGCAACCCGGCGGCCCGTACCGAATTCGCCCGGCGTATCGCCTCGCTGCGCGAGAAGGACGCGACCGTGCGGTGGTATCCGTTCTGACGGAGCGCGGGGGCGGCCGGCGGGTCAGTCGCGCGACGCCTGGTGCGGGATGAGCGGCCAGGCACCCTCGACGTACGCCTCCGGCTTGCCCGAACGCCGCAGATACGCCTGGAAGTCGGCGGCCTGCTCCGCCGCCGCGCCTTCCTGGAGCGTGTGCAGCGCCTCCGGGGACGGCAGGGCGACGTCCGGGTACCGCTCGCCTATCCGCCGGGCGACACCGGCGGCCGCGATGGCGTCGGCGCCCGCCTCATGGGCGCCGACGAGCGGCACACCGTAGTGGCCGCAGAGGGCCTGGAGGGCACGCTTGCCCTTGCGGTAGCGGTCGACGTGGCGGTCCAGCACCAGCGGGTCGATGACCGGGGAAGGGGCGCGGCCCAGGCGCTCGGTCAGCGGCCGTACGCCGTGGCGGCGGCACTCCCGGTCCAGCAGGGAGAGGTCGTACCGGGCGTTCATCACCACCACGGGTATCCCGGCGCGCAGGGTCGCGGCCAGGGATGCGGTGATCTCCTCCACGGCGGTCCCGGGCGGGGCGCCGTGCTCGCGGACGTAGGCCGTGGACATGCCGTGGATCGCGGCGGCCTCCTCGGGGACCGGGACGCCCGGGTCGATCAGCCATGTCTGCCGGACCGCGGTCGTGCCGTCGCCGTCCAGGCGGATCAGCGCGGCGGTCACGATGCGGTCCCGCTCGATGTCGGTGCCCGTGGTCTCCAGGTCGAAACCGGCCAACAAGTCCTGATGCCAGCTCATGGCGGGGCCTCCTTCGGTGGTGCGTCCCCCGTTGCTCCGCCACTCTCGCACGCGCCACTGACAACGCGACCGGCGGCGAGGAACAGAGCGGGGCAAAGCGGTCAGTGGGGCGTCGGGCCCCGGACGGACGTGAGGCAGCGGGGCCGGGAGCGGCCGACGCGCACCCCGGTCGCTCCCGGCCCGGCCCCGTCCCAGGTCATGACACCGGCCGGGAGTCCGCCCACTCGCTCTCGAACTCCTCGCGGTACGTCTCGAACAGCCCGGCCTCGCCCTCCCGGCCACCGCCCTGCCGGACCACGTCCCTGCCCCCGCCGCGCAGCACCAGCACCGGCGACTCCATGCCACGGCTGCGGCGCAGATAGCTCTGGACGACGGCCAGTCCGTCGGGCCCGTCACCGTCGACAAGGTAGGCGGTGAACCGCGGGGTCTCGTCGAAGACCTGGATCTCGAACGCCCCCGGGTCGCGCAGCCGCGCCCGTACCCGCCGCATGTGCAGGATGTTCATCTCGATGGACCGGCTCATCTCGCCCTTCTTCAGCCCGATCTCGCGCTCCCGGCGGCGGACCGCGCTGCTCGCGGGGTTGAGGAAGAGCAGCCGGATCCGGCAGCCCGACTCGGCGAGGTGGACCAGGCGGCGCCCCGAGTAGTTCTGCACGAGGAGGTTGAGCCCGATGCCCACCGCGTCGAGGCGCCGGGCGCCGCCGAAGAGGTCCTCGGCGGGCAGCTGACGCTGGAGCCGCACCCGGTCGGCGTGGACCCCGACGACATCGGCGTAGCGGTCGCCCACCAGGTCCTCGACGGCGTCGATGGGCAGCCGCCCGGAGGTACGGGTCCCGCTCCCGGAGCCCAGCAGATCCAGCAGGCGGGCCGAGGCGCGCTCGGCCTGGGCCAGGACGGTCTCCGACAGGGCGCGGTTGCGGGAGACGATGTTGCGGGCCACCTCCAGCTCATCGAGGCCCAGCTCCACGTCCCGGCGGTCGTCGAAGTACGGCGCGAAGCAAGGCCAGTGCTGGACCATCAGCTCGCGCAGCTGCGGGAGGGTCAGGAAGCTGACGATGTTGTCGTCGGCGGGGTCGAGGAGGTAGCCCTTGCGGCGGCTGACCTCCCGGACGGCCACCGCGCGCTGGACCCATTCCTGCCCGGCCGGCCCGGCGGCGGCGATCACCCACTCGTCGCCGTGCACCGGCTCGTAGACGGGACGCAGCACCGCGGAGACCACGGCGCGGAGCCGTTGCTCGACGAGATTCAGCCAGATATAGGCGCGACCGGCCCGGCGGGCGCGGGTGCGCACCTCGCTCCAGGCGTCGGCGCCCCAGTCGAGTTCCGCACCGATCTCCAGTGGCCGCGCCAGGGACACCGCACCGGGCGGCGCGTCGACGGAGCCGCCCTCATGGCCCTCGTGACCCTCGTCACCAGGGGGCAACTCCAGCCCGCCGCTCACCTGCCACCGCCTTCCGAACCCCCGCGCCAACGATCAAGGCAGACTACTGCGGAGCGGGGAACGGTGCAGCAGGATGGGGCGACCGGTCCGCCAACTGCCCATGTCACACCCCGCCGTTGCGTCCCGGGGCACGGGGCGGACGTGAGCGGATTCATAGCCGCGACGGGGCCGGGCAGCCCTCGGCGCGACGCCGCGGCGCAAACCCCGCGCCATATCGGGGACCACCGTCCGGACGCCGCCCTTCGCCCCACCCGCCGCAGGTCCGCGCCCGGGGCGGGGGTCCGGGGCGATCGGCACGGCGGCGCGCGGCCCCGCACCGGGCACGCCCCGGACGGCCACCGGAGCGCCGGGAGATTGGCCGGAGCACTACTGGTGGGCTCCGCCTGGATGAGCTAGCCGCTACCGCATCTGGCGTACGCGAGATGGTCACCGGTCGCGGGCTCCGACGACACGACGGGAAGGTCCCACTAGGCTCGAAAATGCCCGCTTTCCAGCGAATATCGGGGAATGACCCAGATGTGCGGGCCGGGTCGGGGAAGGATCCGGGGCGGTCCGCGGCCGTGCGCCGCGGGCCCGCCGCAGCCCCCGACGAAAAGGTGGAAGCCGCCGCATGCAGGTCTGGCCGGGACAGACGTATCCACTGGGCGCCACCTACGACGGCGCCGGAACCAACTTCGCGGTCTTCTCCGGGGCCGCCCGGCGCATCGAACTGTGCCTGCTGCACGACGACGGGAGCGAGAGCGCCGTCGAACTCCGGGAGACCGACGCGTTCGTCCGCCACGCCTATCTCCCCGGGGTGATGCCCGGCCAGCGCTACGGCTTCCGGGTGCACGGCCCCCACGACCCGGCCCGCGGCCACCGCTGCAACCCCGCCAAACTGCTCCTGGACCCCTACGCACGCGCCCTGAGCGGCCGCATCGACTGGAACGAGGCGGTCTACGGCCACCACTTCGGCCACCCCGACTCCCGCAACGACCTGGACTCGGCACCGCACACCATGGCGTCGGTGGTGGTCAACCCGTACTTCGACTGGGGCGACGACCGTCCGCCGCGCACCGCGTACCACGAGACGGTGCTCTACGAGGCGCACGTCAAGGGCCTCACGATGCGCCACCCGGACCTGCCCGAGGAGTTGCGCGGCACCTACGCGGCGCTGGCGCACCCCGCCGTCATCGGGCACCTGACGCGGCTGGGGGTGACCGCGCTGGAACTGATGCCGGTGCACCAGTTCGTCCACGACCACCGGCTGACGGACGCCGGGCTCACCAACTACTGGGGCTACAACACGATCGGGTTCTTCGCCCCGCACAACGCCTACGCGTCCTGGGGCGACCGGGGGCAGCAGGTGCTGGAGTTCAAGTCGGCGGTGCGGGCGCTGCACCGCGCGGGCATCGAGGTGATCCTCGACGTCGTCTACAACCACACCGCCGAGGGCAACCACCTGGGCCCCACGCTCTCGTTCCGGGGGCTGGACAACGCCTCGTACTACCGGCTCGCGGAGGACCGGCGGTACTACACGGACACCACCGGCACCGGGAACTCCCTGCTGATGCGCAGTCCGCAGGTGCTCCAGCTGATCATGGATTCGTTGCGGTACTGGGTGCGGGAGATGCACGTCGACGGGTTCCGGTTCGATCTGGCGGCGACGCTGGCGCGGCAGTTCCACGAGGTGGACCGGCTGTCGTCCTTCTTCGACCTGGTGCAGCAGGACCCGGTGGTCAGCCAGGTCAAGCTGATCGCGGAGCCCTGGGACCTCGGTGAGGGCGGCTATCAGGTGGGCAACTTCCCGCCGCTGTGGACGGAGTGGAACGGCAAGTACCGCGACACTGTGCGCGACCTGTGGCGCGGCCGGCCGCGCACCCTCGCCGAGTTCGCCTCCCGGCTGACCGGCTCCTCGGACCTCTACCAGGGCGACGGCCGCCGCCCGATCGCCTCGGTGAACTTCGTGACCTGCCACGACGGCTTCACCCTGCACGATCTGGTGGCGTACGACGAGAAGCACAACGAGGCCAACGGCGAGGACAACCGCGACGGGGAGCGCTTCAATCGCTCGTGGAACTGCGGCGCCGAAGGGCCGACCGACGACCCCTGCGTCCTGGCGCTTCGGGCCCGCCAGGTGCGGAACTTCCTCGCCACCCTGCTGCTGTCCCAGGGCGTGCCGATGCTCTCCCACGGCGACGAGTTCGGCCGTACCCAGCACGGCAACAACAACGCGTACTGCCAGGACAGCGAGGTCTCCTGGGTGCGCTGGCCGGAACCGGAGGACACCGGGGAGCACGACCTGCTCGCGTTCGTCCGGCGTCTGGTGCGGCTGCGGCGCGCGCACCCGGTGTTCCGCCGCCGGCGGTTCCTCCGGGGACGGCCGCTCCCCGGAGCCGGGAACGGTCTCCCGGACATCGCGTGGTTCACCGCCGACGGCACGGAGATGTGCCCGGACGACTGGGAACGCGCCCAGGCCGGCTCCCTGACCGTCTTCCTCAACGGCGCGGCGATCTCCGAACCGGGCCCCCGCGGCGAACCGATCACGGACGACTCGTTCCTGCTGATGTTCCACGCCCACCCCGAGGAACGGGAGTTCACGGTGCCGCTCGGGCATGGGTTGCGGTGGCGGGTGGTGGTGGATACGGGGCGGGTGTACGTGGGGGACGGGGCGAGTGATGCCGGTGCCGATTCCGGTGGTGCTGGGGTGAAGGCCGGGGACCGGCTGGTGTTGGCCGGGCGGAGTTTGGTGGTGTTGCAACGGCCTGCGGAGGGGTGACGGGGGTGTTCCCGCGCACGCGGGAAGCGGACCACCAGCAACGGTGACCATCCGTGCCTGCTGGGGCCATTCCCGCACACGCGGGAAGCGGATCTGTTCATGCCAGATGACCACCCCGTAGGTGGGGCCATTCCCGCGCACGCGGGAAGCGGGCTGTCTGACCTGCGGCTCCGACCAGTGGGGCTCGCCCCTCAAGCATGCTCCACCGGGCCAGGCGTTCCGGTCCTTACGCCGGCTCTTCCGGCTCACCGCTCCGTCAACACGTAATCCATGTTCCCGAAGCTGATGTGGTCGCCGGGCCCCACCGGGACCTCGCCGACGACGCGGAGGCCGTTGACGCAGGTGCCGTTGGTCGAGCCGAGGTCGCGGAGCATCCAGCCGCTGCCCTCGCTGCGGAGTTCGGCGTGGAGGCGGGAGACCGTTTCGTGGTTGAGACGCAGACCGGCGCCGGGGGCCCGGCCGATGCTCAGCGGGATCGGGCCGGGCACCGGGAGCATCAGCTTCGGCAGCCGCTCCGTGCGCCAGGCGCGGCGGATCCGCAGGTGGAACGCCGAGACGCGGCCCACCGCACGGAGCAGCACGCCCTGGACCCGGCCGCGGCTCTCCAGGTCGGCGGTGGCCAGGGAGAGTTCGGAGTGCTGCTGCGCGGTGAGAACCAGCTCCAGCCGGCGCAGAAAGGTGTCCTGCGACAGCCGTCCCTCCGCGGCGCCCTCGCGCAGCAGATGCAGCGCACGTTCCCGGTCCGCGTCCGACGGGCGCGTCGGTCGGGCGGGGAAATCGAGCGAAGTCATGCGGTGAATTCTGCGGGGCGGGTGACCCGCTGTCCAGGCGAGGTGGCCGTTCCGGACGCCCCGGCACCGCCCCTGACGTCGTACCAGGTCCGCCCGCCCGGCAGCGCTGCCCGCGGCCCCGCCGGGCTCGCCCCGGTACACCCCGGTACGGGGACGGGCCCGCGATCCGCCCGGCCCGGGGCGCCGCACCCGGAGCCGGAGGGGAACGGCGTCCGCCACCGGCCGCGAAGAGACGCGGTTCCCGGCCCGGTGGACGGCATCGGGGCACGGGCCCTTCCACCGGCCGCGAAGAGACACGGTTCCCGGCCCGGTGAACGGCGGCGGGACGCGGGCCCCACCGGGCGCGAAGGGGCGCGGCCCCGCACCGCGACGGCGCGTACGGGCGCCCGCGCGCCCCCGCACCCACCGGTGGCGGAGACTGTTCCCATGCCCCTGCGTATCGCCGACCTGCTGGCCCGGACGGACCTCGCGCTCTCCCCCGGGTACGACGTGCCGCCGCCGCTGCGCGAGCGCGCCGTCGAGGCCGCGACCGTCTCCGACCTGCTGCGGCCCGGGAAATGGCTCCAGGGCGGCGAACTGCTGATGACCACCGGACTGCTGCTGCCCGGCGACGCGGCCGGCTGCCGGGAGTACGTACGGGACGTCGCCGGGGGCGGCGCCGCCTGTCTGGCGCTCGGCCTCGGGCAGGGGCTGCCGTACCAGGAGGCGCCCCGGCCGCTGATCGACGCCGCGCGGGAGGCGGGGCTGCCGCTGCTGACCGTCCCGGACGGGGTGCCGTTCATCGCCGTCACCAAGGCGGTCTTCGCGGCGCGGGCCGAGGAGCGGCGCGCGGCGCTGCACCGGTCCTTCGCCACCCAGCGGCGGCTGACCGCCGCGGCGGTCGGCGGCGGACTGCCGTCCGTGCTGCGCGAGTGGACCGCCGCCACCTCGGTGGGCGCCGCCGTCCTCGACCCGTTGGGCCGCCCCCTGGCGACCGGCGCGGCCCCCGGGGACGACGTACCGCCCCCGGACGCGGCCCGCGAACTGCTCGACCGGGTCGCGGCCCACGGGCTGCGCACCAGCGCCACCAGCACGGCGGACGGGCACCACCTGGAGGTACAGCCGCTCGGCGCCCGGCGGCTGCGCGGTCTGCTGCTGCTCACCGGGCGTCCGGACGGCGCCGCCCGCGCCGTCGTCCCCGGTCTCGTCTCCCTGCTCTCCCTGGAGCTGGAGCGGCGCCATCTGCGGGACGAGCCGGAGCGCCGCCGCCGCTCGGCGCTGCTCTCCGAACTCCTCGCCGACGACGGCCCGAGCGCCGAACGCGCCGGTGAGCTGCTGGTTTCGGCGGGTCTTGCGGCCGGGCGGGTGCGGGGCGTCGCCGTCGAGGCGCCGGGCGGGCCGGACGAGGCGGCGCGGGCGGCGGCCGCCCAGGATCTCGCCGCCGATCTGGCGCTGGCGCTGCCCGGCGGTCTGGTCCGGGTCCGCGGCCCGGTGGTCGAGGCGGTGGCCGGGGAGGAGTGCGAGGTGCGCGAGGTGCTGGGACGGTTCGCGGCGGGCCGCCCGGCCGGTATCGGGCCGGTCACCGCCCCCGCGTCCGCCCGGGTGTCGCTGCGGCAGGCCACCGGGCTGCTCGGTGTCAGCCGGGCCACCGGCGAACCGGCCGAGGCCCGCGCCTCCGGGACCAGCCGGCTGCTGCTGGACCTCGGCGACCGGCCGACGCTGCTCGGCTACGCCGACGCCGTGCTGGGCCCGCTCGACCTCGACGACCACGGCGCGGAGCTGGTGGCGACCCTCACCGCGTGGCTGGAGACCGGCGGCGCCTGGGACGCCACCAGCCGCCGCCTCGGCGTCCACCGGCACACCGTACGCAACCGCCTCGACAAGGCCATGGCCCTCACCGGACGGCGCCTCGACGACCCGGACGACCGCTTCGACCTCTGGCTCGCCACCCGCATCCGCCGCGGCACCGCCCCGTAGCGCCCGGCCACACTCCCGCGGCGACCGGCCCGCCCCGGGGACGTGCGGACACCCGCTTCCCCCGGGAACGGCCGTACGGGCGCACCCCCGGGACAGCCGTACGGACCGACCGCCGTACGCCTCCACGCCCGGCGGCAGCCGGAACGCACCGGCCCGCCCCCCCCCCCCCGGAGCAGCCGTACGCCTCCCTCCCGGGTACGGCCGTGCGCCCCGGCCCGCCGAAGGGCGGCCCACACCCACGAACAGCCGGGGACACACGGGCGGGAGCCCGGGGGGCAGCCGCACTCACCCGGGCGCGCCGGTACACCCCGCCCCGCCCGGTGACAGCCGCACGCCCCGCGGAACCCCCGACCGGCCCCGGCACCGCTCCGCCGGTCCGGGGCGACGCGCCCCGGCCGCACCGGGAGCCTCTTCCCTCCCCCCTGCCCCACGGTCTTTACTGCCCAGGTGACTTACGAGATCCGTGCCACGGGCCCCCTGCCCCATGTCCCCGACCGCCCCCGGCCCGTCGACGGCCCCGGCACGCCGGGCGGCCGGCCCGGCAAGCTCGTCGCCGTCAGCGACCTGCACGTCCGGTACGACGAGAACCGCGAGATCGTCGAACAGCTGCGGCCCGAGTCGGACGCGGACTGGCTGCTGGTCGCCGGCGACATCGGCGAACAGGTCGCCGACATCCGCTGGGCCCTCGCCCTGCTCCGCGACCGCTTCGCCCAGGTGGTGTGGGTCCCCGGCAACCACGAGCTGTGGACCCCGCCCGACGACCCGGTGAACCTGCGCGGCCAGGCCCGCTACGACCATCTGGTCGCCATCTGCCGGGAGTTGGGCGTCCTGACCCCCGAGGACCCGTACCCGCTCTGGGAGGGCGACGGCGGCCCCGCCGTCATCGCCCCGCTGTTCCTCCTCTACGACTACACGTTCCGGCCGGCGGGCACCCACGACAAGGACTCCGCCCTCGCCGCCGCCCACGAAGCCGGCGTGGTCTGCACCGACGAATACCTGCTGCACCCCGACCCGTATCCGACGCGCGACGCCTGGTGCCGGGAGCGGCTCGCCGTCACCGAGGCGCGGCTGAAAGAGATCCCCGAGGACCTGCCGACCGTCCTCGTCAACCACTTCCCGCTGGTCCGCGAGCCGCTGCTGCCGCTGCGCTACCCGGAGTTCTCCCTGTGGTGCGGCAGTGAGGCCACCGCCGACTGGCCGCGCCGCTTCCGCGCCCGGACCGTCGTCTACGGCCATCTGCACATCCCGCGCCTGCTGACCTGCGACGGCATCCCGCACCAGGAGGTGTCGCTGGGGTATCCGCGCGAATGGCGGCCACGGGCGAAGCAGCCGGGCCGCCCGGTGCAGATCCTGCCGCCGGTGACCGCCGGGGTCCCGGCATGATCGAGAAGCTGCTGCCGCCGCCGATCGCGACCGCCGAGGCGTTCGAGGACCGGCCGCTGGACGAGATGTTCCCCGAGGAGCGGGCGGCCGTGGCCCGCGCCGTCCCCTCCCGCCAGCGGGAGTTCGGCACCGTACGGGCCTGTGCCCGCGCGGCGCTGGCGACGTTCGGCATCCCCCCGGCGCCGCTGCTGCCCGGCGACGACCGGGCGCCGCGCTGGCCGGAGGGGCTGGTCGGCGCGATGACGCACTGCACCGGCTACCGCGCGGCGGCCGTCGCCCGCGGCACCGACATCCGCTCCGTCGGCGTGGACGCGGAACCCAACGAGCCCGTCCGCGACCCCGGCGTCCTCGGCCTGATCACCCTGCCCGAGGAGCGCGCCGCGCTGCCCGCGCTCCAGGCGGCCCAGCCGGAGATCCACTGGGACCGGCTGATCTTCAGCGCCAAGGAGAGCGTCTACAAGGCGTGGTACCCGCTCACCGGCCGCTGGCTGGGCTTCGAGGACGCCTCCTTGACCCTCGACCCCACCGACGCGTCGTTCACCGCCCGGCTGCTGGTCGACGGCCCCGAGATCGACGGCCGGCGCCTGGCCCTCTTCCACGGCGGCTGGCTCGTCGCCGACGGCTTCATCGTGACGGCGGTGACGGTGGAGCGCTGAGGCGGGGCGGGCCGGGCGTGCTCCGCGGAAGCCCCGGCCCGCCCGCCGTCACTCCCCGTCCGGCGTCAGCCGCAGCGAGAGGGAGTTGATGCAGTACCGCTGGTCCGTGGGGGTGGGGTAGCCCTCGCCCTCGAAGACGTGGCCGAGGTGGGAGCCGCACTTCGCGCAGCGGACCTCGGTGCGGACCATGCCGTGCGAGCGGTCCTCGATCAGCTCGACCGCGTCGGAGTCCTTCGGGTCGTAGAAGGACGGCCAGCCGCAGTGGCTGGCGAACTTGGTGGCGGAGCGGAACAGCTCGGCGCCGCAGCCGCGGCAGGAGTAGACGCCCTCGGTGGTGGTGTCGGTGTACTCACCGACGAAGGCGGGCTCGGTGCCCGCCTGCCGCAGCACCTGGTACTCGGCGGGGGTCAGTTCGGCGCGCCACTGCTCGTCGGGTTTGTCGATCTCGTACGGCATCGGGTCTCCTCAGCTCAGCCGGCCAGGCGGGACAGGATCGCGGGGCCGAGGTCGGTGACGTCCCCCGCTCCCATGGTGAGAACGAGATCGCCGGGCCTCGCCATTCCTGCGACGGCGTCCGGGACGGTGGCGCGGTCGGCGACGGCGGTGACCTCGGCGCCGGCGGCGCGTGCCGCGTCGGTGATCAGGGCGCTGGTGACGCCGGGGATCGGGTCCTCACGGGCCGGGTAGATGTCGAGGACGACACAGGCGTCGGCGAGAGCGAGCGCCTGGCCCATCTCCTTGCCCAGCTCCTGGGTGCGGGAGAAGAGGTGCGGCTGGAAGACGACGAGAACGCGGGCGCCCTCGGCGGCACCGCGGATGGCCTCCAGATCGGCGGTCATCTCGGTGGGGTGGTGCGCGTAGGAGTCGATGACCTGCACGCCGGCCGCCTCGCCCTTGAGCTGGAGGCGGCGCTTGACACCGGTGTACGTGCCGAGCGCGGAGGCGAGGTTGTGCGGCGGCAGGCCCAGGGCGATACCGGCGGCGAGGGCGGCGACGGCGTTGTGGGCGTAGTGGCTGCCGGGGACGGAGACGGTGAAGGTCAGGATCCGGCCGGTGGCCAGGGAGACGCTGACGTCGCTGGTCAGACCGCGCTGGTTGATCTTCAGGATGCGGACGTCGGCGTCCTTGGACTCGCCGTAGGTGACGATCTGGATGTCGGACTTCCCGGCGATCCTCGCGGTCAGCTCCCGGGCGCCGGGGTGGTCCGAGGAGATCACGAGGGTGCCGCCGGGGCGGATGCGGCCGGCGAACGTCTCGAAGGACTCGTAGATCTCGTCCATCGAGGCGTAGTTGGCGTGGTGGTCCAGCTCGACGTTGAGGACGATGGCGACCTCGGGGGCGTACTTGTGGAAGCTGCGGTCACTCTCGTCGGCCTCCGCGACGAAGATCTCGCCGGTGCCGTGCTCGGCGTTGGAGCCGGGGGCGTCGAGGTCACCGCCGATGGCGTACGACGGCTTGAGCCCGAGCGAGGTGAGGGAGACGGCGAGCATGGAGGTGGTCGTCGTCTTGCCGTGGGTGCCGGCGACGGCGATCGGGCGGACGCCGTCCATCAGGGCGGCCAGCGCGTCGGAGCGGTGCACCACCGGGATGCCGCGCTCGCGGGCGGCGGCCAGCTCCGGATTGTCCTCGCGGATCGCGGAGGAGACGACGACGGCGGTGGCGTCGGCGGGGAGGTGGTCCGCGGCGTGGCCGATGTGGACGGTGGCGCCCCGCTCGCGGAGGGCGGCGGCGGTCGCGGACTCCTTGGCGTCACTGCCCGTGACATGGGCGCCGCGCTGCGCGAGGATCTTGGCGATGCCCGACATACCGGCTCCGCCGATGCCGATGAAGTGCGGTCGGTCCATCGAGGCTGGGATGGCGGCTGCCATGGGTGACTCCCTGATCGTCGCGGCTGACGTGCCCGTCGATTCTCGCACCCGCCGGTGACCACGCGTGTCCGGCCGCTCCGCGCCGCGGCGGACGGGCGGCGGTCCGTACGGCTCAGCGGCGAATCAGACCGCGCGCCGTGGCGGCGGCGACCGCGGCGGTGCGGGAGTCGACGGCGAGCTTGGCGTAGATGTGCACCAGGTGGGACTTGACGGTGGCCTGGCTGAGGAAGAGGCGCTTGCTGACCTCCGCGTTGGACAGGCCGTCCGCGACGAGCTGGAGCACCTCCGTCTCCCGGCGCGACAGGGCGGCGGCGCCGTCGCGCATCCGGTCCATCAGGCGCAGCGCGACGGTCGGCGCGAGGGCCGATTTGCCGGCCGCGGCGGTGCGGACGGCGGCGGCCAGCTCCTCGGGCGGGGCGTCCTTGAGGAGGTAGCCGGTGGCTCCCGCCTCGATGGCCGCGAGGATGTCCGCGTCGGTGTCGTAGGTGGTCAGCACGAGGACACGGGGTGCGCCGGGGCGGGCGGTGATGGCGGCGGTCGCCTGCGAGCCGCGCATCTCGCCGCCGAAGCGGAGGTCCATGAGGACGACGTCGACGCCGGGCCGCGCGGCGAGGGTGACGGCCTCCTCGGCGGTGGGGACGTCGGCGACGACCGCGAAGTCCGGTTCGGTCTCCAGGACGGCGCGCAGTCCGGCCCGTACGACGGGGTGGTCGTCGGCGAGCAGCAGCCGGATCGGGTCGGCGGCGGTCACGGGGCGCTCTCCTCGCTGCGGGCCGCTCCGCCGCCTCCGGGGGCGGGCGGCAGGGGCAGGGTGACGGCGACGGCGGTGCCCTCGCCGGGGGCGGATTCGACGGCGAGGGCGCCGTGCAGGGCGCGGGCGCGGGCGCGCATGGCGGCGAGTCCGAAGCCGGTGCCGTCGGCGGTGGCCGTTCCGGCGGGCGGCAGGGCGGCCGGGTCGAAACCGGCGCCGTCGTCGACGACGTCCAGGGCGACCTCGGTGTCCATGTAGCTCAAGGTCAGCTCGGCGCGGCGGGCCCCGGCGTGCCGGACGGTGTTGGCGAGCGCCGACTGCGCGATGCGCAGCAGCGCGACCTCGTGCGGGACGGGGAGTTCGGCGGGGGTGCCGGAGACCTGGCAGTGCACGGCGAGACCGGCGCGGGCGGTGGTGGCGCAGAGCCGCTCCAGTGCGGCGGGCAGGGAGCCGGTGTCCAGGTCGGGCGGGGTCAGTTCGCGGACGAAGCGGCGGGCCTCGGCGAGGTTGTCGACGGCGGTGGCGCGGGCGTGGGTGACGTGTCCCAGCGCGGTCTCCGGGCGCTCGGGCAGGGCCCGCTCGGCGGCCCGCAGCAGCAGCTGGATGCTGGACAGGCCCTGCGCCAGCGTGTCGTGGATCTCCCGGGCCAGGCGTTCGCGTTCGGCCAGCACCCCGGCGGCGTGTTCGGCGGCGGCCAGTTCGCCGCGGGTGGCGGTCAGCTCCTCGACGATCCGGCGGCGCTGTTCGCTCTCCCGGTAGAGGGCCTGGTAGCCGAGGACGACGGCGACCGCGACGGCGGCGCCCAGCACCGGCCCGATGACCGTACCGACGCCCAGCGCCCCGGTGTGGAGCGCGAACCCGGCGACGGCGGCGAGCGTGGTGACGGCGACGGCGGGCAGTCCCCAGCGCGGCGGCAGCAGATGGAGCTGGACGAAGAAGAGCGGGAAGGCGAGCCAGACGCCGTCCTGGGTGAGCGCCAGCAGCACCAGCCAGACGGCCGCGACGAGCGTCAGCCACAGGGCCGCGGCGCCGCTGTGCGGGCGGACCCGGGGCAGCAGCGGGCCGGTGACGTACGCGCCGAGGAGGACGGCGCAGACGGCGACGACGACGGCGGGGTGCGGGCCGCCGGCGGCGACGGCGCGGGCGGCGGCGAGCGCCAGCAGCGCCGCCACCATCAGGTGCAGACAGCTGCGGAGCACCCGTACGGCGGGGGTGAGGGAGGGGTCGGTCACGATTCCTCCAGGTTAAGCACGGTGCTGGGCAGCGGCATCAATCGAAAGGTTGAGCGGGGCCCGCACCTTTCGATCCGGGGGAACCGCTCCCGGGCGCGATGCCGCGAGGTGCCCCCGGGCGGGACGGTGGAGTCCTCCGCCGGGCAGTGGGCCCGGCCGCGGGAGATGCAGAGGGATGGGGCCGTGTTCGTCGCCTTGAGGGACCTGAGATTCGCGCGGGGCCGGTTCGCCCTGATGGGTACGGTCATCGTGCTCATCACGGTGCTGGTCGGCCTGTTGTCGGGGCTGACGGCGGGGCTCGGCCGGGAGAACACCTCGGCGATCACCGCGCTCCCCGCCGATCACCTGGTGTTCTCGGAGCCCGCCGACGGCGGCGCGGTCTCGTTCACCGACTCGCGGCTGACGCCGGGCGCCGTGGCCGGCTGGTCCGCGGTGCCGGGTGTGGAGCGCGCCGAGCCGCTGGGCATCTCCACCACGAAGGCCGAGGCGGGCCGGCGCACCGCCGCGGTGTCGGTGTTCGGGGTCCGGCCGGGCTCGGCGCTCGTCCCCGGGGGCGCGCCGGTGGCCGAGGGCGCCGTGCTGTCGCGGAAGGCCGCCGACGAGCTGGGCCTGGCGCGCGGCGACACGGTGACGCTCGGCGGTCGCCGGATGCCGGTCGCCGCCGTGACGGGCGCCGCGATGTACAGCCACACGCCGGTGGTCTGGGCGGCGCTGGACGCCTGGCGGGCGCTGCCCGGCGGCGGGGACGGCGCGACGGTGGTGGCGCTGACCGCCGCCGGTGCCGATCTGGCCGCCGCCGACGCGCGGCTGGGCACCACCACGGTGACGTCCGCCGCGGCGCTGGAGGGCATCGGCTCGTACACCGCCGAGAACGGTTCGCTGCAGCTGATGCGCGGGTTCCTGTTCGCCATCTCGGCGCTGGTCATCGGCGCGTTCTTCACCGTCTGGACGATTCAGCGCAGCGGGGACGTGGCGGTGCTCAAGGCGCTCGGCGCGTCCACCGGGCAGTTGCTGAAGGACGCGCTCGGCCAGGCCCTCGTCCTGCTGGTGCTGGGGACGGGCACGGGCACCGCGCTCGTCGCGGGGCTGGGCGCGGTGGTCGGGGGCGCGGTGCCGTTCGTCCTCGATCCGTCGACCGTGCTGGTCCCCGCGCTGATCATGATCGCGCTGGGTGCCGCCGGCGCCGCCCTCTCCATCCGCCGCATCACGTCCGTGGACCCGCTGACCGCCCTGGGAAGTGCCCGATGAGCCTCGAACTGACCGATGTCACACTGACCTACCCGGACGGCGACGCCCGGCTGACCGCCCTGGACCGCGTCTCGCTGACGGTGCCCGCCGGGACCCTGACCGCGGTGATCGGGCCGTCCGGATCGGGCAAGTCCTCCCTGCTGGCGGTGGCCGCGACGCTGATCACACCGGACAGCGGCCGGGTCACGCTCGCCGGACGGGACACCACCGGGCTGGGCCGTGCCGCGCTGACGACGCTGCGCCGCACCACCGTCGGCACCGTCTTCCAGCAGCCGAACCTGCTGCCGTCGCTGACCGCCGCCGAACAGCTCCAGGTGATGGCGCATCTCGACGGGCGCCCGCCCCGCACCGCGCGGCAGCGCGCCCGCGAGCTGCTGGCGGCCGTCGGGCTGGAGGGGCAGGCGGACAAGCGGCCGCATCAGCTCTCCGGCGGTCAGCGCCAGCGCGTCAACATCGCGCGGGCGCTGATGAACGACCCGGCCGTCCTGCTGGTGGACGAGCCGACCAGCGCCCTCGACCACACGCGCGGCGCGGCGGTGCTGGAGCTGCTGACCACGCTCACCCACCGGCGCGGTACGGCGACGGTGCTGGTCACGCACGACCGGTCGCATCTGGCGGCGGTCGACGCAGTCGTCGAGGTGGCGGACGGGCGGCTCAGTCCTGCGCCCGGGGCGGGTCTTCCGGAGCGTGCGAGAACAGTTTGAGGACCGGCACGCCGACCTTGTGGCGGGCGCGGGAGGCCCAGTCGCGGTGGAAGAACTCCTCCACGAAGTGGGGGGTGGTCAGCACGATCACCTCGTCCGCGCCCGTCTCGTCGACGAGGTCGCGCAGCCGGTCCAGCGGGTGCCGTTCGGCGACCTGCCCGGTCGCCTCGGCGCCGGTGGCGCGCAGCGCGGCGAGGGTGTGCGCCAGCGCGCGTTCGGCGGGGGCGTCCGCCGCGTCGCCCTCCGGTTCCTCGCCCTCGCGGACGGCGTCGTCGAACTCGCCCAGGGCGACGTCGTCGATGGCCCGCAACAGCAGGTCCTGCGCGCCGCGCGGCTGCATGAGGACGACGAAGGAGACCGGGTCGTCGCCGTGCAGCGTCGTGACGAACTCGACGTCGGCGGGCGTCAGAGACTTCTCGATCATCAATACGCTCGTGAACACGACGGACGCCCTTCTTCATCTTCTTCCGGGGCGCCGCATGCCGCGGCGCCCCACAGAACCATCCTGCCCCCGCCGTCACACGGGGCCTGTTGGCTCTAAGTGTGCCCAACGGAAGCTAAGCGGAACGGGTAATTCCGCATGATTGTCAGCTCCGACGGTATCGGGTGAACAGGAACCCGGCCTCCTCCAGTACGGACGTCAGGGCGAACCGCTCCGGGACGGCGACCGCCGGGCCGCCCATGATCCGCGGCGCGTCCCCCACCGCGACGACCGGCGCCAGCGACAGGCACATCTCGTCCAGCACCCCGGCGGCGGCGAACTGGCCCAGCAGCGACGGTCCGCCCTCGGTCAGCAGCCGCCGGTGTCCCCGTGCGGCCAGCACCCGCGGCACCCGCGCCGGATCGACGCCCTGCCCCTCCCCCGCGAACAGCACCTCCGCCCCGGCCGCCCGCGCCGCGGCGACCCGCTCCGCCGGAGCCCCGGCACCGGTGACGACGAGCGTGGGCACCAGCGGCCCGGTGAACAGCGGCAGGGTGAAGTCCAGGCCGAGACCGGCGGTCACCACGGCGACGGCGGGGGCCGGGCCCTGCCCGGCGGCGGCCCGGCGCGCGGCGAACGCCTCGCGCGCGCGGGCCGGCCGGTACCCCTCCTGCCGAACCGTTTCCGCCCCGACCACCACCGCGTCGGACAGCGCCCGCAGCACACCGAAGATCCGCATGTCGGCGGCGCCGGAGAGCGGCTGGGAGCGGCCTTCGTGGTGGGCGGCGCCGTCCAGCGACGCGACCATGTTGGCCCGGAGCCAGCCCGGCCGCCCGGCGCGCAGCGGATCGCTCTCGTCCGGGTACGCGTAGGCGTCCGCCAGCTCGTCGAGCGTCCACTCGCGGTCGGCGAGGACATCCGGACCCGCGGGCGTGGCGGACGCGTCGGGGAGGGCGGGGGCAGGGGCGGGGAGGGGGTACAGGCGTCGCATGGGCGGCAGTGTGACATGGCTCGCCCGGCGGCCCGGGACCCCCCGCGGAGCGACTAGGCTGGAGCGCTGTGTCGCCTTCCCAGCCCTCCCCCTCACCGTCCGCGCCGATAGCCGCGGCGGCCGACGGCGCCGACGCCGCGCCCGCCGCGCTGACCTCCCGCGCCCCGCACGTCCCCGCCGACCGGCTGGTCGCCGAGATGGTGCCACCGCCGCGCTTCCAGGGCGCCCGTTTCGACACCTACATCCCGGACGCGAAGCAGCCCAGCCAGGCCGAGGCCGTGACCGTGCTCAGCACCTTCGCGGCGGGCATCGGCGGCGCCTCGGCCGACGGCGGCAAGCGCCGCTGGTTCGCCAAGAAGTCCGCCACTCCCAAGGGCCCGCGCGGCGTCTACCTCGACGGCGGCTACGGCGTCGGCAAGACCCACCTGCTGGCCTCCCTGTGGCACGCCACCGACGCGGCGCCCGAGCGCAAGGCGTTCGGCACCTTCGTCGAGCTGACCAACCTGGTCGGCGCGCTCGGCTTCCAGCAGACCGTCCGCACCCTCGGCGACCACCGTCTGCTGTGCATCGACGAGTTCGAGCTGGACGACCCCGGCGACACGGTGCTGGTCTCCAGCCTCCTCTCCCGGCTGGTGGAGTCCGGTGTGGCGCTGGCCGCGACCTCCAACACGCTGCCCGGCAAGCTCGGCGAGGGCCGCTTCGCCGCCGCCGACTTCCTCCGCGAGATCCAGGGCCTGAGCGCCCACTTCCGGCCGCTGCGCATCGACGGCGAGGACTACCGCCACCGCGGTCTGCCCGAGGCGCCCGCCCCGTACGACGACGAGACCGTCACCCGCGCCGCGTACCGCACGCCGGGCGCCTCGCTCGACGACTTCCCCTCCCTCCTGGACCATCTGTCGAAGGTCCACCCCAGCCGTTACGGCGCGATGTGCGACGGCATCCGGGCCGTCTGCCTCACCGATGTGCGGGCCGTACCGGACCAGTCCACCGCACTGCGTCTGGTGGTCCTCGCCGACCGGCTCTACGACCGCGAGGTGCCGGTGATCGCCTCCGGCAAGGCGTTCGACGAGCTGTTCAGCGAGGAGATGCTGCGCGGCGGCTACCGCAAGAAGTACTTCCGCGCGATCTCTCGCCTCACCGCCCTGGCCCGCGACGCGGGGCCGCTGGTCACCGGCGCGTAGTCCGCACGGGCCGCGCCCGCCGACCGCGAGCAACCGGCGGGGCGGCCCCGCACCGGCGGGGGCGCCGTGCCCCGCCGGTGCACCGTGGGCGGACGTCAGCCCCGGCGGGCGGCGAGGCCGCAGACGGCCGTCACCGCCGCGGCGGATATCGGTACCGCGGCGGCCAGCGGCAGCCACGGCAGCTCCGCCGTGCCGGTCACCGATCCCATGACCAGCCCCCGGACCACCGCGCCGGCGGGCGAGAAGGCCGGGACGATCAGCAGCACACAGCCCAGCAGCCCGGCGCAGACCGGCCACGCCGTGCCGTGCAGCACCGGCCGGTTGCACACCGCCCCGACCGCGCTGCCCAGCAGAAGACAGACCACGGCGGCCGCCAGCCCGCAGGCCGTCGCGGGGAGCAGGTCCACGGTGACCTGGTGGTCGTTGGAGCGGGGGTCGGAGAAGAGCGCGACGAACGCCGTCCCGGCGAGCGCGGGCGGCAGCGCGACGAGGACGGCCGTCAGCACCGCCGCGAGATGCGCCCGGCCCGGCCCCACCGCCGCCGCGAGGCAACTGCGGGCGGCGGGCGGCTCGTTGGTCACACAGACCCGGGTCAGCCAGATCGTCAGTGGCAGCAGCGCCGCCGCCGCGAACCCGAAGGCGTCGAGAACGGGGCTGCCCGTCCCGATCCCGACCACGAGGAACCCGGCGTACAGGATCACCGGTGGCAGCCAGCGGTGCGAGCCGAGCAGCAGAGCCGCCTGGTAGCGGAGCAGGGCGATCACCGGTGGTCTCCTTCCGGCCGGTCATCGCCGGTGGTGAGCAGGGCGACGGGGCACGATGGGGCGGAGCGGTCCGTGGCCCCCGGAGCGACCGCGTGGTGCGTCGCGCCGTCCCCATCCCCCGCGCCGTGAACGGTCCCGCCACCGGGCGGCGCCTCCGGTGGCGGCTCCACCGGGGCGGTCACCGTACGGATGTGCCACGGGGGACGGGCCGTCAGCAGGGCCCGCAGCAGCGCGTCGGAGCAGGCGGCGGGGACCGTCAACCGGACCGCGCCGTCCGGCTCCCGCACCCGGGCGGGCCGTCCCGGCAGCTTCTCCGGCAGCTCCGCTCCGGCCCCCGGCGGCTCGGCGTGGACCGTCACCCGGGGTCCGGTCACCGAGGCGGCTTCCACCGGGCCCGGGGGCGGTGCGGGGCGCAGCTGTCCGTCGGCGATGCGGTGGCAGGCGTCTGCCGCACCGGCCAGCCGCCGGGGGTCGTGGTCGACGAAGAGGACCGTCCCGCCGTCGGCGACCCGTTCGGCGACCGCGCGGTCCAGCTCGGCGCGGGCCGCGGCGTCCAGACCTGTCCACGCCTCGTCCAGGACCAGCAACTCCGGTGCGGCGAGCAGCGCCTGGGCCACCGCCACCTTCTGGCTGCTGCCCTTCGACAGCGCGGACAGCGGCGTCCCGGCGTGTCCGGCGGCACCGAACCGCTCCAGCCACACCCCGGCCGCCCGCGCCGCCGCCGGGCCGCGCAGTCCGTGCACCCGCCCCAGATGGGTGAGGTAGCCGAGGGCGGTGAACGGCAGGGCGGGCGGGAACCGTTCGGGGACGTACGCGGTGCGCGGGCGGCTGCGGATCCGGCCGGTGGTGGGCCGGTCGATACCGGCGCACAACCGCAACAGGGTGGACTTCCCGCTGCCGTTGGCCCCCTCGACCCGTACCAGCGTGTGCTGCGGCAGGTCGAGATCCACCCCGCGCACCACCCACGGCCCGCGCAGCCCGTACCGCCTGCCGACACCTTCCAGCCGCATGTCCCGACCCCCTCGCCGTGCCGCGCTCTCCGCGCGTCTCCACCGTGCCAACGGCGACGGCCGCGGGGCAGTTCCCCGGACCTCCGCACCCGGTGGCGGGCCGCCGAAGGCGCTCCGTCCGGCGCACGGGAGCCCTCGGAACGACTGGCACACTGGGCGGATGACCAGCACCGAAGCCCACGGCGCCCCGGAGCCGACCGCCGTCGGGGCGCACCTGAGGAGCGCCGCCGACCGGGACGCCGCACCGCAGTTCGTCCTGCCGCTCGTCGTCCGCATCGAGCGGGCCGCTCCCCCGGCGCGCACCGACGCCCTGGAGACGGCCGCCCGCGCCGTACTGGTGCTGCTCGCCGACGAGCGCGCGGACGGCGACGGTGAGTGGGCCGCCGCCGTCCGCGACTGGCAGGACGCCCGGATCCGCAAGGTGGTGCGCCGGGCGCGCGGCGCCGAGTGGCGGCGGGCGGAGGCGCTGCCGGGCATCACGGTCACCGGGGAGCACGCCGAGGTACGGGTGCATCCCCCGGTGCCGCTCGACGGCTGGCCCAAGGACCTGGCCCGTCTCCAGGTCTCCGGCACCGAACTGGACGACCCCGGGCCGCCGCCCGCTCCGCCCGCCGGCACTCCGGTGCTGTGGCTCAACCCGGGCCTGACGATGTCCGCCGGCAAGTCCATGGCCCAGGCCGGCCACGCCGCCCAGCTGGCCTGGTGGGAGCTGTCCGCCCCGGAGCGCGCCGCCTGGCGGGACGCCGGATTCCCGCTCTCCGTGCGGACCGCACCGGCGGACGTCTGGGAGGCGCTGACCCGCAGCGGCCTCCCGGTGGTGCACGACGCGGGCTTCACGGAGATCGCCCCCGGGCCGACGGTGGTGGCGGAGGGGGGCACGCGGTTCTGTCCGCTGCCCGGATCACGGCGCCCGTAGGCGAGGGCTTCCGCACTCCGTAGCCGGCCGCCCGTGGCCCCGGGCACGCGCCCGCCCGCGGGCCGGGGCGTGGCAGGCGCCGCCCGCCGCCGCCATCGCCGCCACGGGGTGCCGCGGCTCTCGCGGCCTTCTCCGGCGGCCCGTCGCGTACGGGTCCTGCCGGGGCCCGTACGGGACGGCCGCCGACCGTGGGCGCGTCGCCCCCGCGAGAAGGCCGCGGAACGCTGCCCGGCCGTCGGGTCCGGCCACGGCGGGCGGTCCGGCAGCACCGGTTGGGGGCCGGGGAGGACACCTGCCGCCCCGGATCCTCAGGCATGTTTCCGGCCAGCGCCGGGCCGCCTCACCGGACGGACCGCACCGGGGTGCGCCGGCGCACGGCCCCCCTGCACCCGCCCCGTCCCCGCCCCGTACCGTTATGGCGTGTTCACGTCTCTTCTGGGTTTCACCGCCGTTGCCGCGCTGCTGACCATTTCGCCGGGGCCGGATTTCGCCGTCGTGCTGCGGACCGCGCTCGGGTCGGGGCGGCGGGCGGCGCTGTGCAGTGCGCTCGGGATCGCCGCCGGGTGCTTCGTCTGGGGGCTGGCCGGAGCGGTCGGGCTGACGGCGATGCTGTCCGCGTCCGAGGTGGCGTACGGCGTGCTGCGGGTGGCCGGGGCGCTGTATCTGATGTGGCTGGGGGTGCAGGCGCTGCGGGCCGCGCGGCGCAACCGGACCGCCCCGGGGGCGCCCGTCCCGGACGTCGCCGGGGAGGCGGTGGACGGAGCGGGCGCGGCGGGTCTCACCCCGCTGCGGGCGTTCCGCACGGGGCTGCTGACGAACGTGCTCAACCCCAAGGTCGGCGTGGTCTATCTGTCGCTGCTGCCGCAGTTCATCCCGCACGGCGCACCGGTGGTGGCCACCACCCTGCTGCTGGTGGCGGTACACGCCGCACTGGGCGTCCTGTGGCTGGGCACCCTCGCCTGCGCCGTCCACCGGGCGCGCGCCTTCTTCCACCGCCCCCGGGTACGGCGGCGGCTGGATCAGGCCACCGGCGGAGTGCTGCTCGCCCTGGGCGCGGCCACCGGGTTCGAAGCCGCCCGCTGAGCGCGGCCGACGGCGGCTCCGGCCGGTCCCGGCCGGAGTCACCACCGCGCGGAGAAGCTCAAATCCAGCTCTGAAAGCGGCGTGCACAGGGTTCGGCAGACACCACCGGGGCGAGGTACCGGTGCGTACGCAGGGCAAGGGGGAACGCATGGAACGCCTGGGAACGGGCATCGGCTGGCGGCCGGAGATCGCCACGGAGATCGCGGGGCTGGCGGGGCTGGGCTGGGTCGAGGTGATGGCCGAGAACCTCTGCCCCGGCCATCTGCCGCCGGCGCTCGACGCCCTGCGCGCCCGGGGGATGACGGTGATCCCGCACGGGGTGTCGCTGGGTCTCGGCGGCGCCGAACGACCCGACGAGGGGCGGCTCGCGGCGCTCGCCGAACGGGCGGTGGCCCTGGACGCGCCGCTGGTCACCGAGCACATCGCGTTCGTCCGCGCCGGCGGCCCGGCGACCGGCGCGCCCCGGTGGGAGGCGGGACATCTGCTGCCGGTGCCGCGCACCCGGGACGCGCTCGACGTGCTGTGCGCGAACGTCCGGATCGCGCAGGACGCACTGCCGGTACCGCTGGCCCTGGAGAACATCGCGGCGCTCCTCGCCTGGCCCGGGGAGGAGATGACCGAGGGACAGTTCCTGACCGAGCTGGTCGAACGGACCGGGGTGGGGCTGCTCATCGACGTCGCCAACCTGCACACCAACCACGTCAACCGGGGCGAGGACCCCGCCGCCGTCCTGGACGCGCTGCCGCTGGAGGCGCTCGCCTATGTGCACGTCGCGGGCGGCGTGGAGCGCGACGGCGTCTGGCACGACAGCCACGCCCATCCGGTGACCCGTCCGGTGCTGGACGTCCTCGGGGCGCTCTGCGCGCGGACGGCGCCGCCCGGGGTGCTGCTGGAGCGGGACGAGGACTTCCCCGAGGCGGGTGAGCTGGCCGGGGAGCTGACCGCGATCCGCGCGGTGCTGGAGGGGGCCCGGCATGACGCGGCGGCCTGACGGCGCCACGGACCGGGGGCGGGCACCGGCGGCCACCGGGGGCACGCCCGGCCCGGCGCACGCCCCGGCCGTCCTCGCCGATACCGGGGAGGGGCCCGGCTCCGGCGGCCGGTCCGGCTCCGTGCCCGGCTCCGGCGGCCGGTCCGGCTCCGTACCCGCCTCCGGGGCCACGCCCTCCGCCGCCACCTCCGCGAACGTCCCCGTCCCCCCGGACGCGGACGCCACCGACGCCGCCCGTGAGCGGCTGGCGCGGGCCCAGGAGAAGCTGCTGGCGGCACTGGTCGCCGGGGCGCCGCCGCCGGCGGGCTTCGACCCCGTACGGCTGGAGGTGCAGCGGCGGGCGCTGGCCGCCAAGCGGGCCACGGTGGTCGCGAAGGTCGCGCCCGAACTGCCGGAGATCCTGGGCTCGGGGTACCGCCCGGCGTTCCTCGGCTACGCGCGCGAGCGCCCGCTGACCGGCGGTCACCGGCGCGACGCCCTGGACTTCGCCGCCCATCTGCTGGCGCGGGGGCTGCCGGACGACCCCGGGGCGCGCGCCCGGCTCTCCCGGTGGTGGCAGGACCGCGCCGGCCCCCGCCCGCCCGGTACCGGCCCGCTGTCCCGGCTCTTCCGCTCCCCCCTGCTCTCCCGATTCCCGCGGGCCGCCCGGCCCGCCGCACGCCGGAGGTGACCGCCGTGTCCTTCGTTCTCTGGGCCTATCTGGTGCAGGCCCTGTCGTCCGTGGGCCTCGTCGTGGCCACCGTCCGCGGGCGGCGTCCCCGGAACAAGATCCGGCTGGTGGACGCGCCCACCCACGATGTGTGGGAGATCGCGTTCCTCGGCGGCGGTCCCGCACGCCTGGTGGACGCCGCCCTCGCCGCGCTGCACGAGGACGGCCGGGTGGCCGTCGGCGAGCCCGGGGTGGTGACCGTCCTGCGTGACGCGCCGCGCGACGCCGTCGAGGCGGCCGTGCTGCGGGCCGCGGCGGCGACGCCCGGCGGTGCGCTGGTCGCGGTGCGGCGCCGGGCGATGGCCGACCCCGCCGTCCAGCAGATCGGCGACCGGCTCGCGGAGCGCGGGCTGATGCGGCACCCCAGGAGCGGGCGGCCCGCCCGGGTCTGGGCGACCGTCCAGACGGTGGGCGTCGTGCTGCTGCTGGTGGGCGCCATGGTGGCCACCGCGACCGGGTTTCTCGACTCGGGCGCGGCCGGGATACCCACCGTGGTGGTGCTCGTGCCCGGCGCGATCGTGGCGCTGGTCGTCGCCGGGCTCTGCAAGCAGGGCGCGCGGGCCCGGCTGACCGAGGCGGGCCGGCTCGCGCTGCGCTCCGCACGGGCCGTCAACCATCCGCTCGCCGCCACCGGGGTGGTCCTCCCCGCGGCGCTCCTGGTGGCGATCGGCAGCGCCGCGCTCCTCACGGACGAGATCCTGCGGGAGCAGCTGGCCCACGCCCAGACCGCGATGGCCACGAACGCGGCGTCCTCGTCCGGCGGCGGGAGCACCTGGGTCGACCAGTCCACGCAGCCCGCCTGGTGCGGCGGCTCCGACGGCCAAGCGAGCTGCGGCGGCTCCCACCACCACGGCGGCGGCTCCTCGTGCGGCGGCGGCTCGCACCACGGGGGCTCCTCCTGCAGTTCCTCGTCCTGCGGCGGCGGGTCCTCGTGCAGCAGCGGCTCATCCTGCGGCTCCTCGTGCGGCGGCGGCTGAGCACGGACGGACCACCGGGGCGGGCGGCGGCCGGGGTGTCCGGCCGCCGCCCGCGCCGTTCCCGCACCGCCCCGGGCGCCCGGCGTACGGCGCCACGCCCGGCCCTGCACTCGTCCGGGGTACAGCGGGCAACACCGCGGCCCGGTGCTTTACTTCACCGGCCACCGCCCCAACCATCCCTTTTGTATGCACGTATGCGGTACGCGCGCGGCCGCCCGCGTGCCGGGCACGACGAAGGGACGGTCCGTGAGGGCACTCGCGTTGTACGGAACCATCGGGTCGCTCCTGCTGGGCGCCCTCGCCACCGCTCCGGCGGACGGCGCCACCGGCGCGTCCCCCGCACCACCCGCGCCCCTCGCACGCCCCCTGACCTTCGGGCGCTGCGCCCCGGTCGAGCACCTGCCGTCCGACGTCCAGTGCGCGGCCCTCACCGTCCCCCTCGACTACACCCGTCCCCGGGGCAAGCAGATCAAGCTGACGGTCAGCCGGATCCGCGCCACCGCACCCGAGGAGCGGCAGGGCGCCCTGGTCTTCAATCCGGGCGGGCCCGGCGGCTCCGCGATGTCCTTCCCGCTCTACGGGAAGCTGCCCGAGTGGCGCCGGACCGCCCGCGCCTACGACTTCGTCGGCTACGCGCCGCGCGGCGTCGGCCGGTCGGCGCCGCTGTCCTGCCAGGACCCGAAGGCGTTCGCGAAGGCCCCGACGGACAGCCAGACGTACCCCACCGAAGCCTTCAAGCGGGAGAAGACCGCGCAGGCGGCGGCGTACGCGCGCGGCTGCGCCCGGCGGGCCGGCGCCGACCTGCCCTTCTACAACTCCGTCAACAACGCCCGCGACCTCGACATGCTGCGGGCCGCGCTCGGCGAGCGGAAGCTGACGTTCATGGGCGCGTCCTACGGGACCTACTTCGGCGCCCTGTACGCCACGTTCTACCCCGGGCACGTCCGCCGGATGGTCTTCGACAGCGTCGTCGACCCCGACCCGCGGCAGATCTGGTACCGCGACAACCTCGCCCAGAACGTCGCGTTCCAGGGCCGCTGGCGCGACTGGCTGCGCTGGGTCGCCCGCCACCACACCGCCTACCACCTGGGCACCACGGAACAGGCGGTGCAACGCGCGTACGACACGGCGCGCGACCGGCTGCGGAGCCACCCGGCGGGCGGCACGGTGGGCCCAGCCCAGCTCCAGTCGGCGTTCCTGAGCACCGGCTACAACGACGCCTACTGGCCGCGCCGGGCCCAGGCCCTGTCGGCGTATCTGCGCGGCGACGACGGGCCGCTGCGCGACCAGGCGGCGCCCGACCCCGAGGACGCGGTCGCCGAGGAGAACAGCAACGCGGTCTACACCGCCGTCGAGTGCAACGACGCGGTCTGGCCGCGCGATCTGCGCGTCTGGGACCGCGACAACACCGAGGGCGCGCGGGTGGCACCGTTCCAGACCTGGGACAACGCCTGGATGAACCTGCCGTGCGCGTTCTGGCCGGACGCCGCGCGGTCGGCGCGTGCCGGACTGACCGCCGCGACCGAACGCACCGCGGCCCGCGCCGCGACGGGCGCCCCCGGGGCGGACGGCGGGATCGGCGAGGCCGCCCGGTACGCCGCGGCCGTCCGCGCGGCGCAGGCGCTGCCCGGAGGGCACGGCCCGGTCGACGTGCGTACGGCACCGGGCGCGCTGCCGCCGGTCCTGCTGCTGGCCGCCGAACGCGACGGTGCCACGCCCTACCCGGGCGCCCTCGCCCTCCAGGGGCGGCTGGCCGGCTCGTCCCTGGTCACCGAGCGGGGCGCCGGCACCCACGGCATCGCGTACGGCCCCAACGCCTGCGTGAACGCGCATGTGGAGGCGTATCTGCTGCACGGCACCGTCCCCGGGCACCGGGTGTACTGCGCGCCGCGCGCCGAGCCGAAGCCGGGCGACCGGGCGCGGACCCGCAAGCGCGCTGCCGCGCCCCAAGGCACGGCGGCCCGCCCGTAGGCGCACCGGACACGACGACGGCGGGCCGCCCCGGGTGGGGCGGCCCGCCGTCGTGGTGCGCGGGGCGGCCGGATCAGGCCAGACCGGCGACCAGTTCCGCGACCGGCTTGCGGCGACCGGTGTAGAACGGCACCTCCTCGCGGACGTGCAGCCGCGCCTCGGAGGCGCGCAGGTGCCGCATGAGGTCGACGATGCGGTACAGGTCGTCCGCCTCGAACGCCAGGATCCACTCGTAGTCGCCGAGCGAGAACGACGGCACGGTGTTGGCACGGACGTCCGGGAAGCCGCGGGCCATCTTGCCGTGGTCGGCGAGCATCTTGCGGCGCTCGTCGTCGGGGAGCAGGTACCACTCGTAGGAGCGGACGAACGGGTAGACGCTGACGTAGTCGCGGGGGCGCTCGTCGGCGAGGAACGCCGGGATGTGCGACTTGTTGAACTCGGCGGGGCGGTGCAGCGCCATGTTGGACCACACCGGGGTGAGGGCGCGGCCCAGGCGGGTGCGGCGGAAGAGGTTGAACGCCTCCTGGAGGGCGTCCGAACTCTCCGAGTGCCACCAGATCATCACGTCGGCGTCGGCGCGCAGCCCGGAGACGTCGTACGTACCACGGACCACGACGTCCTTGGCGGCGAGCTGCTCGAACAGCTCCTCGACCTCGTCGGCGTACCCGCCGCGGTCCTCGGGGAGGACGTCCCGCAGCCGGAAGACCGACCACAGGGTGTAGCGGATGGTGTCGTTGAGGTCCTTCGCCTTCTTGCCGGCGTTCTGTGCCCGGTCGGCGGCGGGGGTGGAAGCGTCTGTCATACCGACCATTCTCACTCGGCTGCGGAGAAGTCCGGCGCCCGGGTCTCCAGGCCCGCGAGGATCTCGTCGGCGGCCCGCCGCGCCGAGGCGACGCACGCCGGGATGCCGACGCCGTCGTAGGCCGCGCCGCAGACCCGCAGCGCCCCGGGGAGCACCGCGCGGATCCGGGCGACGCGGTCCGGATGGCCGACGAAGTACTGCGGCAGACCGCCCTCCCAGCGGGTGACGGCGGACGCCACCGGGCGGGCGGCGAGGCCGGTGGCCGCGCCGAGGTCGGCGAGGGAGAGCTCCACCAGCTCGGCGTCGTCACGGCTCAGCAGCGCGTCGTCGCCGTAGCGGCCGACGGAGGTGCGCAGGACGAACAGCTCCGGGTCGGCGTCGGCGATCCACCCCCACTTGCGGCTGGCGAACGTCGCCGCCTTGATGCGGCGCCCGTCGACCGGCGGGACGAGGAAGCCGCTGCCCTCCGGCATGCCCGCCAGGTCGGCGCGGCGGAAGGCCATCGTGATCAGCGCCATCGAGGCGGATTCGACGGTGTCCAGCTCGGTGGCGGCCGCCGGGCAGTCGTCCCGCAGCAGCCGCGCCGCGGGCCCGGCGGGCGCCGCCAGGACCACCGCGTCCGCCGCGAGCGTGCGCTCACCGGTCACGACGTGCCAGCCGCCGGCGCCGCGCCGGCGCAGCGCGCGGACCGGGGCATGCAGCACGATCTCGCCGCCGGCGGCGCGCACCGCACCGGCGACGGCACCGGGCAGGGTGCCGATACCGCCGTCGATGCCCATGAACACCGGCCGGTCGGCGGGCAGCTCCCGGGCCGCCTCGGCGGCGCGCTCCTGGAGGGCGCGGACCCCGGCGGTCAGCGACCGCGTCGAGCGGACCGCCTCGAAGAGCTGCGGGACGGCGGCGCGCATCGAGATGCGGTAGGCGTCGCCCGCGTAGACGCCGCCGAGCAGCGGCTCCACGAGCCGGTCGACGACCTCGCGGCCGAGCCGTTCGGCGACGTACGCGCCGACCGCGACGTCCTCGCCGACGGCGGTGCGCTCCAGGGTCGTGTCGGCGGCGATGCGGTCGAGGCCCTCGGGCGAGAGCACACCGGAGGCGGCGAGCGGGGCGAGGTCCCCGGGGACGCCCATGACGTGGCCCTTGGGCATGGGGCGCAGCGCCCCGCGCGTCCAGAGGGTGGCGGAGGCGGTGGCGGGTGGCCGGAGGCGGTCGCCGAGGCCGACGGCGCGGGCGAGGTCCACGCCCTCGGGCCGCCGCGCCAGCATCGACTCGGCGCCCAGGTCGACCGGTACGCCGGCGATCTCCCCGGCCCGCAGCTTGCCGCCGAGCCGCCCGGACGCCTCCAGGACGGTCACCCGGGCGCCGCCTTCGAGGAGGCGGTGCGCCGCGGCGAGGCCGGCGATCCCGCCACCGATGACGACCACATGGCGGCCGGCGGTCCGGCCCGTACTGGTGTGCGCTGCGCTCATGCCCCCACTCTCTCAGAGCGCTCCGGGACGTTGGCCGAGGACCACGTTGACAGGGCCCGGGGCCCGGCAAAGACTCGGGCGGGCGGCGGCCGGCGCCCGCCCGCGCCGCAGCCGCACCGCCCAGCTCGCGCGCCCGGACGGCCCGGCCCCGGCTCCCCCGGCCACCCCACACAGCGAGGAAGTCCTGATGACCGAGCACCGCGCACGGGACGTCTACGTCGTCGACGCCGTACGGACCCCGGTCGGCAAATACGGCGGCGCGCTCGCGGGCGTCCGCCCCGACGATCTCGCCGCGCACGTCCTGGGGGCGCTGGTGGCGCGCAGCCCCGAACTGGATCCGGCGCTCATCGACGACGTCGTCCTGGGCGACGCGAACGGCGCCGGGGAGGACAACCGCAACGTCGCCCGGATGGCGGTGCTGCTGGCCGGGCTGCCCGACACGGTGCCCGGGGTGACGGTCAACCGGCTGTGCGGGTCCGGTCTGGAGGCCGTCATCCAGGCGGCGCGGGCCATCGCGCACGGTGACGCGCACCTGGCCGTCGCGGGCGGGGTGGAGTCGATGAGCCGGGCGCCGTACGTCCTGGCCAAACCGGACCGCGGCTTCCCGACGGGCCATCAGGAGCTGTACTCCACGACGCTGGGCTGGCGGATGGTCAACCCGCGGATGCGGCCGGAGTGGACGCTCTCGCTGGGCGAGGGCGCCGAGAAGATCGCCGAGCTGCATGGCATCACCCGGGAGCAGCAGGACGTGTTCGCACTGGCCAGCCATCAGAAGGCGAGCCGCGCCTGGCGCGAGGGGCACTACGCCGCGGAGGTGGCGCCGCTGCCCGGGGTGGAGCTGAAGCGCGACGAGACGATCCGGGAGGCGTCCTCCCTGGAGGCGCTGTCCCGGCTGAAGCCGGTGTTCCGCCGCACCGGCGGGACGGTCACCGCCGGGAACTCCTCGCCGATCGGTGACGGCGCGGCGGCGCTGCTCCTCGCCGACGAGGAGGGGCTGCGGGCCACCGGACGCGAACCCCTGGCCCGGATCGGCGCGAGCGCGGTGACGGGCGTCGAGCCGCAGTTCTACGGGCTGGGCCCGGTCGCCGCGGTACGCCGGGCCCTGGAGCGCGCCGGGCGCGGCTTCGGCGACCTGACCGTCCTCGAACTGAACGAGGCGTTCGCCGCGCAGGCCCTGGGCTGCATCGGCCGCTGGCCGGAGCTGGACCCCACCGTCGTCAACCCGCGCGGCGGCGCCCTCGCGATCGGCCATCCCCTGGGTGCCTCGGGCGCCCGGCTGGCCGGCGCCGTCGCTCACCAACTCGCCGCCCACGGCTCCGGCACGGGCCTGGCGGCGCTCTGCATCGGCGTGGGGCAGGGGCTGGCGCTCGTCCTGGAACGGTGAGGGGCGGGCGGTCGCGGCGGTCCCACCGCCCCGCGCTGCCCGCCGTTGTCAGTACCGCGCCGTAGCCTGCTGGGGTGTGGGCTCGTGCGGGTGTGCCGCGGCGGGCAGGGCGGACGGCGTGAGGGGCTCGGGATGGCGGAACGGCTCGTGGTCATCGGCGGCGACGCGGCGGGCATGGCCGCCGCCTCGCAGGCCCGGCGGCTGAAGGACCCCGGTGAGCTGGCGATCACCGCGTTCGAGCGCGGCCACTTCACGTCGTACTCGGCGTGCGGCATCCCGTACTGGATCGGCGGCGCGGTCGACGGGCCGGCGGGGCTGATCGCCCGGACGCCCGAGGAGCACCGGGCGCGCGCCATCGACCTGCGGATGCGCACCGAGGTGACCGAACTGGACCTGGCGCGGGGCCGGGTGCGCTCCCGGGCGCTGGACGACGGCGGGCGCGAGAGCTGGACGGAGTTCGACAAGCTGGTGCTGGCCACCGGCGCCCGGCCGCTGCGCCCGCCGCTGCCCGGTATCGAGGCACGCGGGGTGCACGGCGTGCAGACCCTCGACGACGGCCGCGCGCTGATCGACGCCCTCGGCGCGTCCCCGGGCCGCCGCGCCGTGGTGATCGGCGCCGGGTACATCGGCGTGGAGATGGCCGAGGCGCTGGTCCGCCGGGACTACGCGGTGACGGTGCTCGACAGGGGCGAGCAGCCGATGTCCACACTCGATCCGGACATGGGCGCGCGGGTGTACGAGGCGATGTGCGGCCTCGGCATCGAGACGGTGCGCGGTGCGGCCGTCACCGCCGTCCTGACCGACGCCGAGGGCCGTGCCCGCGCGGTGGCCACGAAGGACGCGGAGTATCCGGCGGACGTGGTCGTGCTGGGGACGGGCGTCCGTCCGGAGACGGCGCTGGCCGAGGCGGCGGGGCTGCCGCTCGGGGATTCCGGCGGGCTGCTGACGGACCTGTCGATGCGGGTGCGCGGCCAGGAGAACATCTGGGCGGGCGGCGACTGCGTCGAGGTCCTCGACCTGGTGGCGGGCCACACCCGCCATCTCCCGCTCGGCACCCACGCCAACAAACACGGCCAGGTCATCGGCGCCAACGTCGCGGGCGGGTACGCCACCTTCCCCGGGGTGGTGGGCACCGCCGTCAGCAAGGTCTGCGATCTGGAGATCGCCCGCACCGGCCTCCTGGAGCGCCAGGCCCGCGCGGTGGGGCTGGAGTTCGTGACGGCGACCATCGAGTCGACCAACCACGCCGGGTACTACCCCGGGGCCCGGCCGATGCACGTCAAGATGCTCGCCGAGCGGCGTACGGGGCGGCTGCTGGGCGTGCAGATCGTCGGCCGGGAGGGCGCCGGGAAGCGGGTGGACATCGCGGCGGTCGCGCTGACCGCCGGGATGACGGTGGAGCAGATGACCATGCTCGATCTGGGCTACGCGCCGCCGTTCTCCCCGGTCTGGGATCCGGTGCTGGTCGCCGCCCGCAAGGCGACGGCGGCGGTCCGGGCCGCCGGGGTGTGACGCCCCGGCGGCCGGCCGCGGCGGCTCAGCGCGCGGTCTGCGTGTGGACGTACTCGACGAGGCGGGTCAGCGCGTCCGGGTCGGTGGCGGGCAGCACGCCGTGGCCGAGGTTGAAGATGTGGCCGTCCAGCCCGGCGGCCGCGTCCAGCACCTCGCGCGCCTTGGTTTCCACCGCCTCGCGCGGGGCGAAGAGCACGGCCGGGTCGAGGTTGCCCTGGAGCGCCTTGCCGGGGCCGACCCGCCGGGCCGCCTCGTCCAGCGGCACCCGCCAGTCGACGCCGACGACGTCCGCGCCCGCCTCGCCGACCAGGCGCAGCAGCTCACCAGTGCCGACGCCGAAGTGGATCCGCGGCACGCCGTGGTGCGCGACCGCCTCGAAGACCTTCGCGGAGGCGGGCATCACCGAGCGCCGGTAGTCGGCGGGCGACAGCGCGCCGACCCAGGAGTCGAAGAGCTGCACGGCGCTCGCCCCGGCCTCGATCTGCACGTCGAGGAAGGTGGAGGTGATCACGGCGAGGCGGTCCAGCAGATCGGCCCAGAGCTGCGGGTCGCCGTACATCAGCGCCTTGGTGTGCTCGTGGTTGCGGGACGGCCCGCCCTCGACGAGGTAGCTGGCGAGCGTGAACGGCGCACCGGCGAAGCCGATGAGCGGCGTGGACCCCAGCTCCTCGACGAGCATCCGCACCGCCTCGGTGACGTACGCGACGTCGCCGGGCTCCAGCGGACGGAGCCGGTCCAGGTCGGCCCGGGTGCGGATCGGGTTCTCGACGACGGGGCCGACGCCCGGCTTGATGTCGAGGTCGATGCCGATGGCCTTGAGCGGCACGACGATGTCGCTGAAGTAGATGGCGGCGTCGACGCCGTGGCGGCGCACCGGCTGGAGGGTGATCTCCGTGACCAGTTCGGGCCGCATGCAGGAGTCGAGCATCGCGATGCCCTTGCGGACCTTGTGGTACTCGGGCAGCGACCGCCCCGCCTGCCGCATGAACCACACCGGGGTGTGCGGCACCGGCTCGCGCCGGCAGGCCCTGAGGAAGGCCGAGTCGTACGTTCCGGTCTGCTGCTGGCCCGTCGGGCGGTCGTTGGCGCTCACGGTGGGAATCTTCGCATGCGCCGCCGGACACCTCCGAACGGGCGACGCGCGCACCGGGTGTCCTCCCCCTCCGCGGCGCGAGTTCCGCCTACTCTTCCGGGCATGGCTGCGGCGTACGAACACCTCTCGGACAGCGCGGACGAGACCCCGATCCCCTTCCGTCGCGCGGTCGAGTCGCTCCGCGCGGCCCGGCTGCGTCCCGAGATCGTCCTCGACGTGGTCCCCGCGCCGAAACGGCTCGCGCCGTACGCCGGCGCGCTGGAGGCCACGGTGGTCGAGCGGGGCGCGGGCCCGGACGGCGAGGACGCGGATCTGGCGGACGGGCGGCTGGTGCTGCTGCACCACCCCGCCGGGCACGAGGCGTGGCAGGGCACGTTCCGCATCGTGACGCTGGCGCGGGCGGAGCTGGAGCCGGAGATGGGCACCGATCCGCTGCTGCCCGAGGTCTCCTGGTCGTGGCTGACCGGCGCGCTGGACGCCCGCGGGGTGCGCTACGGCGAGGCGAGCGGGACGGTGACGCGGGCCGAGTCGCACCACTTCGGCGGTCTGGCGGCGCGGGAGCCCGCCACCCAGATCGAGATCCGCGCGTCGTGGACCCCGGCCGAGGGCCCCGGCGGGGTGCCCGACGCGGGCGCGCACCTCGCGGCCTGGTGCGATCTGCTGTGCCAGGTCGCCGGGCTGCCCCCGGCGCCGCAGGAGTCCGGTCCGCGCGGCGGTGTGGTGCCGCTGCCGCAGCGCCGGGGGGCCCAGCCGCGCTGAGCCTCCGGTGCCGGACCGGCACCACCGTCCCCGGAGCCGAGGGCGCCGCACCGTACGGGTGCGGCGCCCTCGGCACGTCCGCGTGCGTACACCATCCCGGCGCTCCCGGCTGCGGGAACACGTGCGCCGTTGATCACCCCGGTGTTCACGTATGATCGCTCACGCATCCGATTTGCCCGAATTAGCACCAACTAAATCGTGATCAATGTCTAAAGTCCCCTCGGATTGCTGCCGAAGAGGTCAGTGACCCTTCAGATACGGAACGTCCCGGCTCGCCCCTTGCAGCCCGGTCGCAACCGTCCCGCCACTCCCCCAGGAGGCCCGGTGTCTGTTCTCCTCGAGCAACCTTCGAGCCTGGTCGCCTACCGCCCGAACAAGCCGACGGCCATGGTCGTCGTGGCCGACCCTCGCGTCCGCTCCACCGTCACCCGCCATCTGTGGGCCCTCGGAGTACGGGACGTGATCGAGGCGTCGTCGATCGCGGAGGCCCGCCCCCGCGTCGGCAACCCACGCGACATCTGCGTTGCCGACGTCCACCTGCCCGACGGCTCCGGCCTGACCCTGCTGTCCGAGACCCGCGCCGCGGGCTGGCCCAACGGCCTGGCGCTCTCCGCCGCCGACGACATCGGCGCGGTACGCAACGCCCTCGCCGGCGGGGTCAAGGGCTACGTCGTCACCGGCACCCGTACCAACCTCGGCCTGCCGGGCCGTCCGGGAGCCGCACCCATCGGCGCCCACGCCGCCCGTATGCAGCGCCGCCCGCCGGGCGCCCCGGGCCACCCGGGCGGCTACCGCGAACTGTCGGGCCGCGAGGTCGAGGTGCTGCGGCTGGTGGCGGAGGGCCAGTCCAACAAGGCGATCGGCGTGTCGATGGGGCTGTCCGCCCTGACCGTCAAGAGCCACCTCGCCCGTATCGCCCGCAAGCTCGGCACCGGCGACCGGGCCGGAATGGTGGCCGTGGCGCTGCGCACCGGCATCATCCACTGACCCGCGCCCCGACACATCGCCCGCCGAGGGAACGTTCCCCTCGACGGGCGATGCGCATACACAGATACCCTTGACCGGTGACCGACGCCCAAAAGACCGCAGCAGACACGACACTGCGAGCAGCCGGAGACTCGCCTCCGGATGACCGACCGGCGCCGGAACCCTTGTTGGAGCCCCGCGAGGGCATCCCCCCGGTGACCGCGACCGACGACGCCCTCGCCGAGGTCGTCGCCGCCCTCGCGGCGGGCACCGGCCCCCTTGCCGTCGACGCCGAGCGCGCCTCCGGCTACCGCTACGGCCAGCGCGCCTACCTCGTCCAGCTGCGTCGGCAGGGCGCCGGCAGCGTACTGATCGACCCGGTCGGCTGTCCGGACCTCAGCTCGCTCGGCGCCGCCGTCGCCGGCACCGAGTGGGTGCTGCACGCCGCCACCCAGGACCTGCCGTGCCTGCGCGACATAGGGATGGTGCCGACCCGGCTGTTCGACACGGAGCTGGCGGGCCGCCTCGCCGGCTTCGCGCGGGTGGGGCTGGGCGCGATGGTCGAGAACGTCCTCGGCTACGCGCTGGAGAAGGGCCACTCCGCCGTCGACTGGTCGACCCGCCCGCTGCCCGATCCCTGGCTGCGCTACGCCGCGCTCGACGTCGAACTGCTGGTGGATCTGCGCGACGCGCTGGAGGCGGAGCTGGACGGGCAGGGGAAGCTGGAGTGGGCCCGGCAGGAGTTCGCCGCCATCGCCGCCGCGCCCCCGGCCCCGCCGCGCAAGGACCCCTGGCGCCGCACCTCCGGGATGCACAAGGTGCGCCGGCGCCGGCAGATGGCCGTCGTCCGCGAGCTGTGGACGGCCCGCGACCGTGTCGCGCAGAAGCGGGACGTCTCCCCGGGCAAGGTCCTCGGTGACGCGGCGATCGTGGAGGCGGCGCTGAACCTCCCGCCCAACGCCCACGCGCTGGCCGCGCTGCCCGGCTTCGGGCACCGTATGGGCCGCCGTCAGCTGGAGCAGTGGCAGGCGGCCGTGGACCGGGCGCGGGCGCTGCCGGACAGTGAGCTGCCGCAGCCCGGCGCGCCGCTCAACGGCCCGCCCCCGCCCCGCGCCTGGGCCGACAAGGACCCGGTGGCCGCGGCGCGGCTCTCGGCGGCGCGTACCGCGGTGACCGCGCTGGCGGAGGAGCTGAACCTCCCGCAGGAGAACCTGATCACGCCCGACACGGTGCGCCGGGTGTGCTGGGAGCCGCCCGCCGAGCCGACCGGGGAGGCGGTGTCCGCCGCCCTGGCCGGGCACGGCGCGCGCCCCTGGCAGATCGAGCTGGTCGCCCCGCTGCTCACCGCGGCGCTCGCCGCGCACCAGGACTGACGGCACGGCGCGCCCCGGCGGCCTCTCGGGCCCGCCGGGGCGGCCGTGCGTCCGGGGCGGCCGTGCGGCCGTGGCCGGGGCTCAGTCCTGGTCGGTGTGTTCCTTCAGGATCTTGTTGTCCTTGGCGTCGACGTCGACGGTGGTCTTCTTCCAGTCGGTGGTCGAGACGACTTCCACCTTCCAGACGCCCTTGCCCTGGTCGGTGTTGTCCAGTTCCAGGGCCGCGACGTCGCCCTTCTTCTTCGCCAGCGCGGTCTTGGCGGCCATCGGCGCGGTGACCGTGGCGTCCCGCAGCCGCTTGGCGAGCGCCTTGCGGTCCTCGGACTTCTGCTGCTCGGCGACGGGCTTGCCCGCCTTCCCGGTGACCCCGTCGACGCGGACGGTGTGGGCGGTGCCGTCGTCAGCCGCCATGAGCGTCTCCCACACGGGTTTGCCGCCGTCACCGCCCTTCAGCTCGGTGGAGACGGGCTTGGTGTGCGGCACGGCGCCCGCCGCTGCGGTCAGGACGTGCTCGTAGTCGGTCTTGTTCTTCGCGAACAGTTCCTTGCGTTCGCGCTGGTCCTCGGTGAGGTTCCCGCTCGGCGAGGAGGTCGGGGTCGCCGGGGAGGTGACCTCCGCCGGGGAGCCGACCCCGGGGCCGTCCGGCGCACCGCTCGCGCTCTTGTCCGTGCCGCCGCCGCAGCCCGCGAGGAGCGCACCGGCGGCGGCGACGGCGCACACCGTTCCGAGCGCGCGGGGCCCCGGGGAACGCCGTCGGCCACGGACCACCAGATCCTTACGCTTTGTGTCCATAAGGGCACTTTATGTGGGCCCCGCATTGATCACATCTCCGGAAAGGCAACACTTCTCGGTGTGACCTTCACCGCTCCGGGCGCGGGGGGTGTGCAGCGTGGTTACCCGTAAGTAGCATGTCGGTGTGATGCGTCCCCCGGGGCGCCCCGCAGCAGTGCCATACCGCACCTGGAGGAGAGCCAACGTGCCTCGTACCGCTAGGGATGTCGTCTTCGTCGATGGCGTCCGCACCCCGTTCGGCAAGGCGGGCCCGAAGGGCATCTACCACGAGACCCGCGCCGACGACCTGGTCGTCAAGTGCATCCGGGAGCTGCTGCGCCGCAACCCGGACCTGGACCCCGCGAAGATCGACGAGGTCGCGCTCGCGGCGACCACGCAGATCGGTGACCAGGGCCTGACCCTGGGCCGCACCGCCGGCATCCTGGCGGGCCTGCCCCAGTCGGTGCCCGGCTTCTCCATCGACCGTATGTGCGCCGGTGCGATGACCGCCGTCACCAGCGTCGCCGGTGGCGTCTCCTTCGGTGCGTACGACATCGCCGTGGCCGGTGGCGTCGAGCACATGGGGCGCCACCCCATGGGCGAAGGCGTCGACCCCAACCCGCGGTTCGTCAGCGAGAAGCTGGTCGACCAGTCGGCGCTGTTCATGGGCATGACGGCGGAGAACCTCCACGACCGCCTGCCGCACCTGACCAAGGAGCGCGCCGACGCCTACGCCGTCCGCAGCCAGGAGAAGGCCGCGAAGGCGTACGCCAACGGCCAGATCCAGGCCGACCTGGTGCCGGTCTCGGTGCGCCGCACCAACGCCGAGGCGGGAGAGACCGGTTGGGGCCTGGCCACCGCCGACGAGCCGATGCGGCCGGGCACCACGCTGGAGAACCTCGCCGGGCTGAAGACGCCGTTCCGTCCGCACGGCCGGGTGACCGCGGGCAACGCCGCCGGTCTCAACGACGGCGCGACCGCCTCGCTGATCGCCGCCGAGGACGTGGCGCGCGAGCTGGGCCTGCCCGTCAAGATGCGCCTCGTGGACTTCGCCTTCGCGGGCGTCGAGCCGGAGGTCATGGGCATCGGCCCGGTCCCGGCGACGGAGAAGGCGCTGGCCAAGGCCGGTCTGACCATCGACGACATCGGCCTGTTCGAGATCAACGAGGCGTTCGCCGTCCAGGTGCTCTCGCTGCTCGACCACTACGGCATCGCCGACGACGACCCGCGGGTCAACCAGTACGGCGGCGCCATCGCGTTCGGCCACCCGCTGGCCTCCTCCGGTGTCCGGCTGATGACGCAGCTGGCCCGGCAGTTCGAGGAGCAGCCGCACGTCCGCTACGGCATCACCACCATGTGCGTCGGCTTCGGCATGGGCGGTACCGTGATCTGGGAGAATCCGCACTTCGAGGGGAACAAGTGACTACTACCGCTGAGCTGTTGAAGGGTGCGGCCGAGCTGTTCCCCGACGAGGTCGTGACGCAGGCGCACGTGCGCCACCTCGACCTGCCCAAGGGCGCGGGCCGCTTCGCGCTCATCACGCTGGACAACGGCCTGGACCACACCAAGCCGACGACCTTCGGCCCGCAGTCGCTGGCCCACCTCAACACCGCGATCGACCAGGTGGAGAAGGAGGCGGCGGACGGCGCGATCGTCGGCGTCGGCATCACCGGCAAGCCGTTCATCTTCGCCGTCGGCGCCGACCTCAAGGGCGTCGAGCTGCTGAAGCGTCATGAGGACGCGCTGGCTATCGGCAAGGGCGGCCACGACGTCTTCAAGCGGCTGTCGGGCCTGGCCGTGCCGACGTTCGCGTACTACAACGGCGCGGCGATGGGCGGTGGCGTCGAGGTCGGGCTGCACTGCTCGTACCGCACCGTCTCGAAGGCGGTTCCGGCGTTCTCGCTGCCCGAGGTCTTCCTCGGTCTCGTACCGGGCTGGGGCGGCTGTGTGCTGCTGCCCAACCTGATCGGCGCGGACCGCGCGGTGAGCGTGATCATCGAGAACTCGCTCAACCAGAACAAGCAGCTCAAGGGTCAGCAGGTCTTCGACCTGGGTATCGCCGACGCGCTGTTCGAGGGCGCGGACTTCCTGGAGCAGTCGCTGATCTGGACCGCTTCGGTGCTGACCGGCGAGACCGAGGTGGCCCGCCCCGAGCTGGACCGCGGCGCCGCCTGGGACGAGGCCGTCGCCCGCGGCAGGGCGATCGCCGACGGCAAGGTGCACGGCGCCGCGCCGGCCGCCTACCGCGCCCTCGACATCATCGCCGCCGCGAAGAACGCGGGCTCCGCCCGCCAGGGCTTCGACACCGAAACACTGTTCGATCTCGAAAACGTGGCCCTCGCCGACCTCATCATGGGCGGCGAACTGCGCTCCGGGCTCTACGCGTTCAACCTCGTGCAGAAGCGCGCCAAGCGGCCGGCCGGCGCGCCGGACAAGAAGCTGGCCCGTCCGGTCACCAAGGTCGGTGTCGTCGGCGCCGGTCTGATGGCCTCGCAGCTGGCGCTGCTCTTCGCGCGCCGCCTGGAGGTCCCGGTCGTCCTCACCGACATCGACCAGGCGCGGATCGACAAGGGCGTGGCGTACGTCCACGGCGAGATCGACAAGCTGCTGCTCAAGGGCCGGGTCAACCAGGACAAGGCCAACCGCCTCAGGGGCCTGGTGACCGGTCACCTCGACAAGGCCGCCGCCTTCGGCGACGCGGACTTCGTCATCGAGGCCGTCTTCGAGGAGATGGGCGTCAAGCAGCAGGTGTTCGCCGAGGTCGAGGCCGTCGTTCCGGCGCACGCGATCCTGGCGACCAACACCTCCTCGCTGTCGGTCACCGAGATGGCGTCGAAGCTGAAGAACCCCGAGCGGGTCGTGGGCTTCCACTTCTTCAACCCGGTCGCGATCCTGCCGCTGCTGGAGATCGTCCGCGCCGAGCGGACCGACGACGCGTCGCTGGCCACCGCCTTCGCCGTCGCCAAGTCGCTGAAGAAGACCGCGGTGCTGGTGAAGGACGCCCCGGCGTTCGTCGTCAACCGCATCCTGACCCGCTTCATGGGCGAGATCCAGAACGTCATCGACGAGGGCACCTCCGTCGAGACCGCCGAGAAGGCCGTCGAGCCGCTGGGCCTGCCGATGTCGCCGCTGGTCCTGCTGGAGCTGGTCGGCCCGGCGATCGGCCTGCACGTCTCCGAGACGCTGCACGGCGCGTTCCCCGAGCGGTTCACCGTCTCGCCGAACCTCAAGGCCGTCGTCGAGGCGGGCAAGCGCGGCTTCTACGTCTACGACTCCGGCAAGCCGGAGCTGGACCCGGAGGTCGCCGCGCTGCTGAAGCAGGGCGACACCGCGCTGACCGAGGAGCAGGTCCGCGACCGCGTGCTGGACGCCGTGGCGCAGGAGATCGGTCTGATGCTGGACGAGGGCGTCGTCGCCGAGGCGCAGGACATCGACCTGTGCCTGATCACCGGCGCGGGCTGGCCCTTCCACCTGGGCGGCATCACGCCGTACCTGGACCGCGCGGGCGTCTCCGAGCGGGTGACGGGCAAGAAGTTCCTGGCCCCGGGCCTGGCGAGCGTGCCCGCGTAAGGCACCCGGGACCGCAGCGGCGCGGGTCGGCTCGGCGGAGCCGGCCCGCGCCGCCGTGCTGCCGCCGTGCCGGCGCGTGGCAGGGTGGGGCCATGGATTCCTTGGTCATCGTCGACGGGGCGAACGTCGTCGGCTCGGTACCGGACGGCTGGTGGCGCGACCGGCACGGTGCCGCGGAGCGGCTGCGCGACGGCCTGGCCGGGTGCGCCGCCGCGGGCCTGCCCGGGTACGCCGAACCGCCGGTGGAGCTGGTCCTGGTGGTCGAGGGCGCGGCCCGCGCGGTGGCGTCCGTGGCCGGGGTGCGGGTGGTCTCCGCGCCCGGCAGCGGCGACGACCGGATGGTGGAGCTGGTGGCGGCCGAGGGCGCCGGGCGGGACTGTCTGGTGGTGACCGCCGACCGCGGGCTGCGGGCCCGCGTCGAGGCGCTGGGCGCACGGGTGGCGGGACCGCGCGCGGTCCGCGAGGCCCGTGGCGGCGGCCGTCCGGGAGGGGCCGGAGGCTGAGGCCCGGCCCCGCCGCCGGTATGCCGGGCGGGTTGAGCCTCAGCCGCCGCCCGCCGCGCCCTTCTCGGCCGCCCGGCGGCCCTCCAGACGGCTGTGCGTACGGCCGTAGGCGGCGTAGACGATGACGCCGATCACCATCCAGGCGGCGAAGCGGAGCCAGGTCTCGGCGGGCAGGTTGAGCATCAGCCAGAGCGAGGCGAGCACCGACAAGGCGGGGATCAGCGGGACCAGCGGGGTGCGGAAGCCCCGGGGCAGGTCGGGGCGGGAGCGGCGGAGCAGGACGACGCCCAGGGCCACGACGACGAAGGCGAAGAGCGTGCCGATGTTGACGAGTTCGGCGAGTTCGTTGATCGAGGTGAACCCGGCGACGACGGCGACGACCGTGCCCAGCAGCAGCGTGGAGCGGTAGGGCGTGCCGAACGTGGGATGCACCCGGGAGAAGAACCGCGGCAGCAGCCCGTCACGGCTCATCGCGAAGAACACCCGGCTCTGGCCCAGCAGCAGGATCATGCAGACGGAGGTGAGGCCGACCGCCGCGCCGAAGCTGATGATCCCGGCGTAGACGGGGTGGCCGACCGCCTTGAACGCGTCGGCGAGCGGGGCGTCGGTCGACAGGTCGGTGTACTTCTCCATGCCGGTGACCACGATCGACACCGCGACGTAGAGGAAGGTGCAGATGGCGAGGGAGCCGAGGATGCCGCGGGGGACGTCGCGCTGCGGGTTGCGGGTCTCCTCGGCGGCGGTGGCGACGATGTCGAAGCCGATGAAGGCGAAGAAGACGACGGCGGCGGCGGCGAAGATGCCCATCACACCGAAGTTGGACGGGGTGAACCCGAAGAGGAGCTGGGAGAGCGGGGCGGCCCAGCCGCTCTCCCCCTCGTGCGGCCGGCTCGGCGGCAGGAACGGCCGGTAGTTCTCGCCGCTGATGAAGAACGCCCCGGCGATGACGACGAGCAGCACCACCGTCACCTTGACGGCGACGATCACGTTCGTCACCCGGGACGACAGCTTCATACCGAGCACCAGGACGCCGGTCAGCACCAGGACCAGCAAACAGGCCAGGAGGTCGAAGCCGAACATGCCGCCCTGGGTGCCGGAGAGCGCGGCGGGCAGGTGCCAGCCCGCGGAGTCCAGCAGCGAGCGGATGTACCCGGACCAGCCGACGGCGACCACGGCGCAGCCCAGCGCCAGCTCCAGGACCAGGTCCCAGCCGATGATCCAGGCGGGGAACTCGCCGAGCGAGGCGTAGGAGAAGGTGTACGCGGACCCGGCCACGGGGACGGTGGCGGCGAACTCCGCGTAACACAGCGCCGCGAGGGCGCAGACGACGCCGGCGAGGACGAAGGAGAGGGCGACGGCCGGGCCCGCCTGTTCCTTGGCGATCTTGCCGGTGAGGACGAAGATGCCGGTGCCGATGACGACGCCGACACCGAAGACGGTCAGGTCCAGCGCCGACAGGGACTTCTTGAGGGCGTGCTCCGGCTCCTCGGTGTCCTGGATGGACTGCTCGACGCTCTTGGTGCGGAACACCCCGCGGTCGCGGCGTGACCGCGCGCCTGGGCCCTGCTGTGTGCTCATGGGGAACCTCCGCCTGACGACCCTCGCCTGAACTGGCAGATTCTCTGCAATACAGACAATTCGTCAGGGCGGCGGGCCCCGGGCACCGGCGATTCACCCCTATGGAGCGCGGCGGCGGGCGAACGGATGGGCCGGTCGGCGCACCCTGAAGGTGTCCGACCGGCCCGTTCCGTACGAGGGCGTCAGTCGCCCGCGACCTCCGCCGGGCGGGGCGCGCCCGCGGCGGTGGCGGACGCGCCTTCGAAGCGGCCGTCGAGCTTGGCCACCAGACCGGTGACCTGCCGGGCGATGTCCGGTGCGGTCAGCCCGATCTCCGCCATGACCTCCTTGCGGGAGGCGTGGTCGAGGAAACGCTCGGGGATACCGAAGTCGCGCAGCGGGAGGTCCACACCCGCGTCCCGCAGCGCCTGCGCGACGGCCGCGCCGACGCCGCCGGTGCGGATGTTGTCCTCGACGGTGACGACGACACGGTGCTCGGCGGCGAGGCCGGGCAGCGCCGGGTCGACCGGCTTGACCCAGCGCGGGTCGACGACGGTGGAGGAGATGCCCTGCTTGTCGAGGAGGGCGGCGACCTCCAGACACATCGGGGCGAGCGCGCCGACCGAGACCAGCAGCACATCGGGGCGCCCGGCGACCGCCACCGGGGCGCGCAGCACGTCCATCCCGCCGACCGTGCCGACCGCCTCGACGGCCGGGCCGACCGCGCCCTTGGAGTAGCGCACCACCGTCGGCGCGTCGTCCACCTCGACGGCCTCCCGCAGCTGCGCGCGGACCTGGTCGGCGTCGCGCGGCGCGGCGATCCGCAGCCCGGGGACGATCTGGAGCAGCGACATGTCCCACATGCCGTTGTGGGAGGCGCCGTCGGTGCCGGTCACACCGGAGCGGTCGAGGACGAAGGTCACCCCGCACCTGTGCAGCGCGACGTCCATCAGCACCTGGTCGAAGGCTCGGTTGAGGAAGGTGGCGTACAGCGCGAAGACCGGATGCAGACCGCCGGTGGCCAGGCCCGCCGCGGAGACCGCGCCGTGCTGCTCGGCGATGCCGACGTCGTAGATCCGGTCGGGGAAGGCGGCGGCGAACTTCTTCAGGCCGACGGGCTGGAGCATCGCGGCGGTGATCGCGACGATGTCCGCGCGCTCGTGGCCGAGCTTGACCATCTCCTCGCCGAAGACGGAGGTCCAGTCGGCGCCGGACGCGGCGACCGGCAGGCCGGTGTCCGGGTGGATGACGCCGATGCCGTGGAAGCGGTCCGCCTCGTCCTGCTCGGCGGGCTTGTAGCCGCGGCCCTTCTCGGTGAGGCAGTGGACGATGACGGGGCCGCCGAAGCGCTTGGCGCGCGTCAGCGCCGACTCCAGCGCCTCGATGTCGTGGCCGTCGATCGGGCCGACGTACTTCAGGCCCAGGTCCTCGAACATGCCCTGCGGGGCGATGAAGTCCTTCAGGCCCTTCTTGGCGCCGTGCAGCGTCTCGTAGAGCGGCTTGCCGACGACGGGGGTGCGCTCCAGGAGGTCCTTGCCGCGGGCGAGGAACTTCTCGTAGCCGTCGGTGGTGCGCAGTGTGGCGAGGTGGTCGGCGAGGCCGCCGATGGTCGGCGCGTAGGAGCGCTCGTTGTCGTTGACGACGATGACCAGCGGGCGGTCCTTGGCGACGGCGATGTTGTTGAGCGCCTCCCAGGCCATGCCGCCGGTCAGCGCGCCGTCACCGATCACCGCGACGACGTGGTCGTCCTTGCCGCGGACCTGGTTGGCCTTGGCGAGGCCGTCGGCCCAGCCCAGGACCGTCGAGGCGTGGCTGTTCTCGATGACGTCGTGCTCGGACTCGGCGCGCGAGGGGTAGCCGGACAGGCCGCCCTTGGCGCGCAGCCGGCCGAAGTCCTGGCGGCCGGTGAGCAGCTTGTGGACGTAGGACTGGTGACCGGTGTCGAAGAGGACACGGTCCTTCGGGGAGTCGAAGACCCGGTGCAGCGCGATGGTCAGCTCGACCACACCGAGGTTGGGGCCGAGGTGACCGCCGGTCCGGGCGACCGCGTCGACGAGGAAGGTACGGATCTCCCCGGCGAGCTGTCCGAGCTGTTGCGGGGTGAGCCGGTCCAGGTCGCGTGGTCCTTCGATACGGGTCAGCAACTCCCGTCCGTCTCCGGCCACCGCCCCGGCCTGGCGCGCTTCGCGCGGCACCTTCTGCACTGTGCCTCCCTGCTTGTCGTGCTTCGAAACTGGTCGAGGTTGCTGATCAGCCGAGTCTAATGTTCCGGTGCCCGCCGCGACCTCCGGGCCCGGCGATGTATGTCACTCGGGTGACCGCCCGGATCCGGCCGCCCCCGGCACACGCGGCGGCCCCCACCGGAAGATGCCTGGTGGGGGCCGCCGCGGGCGGTACGGGCCGGGGCTCAGGTGCGTCCGGCGGTCTTCTGGGTGCGGCGGGAGAGGGAGTCGATGACGACCGCCGCGAGCAGCACCGCACCGGTGATCATGTACTGGATCTCACTCGCCATGCCGAGGAGGTTCAGCCCCTGCTGAATCGACTGGATCACGAGCATGCCCAGCAGCGCGGACCAGATCTTGCCGCGGCCGCCGAAGAGGCTGGTGCCGCCGATGACCGCCGCGGCGATCACGTTCATCAGGGTGTTCCCGGCGCCGAGGTTCTTCGTGGCGCCGCCGGAGAGGCTGGCGATGAAGAGACCGCCGAAGGCCGCCAGCATGCCGGAGACGGCGAAGACCGTGATCCGGACCCGATTGACGTCGATACCGGCGCGGCGGGCCGCCTCCGCGTTGCCGCCGACCGCGAAGATCTGCCGCCCGTAGGACGTACGGCGCACCACGAAGTCGGCGAGGACGAGGACGGCGAGGAAGAGCACCAGGGCCAGCGGCAGTCCGCGGGCGCCGGCCGGTTCGTTCAGGACGTAGGCGACGGCGAAGGCGAGGAGCGCGACGACCGCGGTGCGCAGCACGATCTCGCTCACCGGGCGGGACGGCAGCGCCGCGGCCCGGCGGCGGCGGGCCTCCCGCAGCAGCGATCCGGCGTACGCGAGGACGGCGACGAGGGCGAGCCCGTAGGCGGCGGCCTTGTCCTCGAAGTAGTAGCCGGTCAGGTTCTCCACCACGCTGCCGGAGGGCGTGTTGATGGAGCCCTCCTTGCCCATCAGCCAGATCTGCAGTCCGCTCCAGCCGAGGAAACCGGCGAGGGTGACGACGAACGCCGGGACGCCGACCTTGGCGAAGAAGAAGCCGTGCAGCGTGCCGATGGCCGCGCCCGCCACGACGGCGAGGAGGACGGCGAGCCAGTCGCTGACGCCGTGGGTGACGCTGAGCACCGCCCAGACCGCGGCGCCGACGCCCGCGACCGAGCCGACCGAGAGGTCGATCTCGCCGAGCAGCAGCACGAAGACGATGCCGACGGCCATGATGCCGAGGCCGGAGGTGTAGACGCCGATGTTGGCGAGGCTGTCGGCGGAGAGGAAGGCGCTGTTCTGCAGCTGGAAGACGACGGCGATGACGAGCAGCCCGACGACGACCGGCAGCGAGCCCAGCTCACCGCCGCGCACCCGGCGCCGGAACTCGCCGAGATATCCGGCGAAGCCCTGCTCACGGACGACGAGGCGCGGGTCGACGGCGGCCGGTGCGGCGTTCTCCGGCGCGGCGGGCTCCGCGGTCTTCCTGGTGAGGTCACTCATCGCGCCTCCTCCTTCCTGCCCTGCTCGGTGCGGGCCCGGCGGCGGGTGACGGCGTTGTCCGAGGCGCCGGTGATGGCCGCGATGATCTCTTCGTGGGAGGTGGTGGCGACGTCGAAGACGCCGTTGTTGCGGCCGAGGCGGAGCACCGCGACCCGGTCGGCGACGGCCTGCACATCGGCCATGTTGTGGCTGATGAGGATGGTGCCGAGGTTCCGCTCCCGCAGCCGCTCCACGAGGTCGAGGACCTGCGCGGTCTGCTCCACGCCGAGCGCGGCGGTCGGCTCGTCGAGAATGACGACCTTCGGCTCGCCGATCAGCGCGCGGGCGATGGCGACGACCTGCCGCTGCCCGCCGGAGAGCGCCGCGACCGGGATACGGACGCTGGGGATACGGATGGACAGGGTGTCCAGCAGTTCCTTGGCCCGCTTCTCCATCGCGATCTCGTCGAGGACGCCCGCGCCGCGCAGCTCGTTGCCGAGGTAGAGATTGGCGACGACGTCGAGGTTGTCGCAGAGCGCGAGGTCCTGGTAGACGGTGGCGACGCCCAGTTCCTGGGCGTCGTGCGGTTTGGTGATGCGGACCGGCGCGCCCTCCCACTCGATGGCGCCGTCGTCGACCGGGTGCACACCCGAGATCGTCTTGACGAGGGTGGACTTACCGGCGCCGTTGTCGCCGACGAGGGCGACCACCTCACCGGGGTGGATCTCCAGCGTGACATCGGTGAGCGCCTGGACGGCGCCGAACCGCTTGGAGACCTTGCGCAACGCCAGCACGGGCGGAGCGGACACGGACATCATCTCCTTCGCCGCCTTCACAGGGGCGGGACGGTGGTGCGGGGGCACCGGGTTCTGCCAGGGGGGTGGGGGGTGCCGGGACCGGCCCGACGCGGAGCGCCGCGCGGGCGGAGGCGCGTACGACGGCGGCAGGGACCGGCGCGCGGGCCGGTGCGATGCGGGCCGTGCGGGGCCCGGGACCGGCGTACGGATCCGGGTCGGCGTACGGCGCGCCCGGGACAGGCCCGGGTCCGGCGTCCGGCCCGGGACCGGCGTCCGGCCCGGGTCCGGCGCGGCGGACCGGCCGGCCGGGAGCCCGGCCCGGAGAACGGCTGCGGCGGCCGCTGCCGCCTCCCGCGCGCCCTGGGCGGAGCCGGGCGGACTACTTGATACCGGCCTTCTCGCACGCCGCCTTCACATCGGCGGTGCAGAGCTGGCTCGCCTTGTAGACCTTGTCCTTGATGATCGTGTCCTTGACGTTGTCCTTGGTCACGACCTGCGCGTCGTAGAGCTTCGCCGGGATGCCCTTGACGTCGCCGCTGAGGCTGTCGACCTTGGTGGGCGCCAGGGCGTCGATCTTCTCGCCCTTGAGGAGCTTGACCGCGATCTCGGCGGTGGCGTCCGCCTGCGGCTTGATCTGCTTGTAGATGGTGAACGCCTGGTCGCCCTTGAGGACGCGCTGGAGGCCCGCCAGCTCGGAGTCCTGGCCGCCGACCGGGACCGTGACGCCCTGCTGCTTGAGGGCGGTGATCACGCCGCCCGCCTCGCCGTCGTTGGCGGCGTAGACGCCCTGGAAGCCGTCCTTGCCGAGCGAGTCGATGGCCGCGCTCATCTTCTTGTTGGCCTCGTCCGAGGACCAGTCGGGGATGTCCTGCTCGTAGACGATCTTCTTGACCCGCTTGTCGAGGACGGTGTGCGCGCCCTTCTTGAAGAACGGCGCGTTGGGGTCGGTCGGCGAGCCGTTGATCATCACGACGTTGCTGTTCTTCGCGTCCGGGCCGAGCGCCTTGACCAGCGCCTCGCCCTGGAGGCGGCCGATCTTCTCGTTGTCGTAGGAGACGTACGCGGAGATCTCACCCTCGGCCAGCCGGTCGTACGCGACGACCTTGACGCCCTTCTTGGCCGCCTGGTTGACCCAGGACTTGGTGGCCTTGTAGTCGACCGGGTCCAGGATGATCACCTTGACGCCCTGCGTGATCAGCGCGTCGAACTGCTTCTTCTGGGTCTCGGTCTCCTGCGCCGCGTTGTTGTACTTGACCTCGCAGTCGGCGCACAGCTCCTTGATCTTCGCCTCCATGAGCGGACGGTCGAAGGTCTCGTAGCGGGTGGTCTTGTTCTCCGGCAGCAGCAGGCCGATGGTCTTGCCGTCCCCGCCCGCGGCCTTGTCGCCGTCGCCCGCCTTGCCGCAGGCGGCGACCGAGAGGGCCATCGAAACGGCGGCCGTGGCTATGACGGCGCGACGCGTCCAGACATTCATGTGAGCTTGCCTCCCTGACGAGGCCGCGTCCTTGCGGCCGAGGTGGCTGGAAGTCAACTCGGCCGCCAGCGGGCCGTCAAGGAGTAAATTCTTAACGAGATGACAACGGTGCCATGCGTTAGGTGCCTGAAGTCAGTAACCGGTCAACTGCCGTGTCCGCACCGGCCGGACACCGGCGACCGTTCACCCGGACACGGCGCCGTGCCCGGCCGGCGCACCGTCGAGCAGGGTGGCGTCGCCCATCTCGCTGAGCACCAGCGCGAGCGCCCCGAGCACCTCGGCCCGGCCGCCCAGCGTGCCGGGCACCACGCCCAACTGCCGTGCCGCGCTGGGGATCGCGTACCGCGACACCGACTCGCGGATCGGCCCGAGCACCAGCTCCCCCGCCTCCGCGAGATCGCCGCCGAGCACCACCCGGCTGGGGTTGAGCAGATTGCAGAGGTTGGCGACGCCGCTGCCGACGTGGCGGCCCACGTCCGCGATGACCCGGCGGCACCCGGGGTCGCCGTCGCGGGCCAGCTCCACCACGCGCGCCATCGTCAGGTCCGGACCGTGGCTCGGCCGGAGCAGCGGCAGGACGTAGCGGGCGGCGGTGAACGTCTCCAGACAGCCGCGGTTGCCGCAGCGGCAGACCGGCCCGGACTCGTCCAGCGTGATGTGGCCGATCTCGCCCGCCGTACCGCCCGGCCCGCGGTAGATCCGTCCGCCGATGACCAGCCCGGCGCCGACGCCGCTGGCCACCTTGATGTACGCGAGGTCGGCGGCGCCACGGCCGGCGCCCCACACCAGCTCCCCCAGGGCGCCGAGGTTGGCGTCGTTGTCGACATGGACGGGGACGCCGAGGCGCCCGGACAGCTCCGCGCCCGGATTGGTGCCGCTCCAGCCCGGCAGGATCGCGGTGGAGCCGAGGGTGCCCGATTCGACATCGATGGGGCCCGGCACGCCGAGCCCGACGCCGATGATCTTGCCGGGGGCGATGCCGGTCGCTTCGACGAGCCGGGCGACCAGCCGCTCGGCGCGGTCCAGCCCCTCGGCGGCGGAGGCGTCCACGTCGATCGGCTCGGCGTCCTCGGCGAGCACCTGGTGCGCGAGGTTGCCGACGGCGACCCGCAGATGGGAGTGGCCGAAATCGACGCCTACGACGATCCCGGCGTCACCGGAGAGGGACACGCTCCGGGCGCGGCGCCCCCCGGCGGAGGTGGGCGTCACCTCGACGGTGCCGCCGTCCTTCAACTCACGAACGATGTTCGAGACGGTTGCCGCCGAGAGCCCCGTACCCCGGGCGATCTCCGCCTGGGTGAGCGAGCCCGCCATGCGCACCGCCCGCACGACCCGCTCCAGATTGGCTCGGTGCAGCGAGGACTGCGACCCCGGAGTCTCCATCGGCTCATCCACTCCCGCCTGAGGCGCGCGGCACGACGACCGCCCGCCGGGCCGGACCACACCAGCGGGGCCCGGCTTGTCTCCAACATGTGAATCTAAGCTGAGCCGGACGGGTCACCTCCCGTCAAGTCCTCGACCGGGGCCGGGAGAGGCGGGGCGGGAGCGCCGGAGCGGTCGGCGCCCCGCCGCGTACGGGCGCCCGCGCCGGAGCGGACCGGCCCACCGGAACATCCGGACGACGCCCCGCGGGCCGGACGCGGAACGTCCCGGGCGCCCGAAGGCCCCGCGCCGCTTCCCGGGGCGCGGGGCCTTCGGCCGCTCCGGCGGTTACTTCAGCGCGCCGGCGGTGAGACCGGCGACCACCTGCCGCTGGAAGAGGATGTACGCGGCGAGGACCGGCAGCATCGCGATGGTCAGCCCGGCGAAGAGCCCGGACCAGTCGCCCTTGTACCCCTGGCTGACCGCGAGCGCGACCAGCCCCTGGGTGAGCATCTTCTTGTGCGGGTCGCCGACGTTGAGCACCGTCGGCAGCAGGTACTGGTTCCACTGCCCGAGAAAGTTGAAGATGCCGACGCTGATCAGGCCCGGCTTCGCCATCGGCAGCATGACCTGGAAGAACGTACGGGTGTGGGAGGCGCCGTCGATGAGCGCCGCCTCCGCCACCGAGGTCGGCAGCGTCTTGAAGAACCCGCTGAGGAAGAAGACCGTGAACGGCAGCGAGTACGCGATGTAGACGCCGATGAGCCCGTGGTACGTATCCAGCAGCGCCATGTTCTTCATGACGAAGAAGAGCGGTACCAGCGCCAGGATCACCGGGAAGCCCATACCGCCGACGAAGAGGAAGTAGACGAAGCGGTTGCCGGGGAAGTCGAAGCGGGCCAGCACGTAGGCGGCCATCGAGCCGAGCACCATCGTGCCGATCAGCGAACCGCCCACGACGATCAGCGAGTTGAGGAAGTACTCCCCCATGTTCGCCTTCTCCCAGGCGCGCACCCAGTTGTCCGGGTGCAGCACGGACGGCAGGCTCCAGGGCGAGCCGAAGATCTCCGCGTCGTCCTTGAAGGAGGAGACCACCGCCCACAGCAGCGGCATGGTGACCAGCAGGCCCCAGATCACCAGGACGCCGTGGGAGAAGACGTTCAGTACGCCGCCCTCGCCGCCGCGGCGCCCCGGTTCGCCCTTCGGTGCGGCGTGGCGGGCGGCGGGATCGGTCTGCGCGCTCATCAGAACTCCAGTCGCTCGCGCCGTCCCAGCCGCATCACGACGGCGGAGAAGACGAGGGTCACGATCAGCAGGGAGACGCCGATGGCGGTCGCGTATCCGGCCTGACCGTCGCGGAAGGTCCGCTGGTAGACGTAGAGCGGCAGGACCTCGGTGGAGTAGTCGGGGCCGCCCGGACCGACGCTCATGATCTGGACGAAGGCGAAGGCGGAGACGTCCAGGGCGAGAATTCCCATGTAGATCCAGCCGGTCTGCACGGTGTCCCACAGCAGCGGCAGAGTGATCCGGAAGAACGTGTTCACGCGGTTCGCGCCGTCCAGCAGCGCGGCCTCGTAGAAGTCCTTGGGAATCGAACTCATCCCGGCCGAGAACAGTACGACGTAGAAGCCGACATTGGCCCACACCATCGCGCCCATGACGCACCACAGGGCGAGTTGCGGATCGCCCAGCCAGTCCGGCTGTATCCCGTCGAGTCCGACGGCGCCGAGAAAGGCGTTCAGGGAGCCGCTTTCCGGGTTGTACGCGAACTGGAAGAGCAGCGCGACGATCGGGACGGACAGGACCTGCGGGAAGAAGTAGATGATCTTGTAGACGCCGGATCCGCGCACCCCGCCGATGACCGCCTTCTTCCGGCGGCGGCCACCGACGTTGAGCATGAACGCGAAGAACAGTCCGAGGCTGAGCGTCACCACCGGGAGCAGCAGCAACAGCGTCACGCTGTTTCCCACCGCCGCCCAGAAGACGGAGTCCTTCAGAAGGCGTGCGTAGTTGTCGAGGCCGACCATCCGCAGATCCGGGCTGAGGCCGGTCCAGTCGGTGAGGGAGTAGTAGATGGCCTGCACGAAGGGCGAGATCACGAAAACCGCGTAGATCACCAGCGGAACGATCAGGAATCCCGCGATGAAACGGTATTTACCGTGCTGCATGACTGCCGGTCCCGTTCTTGCGCCGTGGATGGTGCCGGTGGCTCGTTCCCCTCATGGGTCAGCGCTTGTACTTGGTGACGCTGGAGTCGGCGCGGGTGTCGTCCGCGTACTTCTGGATTTTCTTGATCGCCTCGTCGGGCGTCATCCGGCCGGCCATCATCTCGCCGATGGCGCCGACGCCGATCTTTTCCTTCTGGAGGGCGACGTACCAGTCCTGGAGCCGGGGGTTGAGAATGTTCTTCCCGGCCTTTTCCAGCACGCTCTGCGCGGAGGCGAGCCCCGGCGGGAGATCGACGCCGTCGGTACCGCCGTCGAGCGAGGTCAGCGAGGAGACCTGCGCGATGAAGTTCCGCGCCGCCTTCTTGCCGAGCATGACCCGCAGCATTTCCATCCCGCCCTCGGCGTTGTGCGCCTGCTTCGGGACGATGAACGGCTCGCCGCCGGACGCCCAGAGGGTGCCGAACGGCATCTTGTCCGCGGCGGAGAGGCTGGAGGGGGCGCCGACCGCGAGCTGGAAGTGCGGGTCGCGGGCGATCTGTTTGGCGGATTCGTTCTCGACCCAGGAGCCGTTGGGGATGAACAGCGCCTTCCCCTCCGCCCAGGCGTTCTGCGACTGGAGGTGGTCGAGACCGGGCGAGCCCTTGAGGACGTAGCCCTTGCGGTACAGCTCGTGGTACGCCTCGAACGCCGCTTTGACCGCCGGGTCCAGCCAGGCGTTCGGCTCCAGGTTGTCGATCCGCCGCAGGACCTCCGGACCGCCGATCTTCCCGATGAACGGATAGAGGGAGAAGGGGAGGTAGTACGGATACTTACCCGGATAGGTCCATCCGGCTATCCCCTTCTTCTTGGCCTTCGCGCAGAGCGCGAGCATCTCGTCCCAGGTCTCCGGATATTCCGCGTCGAGTTTCGCCAGATTCCCTCTCGAATACCACACGCCGTAGACGGTGTACGCGTAGTAGAGAATCCAGGTCTCCTTACCGCCGAACTGCCCCATCTCGACGACTCCGGGGCGCAGCGTGTCGCGTACCTTCTTGCCGGGATCGTCGATGGAGGGGGCGTCGAGGAGGGCGTTGAGATCGGTGAGCTGGTCCTTGCTGACGAGGGTGCCGAAATCCATCTGCTCGGCGCCGGAGTTGTCGACGAGGTCCGGGGGGTTGCCGCCGTTGAATCGCGGCTGGAGCGTCGACTGTATTTTCTGTGTGGAGGTGACCTTGGCTTTTCCTTCGGTCTTCGGAAATGCCTTGGTGTAGTCCTTCAGTGCGCTCTTGGCATAGGCGTCGCCGAAGCCGCCGTCGAAGATGACGACGTCCAGTCCGGCGCTCTCGTTGACGGCGAGCGGGTTCTTCGCCGACTTGGTGCCTTTCGTCGCCTTGTCGCCGCCGCCACCGCCGGAGCTGGCGCAGGCGGAAAGCAAGCTCATGGCGGGGAGTGCGACGATTCCCATGGCCGCTGCCCGCTTGACCAGATCGCGCCGGTTGAATTCCGAGATGGATCCCATGCTCAAGTCCTCGCCTTCTTCAGGACTCAGGCGGTGCACGAACATTCCCCGGCACCGCAGGTCGTCAGATGGAGCTGAGTGGTACGGGATGTACGCCGGGCGTGCCAGGGATCCACGGACGCATTCGGCCTCCGCATTTCCCCCCGGATCCACGGCCGTTGACGGGCCGTTCGGACGCCGACAGGTATAGTCCACTTTCGGGTGAGGGGGCAAGATCGAATGCCGTTTTCCTCACTCTCTTTCCCGAGTTGATACCTGCTCGGAACACGGGGGCGCACCCCGGCACGACCCGCCCGCCACCACGGCGTACACCCCGGCCCACACGCCTTCTCCGCACCCTTGACACCCACCGGGGAGCACTCCTTACTTATCTCTGCACACCACAACTGACAACGATGTCAACCCAGTTGAGAGGGCTCGCGTGCGGATCGGACACCGGCACACCCCGCTACGGATGCTCACCCGCCCCACCGCGCTGGTGGCGGCCGCACTCCTCACCACCGCCGCCTTCGGCCCGGCGGCACAGGCCGCTCCGCGCCAACGGCCCGCGTCCGCAGCGCAGTTCGCCTCCTCCTTCGAGCCGGGACAGCCCGCGCCCGACTGGAACAGCACCGCCGAGCAAGGACCCGACGGCCACCCCAAGGCGGACGGCGTCACCCCGCCCGCCGGCCCCGCCGCCCCGGGCATGGCCACCCGCACCGGCACCGGCCCCGACGCCACCCCCACGTCCAAGGACGGCGCCGGTTTCTCCGGCCGCCACGCCCTGGAGTACGCCGGCACCCACACCGCGTCCGGCCACGGCTACGCGTACAACAAGGTCTTCGACACCGACACGCCCGTCACCGCCGACACCACGCTGTCGTACAAGATCTTCCCGCAGATGAGCACGGCGGATCCGGAGTACCCGGCCACCCATGTCGCGGTCGACCTCGCCTTCACCGACGGGACGTACCTGAGCGAGCTGGGCGCCACCGACCAGTACGGCGCGCCGCTGACGCCGCGCGGCCAGGCCGATGCCCGGATGCTCTACGTCAACCAGTGGAACGCGCGCACCGCCCGCGTCGGCGCGGTGGCCGCCGGGAAGACCGTCGACCGGATCCTCGTCGCGTACGACGCGCCACGCGCACCGCGCAAGGCACCGGCGTTCCGCGGCTGGATCGACGACCTCACCCTCGGCCCGCGGGCTCCCGTAAAGCCGCGCGCCCACCCTTCCGATCACGTCCGGACCACCCGCGGCACCCTCTCCAGCGGCAGTTTCTCGCGCGGCAACACCTTCCCGGCGACCGCCGTCCCCAACGGCTTCACCTTCTGGACGCCGGTGACCGACGCGGGCTCGACCGACTGGCTCTACGAGTACGCCCGCAAGAACAACGCCGACAACCTCCCCACCCTCCAGGCGTTCGCCGCCAGCCACGAGCCCAGCCCCTGGATGGGCGACCGGCAGACCTTCCAGGTCATGCCGTCCACCGCGGCGGGCGTCCCGGACGCCTCCCGCACCGCCCGCGCCCTGCCGTTCCACCACGAGAGGGAGACCGCCCTGCCGCACCACTACGGCGTGACCTTCGACAACGGCCTCAAGGCGGAGATCACCCCGACCGACCACGCCGCCCAGATGCGCTTCACCTTCCCCGGCGACGACGCGAACCTGATCTTCGACAACGTCAACAACAAGGGCGGCCTCACCCTCGACCCCGAACACGGCACCGTCAGCGGCTACTCCGACGTCAAGAGCGGCCTGTCCACCGGCGCCACCCGCCTCTTCGTCCACGGCACCTTCGACGCACCGGTCACCAAGGCCGGACGGCTCGGCGGGGGCGGCGGCAAGGACGTCACCGGCTATCTGCGCTTCGCCCCCGGCAAGGACCGCACGGTGACGCTGCGGATCGCCACCTCGCTGATCGGCACCGCCCAGGCCAAGGCCAACCTCGACCGGGAGATCCCCACCGGGACGCCGTTCGCCACCACCGAACGGCGCGCCCAGGCGCGGTGGGACGCGCTGCTCGGCCGCGTCGAGGTCGAGGGCGCGACCGCCGATCAGCTGACCACCCTCTACTCCAACCTCTACCGGCTCTACCTCTACCCCAACTCCGGCTCCGAGCAGGTCGGCTCCCGCACCCGGTACGCCAGCCCGTTCTCCCCGCCGGCCGGCAAGGACACCCCGACCCGCACCGGCGCGAGGATCGTCGACGGCGCGGTCCAGGTCAACAACGGTTTCTGGGACACCTACCGCACCGCCTGGCCCGCCTACGCGCTGCTCACCCCCGGCCGGGCCGGAAAGCTGGTCGACGGCTTCGTCCAGCAGTACAAGGACGGCGGCTGGACCTCCCGCTGGTCCTCCCCCGGCTACGCGGACCTGATGACGGGGACCAGCTCGGACGTGGCGTTCGCCGACGCGTACGCCAAGGGTGTGCGCTTCGACGCCGAGGCCGCGTACGAGGCGGCGGTGAAGAACGCCACCGTGGCGCCGCCGCGGTCCGGGGTGGGCCGCAAGGGCATGACCACCTCACCGTTCCTCGGCTACACCGCGACCGACACCCGCGAGGGCCTGTCCTGGGCGCTGGAGGGCTACCTCAACGACTTCGGCATCGCCCGTATGGGACAGGCGCTGTACGCCAGGACCCACAAGCCCCGCTACAAGGAGGAGTCCGCGTACTTCCTCGGCCGGGCACGGAACTACGTCCACCTCTTCGACGAGCGGACCGGCTTCTTCCAGGGGCGCGACGCCAAGGGCGCCTGGCGGCTGCCGCCGGAGAAGTTCGACCCGCGCGTCTGGGGCCACGACTACACCGAGACCAACGCCTGGACGTACGCCTTCCCCGCCCCGCAGGACACCCGGGGCCTCGCCAACCTCTACGGCGGCCGCCCCGGCCTCGCGAAGAAGCTCGACACCTACTTCGCGACACCGGAGACGGGGACCAAGGAGTTCGCCGGTTCGTACGGCGACGTCATCCACGAGATGACCGAGGCGCGCGACACCCGGATGGGCATGTACGGCCACAGCAACCAGCCCTCGCACCACATCGCCTACCTCTACGACGCCGCCGGACAGCCCTGGAAGACACAGGCGAAGGTCCGTGAGGTGCTGTCCCGGCTCTACGTCGGCAGCGACATCGGCCAGGGCTACCCGGGCGACGAGGACAACGGCGAGATGTCCGCGTGGTACGTCTTCAGCGCCCTCGGCTTCTACCCGCTGGTGATGGGCGAGGGCGAGTACGCGGTCGGCTCCCCGCTCTTCACCAAGGCCACCGTGCACCTGGAGAACGGCCGTGACCTGGTCATCAACGCCCCGCGCAACAGCGCCGGGAACGTCTATGTCCAGGGCCTGAAGGTCAACGGAAAGCCCTGGACGTCCACCGCGCTGCCGCACGCCCTGCTCGCCCGCGGCGCCACCTTGGACTTCGCGATGGGCGACCGCCCCTCCGCCTGGGGCACCGGGAAGAACGCCGCCCCCACCTCCCTCACCCACGACGACAAGGTGCCCGCCCCGCCCGCCGACGTCACCGATCCGTCCGCCGGCCCGCTCTTCGACAACACCTCCGCCACCTCGGCGCCGCTCACCGCCGCCCGCACCGACCTGCCGCAGCCCACCCGGGTCACCACCTACACCCTCACCTCGGCCGACCGCGCCGCCGCCCCGAAGGGCTGGACCCTGGAAGGCTCCGCGGACGGCGCCCACTGGCGCCGCCTCGACCACCGCACCGCCGAGACCTTCCGCTTCGACCACCAGACCCGGGCGTTCACCGTCCCCTCCCCCGCCGCGTACCGGCACTACCGGCTGGTGCCGGCGGGCGGCGGGACGGTGGCGGAGGTGGAGTTGCTGGGGTAGCTCCAAACCGGGTGGCTCCGGACCGGGGTGGCTCAGGAAAAGCCCGAAGGGCCGCACCCCCTCTCCGAGCGGGGTGCGGCCCTCGTGGTGCTCCGGCCGTCAGGCGGCCGGGGTGTCCCGGGTCAGCTGTTGATCAGCGAGCGCAGGACGTACTGCAGGATGCCGCCGTTGCGGTAGTAGTCCGCCTCGCCGGGGGTGTCGATGCGGACGACCGCGTCGAACTCCACACCGGAGTCGGTGGTGACCTTGACGGTGCGCGGGGTGGTGCCGTCGTTCAGCTCGGTGACGCCGGTGACGGAGAAGGTCTCCTCGCCGGTCAGGCCCAGCGACTCGGCGGACGCGCCCTCGGGGAACTGGAGCGGCAGGACGCCCATGCCGATGAGGTTCGAGCGGTGGATGCGCTCGTACGACTCGGCGATGACGGCCTTGACGCCGAGGAGCGCGGTGCCCTTGGCGGCCCAGTCGCGGGAGGAGCCGGAGCCGTACTCCTTGCCGGCCAGGATGACCAGCGGGGTACCGGCGGCCTGGTAGTTCTGCGACGCGTCGTAGATGAACGAGACCGGCGCGCCCTCCTGCGTGAAGTCGCGGGTGAAGCCGCCCTCGGTGCCCGGCGCGATCTGGTTGCGCAGGCGGATGTTGGCGAAGGTGCCACGGATCATGATCTCGTGGTTACCGCGGCGCGAGCCGTAGCTGTTGAAGTCGCGGCGCTCCACACCGTGCTCGGTGAGGTACTTGCCGGCCGGGGTGTCGGCCTTGATCGCACCGGCCGGGGAGATGTGGTCGGTGGTGACCGAGTCGCCCAGCTTGGCGAGGACGCGGGCGCCGGCGATGTCGGAGACCGGCGACGGCTCCATGGCCATGCCCTCGAAGTACGGGGGCTTGCGGACGTAGGTGGACTCGCCGTCCCACTCGAAGGTGTTGCCGGTGGGGATCGGCAGGGCCTGCCACTGGGCGTCGCCCGCGAAGACGTCCTCGTAGGACTTGTTGAACATGTCCTCGCCGATGGCGTTGGCCACGACGTCGTTGACCTCGGCCTCGGTCGGCCAGATGTCCTTGAGGAAGACCGGCTTGCCGTCCTGGTCGGTGCCGAGCGCCTCCTCGGTGATGTTGATCTTCATCGAGCCGGCCAGGGCGTACGCGACGACCAGCGGCGGGGACGCCAGGTAGTTCATCTTGACGTCGGGGTTGATCCGGCCCTCGAAGTTCCGGTTGCCGGAGAGGACCGAGGTGACCGCGAGATCGTGGTCGTTGACGGCCTTGGAGACCTCCTCCGGCAGCGGGCCGGAGTTGCCGATGCAGGTGGTGCAGCCGTAGCCGACGAGGTTGAAGCCGACCTTGTCGAGGTACGGCGTCAGACCGGCCTTGTCGAAGTAGTCGGTGACGACCTTCGAGCCCGGGGCGAGGGTGGTCTTGACCCACGGCTTGCGGGTCAGGCCCTTCTCGACGGCCTTCTTCGCGACGAGCGCGGCGGCGACCATCACGTACGGGTTCGAGGTGTTGGTGCAGGAGGTGATCGCGGCGACGGTGACGGCGCCGTGGTCGATCTCGTAGGTCGAGCCGTCGGGGGCGGTGACGGTGACCGGGTTCGACGGGACGCCGTTCGGGGAGACGGCCGGGGCGTCGGACGCCGGGAAGGACTCCTTGCCGGCCTCCTCGTCCACGGAGACGTAGTTGCGCACGTCGACGGCGAACTGCTGCGCGGCGTTGGCGAGGACGATGCGGTCCTGCGGGCGCTTCGGACCGGCGATGGAGGGGACGACCGTGGAGAGGTCCAGCTCCAGCTTCTCGGAGAAGTCCGGCTCGGCGGCCGGGTCCAGCCAGAGGCCCTGCTCCTTGGCGTACGCCTCGACGAGCGCGACCTGCTGGGCGTCACGGCCGGTCAGGCGCAGGTAGTTCAGGGTCTCGTCGTCGATGGGGAAGATCGCGGCGGTGGAGCCGAACTCCGGCGACATGTTGCCGATGGTGGCGCGGTTGGCGAGCGAGGTGGCGGCGACGCCCTCACCGTAGAACTCGACGAACTTGCCGACGACGCCGTGCTTGCGCAGCATCTCGGTGATCGTCAGGACGAGGTCGGTGGCGGTGGTGCCGGCCGGCAGCTCGCCGGTCAGCTTGAAGCCGACGACGCGCGGGATGAGCATCGAGACCGGCTGGCCCAGCATCGCGGCCTCGGCCTCGATACCGCCGACGCCCCAGCCCAGGACGCCCAGGCCGTTGACCATCGTGGTGTGCGAGTCGGTGCCGACCAGGGTGTCGGGGTAGGCCTGGCCACCCCGGACCATGACGGTGCGGGCCAGCTTCTCGATGTTGACCTGGTGGACGATGCCGGTGCCCGGGGGGACGACCTTGAACTCGTCGAACGCGGTCTGGCCCCAGCGCAGGAACTGGTAGCGCTCGCGGTTGCGGCCGTACTCCAGCTCGACGTTCTGGGCGAAGGCGTCGTTGGTGCCGAACTTGTCGGCGATGACGGAGTGGTCGATGACCAGCTCGGCCGGGGCCAGCGGGTTGATCTTCGCCGGGTCGCCGCCCAGCTCCTTGACGGCCTCACGCATGGTGGCGAGGTCGACGACGCAGGGGACGCCGGTGAAGTCCTGCATGATCACGCGGGCCGGCGTGAACTGGATCTCCTGGCTGGGCTGGGCCTGGGAGTCCCATCCGCCCAGCGCACGGATGTGGTCGGCGGTGATGTTCGCGCCGTCCTCGGTGCGGAGCAGGTTCTCCAGCAGCACCTTCAGGCTGTAGGGCAGACGGGCGGAGCCCTCCACCTTGTCCAGCCGGAAGATCTCGTACGACTCGTCGCCCACCTGCAGCGTGCTGCGGGCGTCGAAGCTGTTCGCCGACACGACAGTCTCCTTCATGCATGAATTCGCGCGTACCACCGCATCCTGCCGTCGCAGGTCCGCGCCGATCCGGTAAGGTGAGCCTTAGTTAGGCATGCCTTACTGGCGCGGCGGCGGTGCGCCTTGGGGCAGATATCTCGATGTCGAGATAACTCTAGTACATCGCCGCGGCCTGGTCATGCCCCGGCGGGCCCGATGACCTCGCGCACGGCACATACGGGCCCTCCCAGTGAACTTCGCGCGCGGGGAATCCGCAGGCCGGAGCCGGCGCCGCCACAGATGCCGGGAGGCCGTCCGCAGCCGCCCACCAGGGCGCCGGCGGTTCGCGGCTCCCCCCGCCCGCCCGTCGGCCATTTCCCCGTCACCTCCCGGACGCCTGAAGGCACTCGGCTCTCCATCCGTCATCGTGAGCATGTCAGTCGCCATCCCCCTCTCAGAAGGAGACCGTTCGTGCCTGTGCCCAGAAGTGGACGCCCCGCCCTCGTCGCCGCGGCCGCGGCCGTGGCCCTGACCGCGGGGGTCATGGTCGCCCCCACCGCCGGAGCCGCCGATAAGACTCTCCCGGAGGTCACGGCCCGCGCCGAGACCCCCGCGATGTTCGACGACGACGAGGGCGGCAACTCCAACGCCGACGACCCGGCGATCTGGCGCAACCCGGCCGACCCGGACGCCAGCCTCGTCGTCGCCACGGCCAAGAAGGGCGGCCTGCGCGTCTACAACCTGGACGCCGAGCAGGTGCAGTCCCTCCCCGCGCCCCCGGCACCCGGCCCCGGCGACGCCCCCGGCCGCTTCAACAACGTCGACCTCGTGCACGGGATGAAGCTCGGCCCCGGCCCCGCCGACCTCGCGGTCACCAGCGACCGCGGCAGCGACAAGCTCCGCATCTACCGCATCGACGGCGGCAAGCCCGACGCCCCGCTCACCGACGTCACCGCCCCCACCGCGCCCTGGATCTTCTCCGCCTCCCAGGACGAGGTGAACGACAAGAGCACCGCCTACGGGCTGACCACCTACACCGACCCGCGCACGGGCAAGGCGTACGCCCTCGTCAGCCAGGCCGCGACCACCCGCATCGCACTGCTGGAGCTGAAGGCGACCGCGGACGGCAAGGTGTCCTACGAACAGGTCCGCACCGTGGACCTGCCGGACACCTTCACGATGCCCGACGGCACCAAGTGGTCCCCCTGCGGCGACCCCGGTGACGGACCGCAGGTCGAGGGCATGGTCGTCGACCCGGAGACCGGCACGCTCTTCGCCGGTCAGGAGGACGTCGGCATCTGGCGGCTGCCCGCCTCCCTCGACGGCAAGCCCGTCCTCCAGGACAAGGTCCGCGAGTACGGCATCCCCGCCACGTACGACAAGCCGTCCGACGAGTGCGTCGCGGGCGAGGACCCCGGCTTCGGCGGTGACCGGGTGTCGGCCGACGTCGAGGGACTGACCCTGGTCCGGCAGGACGGCGGCGACGGCTACCTGCTCGCCTCCAGCCAGGGCGACAACACCTTCGTCGCCTACGACCGGGAGAAGGCCGACGGTTACGAGTACGAAGGCGGCTTCCGGGTGGCCCCCGGCAAGGAGGTGGACGGCTCCGAGGAGTGCGACGGCGCCGACGCCCTGGCCGAGCCGCTCGGCAGCAGGTACCCCCACGGGCTGCTCGTGGTCCAGGACGGCCACGCCGCCCCCGAGGACGGCGACCGGGCGGCGACCGGCTTCAAATTCGTCGACCTCGGCGACGTCCTGACCGCCCTGGACGACTGACCGGCGATCAGGTCCGCCCTCCGGCGCCCCGCGCCCCTGTCCCGCGACCGGCGGGACGGGGGCGCGGCGCAGGCGGTAGGTTCGGCCCGTTGCCCGGCCACGCGCCGCGCCCGCGGTGCGCCGGGGACCGGGCCGGAACGGGGGCACCCACCATGACCGTCGAACGGATCGACCCGCCGCGCACCGGCGGCGAACGGGAGACGCTCCGCGCGTACCTGGACTTCCACCGCGCCACCCTCGCCCTGAAGTGCGACGGTCTGACGGACGAACAGCTGCGCCGGCAGGCCGGCCCGCCCTCGGCGCTCTCCCTGCTCGGGCTGGTGCGCCATCTGGCCGAGGTGGAACGCGCGTGGTTCCGGCGGGTGGTCGGCGGCGAGGACGTCCCTCTGGTCTGGTCGCCGGAGGGCGACTTCCAGGCCGCGTACGACGCGCGGGGCTGCACCCGCGAGGAGGCGTTCGGCGCCTGGGAGGCGGAGGTGGCCCACGCCCGCCGGATCGAGGCGGCGGCCCCCTCCCTCGACACCGCCTACCACGCGGCCCGCTGGGGCGAAGAGGTCTCCCTGCGCACGGTGATGCTGCACCTCACCCACGAGTACGCACGGCACAACGGGCACGCCGACTTCCTGCGCGAGGCGGTGGACGGGACGACCGGGGTCTGAGCGGGGCGGGACGGACGGCGAGCGCCCCGCCCGCGCGGGGCCCGGAGCCGTTCCCCCGTCCGGGTGGCCGGGCCGCGCGGTACGCCCGCGCCCGCCCCGCTCACCGCACCGCCAGCCCCCGGCGGACCACGCCGACGATCTCCTCGTCGGTCAGGCCGAGCCGCCGTGCCTCGGCGATGAGGCGGTCGGCGGCCTCGCCGAGGCGGGCGCGGGCCGGGGAGGCGGCGCCGGTGACCACCGCGCCCCGGCCGCGCCGCAGTTCGATCAGGCCCTCCTCCTTGAGCCGCTGGTAGCCGCGGAGGACGGTGTGGACGTTGACGCCGAGCGAGGCGGCCAGCTCCCGGCCGGCGGGCAGGCGCTCGCCGGCGCGGACCGAGCCGTCGGCGATGGCGCCGCGGACCGCGGCGGCGATCTGGTCGCCGAGCGGCACGGCCGAACTGGGGTCGACCCGGAACAGCACTCAGTCTCCTCGGGCGGGACGGGCGCGGTCGAGCAGGGTGTTCAGCAACGCGGCGGCGGTCGCCGCGTCATCGACCGTCACCACGAATTCGCGGCCGCCACGCAGCCGCAGGGCGATCCCCTCACCCGATCGGAGCACCAGACCGCTGCCGTGTGCGCAAAAGCGGTAGCCCCAGCCGCCGAACTCGGCGAACGGGTCGATGTCCCTGCTGGTCGCCTCGGTGACCCGGTCGAGCGGGATGCGGCGGAAAGCGTACGGCAGCAGCGCGGGCGCGAGCGCCAGACCGCGCCGGTCGACGGTGACCCGTACCGAGGCGAGCACCCCGGTCAACGCGCCCGCTGCGCCCAGCGCGATCCCGGCGAACGGCCCGGCCACGAAGGCGAGATACAGGCCCGCGCAGCAGGTGAGAAGGCCGAGCGCGGCGAGCAGCGGGGAGCCCGTCGTCCGGGTCCATCCGGCGCTCTCCCCCGCGCCGAGCGCCAGGCGTGGCGCGCCCTGCGGGCCCGTCGGCCGCGGGCGCGGGACCGGCCCGCCGAGCCACCGCCCGACGGCGGCCGCGAGCAGCCCGGCGGCCACGACCACCAGCACCTCCCACAGCGGCACCCGGACCGCGTCGGCCCGCCCCGCTCGGGCGTTGGCCAGCAGCGTCATACAGGCCGGTACGGCGAGGAGTGCGGCGAGGGACCAGCCCAGGGCGAGCACCCAGGGCACCGCCTGGGCCAGGCGCCGTACGCGGGTGAGGACGGCGCAGCCGGCGCCCAGGACGAGCAGGGTGAGGACGGTGCCGAGGAGGAATCCGCGGGCCGGGGTGAAGCCGTCGGCGGCGCCGGAGGCACCGAAATGGGTGGCGAGCGGATCGGGCAACCGGTCGGCAATCTGGTGGTGGACGCCGACGACGACGGCGACCGCGACCAGAAAGGGAAACGCGGCGATCGCGATCCGCAGGGAGTCGGCAGGGGGACGGGTGAAGGGAGTGGCAGGTTTCATGGCAGCCTCCAGTTATTCGCATAGTAGTAGAACAACTGGCGAAACTGAACACATCTCATATCTGAGATATGGTCACGCCATGGCAGACGACTACCTCGAACGCATCGGCAGGCTGATCCGCGACGCCCGGCAGCACCGTGGGTGGACACAGACGCAGCTCGCCGACGCTCTCGGCACCAGCCAGAGCGCGGTCAACCGCATCGAACGCGGCAACCAGAACATCAGCCTTGAGATGATCGCCCGCATCGGCGAGGCCCTGGACAGCGAAATCGTCTCGCTCGGCTACCCCGGCCCGATGCACCTGCGGGTGGTCGGCGGCCGCCGGCTCTCCGGCTCCATCGCCGTCAAGACCAGCAAGAACGCCTGCGTCGCGCTGCTTTGTGCCTCACTCCTCAACGCGGGCCGCACCACGCTGCGCCGGGTCGCCCGGATCGAGGAGGTCTACCGCATCCTCGAAGTCCTGAACAGCATCGGCGTCCGCACCCGCTGGATCAACGACGGCAGCGACCTGGAGATCGTGCCGCCCGCCGAGCTGGACCTCGCCTCGATGGACACCGAGGCGGCCCGCCGCACCCGCAGCGTCATCATGTTCCTCGGCCCGCTGCTGCACCGCATGGACCACTTCCGGCTGCCGTACGCGGGCGGTTGCGATCTCGGCACCCGTACGGTCACCCCGCACATGACGGCGCTGCGCCACTTCGGACTGGAGATCACCGCGACCGACGGCGTCTACCTCGCCGAGGTCGACCGCTCCGTCACCCCGCGCCGCGCCATCGTCCTGACCGAACGCGGCGACACCGTCACCGAGAACGCGCTGCTGGCCGCCGCCCGCCACGACGGCACCACCGTCATCCGCAACGCCTCCTCCAACTACATGGTCCAGGACCTCTGCTTCTTCCTGGAGCAGCTGGGCGTACGGGTCGAGGGCGTCGGCACCACCACCCTCACCGTGCACGGCGTCGCGCACATCGACCGCACCGTCGACTACGCGCCCTCCGAGGACCCGGTCGAGGCGATGAGCCTGCTGGCCGCCGCCGTGGTCACCGAGTCCGAACTCACCATCCGGCGCGTCCCGGTGGAGTTCCTGGAGATCGAACTGGCCGTACTGGAGGAGATGGGCCTCGACCACGAGCGCAGCGCGGAATACCCCGCCGACAACGGCCGTACCCGGCTGATCGACCTGACGGTCCGCCCCTCCAAGCTCCAGGCGCCGCTGGACAAGATCCACCCGATGCCGTTCCCCGGCCTCAACATCGACAACGTGCCCTTCTTCGCGGCCATCGCCGCCGCCGCACAGGGCCAGACCCTCATCCACGACTGGGTCTACGACAACCGCGCCATCTACCTCACCGACCTCAACCGCCTCGGCGCCCAGGTGAAGTTGCTCGACCCGCACCGCGTCCTGGTCGACGGCTCCACCCGCTGGCGCTCCGCCGAGATGATGTGCCCCCCGGCCCTGCGCCCCGCCGTCGTCGTCCTCCTCGCGATGATGGCCGCCGAAGGCACCTCCGTCCTGCGCAACGTCTACGTCATCAACCGCGGCTACGAGGACCTGGCCGAACGCCTCAACTCCATCGGGGCGCAGATCGAGACGTTCCGGGACATCTGACCCCTGGCATCTGACATCTGACACGACGGCGGACCGGCCGCCGCACAGGGAGTCCGTCCCACGGCGGCGGCCGGGCCCCCGTCGCTCCGGAGGTCCTCCCCCGGTGGCGTATCAGCCGGTCAGCCGGTTCAGGGGCGCGGCGTCCGGGCCCGGCAGGGTGTGTCCGAAGCTGCGGACCAGGTCGGGGAGGCGGTAGCGGCCGATCTCCCGCTGTTCGGCGAGGTGGACGTCGAGCAGCAGTTCCAGGAGGGCTTCGGCGTCCGCGGCGCACCTGCCCGTCAGCGCGGCCGCCGTGGGCACGTCGAGAGCCGCGCCGGGGTACCGGGCGAGCACCCGGAAGGCCGCCCGGTCGTCCTCGCCCAGCGCCAGGTAGGACAGGTTCAGGGCCGCCGCCACACTGCGCTCGCCCATGGTCAGTTCGCTCAGCCTGCGCGTGGCGTCGCGGAGCCGGCCGGTGAGGTGTCCCAGGGGCCACAGGGGGCGGTTGTGCAGCCGGGCGGCGGCGATACGCAGCGCCAGCGGCAGATGGCCGCACAGGCGGGCGAGTTCGGCGGCCTCGACGGGGTCCGCGTCCACCCGTGCCCGGCCGAGGACCTTCCGCAGGAGGGCGATGCTCTCCGACGGTTCCAGCACACCGAGGCACAGCCACACCGCGCCGTCCAGATCCACCAGGCGGACGCGGCTGGTCACCAGCGTCGCGCACCCCGGTGAGGCAGGGGCCAGGGCGCGGACGGCCGCGGCGTCGGCCGCGTGGTCGAGCACGACCAGCAGCCGTCGGCCCGCCGTGGCGGCGCGCCACAGCGCGCTGCGGCCCGCGAGGTCGCCGGGGATACGGTCGGCCGGCACTCCCAGGTCCCGCAGCAGGACGCCCAGCGCGGCGACCGGTGGCAGCGGCTCTCCGCCCGGTGTCCGGCCGCCGAGGTCGACGTGGAGCCGGCCGTCGGGGAAAGCGGCCGACAGCCGGTGCGCGGCGTGCACCGCCAGCGCGGACTTGCCGCAGCCGCCCATGCCGTCGACGGCCACGAGACGGTGCGCCCCCGGTGCGGCGGCGTCGGTGACCCGCGCGGTCAGCGTGAGCAGCACGGCGTCACGGCCGGTGAAGTCCGGCAGGTCGTTCGGCAGCGAACAGGGCGGCCGGCACGGGACCGGCTCCGGCCCGGCCGGGGCGGACCGCGGTGCCGGCTCCGGAGGTCCGGACGCGCCGGACACCGGGGCGCCGGACAGCACCGCCTCGTAGGTCTCCCGCAGCCGGCCGCCGGGGCACACCCCGATCTCCTCCGCCAGCAGCGTCCGGGCGTCCTCGTACTCCTTCAGCGCCTCCGCCCGCCGTCCCGCGCGGCACAGGGCGATCATCAGCTGGGCCCGCGGCGTCTCCCGCAACGGGTTGCGGGCGACCGATTCGCGCAGCTCGGGGAGGATGTCGCGGCCCTGCCCCAGCCCCAGGCGGAGCTCGGCGAGCCGTTCGCACGCTCCGAGGCGGCGCTCTTCCAGGGCGGCCGCCGCGGGGTGCGGGAGCGGGCCGGCCGCGCAGGAGGCGGCAGGCCCCCGCCAGAGGTCCAGGGCGGCGCGCAACGCGGCGGCGGCGGCTTCCCGCCTGCCGGCGCGCTCGGCTTCCGCGCTCTCCCGCACGCCCGCGTCGAACTCGGCCAGATCGAGGCCGCCCTCGGGTACGGCCGCGCGGTAGCCGGCACCCTCGGTGCGGAGAATTCCCGCCCCGCCGGGAATGCGCTGCCGGAGGTCGGCGATCGCTTTACGGACCTGATGCGGGGCGGTGGCCGGCGGGTTGTCCGGCCATGCGAAGTCGACCAGCCGGGACACCGGCAACACCCGGCCGGATTCCAGGAGGAGAGCGGAAAGGACACGTTCCTGAACCGGTCCCCCCAACCGGACGCGCACACCGTCCGACCAACATTCCAGCGGGCCGAGGATGTTGAACCGGACCCGTTGCGAGGCGACCGTTCCCATTTCCCCTCCTCCTGCGTGTGAAGCCGCAAAACCACTGATGGCAAGCGGTTTTGTGGCCGCAGCCTAGGTCACGGAAAACACGGCACCAAGGCATGCCGGTCAAACCTGCCACTCCCTTTACCCACTCATGTTCGATTGCCCGGTGCGCCACTCCGTCCCAAATCGGATATGGCACCCCCGTATACATCGCCAAAAATCAACAATCCGCTCGGTAGCGAACCGGGAAGGGATCGGGAAGACGCCGAACTACTCTTTGCCGCGTTCGACTCACCCCCCTGTTATCACGAAGGAATTCGGACATGGCTGTCCCGCATACTTCACCGGAAGCGGATGCCGGGAGCACACAGCGGCTCGGTCCCGTTCTGACCCGTGCGCGGGAGCGCGCGGGCCTCACCCAGGAAGAACTCTCGGAGATGTCGGGCATCAGCGTCCGGGCCATCCGCAATCTGGAGACCGGCCGCACGGCGCGGCCGCGCAGACAGTCGGTCCTGCTGCTCACCCGGGCACTCGGGCTGCCCCCGGCCGCCCACCGGCACCGGACGGGGACGGCGTCACATGACGCAGGCGCCCGTGCCGCGGACGGCGGCGGCGCGCTCTGCGAACTCCCCCCGCCGCCCCCGCTGGCGGGCCGCGAGGCGGTGCTCACCTCGTTGACCGGTCATCTCACCGCCTCCGGGGGCGGCGCGGCACCCGGGCATCCGGCCGTGGTGGTGGGCCCACCGGGCGTGGGCAGGACGGCGGTGGTGACCCAGGTGGCGCACCGCGCACGGGAGGCGTTCCCGGACGGGCAGGTCTTCGTCGACCTCGACGCGGGCGGCGGGGAGCCGCTGCGCCCGGCCGACGTCGTCCACCGGGTGCTGCGGTCGCTCGGGGTGGAGTGGCCCCCGTGGCGCCTGGAGGAGAGCACCGCGCAGCTGCGGATGCTGCTGCACTCCCGGAGCGTGCTGATCGTTCTCGACAACGTTGCCCTCGAAGCGCAGGTGAGGCCCCTGCTGGCACACGGCGGGCGCAGTGCCGTGCTCGCCGCGGCCCGGCGTGAACTGTGCGCCCTGGCGCCCGCCCGCACCGAACCGCTCGGCATGCTGCCCCCCGGCGACGCGTGCCGTCTCCTGGAAGGTCTGGTGGGACGCGACAGGGCCCGCGCCGAGCCGTCGGCCACGCAGAGCATCGCCCGGTCCTGCGGCGGGCTTCCCCTGGCGCTGCGGATAGCCGGGCTGTGGCTGGCGGCCCGGCCGCACCGGCGGCTGCGGGAACTGGCCGACCTCCTCGTCGACGAGGAGACACGGCTGGACCTTCTGCAACTCGGCGACCAGTCGGTGCGGGCCAGTGTCACGGCGGCGCTGCACGGTCTGTCCGAGGACGAACGCGCGGTACTGGCCGGGCTGAGTTCCCTGCGCGGCTGGTTCGGTCCGGCGGACGCCCTCACCCGGCTGGGCCGGGACCGGCGCGCCGTCATCGACGTGATCGAGGAACTCCAGCTGCGCCACCTGGCCGAGGCCGACGGCCACGGCGGACAGCTCCGCTACCGGCTCCACGACGCGGTCCGGCTGTACGCCGCGCGGGACGGCGTATCCGCCCGCCCCGCCCGCCCGGCATCCGGCTCCCGAGGACTGACGCTTTCCTGACCGCACGTCTCATCCGGCCCGAAGGCCGTGGCTCCGGGTGCTTCCGCGCGGATCCGACGGGGTGCGCCCGCGCCGTGGGTCCGCCAGGTGCGGAAGCCGTCCGGCCGGGCACCGCCGGGGGCACCTCCACGGCTCCGTGCCGCCCCCGCGTCGATGACGGCGGACCGGTCTCCCCGGGCGTGCCCTGGCCGGCACCGGCCGCCGGTTGACGGGGCCGGGGTGCGCCGCCGTCCGGCGGCCCGCCCCGGGTCAGGCGGTCCCCGGCCCGGTGAGAACGGCGACCGCGGCGGAGCCGTCCGGGTCCAGGGCGAGGACCACGCCCGCGTCGTGCGCGGACCACTCCTCGCGCCGGGCGGCCGCCACGGTCTCCACCAGCTGGACCGCCGCGTGTGCGGCATGGCAGTCCCCGATCCGCTCCTCGCTGAAGTGCGGTACGGCCCGCACCCGCGCCGCCGCCGCGCGGGCCGCGGCGTCGACGGCGACCGCGCCGGTGGTCCGCAGCGCGAGCCGGCGCACCCGCTCCGGAGCGGTACCGGCCACGGCGAGGGCTTCGCCGAGCACCGCGGCGACCTCCGCCGCGCTGCCGGTGTCGACCGTGCGGCTGAGTACCGCGGCGACCCGGGCGCGTACCTCGCGCCCGGCCTCCCGCGCCGCGTCCGCGGTCTCGGCGACGAGCACACCCGCCGCCTCCCCCGGGATCAGGCCTGGGCGGGTCGCGGCGGCCAGCCACGCCTCGTGCCTGCCGAACTCCTCCGACGCCCCGGCCAGCACGGTGGCCACATGTCCGGCCCGCAGGGTGAGCGCGGCGTGCCGCAACGCGAGCACGCCCGCGAGGGGACCGCCCGCGACCGTGGAGTTGGCGCCGCGCAGCCCGTGGTGGATGGCGGCGGCCCCGGCGGCCGTGTTGATCACCAGATTGGGGAAGGCCGCCGGATCGACCATGTACGGACGCGGCTGGGCGTACGACTCCCAGGCGAAGTCGACGGAGCCGCTGACGCTGCCGCAGAACGTGCCGAGTGTGACACCGATGCCGTCGCGGTTGCCGGGATGGACCTCGATCCCGGCGTCGCGCAGCGCCGCACCGCACGCCGCGATGGCCAGGAGTGTGGAGCGGTGGTTGAACCGGGCGGCCCGGCGCCCCAGTACGGCGACGGGGTCGAAGGCGGCGGCGCGGAACGCGTGTCCCTGCGGTACCGGCCCCGCGTCGTCGCCGACGGCGACGGGGCCCGCGGGATCCGGGCCGATCAGCCCCGTCCCGGTGAGGACGATGTCGTTCACCGCACCCTCCCGAACAGCACGATGGCGTTGTTGCCGCCGAAGGCGAACCCGTGGTTCTGCGCCACGGTCACCTCGGCCGCGCGGGAGGTGCCGGGGACCGGGTCGATACCCGGCAGCTCCGGGTCCGGTGTCCGGTGGTTCGTGGTGGGCGGCAGGAACCCGTGGTGGATGCCGAGCGCGCAGGCCGCGGCGCCGAAACCACTCGCCGCGCCCATCGTGTGGCCCAGCATCGATTTGATGGAACTCATCGGCGGCGGCCGGTCTCCGAACACCGCACGGACGGCGGTGGATTCGACGAGGTCGTTGGTGCGGGTGCCGGTGCCGTGCGCACAGATGTAGTCCACCTGCCCCGCAGCGACACCGGACCGCGCGTGGGCCGCCCGGATACCCCGGGCGATGCTGTCCGCGTCGGGAGCCACCGGGTGCCGTGCGTCGCAGGTCATGGCGTACCCGAGCACCTCGGCGTAGATCCGCGCGCCCCGGGCGCGGGCGCCGTCCAGGGTCTCCAGCACCAGCGCGATACCGCCCTCCGCGGTGACGATGCCGGTGCGGTCCCGGTCGAAGGGGCTGCACACCTCGGAGGTGAGCGCGCCCAGACGGTGGAAACCGGCGTGCAGGAACCGGTTGACGGTGTCGGCGCCGCCCGCGATCGCCACCTCCGCCTCACCGAGGGTCAGCAGGTCGTAGGCGTGCCCGATCGCGTAGTTGCCCGCGGCGCAGGCGGTGGCCAGGGTCACCGCCTCGCCGCGCAGGCCGAGTTCGCGGGCGACGGCCAGGCCGAGCCGCGAGGTCGGCAGCTGTGCGGCGAGGGCGGGCCGCGGGACGTGGTGCCCCTCGGCGTACCAGTCCTCGGTGACCGCGACGAGGGAGGGGATCTCCCCGCAGGTGGTGCCCATCACGACGGCGGTGCGGTCCGGCGGGGGGCGCAGTTGTGCGTCGGAGGCGGCGAGGCGGGCGGCCGTGGCGGCGAAGAGGGAGCTGCGCCCCCATGCCCCGGTGTCGAGCCGCTGGAGGACGTCCTCGGGCCGGAAGCCGGTCACCTCGCCCGCCACCCGCCGTTCGAAGCCGGTGGCGTCGAACCGGGTGATCGGACCCACGCCGCTGCGTCCGCCGCGCAGTCCCTCGGTGAAGCCGGCGACGCCGGTGCCGACCTGCGAGACCGGGCCGATCCCCGTGATCACTACACGTCGGTTCACGGCCCGGTCACCATCCGGCGATCTCGGACACGACGTCGTAGGTGTTGCGCAGGTTCGTCATCCGGGACGACGCGTCCTCCTCGATGCGCATACCGAAATGCTTCTCCAGCTGGCAGAGCAGTTCGATCGCCAGCAGGGAGTCGGTGCCGAGGTCGTCGATGAACGACTCGGCCGTGACGACCTCCTCGGGCGTGACGGTGAACAGGTCCGCGGCGATCTCGGCGATCTCCCGCAGGCGGGCGTCCTCGTCGGACAGGGTGCCGGTGTTCACGGTGGTCTCCTCACTCCCCCGGTGTGCCGGGGGTCGGGGTGGTGTGGTGGGTGTGGGTGCAGCAGCAGGCCCGGGGCGCCTCCTCGGCGAGCGCCACGGCCACGACCAGGTCGGCCTGGTGGGTCAGGGTGAGGCGGAAGGCGCACAGTCCCGCGGCCCGTGCGACGTCGCGGGCGCCGCCCGAGAGGGACACCGACGGGGCTCCCCACGCGTCCGCCGTCACCTCGATGTCGCGGCGGCGCACGCCCTGCCCGAAGCCGCGGCCCAGCACTTTGCAGACGGCCTCCTTGGCGGAGAACCGGCCGGCCATCCGCTCGGCGTACCGCTCGGGTGCGAGGCCGCCGGCCTGAGCCAGCTCCGCCTCGGTGAACAGCAGTCCCGGGTAGCGCGGGTGCGCGGCGATCCGCGCGAAGCGGGAGACGGACTGCAGATCGACGCCGATCCTCATGCCGCGCCCTCCCGTCCGCCGGCGCGCAGCGGCCGGGCGGCCTCCGGGTCGGTCACCTCGACGAGGGCCCAGCCCGGGGACGTACTGCCGTCGGCGGTGCGCAACAGGACGCTCTCCCCGGGGCGGATCCGGCCGGCGGTGAGCGCCCCGGCCAGTGCCAGCCACGCACCGCAGGGTCCTGGTCCGGCGAAGGTGTGTGCCGCGCGGTGGCGCGGCCGCCCCTCGCCCGCCGCGGTGATCCGCAGCGCGCCGGGCCCGTGCCGCAGCCGCAGGCCCACCACCGCATGGGGCCGCGGCCGGTCACCGGCGACGCGCACGGGCGGTTCGTCGGAGATCAGTACGGCCGCTCCGGCGCCGTCCGGGACCGCCCAGTCGAGCAGGCCGAACACGGCGGTGCCGCCCCGGTCGTCGAGGTGGGTGAGGCCGAGGTCCTCGCCCGGCCAGCCGTGTTCGTGGACCAGTCGCGGCAGCAGCGACACCCGGGAGTCGGGCAGCGGGCCGGAGCGGACCAGACAGAGCAGGTCGGCGGGGGTTCCGGGGCCGAGCGCGGTCAGCGCCGCGGCGCACAGTGCGCCCTGCTCCTCCTCCGGGTCCGCCACGTCCAGCACGGTGGTCCGCGCCGGGTCCGTGCCGGTGGCGCGCGCGGTGAACTCGCCGAGCCAGCGCCGTTCGTCGTGCGCGGGAAGGCCGGAGAGGGGACGGTGGACGGGACGCTCACGGACCGCGGTGACGAACCGGGTCAGGGACAGCTCAGACATCCGCGTCCCCCGCGCGGTAGCCCTTCTCGACGTGCAGCCGCTGGATGTTGGCGGTGCCCTCCATGAACTCGAAGGCGTGGACGTCCCGGGTCCACTTCTCCAGCAGCGGATGCTCGATCAGTCCCGCCGGGCCGAGCGCCGCCGACGCCCAGCCGGCCGTCTCCACCGCCAGCCGGTTGGCGGCCAGCTTCGCGACCGAGGAGAGATAGCCGCGCTCCGGGTCGTGATCGATGCGCGCGGCCGCCTCGTGGACCAGCTGCCGGGCGGCCTCGGCCCGCGCCAGGACGCGCTCCGTGCCGTGCCGTACGGCCTTGCCGGTGCGCTGCTGTGCGACGTACTCGGCCATGGCCAGGGTGGTGCCGACGGCGAGCGCGGCGATCTGCACCCGCATGGCGTGGAAGGTTCTGATCGCGCCCCACAGGCCCCGGCGGGTCGCCGGCAGGTGCGCGCCGAGCAGCGCGTCCCCGGCCACCGGCACGGCGTCGAAGGTGAGGTCGCCGAGGCGGGCGCCGCGCAGCCCCACCATGTCCAGGGCGGTGCCCCGCCAGCCGGGCAGAGGCGGTTCGACGAGCACCGCGCGGAGGGCGAGCGGGGACGGTCCCGTACGGGCGAAGACCACGCCGACGCCGCCGCGGGCACCGTTGCCGATGTACCGCTTGTGTCCGCTGAGCAGCCGGCCGCCAAAGCCGTCGGCGTCGAGCCGGGTCTCCATGGCGGTGGCGTCGTTGCCCCGGGCCGGTTCGGTCATCGCGAAGAACGACCAGGTCCGGCCGTCGGCGAGCCGGCGGTGGAAGCGCTCGCGCTGTGCGGCGTCGCCCAGTTCGCGGACGAGGACACCGGCGAGTCCCGGGCCGGGGGCGGCGAGGACCATCCCCGCGTCCCCGCGGGCCAGTTCCAGGGTGCAGATCGTGTGTTCCAGGTGGTGGCGGCGGGGGTCCAGGCGCAGCCCGCAGGTGTCCGCGGGGTCCCGGTGTTCCGGCGGGGTGCCGAGGGAGCGCAGCAGGCGCAGGCCGGGGGCGTCGACGTGCGGTGCCATGTCGGCGGGGTCGGCGTCCACGGACAGGGCGCGGGCGCGCAGGTCGGCGGCGGTTTCGGCGGCGACGGCACGGACCGTCCGCAGCCGCGCGTCAGAGTCGGTCATCTTCCGGGCCTTCGTCCGTCCAGGTGCGGGCGGCGAGCGCCGACACGTACAGAGCGCGGGCACCGCCGTCGGTGAGGTAACCGGATGCCCCGAAAAGCCGGGCGACCTCCCAGCCCAGCCGGTCGAGCCGGGCGTGGGCCTCCGCCAGGTCCGGGCGCTCCCGGAGGGTGGCGAGGTGACGGCGGAGCAGCTCGATCTCGGTGGCGGTGTCCGCGACGGTGCCCACCACCAGCTGTTTGCGGTCCAGGGGGCTGCCGCCGCCGGTGCGTGCGGAGAGGTGCGCCACCGCCGCGTCGAGCCGCTGCCGGACCAGGCCCAGCCGGACGGCGGCCAGATGGAGCCCGGCGCGGGCGCAGGCGTCCGCGGAGTGCGGCCGTCCCGGTGGACGCGCCACGAAGACGATGCCCTCCCGGTCCGCGAGCCGGTGGGTGCGGACCGTCGCCCCCACCGGTACGAGCGCCTCCGGGACCGCGGCGTACGTCCCCGGGGCGGCAGTGGCCACGTCGACACCCTCCAGCGCCCGGGTCAGTCCGGCGGCCAGGCCCTCGGTGCGGCCGGCCCGTTCGCATGCCGGCAGTTCCTCTCTCACGGCTCCTCCAGAACCTCGACGACGACGGCGGTGAAGTAGGCGCCCTGTCCCGTGGACGCCAGGAGGCAGCGGTCGCCGGGCCGGAGCCGCCCGGAGGTGTCGGCGTGCTCCAGTGCCATCAGCGCGTCGGTGCCGAAGCCGTGGCCGCGCTCGGGGAGCAGGTCCAGGCAGACGCGCCCGGCCGGGACGCCCGCCGCGCGGCCGACCGCCTTCCAGAACAAGGTGGTGGACAGGTGGGGCATGACCAGGTCGATCCCGGTGAGGTCCCCGCCCGCCGCGCGGGCCGCCCGGTCCATGACGCGCGCCATGAGCGTGACGCAGGCCCGGCCGTGGTCGGCCAGTTCCGCGCCGGTCATCCGCAGGTTGCGGTGGAAGCGCGGGTCGGTGAGTGTGGCCGCGCCCAGGTGGCGGTAGCGCAGGCCCGGACCGTCCGGCTCCCGGCCCACGGTGACCGCGACGGCCGTGTCGGACGCGACGGTGTTGCGCGGCAGGATCCGCGCGCTGTCGTGGAAACTGCCGTGGTCGCCGCCGAGGACGAGGACCCGTTCGCCGGGCCGGGCGGCGGGCCGCAGCAGGAAGCGCCGGGCCAGTTCCACGGAGCGCAGCACGGAGGTGCAGCCCACCTGGGAGATCCCGTGGAACGGCGCCCCCGAAAGGCCCAGCCGGGCCCGTAGCCGGTCGGTGAAGCCGGGCCGCATCGCGAATCCCTGGATCAGATGGGTGTGTCCGTAGAGCACCAGGTCCGCGCCGCCGCCTCCCAGGGCCTCGCGCGCGGCGTCCGCCAGCAGGTCCGGCAGGTGTTCGCCGGGGCCGAGCGTCGGGGTGTCCCGCAGCCCGTGGAACCGGGTGAAGACCCGGCGTTCCGCGGCGGGAACACCGGCGCGGGTGAGGACGTCGTCGACGCGTTCACTGCTCCGGGGCAGCCGCACGCCGACCCGGGACAGTCCGAGGGAGGGTGGTGCGGTGGTCATGACGCTCCCTCCGGGGTGATCAGGCAGCTGTGCAGCCGCCGGGTGGTGGGCTCGTGGTCGGCGAGGACGACCGGTCCGGTCGGCGGCCAGTGCGCGGCGAGCACGCTCCACGCGCCCGTGCAGTCGTGGCCGGGCTCCGCGGTGACCAGCCGCCGGCCCGCCGCTTCCGGCCCGGCGGCGGCGCGCAGCGCCCCGCCCACGTAGCAGGGCACGGACGGGTGTCGCGCGAGGAGGTCTTTGAGGGCCTGCCCGGGGTCGTCGGTGGGCGTTTCCCGGATGTCGCGGACCGGTACGCCGTCCCGTGTCCCGAGGAGCAGCAGCGCCGCGGCGTCGGTGTCGCCGGACGCGTCGGGCCCGCCGGGGGCCGCCCAGCCGCCGGCCCGCTGGTCGTAGACGAAGAGCGCGCTGCGGCCGGAGCCGCCGGCGCTCGCCGCCCCGGCGAGGCGCAGGGCGGTGAACGGCGCGCCGGCACCCTGATCGGTGACGGCCAGCGGGACCGGGCTCCCCGGCAGGTGGTCGGCCAGGTAGCACCCCGCCACGTCGTACGAGAAGAGGTCCGGGGTGCGGTAGGCGAGGTACACCCGGTCCAGCGCGGGGAGCTGATCGCGGCTCAGGGCGCCCGTGCCGGACAGCAGCCGGGTGCTCATGGTGATGAAGCTGTTGCCCCGGCGCTCGGCCAGCGCAGCCGCGCCGACCGGCAGCCCGTGCAGGGCGACCACGCCGTCCATCAGCTCCCGCCCCCAGCCGACCAGCGGCTCGCCCCGTTCCGTGAACACCTCGCAGCGGAGCGCCGACAGCCGTATCCTGGCGGCGGGCCCGGCCTCCGACGTCCCGCGCCCCGGCACGGATGTGGTGGTCATCGGCTCAGGCCGCGGTCTTCGCGAGGCCCGCCTCGACGTAGTCGGCGAGGGTGCCGACGCTCCGGAAGACCTCGGGTTCCAGCTCGTCCGGGTCGATCTCCAGGCCGACGGTGTCCTCCAGGTCCATCAGCAGCTCGATAACGCCGGTGGAGTCGAGGGAGAGGTCCTCGAAGAGACGTGCCTCCTCGCGGAGTTCGCCGATCTCCTTCCTGAGGACGTGCGCCAGCGCGGTGCGGATGTGATCGATGAGTTCGGTGCGGTTCATACGTGTCGCTCCTGGGTGAGATGGACGGGTGCGGCGGCGCGCGGGGTCAGCGGGGGTACAGGTGCTGTTTGCGCATCAGGTCCTCGGGCTCGTCCCGGCTCCGGACGAGATGGCAGGCACCGTCCTTGACCAGCACCTCCGCGGGGAAGCCGTGGCTGAGGAACAGTCCGGGCGAGGCGGTGGGCCCGTACGCGCCCGAGCGCTCCACGCCGATCAGGTCGCCGGGCCGCAGCTCCGGCAGCGCGACCTGTTTGAGCAGCGTGTCGTTGGGCGTGCACAGCGGGCCGGTCACGTTCCACCTGCGGGCGCCGCCCCCGGTCGCGGACGGCCGTGCGCCGTCGCCGCCGAGCAGCACCGCGGGGAAGTTGCGCTTGACGAAGGAGCCGATGCCGACGGCGGCCATGTGGTGGTGGGTGCCGCCGTCCGTGACCGCGAACAGCTCCCCCATGGACTCCTTGACGTACCGGACGCCGAGTACGTACACGCCCGCGCGGCCCGCCAGGTAGCGGCCGGACTCCAGGAGGAGCCGGGTGCCGGGGCGGCGGGTCAAGAACTCCTCGATGCGGGGGTTGAGTTCCCCGGCCGCCTCCGCGAGGTCGAGGTCCTTCTCGCCGTCGAAGTAGGCGACGCCCATCCCACCGCCGATGTCGACGGCGTCCAGCCTGATCCCGGTGGCTTCGGCCACACGTTCGGCCAGGTCCAAGACGTACGCGGTGTTCCTGCCGAGCACCTGGGCGTCGAGGATGCGGGTTCCGGAGTAGACGTGGACACCGGCAATGTCGGCGTGCCGGTAGGCCGCCGCGAGGTCACCGGCGGCGAGCACCTGTTCCTCGTCGATACCGAACTGCCGCGGTTTGCCGCCCATGGTGAGCCGTGAACCGGTCACCGCACAGGCCGGGTTGACCCGCAGCAGGACGCGCTGGCGCACCCCCCGCGCGGCGGCCAGCTCCTCGATCCGGTCGAGTTCGCCGAACGATTCGGCGACGACGGCGTAGACGCCCTCGTTCAGGCAGGCGGCCAGCTCCTGTTCGCTCTTGCCGGGGCCGAGGAAGATGATGTCCCCCGGCTCCGTACCGGCGGCCAGCGCCGTGCGCAGCTCCACGAGCGAGGAGACCTCGGCGCGGGCACCGCCGTCCCGCAGCACGGAGAAGACGCTGATGTTCGGGTTGGACTTCAGCGAGAAGAACACCTCGACGCCCGGGTGCAGCGCCTCCCGCAGTCCGGTGACCGTCTCCGTGAGCACCTCGCCGTCGTAGACGTACAGCGGTGTGCCGTACCGCCGCGCCAGCTCCTCGTACGCGATCCCCTGGATCTTCATGCCTGCTCCGCCATCCTCACCAGTCGTTCCTCCGCCTCGGTCCTCAGCTGTGCGGCCTCCTCGGGCGAGCCGGCCGCGCAGACGAGGTAGAGGCGGCCGGCGAACTCGCCGCCGCCCACAGGGGCCGCGGCGTTGAGCGTCGCGAAGTTGTTGATCAGCACGCCGGGGCCTTCGCCGCCGTCGAGCAGCAGTCCGCCGAGCGCCCGCGCCACCTCGGCGAAGGAGTGCCGGCGCGACGGCCGCAGATGGACCGTCGCCGCGATCGCGTGGGCGTCCGCGGGAAGCAGTTCCTCGGCGATCCGGCTCTGGTACGTCGACATGTTGAGCCGCGCGTTGATCTCCAGACAGGGGTAGAGCACATCCCCCGGTGCGAGCATCGCGTCCACACCCACCACTCCGACATAACCCTCCTCGAAGAGGGCCGCGCCGATGACCTCGGCCGCGTGGTGCAGTTCGGCGGTCACCGCGTCCGGCAGCGCCACCGGGAAGCGGTGCCCCTGGTGGACGCCGTCGCGCAGGACCGCCGCTTTGACCGTCTCGAACCGGACCTCGCCGGTGCGGCCGACGAGGAACTGGTAGTTGAGGTCCGTCGCCCGCTCCACCCACGACTCGACGACCAGCGCGGCCGGGGCGCCGGCGCCGCGCCGCTCGATGAGCCGCAGCAGGCGGGCGGCGGCGCGTTCGTCGTCGATCCGCACCATGCCCCGGCCGGAGACCCCGAGGGATTCCTTGACGACCGCGCGAGCGCCCGACGCCAGTTGTTCCCGGAGCACCCCGGACAGCTCACCGACGGTGCGGGCCACTCCGCCCGGCACGGCCCGCAGTCCGGTGCGGTCGACCAGTTCCCGGCTGAAGATCTTCCCGTTGACGTGCTTGCAGACGGCCGCGGAGCTGCCCGCGAGCGGCAGCCCGGTCACCTTGGCCAGTTCCTCCTCGGCGGCCGAGACTCCCATGGGCATCAGGTACGTCCGGCCGTCGGCCAGCGCACTCAACTGCGCGAGCAGCCGCGGGGAGCGCAGCGCGTCCTCGGTGACCGTACGCGCCGGATCACCGTCGTCCGCGGTGAGCACCCGGCCCACGAGCGCGCCCGACCGCCGCAGATACGCGGCGTACCCGTCGTCGATCGGCTCCTTCAGCACCACGACGTCGTCCCGCTCGGCCAGCAGCGCGCCCATCTCCTCCATACGGTTGACGGTGACGCCCGCGAAGGAGATACCGGCGCCGGGCAGACCGGGCTCGCCCGCCGCCCAACTGCGCTCGACCTCGAAGTTGTTCAGGTGGATGAAGCGCGCTTCCGCCTCTGTGACCAGGGCGCTCTTCAATCGCCGGGAGAAATTCACCCTGCCGCCTCTTTTCCGACGTGGTCCGTCTCCCCGATCTCGACGACGGCGGCCGTGAAGGTGGCCCCCAGCCCAGCACCCACCAGGAGAACGGTGTCACCGGGCCCTACCCGGCCGTCGATCCGGGCCGAGCGAAGATTGATGAAAGGGTCCGCGGTGAAGCAGTGCCCGAGCCTGGGGACGTTGTCGAGATAGACCCGGTCCACCGGAATTCCGAGCTCACGCAGGACGCGTTTCCAGGACATCCGGTTCACGTTGTGCGGCACCACGGCGGCTATTTCACGGCCTTCGGTACCGCTCTGACGCAGCACGCGCCGCATGACGCCGACAAGACCCTCCGGATAGAACTTCTTGTATTCGAGTTCTCTTTCCTCGGAAAGTCCGAGGCACTTGTAGAACTTCCCCGCCACCTGAGTGGCCCGCCCGATGACCCGGTTCCCGCCGGGGGCGTCCCCCACCAGGCAGGCGGAGACCGCCTCGCCCATGATCGTGGTGTCGGGGATCGTGTGGACGTCCCGGTGGAGAATGCGGTCCCCCGTCAGGACGAGCGCCTTCGCCCCGGCTTCCTCGCCGCTCAGCAGCGCTTCGCACAGCTCCAGCGCGTGGAGACCGGCCACACAGTTCTGGTGCGTGATGCCGAACGCCACGGCGTGGGAGAGCCCCAGTTCCCGCACCACGGTGTTCAGCAGACGCCGCTCGGGCGGCGGTGTGTACTGCAGCGTGTACGCGTGGATCACGTACCGGACCGTCCGCGGATCGATACCGCTCAGCGCGTTCTCCGCCGCCGCGACGAGGAGATCGGAAAGGCTTTTCTCCCGGGCCACCGCGATCCGGTCCAGACCGAGAAACCGCGTGTAGAGCCGCACCTGACTTTCCGTGAGGCCCAGCTCTTCGCGGAGATCTCCCACGCGGACGGAGTGATCGGGCAGACAGACACCGATCCGCTCGATGGTCACCATGCCGCACCCTCCCACCTCTCACCGATGAACGTGGAAAAACCTGGCCACGCCCGTACCCACGCGGATGTGAAATCCGCGCGGAAATCGCGTACGAACGGAACACCGCAACCGGAGTGCGGCTGTTCCCGTTTTTCTCCTCGCCCCACCCAAGCGCGTCACCGCGGTGAACCCCAGGCATTCCACCGGCACTTGGACCGGCACGTGGACCGGCAGCCCCGCGCCCGTACGCCTCCGTGGCCGGCCCTGCCCTCCGCCGGGCGCGGGACGCCGCGCACCGCAGCCGGTGCCCCTCCCGTGGCTTGATCCCGTCGAAACCTCCCTGAACGGGTCAATCACGCCCTCAACTTCCTTGCCCCGCACCGGATGACGGTTAACTGATCACGCAAGTGTGAAAGTGCCGGAGCTCGGGGGAGACCGGTCGCGGTGAGGGAGATTTTTTTCGGTGAGCAGAAAACTGCGGGACCTGCGGGGCCGGTTGCGGTACTGGTTCGACGGAACGATGGACCGGGGCACCCCCGCCCTGATCGGGTGGCTGGGGCTGGCGTCGATCCTGCTGATCGCCGTGGTGACCGCGCTGGTGGTGACCTTCACCGACGAGGACACGGAGAAGAACGGCGGCTGGCCCGGCGTGGTCTGGATGAGCGTGCTGCGCACCCTCGACCCCGGCACGATGGGCGGCGACACCGGCGGCCCGGTCTTCCTCGGTCTGATGCTGATCGTGACGATCGGCGGCATCTTCATCGTCAGTGCCCTGATCGGTGTGCTGACCACCGGTCTCGAAGCCCGGATCGAGGAGCTGCGGCGCGGCAGGTCACGGCTGGTCGAGCGCGGCCACACCGTGGTGCTGGGCTGGTCGGAGCAGGTCTTCACGGTCCTCGCCGAACTGGTCGAGGCCAACCAGAGCGAACGGCGCTCCTGCGTGGTGATCCTCGCCGACCGGGACAAGGTCACGATGGAGGAGGAGATCCGCCGCCGGATCCCCGACACCGGCCGCACCCGCGTCATCTGCCGCTCCGGCAGCCCGCTCCAGCGGCCGGACCTGGAACTGGTGAGCCTGGACGCGGCCAAGTCCGTCATGGTGCTGCCGCCCGTCGGGGACGACAGCGACACCGAGGTCATCAAGGTGCTGCTGCTTCTCAACAGCCGCACCTGGAAGGACACCCGGCCCAACATCGTGGCGGCGGTGCAGAGCTCCCCCAACCTGGCGGCGGCCCGCCTCGCCGCGGGCGAGTCCACGCTCGTCATCGACGCCGACGACATCGCCGTCCGGCTGATCGTCCAGTCCCACCGGCAATCCGGCCTGTCCACCGTCTTCAACGAACTGCTCAGCTTCGTCGGCAACGAGATCTACCCGTACCCGGCAGGCCCCCTCGCGGGCAGCACCTACGGGGAGACGCTCAGCGGCTTCGAACTCGGCGTACCCGTCGGGTTGCGCCGGGAGAACGGGGAGGTGCAGGTCAACCCGCCCATGGACGCGGTGGTTTCGGCCGGGGACGAGATCCTGGTGCTCGCGGAGGACGATCTGCTCATCCGGCGGGCGCAGCGGCGGCCGGAACTCGTCGAGGCGGCGATGACCTCGGGGGGTGGCGGGGAGACCGCGCCCGATCACACCCTCGTCATCGGCTGGAACTCCCGCGCGGCGAAGATCATTTCGCTGTTGGACCGGCTGGTGGAGCCCGGTTCGCTGGTCGATGTCGCCGCTCCCCGGGAGCCGTCGGCCCTGCCCCGGGAAGGGCTGGAGAATCTCACCACCGGCTTCCGGCGCTGCGAGCCGACCCACCGGCCGTCCCTGGAGGCGCTGGGCCTGGACCGCTACCGCCACATCATCGTGCTGACCGACGACGACATCGACTCCGACCGGGCCGACGACCGCACGCTGGTGACGCTGTTGCACCTGCGGGACATCGCCACCCGCACCGGCACCCCGTACTCGATCGTCACGGAGATGCACAGCGACGCCAACCGGGAGATCGCGCAGGTCACCAAGGCGGACGACTTCATCGTCAGCACCAAGATCATCAGCCTGCTGCTGACCCAACTCGTCGAGGACCGCCATCTGTACGCCGTCTTCACCGACCTCTTCGACCCGGAAGGGTCGGAGATCTACCTGAAGCCGGCCGGCGGGTACCTCCTCCCGGACACCCCGGCCACCTTCGCGACGGTCATCGAGGCGGCCCGGCGGCGCGGCGAGACCGCGATCGGCTACCGCCGCGCGAGCGAGAGCGACACCCCGCCCGGCTACGGCGTCGTCCTCAATCCGCCCAAGACCACGCCGCTGTCCCTGCGCGCGGACGACGCCGTCGTGGTGCTCGCCGAGAACGGCAGGATCACCGCGCAGGTACCCGCGGCCCGCACGGAACCGGACCGGGACGGCGCCGGAACCAAGGCGTCCCGGAGCTGAGCACCCCGCGCCCCGCCGGGCCCGCCGTCCCACGGGCGGCGGGCCCGGCGGCGTCCGGAGGGCGGACGGACGCGGCACCGCCGGGGGGCCGGGCGCGGCGCCGGGGAAGGCGGGCCCACACGACGTCCGGGACGACGGACGTGACGAGCACCCCGGGGCAGCCCCCCGTCTCCCGCTCCGGACCCGCCGCCGCCCGGCGGGCCCGCCCGAGGCCGGCCCCCGGCCGGGCTTTCGCCCCTCGGCCCGCGTCAGCCTTCCTGGGTCGGTGTCAGCACCACGAACTCCGCGCCCGCCGGGTCCGTACAGACCGCGAGGCGGCCGACGCCCTCGGCGTCCTCCGGTCCCATCCGGACGGCGCCGCCCGCCGCGGTGATCGCGGCGATCGTGGCGTCGCAGTCGGCGGAGCCGAACACCGGGTGCCAGTACGCCGCACCGCCGGTCTCCGCCAGCGCCGAAGCCGGCAGCTGCATGATGCCGCCCTGCATCCGCTCCGGACCGGCGCCGCGCGGCGTCACCAGTGTGTAGGTGCCCGTGTTGCCGCCGGGCAGCGGTACGTCCTGGGTGGTCCAGCCGAAGACCGTGCCGTAGAAGCGCTGCGCGGCCGCCGTATCGGTGGTGAACAGCTCCGTCCACCCCAGGCTGCCGGCTCCGTCCACCGCCTCCAGGCCCGGGTACGTACCGGGCTGCCAGACCGCGAACCGGCCGCCCTGCGGATCGGTGAGCTGGGCGTGCCATCCGCTGTCCTCGCCGACCGGCGACGGCGGTACCCGCACCTCGCCGCCGGCCTCCCGCACCGCCCGCGCCGTCGCCTCGGCGTCCGGTGTGTGGAAGTAGACCGTCCACGCCGCGCGGGCGCCCTCCTCCGCCGACGGGCCGATCGCCGCGGCCACCTTCCCGTCCCGGCGGCAGACCGTGTACCCGCCGGGCTCCTGGCCGCCGAACGGTTCGGTGGTCCAGTCGAAGACCTCGCCGTAGAAGGCCGCGGCCTTCCGGACGTCCGGGGTGCCGAGGTCGAGCCAGCAGGGTGAACCGGGCAGAAACTCAGTGGTGATCATGGTCTTCCTCCACGGACCGCATGCCACGAATGCGCTGCGCGTTCCAGCGTGACACCCACCACTGACAGTCGCCCCCCGGCAGCGCCTCCCCCGGGCCACCGGCACCGCCCCGGCCCCGGCCCCGCGACGGTGCCCGTACGGCGCGGCCCGCGCGGCGCGCCCTCGCTCGTCCGGGTGGTTCCGGCAACGCCACCACGGGAGCGTTCCGGCCGCGTACTTCTCACGACGGGGTCCGGCCACCGCCGGCGCAAGGCTCCGGGAGCGGAGGGCCGGCGCCCGGTCCGGCGCCCGGCGGTCCACCGCGGGCGTTCCGTCCGCCCGGCGGGCCCCGGTCTGCCCTCTCCCCTCCTGACGGAGGGCCGACCGGGGACCCGCACGGCGGTCTCCGCCCGTCACCGGTGCAGCGGCGACAGGCGGGCGGAGCGTCCGGCTACGGTCCACGGTGCGGCGGCCCGTCCGCGCGGTACCGCGACGGGCCGCGGTCCTCCGCGGAATGCGGTTCCCCCCCCCGGAACACCCCTCCTGCTGCCCGCCCCCCGACGGGCAGCACTGCGGGCGTCCACCCCACGGGCGGACGCCCCCATGGGCTCCGCCCCCCGGCGGCAGCCCCTTCCCCCCTCGGCGACGGCGCCCGACGGCACCGGCACCGGACAGCGGCGCCCCCCGGCGCCGCTGTCCCGTCAGGGCCGAAGCCCCTCAGGTCCTCCTGCCGCAGACGCTCCCGGCGTCCGCGGCGATGTCACCGGCGGCGCCGCTGCGCCGCCAGCGCCGGGGCCGGCATCCGCCGCGGCCGGGCCGCCGCGATCACCGACACCACGTCCTTGAACGAGCTGCACATCCGGGTACCGGCGACCGCCGCCAGCTCCCCGAACGTCCCGGCGCCGTACGTGACGGCGACGGCCTCCATCCGCGCGGTCACCGCCATCCGCATGTCACCGACGGTGTCCCCGACGTACGCGCTCTCCCAGGCGGCGACGCCGAGCCGCCCGGCGGCCCGCAGCACCATCTCCGGGTGCGGCTTGCCGCGGCGGACCATGTCCTGCCCGATGACCGGGCCGACCAGCTCACGGATGCCCATGACGTCCAGCAGCGCCTCGGCGCCCCGGGTGGACTTGGACGTCGCGACGGCCAGCTCCACACCGTGGGCACGCAGCGCGGAAAGCCCGGCCGTTACACCCGGGAACAGCAACTGCGGCCCCAGGCACATCACGTCTACGGCGAACTGCTCGCGGTAGCGGTTGATCGCGGCGAGCACCTGGGCGTCGTCCTCGGGCTTGCCCAGCAGACGGCCGAACGCCTGGCCCGGAGGTTTGCCGACGGCGGCCGCGGCCTGCCTCGGGGTCACCGTACGGCCCTGCTCCGCCGCCACCTTGACGAGGAGTTTGGCGATCGCCGGGCGCGTATTGGCGAGGGTGCCGTCCAGATCGAAGACGGCAGCCTTGATCGTCTCGCTGCCGGCGCCCCGTACGCCTCTCACAGGACGTTCGCCGACTACCGCTGATACGCGCATGGCTGGAGACCTTTCCGGATTCCGATGGGTGCACTGGCTGGGGAGCGTGGCCGGCCGGCTGATCCCGGTGGCCCGCGGTCGACGACGGGCGACGGCTGGGGAGGTTCTCCGTGGCGCACCGCCGTCCCGACGCGACGCGCGACCGTCGTGGCGGACACCACGGAAGAGGAGGATCCCGTTTACCGCCTTCGCAGATTTAAAAACCGTCTGCGCTGTTTGTCAATGCACCCTCGTCCCAGAAGCGGACCACCCGCGGGATCCCTGGCCCCGCACGGAAATCGTGGGTTCTTCAACCATCTCCGTAAGCCCAGGCCACCGATCGGTATGCGACGCAGGACACCCCATACCGGCCATTCCGGAACCCGTTACAGAACCGCATGGTTGGTTTTCTCAGTAGACTGCCCTGCCAGCTCGCAGCCGTACTAGAGACGGGACGGACACCGTGCCCACGCAGCATCGCGCCATCCAGAGCCGCCAGGCGCTCATCCGCTCGGCCGCCGAGACCTTCCTGGAGAAAGGGGTACCGGCGGCCGGGATGGTCGAGATCAGCCGGCGGGCCCGGCTGAGCAAAGGCGCCCTCTACTTCCACTTCACGTCCAAGGACGATCTGACCCTCGCGGTACGCGATACGGCACTGAGCACCCTGCAGCGAATCGAGGAAGGGCTGATCCGCTCACCGCAGCCGATCGGCACCGCCGTACAGGACTTCGCGGCGGAGCTGTTCGCGCGGGTGGAGAGCGATCCGGTGCTGCGCGCGGGGCTGCGCCTGCGCCCGGAGACCGCGCCGGGGCTGGAGATCACCTCTCTGGAGCGGCGCTGGTACGCGCTCTTCCTCGACAAGGCGATGACCGGCGGAGCGGGCGGCGCTTCGCGATCGGAAACCGAACCGCGCCGTACCGCGCAGCTGCTGACGTCGGTCGTGGTGGGCCTGCTGCACCTCGGCTACGAGGACCCCGCCTGGTGGGCGGAGGCCGCGCTGGCCGACGTCTGGACGCTGCTTCCGGCCGCCCCCGTCCCCGTCCCGGCGCCCGCCGGAAGCTGAACGGCGCCCGCCCCGGAGAGGGGCACGCCGGGCCGGGCGGGCCGCCCCCGGCCACGACGTGGCACCGGCAGCGGTTGATTCCCGCCAACCCCCGGGGTGTTGGACAAATTTGCCCGGCACCGGCCGACCGGGCGGACCGGTGGCCGCCCCACCCGCGGCCGCGCCGCGTCCCGCCCCGCCCGGACCGGGTGGCAGCGTCGGCCGCCGGCCACCGGCCTCCCGGTGCCGCAGCGCCGTGACGGCGCCCATCACCTGTGCGCGGAAAGGGACTTGCCCAGGTCCGAGGTGGGCGCGGGCGCCCCGCCAAGAGTCCGGGCACCGCGCCGGACAGGCCGTCGCAAGCTTCCGGCGAGCCGGATTCCGCATGGGGGGACGGGGGCCGGGGAAGCGGACAGCGGGGCTTGCCCGCGGCGGTGATCGCGTTCCGTGGCCCGCGGACCGGCCCCGATTCCCGGACCGTACCGCCCGGTTGGTTCCTTATGATGCGGGGCGAGACCCCGGCCATGTGCGACGGGCGCGCTCGGGCACAACAACTCCACGAGAGCATACGGAGGGCGATCGGTGGTCAAGCAGGAACGCGCAGTGCGCACGCGGCGAGCGGTTCTTGAGGCGGCGGCTCAGGTGATGGGCGTGCGCGGATACGAGGCCGCGACGATGGCGGAGATCATCCAGCGGGCCGGTGTCACCAAGGGCGCGCTCTACTTCCACTTCCCCTCCAAGCACGCGCTGGCCCGCGCGGTGATCATGGAGCAGACCCAGCCCTTCGAGCAGAAGGTGACCGCCTCCCGTCTCCAGGACGCGATCGACTTCACGCACCAGGTGGCGGTGGCGCTGCGGGACGATCCGCTGCTCCAGGCCGGCACCCGTATCGCTCTGGAGACGACGTTCAGCGGCGATCCGCTGGTGCCGTACCAGGCGTGGATCGACATCATCGTGAACATGTTCACGGACGCGCAGGCCAACGGTGAGCTGCTGCCCGGCGTCTCGCCCGAGGGGGCGGCGGAGTTCTTCGTCGCCTCGTACTTCGGTGTGCAGCTGTTCTCGCTGGCGGCGACCGACCGTACCGATCTGCCGGAGCGGGTCACGGCGCTGTGGAAGCACACCCTGCCGGGGCTCGCGACGGCGGGCGCGCTGAGCCACCTGGAGCCGCGCGGGAGCGACACGCGCGCCGCGGCCTGAGCCCGGCGCCGCAGGGGCCCGGCGCCGCAGGGACCCGGCGCCGCCCGGAGCCCCGGCTCAGGCTCAGCTCAGGGGCGCGGGCTCCGAGCGGTGCGCCTCCTCGGCGCGCGGCGCGCCCTCCGTGTCCGGCTCCGGGGCGGTGCGCAGGCGGGAGTGGCGGCGTCCGTAGCAGGCGTAGACGAGCGCGCCGATGACGAGGAAAGCGGCGAACTGCACCCAGGTCGTCCGGCCCGTGCCGTAGATCAGGTAGAGGCTGAACGCGATGCCCAGGAGCGGGCTGAGCGGGAAGAGCGGGACGCGGAAGCGGCGGGCGAGCGCGGGGCGGGTGCGGCGCAGCACCATCACGCTGACGTTGACCACCGCCATGATCGCCAGGGTGCCGATGGTGGTCAGGTTCATCACCACGTCCAGCGGGACGACGGCGGCGGGGACGGCGAAGACGACCGCGACGATCCAGGTGTTGGCGACGGGCGTGGCCGTCCGGGGCGAGATCCGGGCGAAGACCCTCGGGATCAAGCCATCACGCGACATCGACATCAGGATGCGGGTCTGGCCGTACATGACCGCCAGGACGACCGAGGCGATGGCGACGACCGCGCCGAAGGCGATCACGCCGCCGCCGAGCGCGGAGTGCGTGACGTGGTTGACGATCAGCGAGAGCGCGGCGGGCTTGTCGGCGACGTCCCCGGCGGAGAGTGCGCCGATGGCGCTGAGGGCGACCAGGCAGTACAGCACGGTGACGACGCCGATGCAGATCATGATCGCGAGCGGGATGTTCCGGCGCGGGTTCTTGACCTCCTCACCGGCGGTGGTGATCGCGTCGAAGCCGATGTACGAGAAGAACGCGACGGAGGCGCCCGAGGTGATCCCGGCGACGCCCTCGGGCGCGAACGGTGTGAGGTTGCCGTCGCGGAAGGCGGAGAGGGCGATGGCGCAGAACAGCAGCAGCACCGCGATCTTCAGCACGGCCATGGCGGCGGTGGCGCGGGCGCTCTCGCGGATGCCCCGTACCAGGAGCGTCGCGGCGAGCAGCAGGACGACGACCGCCGGGATGTTGACGATGCCGCCGTCGCCGGGCGGGCTCGCCAGCGCGGCGGGCAGCTGCCGGCCGATGAGGCTGCCGAGCAGTTCGTTGAGGTACTGGCCCCAGCCGACCGCGACCGCCGACACCGAGACGCCGTACTCCAGCAGCAGACACCAGCCGACGAGGAACGCGGTCCGCTCGCCGAGGGTGGCGTACGCGTAGGAGTACGAGCTGCCGGACACCGGAATCGCGCCGCCCAGCTCGGCGAAGGAGAAGGCGGTGAAGACGCAGGTCAGGGCGGCGAGGACGAAGGAGATGAGGACCGCGGGGCCGGCGTGGGCAACGGTGTCGGACAGGCCGACGAAGATGCCGGTGCCGACGATGGCGCCGATGCCGAAACAGACGACCTGGAAGAGCCCCATGCTGCGGGTGAGGCCGTTGCCGTCGAGGTCCGTGCCCGATTCGGCGAGGAGCGCGTCGGGGGACTTGATGCGCAGCCCGGGGCGGGCGGCGAGCGGTGCGCGCCGCGCCTGGGAGGGGCGGCGGGCTGCGGACGGGCGCATGGGGTGGTTCTCATCTCTGGTGGTGCGGGTGCGCGCGGCGGGGTGGGCGGCGCGCGGAACGGGGCACGGCCGGTGGGCCGGGCCCCGTGAGCGGTCGATGGTAACCGCTATGACTGCATGATCGCCCATTTGTGCGCATGGGTATGCAGTGCGGGGCGTGCCGGGCACACCCCGCGACCGGCGGGCGTCAGCGGCCGAGGGTGGCGACGAGGACGGCCTTGATGGTGTGCATCCGGTTCTCCGCCTCGTCGAAGACTACGGAGTGCGGCGACTCGAAGACCTCGTCGGTGACCTCCAGCGAGGTCAGGCCGTGGCGGGCGTGGATCTCCCGGCCGACCGCCGTGCCCAGATCGTGGAAGGCGGGCAGGCAGTGCAGGAACTTCACGTCCGGCTTGCCGGTGGCCCGCAGCACGTCCATGGTGACCGCGTACGGGGCGAGCAGCGCGATCCGCTCGTCCCACACCTCCTTGGGCTCCCCCATGGAGACCCAGACGTCGGTGGTCACGAAACCGGCACCGCGCACGCCCTCGGCGACGTCCTCGGTGAGCGTGATCCGGGCACCGCTGGCCGCGGCGAGCGCCTGGGCCTGCGCCACGACCTCGTCGGACGGCCAGAGCGGGCGCGGCGCCACGATCCGGACGTCCATGCCGAGCAGCGCGCCGGTGACGAGGTAGGAGTTGCCCATGTTGTAGCGGGCGTCGCCGAGGTAGGCGAAGGCGGTTCCGGCCAGCGGGCGGCCGCCGTTGTGCTCGACGACGGTGAGGAGGTCGGCGAGCATCTGGGTGGGGTGCCAGTCGTCGGTCAGACCGTTGAAGACCGGGACGCCGGCGTACGCGGCCAGTTCCTCGACGTCCGTCTGCGCACTGCCCCGGAACTCGATGCCGTCGAACATCCGGCCGAGGACGCGCGCGGTGTCGCGGACGGACTCCTTGTGCCCCATCTGCGACGCGGCCGGGTCGAGGTACGTGGTCGAGGCGCCCTGGTCGGCGGCGGCGACCTCGAAGGCGCAGCGGGTGCGGGTCGAGGTCTTCTGGAAGATGAGAGCGATGTTGCGGCCGCGCAGCCGCTGGACCTCGGTACCGGCGCGCTTGGCGGCCTTCAGCTCGGCCGCCAGGTCGACCAGTCCGCGGAATTCCTCGGCGGTGAAGTCCAGTTCCTTGAGGAAGTGGCGGCCGGTGAGATCTATCGCCATGGTGACTCCTGGTTCACGGCATCGGGCACGAGCGGATGTTTTCGGACACGGACCCTGGAAGTGTATACGAGTCGCCGCATCAATATTCAGAAGCTCGTCCGTCTGACCGGGGCGGGACGGCGCGGCCCGGCACGGTCGCCCGATGCCCGCCGGCCCGGCGCCCTCAGACCGCGTCCGGTATCGCGTCGCGCTCCACCGGGCAGCTCATACAGCGCGGACCGCCCCGGCCACGGCCCAGTTCGCTGCCCGGGATGGTGATGACCTCGATACCGCGCTTGCGCAGGAAGGTGTTGGTCGTGACGTTCCTCTCGTAGGCGACGACCACGCCCGGCTCCACCGCGAGGACGTTGCAGCCGTCGTCCCACTGCTCCCGCTCGGCGGCGTGCACGTCCTGGGTGGCGGTGAGGACCCGGATGTCGCTCAGCCCGAGCGCCGCCGCCATCGCCCGGTGCATGTGCTCGGGGGGATGGTCGGTGACCTTGAGGTCGCCCTCGCCGCCGCCCGGCTCGATGGTGTACGAGCGGAGCATGCCGAGCCCCGCGTACTGGGTGAAGGTATCGCCGTCGATCATGGTCATGACCGTGTCGAGGTGCATGAAGGCGCGGCGCTTGGGCATGTCCAGCGCCACGATGGTGCGGGCCGATCCGGCGGCGAACAGCCCCCTGGCCAGCATCTCGACGGCCTGCGGTGTGGTCCGCTCGCTCATCCCGATCAGCACCGCGCCGTTGCCCAGCACCAGCACGTCACCGCCCTCGATGGTGGAGGGGTAGTCCGCCTGCCCCCTCGACCAGACGTGGAACTCCGCGTCACGGAAGAGCGGGTGATGGGCGTAGATCGCTTCGTAGTGCACCGTCTCGCGCTGCCGGGCCGGCCAGCGCATGGCGTTGACGGACACCCCGTCGTAGACCCAGGCGGAGGTGTCACGGGTGAAGAGGTGGTTGGGCAGCGGGCCCAGCAGGAAGTCGTCCAGCTCCATGACGTGGAAGCGGACCGAGGCCGGCTCCGGGTGCCGCTCCAGGAACTCCCGTTTCGTCATCCCGCCGACCAGCGCCTCGACCAGCTCCGCGACGGGCAGCGCGTCGAAGGCGGCCCGCAGGTGGTCGGTGGCGAGCGGGCCGTACTCCTTCTCGTCGAAGACGCGGTCCAGGACCAGCTCGCGGGCGGCGGGCAGGGCGAGCGTCTCGGCCAGCAGGTCGCCGAAGAGATGCACCGCCACCCCGCGGTCGCGCAGCACGTCGGCGAAACCGTCGTGCTCCGCCCGCGCGCGGCGCACCCACAGCACGTCATCGAAGAGGAGCGCGTCCTTGTTGGTCGGCGTCAGCCGCTTCAGCTCCAGATCGGGGCGGTGCAGGATGACGCGGCGCAGCCGCCCGGCCTCGGAATCGACATGGAATCCCATCTCTCCATCTTGGCCGCTTCCGTCCCACCGTGAACGCCGCCGACGGGATTCAGGGGAGAAGTACGGGTCCGTCTCAGGGGCGGACAGGGGAGTCCCCCTGGGGGATGGTCGGACCGGGCGTCAGGCGGGCCGTCACGGTCGGCGCGGCCCGCCGTGCGCCGGGGAGGTCGGCGGGACCGGGGCGGCGCAGAGAGCGGATGGTCCGCCTGGGGGCGCGCTGCCGGTTTCGTGCGCCGGAGGTGTGCGGTGCGCGCTGCTCCAGGCGCCGCGCACCGCGCGAAGGTCCGGCGGGGCTCCGGCCGTACGCCCCGTGCTGCCACCCGGCGCCGGGCTCTCGCTGCGGCGCCCGCGGGCGTACGGTCCATGCGTCGGCGCAGTGGCGCGGGAGCCGGACTCTTTTCACGGGCGACGGAGTGAATGCCGCGCGGCGCCACCGGGACGGGGACCCGGCAGCGGTGCGCGGGGCGGCCGGGACGCGTGTGGTCCGGTGGGTTCCCGGGCGCCGGGCGGCCGTCCGTGTGGCCTCGCCCGTGGGACGGCCGCGGGCTCGCCGATGGCCGGTTCCAGCCGTCGCCGCCGCCCGGCCCGGCTCCCTTCCGTCCGAGGTCCGGCGCCTCCCCGCCGGCTCCGTGCGGACCGTCCGGCGGCATTCCGCTTCGGTGGCCGATCCGTCCACCGTGCCGCCGCAGCACGCCGATCCGCCGTCAACACGGCGCCAGCAGTGCCCGGAGCATCGCTCGGAACAGGCGCCGAGTTGACGGCAATTACGGCAAAGCCGCATTTCCACGGTCCTGCCGAACCGGTCGTGCGGGGCGGCTACCGGCCCCGCTCCTCCACCCGGGCGGAGAATCGTCCCCGCGGGCTCGCGCCGGCGGACGCCGGCCCGGTCGGAACCGGAGCCCCGGCCGGGCGGGACACCCGGAACAGGCGCGGGTCGGCACGCGGGGCGGCCTTCCCCGGAACGGCGACGCCCCAGGAGCCAGCACTCCGAGTGGCCCCCGGGCAGCACGACGGCCATCACCCCGGGCGGCCACCTGCCCGGGGTGATGGCCTCGGTACGGGCACGGACCCGCCGGGTTCCGGGGCGTGCCCCGGTACGGCGGTCCCGCGCGGCTCAGCTGAGCTGCGACTGCACCTGGGCGGAGATCAGCTCCAGGTGGTCCAGATCGTCCAGGTCCAGGATCTGGAGGTAGACGCGGGAGGCGCCGATCTCGGCGTACCGCCCGATCTTGTCGGCGACCTCGGCCGGCGAACCGGCCAGGCCGTTGGCCTTCAGTTCGTCCACCTCGCGCCCGATGGCCGCCGCGCGGCGCGCCACCTCGGCGTCGTTCTTGCCGACGCAGGCGACGAGGGCGTTGGAGTACACCAGGTCGTCGCCCTTGCGGCCGGCCGCCTCCGCCGCCGCCCGCACCCGGCCGAACTGGCGCTCGCTGTCCTGGAGCGAGGCGAACGGGATGTTGAACTCGTCGGCGTACTGCGCGGCCAGCCGCGGCGTGCGGGTCGCGCCGTGGCCACCGATCAGCACCGGGACCTTGTGCTGGGCGGGCTTGGGCAGCGCGGGCGACTTCGTCAGCCGGTAGTGGTCGCCGTCGAAGGAGAACTCCTTGCCCTCCTCGGTGGACCACAGGCCGGTGACGATCGCGAGTTGCTCCTCCAGCCTGGCGAACTTCTCCTTCGGGAAGGGGATGCCGTACGCCTTGTGCTCCTCCTCGAACCAACCGGCGCCCAGCCCCAGTTCGACGCGGCCGCCGGACATCTGGTCGACCTGGGCGACCTGGATCGCCAGCACACCGGGAAGACGGAAGGTACCGGCGGTCATCAGGGTGCCGAGGCGGATGCGCCGCGTCTCGCGGGCGAGACCGGCCAGGGTGATCCAGGCGTCCGTCGGACCGGGCAGCCCGTCGGAGTTACCCATCGCGAGGTAGTGGTCGGAACGGAAGAAGGCGTCGAAGCCGAGGTCCTCGGTGGCCTTGGCGACGGTGAGAAGGGTGTCGTAGGAAGCCCCCTGCTGAGGCTCCGTGAAAATACGCAGATCCATACCTCCATCCTGCATGCTCACCGCCCGCGGAACCGGCGCCGCGTACCGCGTGCCCCGGATCGAAGCACCGGGCGGACAGAAGGAGCCACCGGCCGGACGGGACACGGGACCGCCACGAACGCGGACCCCGCCGGAGGACGGGAGCGGGCCCGGGAAGCGGAACCCTGCCGGGGAACGGGGCCGGATCAGGAGACGGCACCGGGTGGACGCACGCCCTGCCGAGACGCCGGACCTGTCGAGATGCGAGCCCGAAACGCCGGACCTTGTCGAGAGCGGGACCTGCCGAGACGCGAGCGCTGCAGAGAAGCGAGCCCTATCGGGACACGGGACCGGCACCGGGTGGGAGCGGCCCGCAGCGGCCGGGCCATCGGGACCGGGCCGACGAGAGGCACCCCGGTCGAAGCCGGAAGGGGCCGCGGAGAGGACGGCCGAGCGGGGCCAACGGCCCGCGTCGCCCCGGGGCGAGAGATGCCACCCCGGCGGAGCGCGGATTGCCGACGGGAGCCGGGAGCGGGCCGGAGAGAGCGAGCGCCGCCGTCACGCGCCTCGCCGACCGCGGCGCGGCGGCACCACGGCGGGGCGGGGCCGGCGTGCGATGCCGCGCCTCAGGCGAGGTCGCGGTCGCGTATCTCCAGCTTTTCGAGTATTCCGGCGATGCGGTCGCGTGATTCGTCGGCGGAATCCATCACCTCGACACAGGTCCAGTACATGCCCTCCTCGTCCGCCGCGCACACGATGCCCACCAGTACCTCGCAGACCTCCCGCAGAAGTCCTCGCAGGCCCGTCAACGCGGCCCTGACATCCTTCACTTCGGTCAGCTGGGCCGCTCGCAGACCGCCCGCCCTCGCCACCGGGCACAGCAGTCCCCCGCTGAACCGCCCGCCCGCATCGCCCAACCCGCGCGCCCGGGACCGCACTTCGTACGGACCGAATATCGCGAGATGGCTTCCGACCGCCTCGGCCAGGGCTTGCGCCTGCCACGCCTCGACGACCACTTCCTGCACCGTGCTCGCCTCTGCCAGACCGCGCCGACCGGCCGCGATGATCAGCACCGCGTCCATGCGCGTTCCTCCCTTCGCCGTCATCTGCCTCACCCCACACTGTTCCACTACCCAGAGTGAGGGTGAACACCCAAAAACACCAGGGGAATTCGCAAATCTGTGGACAACCAAGGCCCTGCGGAGAGGTTCATGACTCCGGAGAGTGACTTATGGCGTGCCCGAGTCGCTCCGTCCGCTCCCGCCACGGAGCCCCCTCCGACCCCTGACGCGCCATCGGGTCATGGTCGCCCCAGCAGCCCCGGGCGTACCGGCGCCCCGTTCCGTCACGGCAGAGGGCGCGCCGCTCAGGCCACACACCGCTCCGGCGGCGGCGGAACGCCCTGAAGCGCCCCGCACACGCGCCCGATCCGGCCACCCCCGGGTCCGGCCACCGCTCCGTACCGGGACCTCCCCTCGCGCTTCTGCCCCGCCGAGGGGCGGTCCCGGGGAACGGCGGGCGGCCGCCGGACGAAGCTCAGGAGGCGGAATCCGCCGCGCCGGGAGACTCCGGTGCCTCGTCCCCCGGGCGGGCGCCCCCGGGCCCGCTCCCCGTACGGCCCCCGTCCGTCCCGTCCGCCGTGCGGTCGCGGTCCGGGCGGGCGTCGCGTACCGCGGGGAAGCGGGCCTCGTTGCGTTCGATCTTCGCGGCCAGGGCCGTGAGGGCGTCGATGCCCAGGGCCTCGCAGAACTGCAGCAGATAGGCGAGGACGTCCGCGACCTCGTCCTCGACCCGGTGTGCGGAGGCCGGTTCGGACATGACCGCGGCCGACTGCTCAGGGGTCAGCCACTGGAAGATCTCGACGAGTTCGGAGGCTTCGACGCTGAGCGCCGCCGCCAGATTCTTGGGGTTGTGGTACTGCTGCCAGTCGCGTGCCGCGGCGAACGCGGCCAGCCGCCGCTGGAGGGCGTGGAGATCTTCACTCATGCCCCAGGTGTAGCACCCGCACCCCGGGCAGTCCGTCGGCGACCGCCGGATCCCGCACCGTCCCCAGGAGCCGCACCCGCCCGCGGTCCGCCATCCGTACGGCCAGCGCCATCAGTTCGGCCGCCTGCCGGGCGTCCATGCAGCGGTCCGCGCCGTCCGCGACGACGGTCAGCTGCTGGAGCGCCTCCGGGATCTCCGCCACCGGGTCCATCGCCAGTTCGCCCGGCCCGGTGAGGAGCACCACCGCGAGCCCCAGGTAGCGCAGTTCGCCGTCGCCGAGCCGGTCCAGGGGCATCGCCCCCGGGCGCCCCCGGTCGAGTACGGCCCGCAGCCCCGGTGTCCCGACGGGCCCGCCCCGGGACAGCGTCGCCCCCGGGGCCCTCCCGGCCGTCGCCGCGGCGCTCCGGTTCCGTCCGTCGGGCTGCCGGGGCACGGCGACCAGCCCCTCGGCCGGTCCCGCGCAGGCCGCGCGTACCGCCGCCAGCAGGCCGGTGCGGCGGCGGGTGCGCTCCTCGGTGAGCCGTGCCAGTACCGCCGCCAGGTTGTCGCAGGACGGCCGCAGCCGCTCCGGCCCGGCCACCGTGTCCGGCGCCGTGCGGATCCCGGTCCGTGGGCCGCGTGCCGGGCCGTGCCGCCCGTGGGCCGCGCGGTCGCCGTCGGCGGCGTCCCCGGGCCCGCCGCCGTCCGTGCCGGGCCCGGGGGCGGGCTGTTCGCCGCGGATCGCCTCCGGGCGCGGATCGCACCGGAACACCGACCTGAGCGCCACCACGACCTGTTCCGCGGCGGCCAGCACCAGCCGCTGACCGGCCGTCCTGCCCGCGACGCGGAGCGGCAGCAGCGAGGTGCCGAGGCGGTCGTCGGGCAGCGGGGCGCGGGTGACGGGCGCCGCGCCCGCCGTGTGCCAGGCGGCCTGCACGGCGGGGCGGGCCGGGTCCGTCAGGGCGGTGGTGAGCAGGGTTTCGCCGCCGCCGGTCAGCCGTTCCCCGGCGATCCGCAGCCGGGGCTCGGTCTGGACGGCGAGATCGAGGTGGACCGGACCGGCCGGTCCGTCGACGGTGCAGCCGATCCGGAAGCCCCGGCGGCCCTGCTCGTCGGGGCGCGCGCCGGCCGGGACGCACGCCGGGGCGCCACCGGGCACGGACGCCAGCGCGTCCGCGAGCCGTTCACCGGCGCCGAGCCGGGCGAGGATGCCGTACGCCTGGAGGGCGCCGGTTTTGCCGCTGCCGCTCGGGCCGGTCAGCAGGGTGACGGGGCCGAGCGGGAGGCTGACGCCCCGGTGGTTGCGGAAGGCGGAGAGGCGTAACTCGGTGAGCGCGGGACGCGCGCTGGCAGTGTGCATAGCTCGACGCTATGCAGCGTCCCGTGGGGCGCCCGTCGGAGAACCGTTACATCGTAGGTTCTTCCTACGAATGGGGGACGCCGCCAGCGGTCGGTTCCGCGACCTCCGTGCCCTGGGGGGCGAGCAGGAAGACGTTGGTGTCGACGCGGTGCATTCCGCTGGCCAGGCCGAAGACGACGCCGCTGGAGAAATCGAGGATGCGCTTGGCGACATCCGCGTCGGCGCTGCTGAGATCCAGCAGCACGGGGATCTGGGCCATCAGGTACTCGGCGACCTCGCGGGCGTCGGCGAAGGTCTGCACCCGGATCACGACGAACCGGCGGCTCTCCTCGGCCGGATCGTCGTCGGGCAGCGCGCGGTGGTCCGGCCAGGAGGGCCATTCACTGCCGCTACGCAGCGGTACGACCTCGGCCAGCCCTTCCCACTGCTCATCGGTGGCATCGGGGCCGTTCACCGCTTCACCTCATTCGTGGGGGCACTGCCTGACGCGGTATCCACATCGATCATTTCCAGGGATAAACATACAAACACCGCCGGGCGCGGCACACATCGCACCACGTCCGCGGCCCCATCCTGCACCATCCACCGGCGCCGGAACCGACAGCCGGGGCGGTTTCCGGCGTCGGGCTTGTGTGTGCCCGTTCATACCCGCACACCTCGCCCGTGGCGGGGGCAACCGGACGCCGCGGGCGCGCCCCGTACCCGCCGTCATTCCGGGCCCGCGACACCCCGCCCGCGCCGGAACCGCCCGCGGCCGGGGGGCTCCGGCGGACGCGGGACGAAGGGATAGTCGTCCCGGGTCTCGTTCGTCCTGCTCCAGGCGCGGCTGGTGGCCGGCGGGACGAAGGTCAGCTCGGTACGCGGCGCGCGAGCGCTTGCGAACTCCGTCGGGTCCTGGCCCGCCACCGCCATCAGGTCCAGCAACATCCGCTCCGCGAGGTCCGGCTCCAACTGGACGCCGACCCCTTCGGAGCCCCACCGCAGCACGAGCTCCGCGGCCCTCGTCAGCCCCTCGTCGGTGGCGGTGGGAAACGCCAGCGCCAACGAGGCCCGCACAATCTCCACCGCACTTTCGGCCTGCATCAGCGGTCACCCCCGGTCCTTGAGTTTCGCGGCCCTGCCGCCGCGCCGTCCACCCGTCGTATCCCGCGCCGCGCGGCCCTCACGGCTTGCGGGCCACGCACACCGGACACAGTCCCACCAGCGCGGGTGGCCGCAGGTGAATCCGCGTCGCGTCCTGCGCCTGCCGCAGGCACTCGTGCCGGTCGAGCTTGGAGAACTGCTGGGTGCTCATCGTGTCGCGGATCACCACCTCCCAGTGATCCTGTGCCCTGGCCCAGTCGTTGCGATGTGCGATACGGACGTAGGCGTCGACGAACTCCTGCTCCGCAGGTGTCCCGTGGAAGTACGACCCCAGGTAGTCGATCCGGGCGGGGGGCCGCAGCCGCGCCGCCCAGCCGCGCCGCCGGAACAGCGCACCGGTCGACATGGACTTCACGCTCTGGATACGGGTCGCGATCACATGACCGGCCACGCCACCGATCACCGCGGGGACCGCCAGCCAGCCGATGACCGAGGCGCACCACAGCAGCGCGTGCCGCGGGGGGTCGATCAGCGTGAACGTCCGGTACACCTGGCTCGGGCCCGTCGTCCGGGAGGCGAGGACGGACAGTGCGGCGACCACGACGGAGAACGGCATTCCCCAGTCGATGACCCACTGGGTCAATCCCGCCAGCGCCTTCCTCGAACGCCACAGCCTCCGCAACCGCCCCATGGGGCGGGCCGGCGGCAGAGCCAGACTGACGGGTATCGGAATCGGATTGTTCACTGCGGCCCCCCGGCTCGCGCACACGCCCGCGCACGGGACGCGGAGCGGCGCCGCCGCCCGCACCACTGCCGAGCCCACGAATCCGATCAGCCTACAACCCGCGGGCCGGGGAGAGTTGGCATGTGGGGCCCGGTGCCGCCCGGGGGAGGTGAAGGGGCGGCCCGGCGCACCGGGCCCGTGGCGCGGCGGGCAGCGGCCACCGGGCGGGCGCGCGCACCCCGGCCCGCGCGACCCGGGCCACACCGCCACCCGCCACCGCGCCGCTCGCGGCGGGAGACAGCGACGGTTTTACTGCACATTGGTTGCAAGTAAAACCGACCCGCAGGAATGTGGAGGGGTGAGCCCCACCGGAGAAAAGAAGAAAGCGGTATCCATGCCCATGCCCCCGTCCACCCCCGCGGCCGGTACCGCGCTCTCCCGCCGTCAGCGCATCGCACGCTCGATGACCCGCGCCGAATGGGGCCGGATGGCGGGTATGGCCTCGTTCATCGTCGCGCTGCACGTCATCGGCTGGTTCACGCTGGTCGCCATCGTGGCGCCGGAGCACTACAGCCTGGGTACCAAGACCTTCGGCATCGGCATCGGGGTCACCGCCTACACCCTGGGCATGCGGCACGCCTTCGACGCCGACCACATCGCCGCCATCGACAACACCACCCGCAAGCTCATGGGTGAGGGGCAGCGTCCGCTGTCGGTCGGTTTCTGGTTCTCGCTGGGCCACTCCAGCGTCGTCTTCGGCCTCGCCTTCCTGCTCTCCCTGGGCGTGAAGGCCCTCGCCGGGCCGGTGCGGGACGACAGCTCCCGGCTGCACGACATCACCGGGCTGATCGGCACCACCGTCTCCGGCGTCTTCCTGTACGTCATCGCCGCGGTCAACCTCGTCATCCTGGCCGGTATCTGGCAGGTCTTCCGCAAGATGCGGGCCGGGTCGTTCGACGAGGCGGCGCTGGAGGAGCAGCTCGACAACCGCGGGTTCATGAACCGGCTGCTCGGCCGCGTGATGAAGTCGATCACCAAGCCGTGGCAGATGTACCCGCTGGGGCTGCTCTTCGGGCTCGGTTTCGACACCGCGACCGAGATCGCGCTGCTGGTACTGGCCGGGTCCGGCGCCGCCTCCGGTCTGCCCTGGTACGCCATCCTCTGTCTGCCGGTGCTGTTCGCGGCCGGGATGTCGCTGCTGGACACCATCGACGGTTCCTTCATGAACTTCGCCTACGGCTGGGCGTTCTCCAAGCCGGTCCGCAAGGTGTACTACAACCTCACGATCACCGGGCTCTCGGTCGCCGTGGCCCTGCTCATCGGGACCGTCGAACTGCTCGGGCTGCTCGCCGACAAGCTGGGACTGCACGGCTTCTTCTGGGACTGGATCGCCGGGATCGACCTGAACATCGTCGGCTTCGTCATCGTGGGGCTCTTCTTCGCCACGTGGGTCGTGGCGTTCGCGGTCTGGAAGTTCGGCCGGATCGAGGAGAAGTGGTCCGCCGGGCTGCGGTCCGGCGCCGGGCAGGAGGGCGCGCTCAGCTCCCCGGAGTAGCGCTCACCGCCGCTTGCGGTGCAGCCGCCACCGGTCGCGTACCGCGGCGGCCGGCCCGCCCCGCACGCGACGCACGGGGCGGGCCGGCCGGGCCGCGGTGGTCACTTCTGCCAGCCGACCGTCTCCGGCAGCGGGCTGTCGAAAATCGTGGCGCCGACGTTGGCGAGGCCCTTCTTCACGCCGTACGTGGACGGGCCGCTGAACAGCGGCAGGAAAGCGTACTGGGCCAGCGCCTCGCGTTCGGCCTTGTTGACGGCCACCGCCTGCTCGCCGAGGTCGGCGAGGTCGGAGGTGGCGCGGATCTTCTTGTCGAGGGCGGGGGTGCCGGCGCCGGTGAGGTTGGAGTCGCGGTCCGAGCAGTAGAAGTCGCAGAGGTAGCGGGCGCCGAACGGGTCCATGGAGCGGTTGCCGGAGAGGATCAGGTCGAAGCGGCGCTCGTTGAGGATCTTCGCGAAGTCCGCGTCGTCGCCCTTCTTGACGACGAGGCGGATACCGGCGGGCTTGAGCATGGCGGTCAGCGCGCCCGCGGTGGCCTTGCCCAGCGGGTCGTCCCCGAGGAGGGTGTAGCCGATCTCCAGCTTCTTGCCGTTCTTGACGCGGACGCCGTCCGGGCCGGGCTTCCAGCCCGCGGCGTCGAGGGTCTTGGGGGCGTCGCCGGGCGCGTACTTCACCACGGCGGCGACGTTGTCCTCGTAGCCCTTCTGGAAGCTGTAGAGGACGGCGGAGCCGGGGAGCGGTTCCTTGTAGTCGAGGCCCTGGAACTGGATGCGGGCGATCTGCGGGCGGTCGACGCTTTCGAGGACGGCCTTGCGGACGGCCTTGTCGGCGAGGAGCGCGGAGCGGGTGTTGATGTTCAGCGAGTACTCGAAGGGGCTGCCGCCGCTGCGGATCTCGGTGCCGTTCAGGCCCTTGAGCTGCTTGAGGCTCTCCGCGTCGACGGCGGAGACGTAGTCGAGCTGGCCGTTCTTGAAGGCGTTGACCGCCGCCTGCGACTCCAGGTTGACGTAGACGCGCTTGTCGAGCTTGCCCTTCTTCCCCCACCACTTGGGGTTGCGGACGAAGGTGATGTTGCCGGAGTGGGTGTCCCAGCTGCCGACGGTGTACGGGCCGGCGCCCCACTCCGGGTGGGCCCGCTTCACGTACGCCTTGTTGAAGTGGGCGACGGTGGCGGCCTTCGGGTGCAGGAAGGTGCTGAAGAGGGCGGGCCAGGCGGGGTTGACGCCCTTGAAGCGGATGACGGCCTGCTTGGCGTCCTTGCCGCGCTCGACGGCGGTGATCCGGTCGTAGCCGTCGGTGGAGGCGGCGGCGTACTCCTTGTCGGAGCCGTTGTTGGCCTTCCAGGTGGCCTCGATCGCCCGCCAGTCGATGGGCGTGCCGTCGTTGAACGCGGCCTTCGGGTTGAGGGTGAGGACGACCTTCTGGTCGCCGCCGTCGACGGTGACCTTGACGTCGCTGTAATAGTCGGGGTTGTAGCGGACCGCGCCCGCCGGTGAGTAGGTGATCGCGTCGGCGTTGTACCAGCTCCAGACGCGGGCCGCGGTCAGCGTGGCGTTGACGTTGAACGGGTTGCCCTGGTCGTCGAAGGTGCCGGCGGTGGTGTACGTACCGCCGTCCTTGAGCTTGTCGTAGGGCTGCGGGTTGTAGTCGACGGCGGCCGACGCGGTCCTGGGGCCGTCGGCGGTGTCCTTCGCGGCGGGCGCCTGGCAGGCGGTGGCGGCGACGGATACGGCGGCGACGAGAGCTACGGGCAGGACCAGTCTTGCGCGCATGGCGGCGGGTTCCTTCGGGTTCCGGGGAGCGGGAGGGGGGTTCGGGTCAGGCGGCGTGGCAGGCGTAGCGGTGGCCGGGGGCGCCCGCCACCTCCGCCGGGGCCGGGCGTTCGGTGCGGCAGCGGCGGCGCAGGTCCTCACCGGCGTCGCGGTACAGCGGGCAGCGGTCGACGAAGACGCAGCCCGCGGGGAGCCGGGTGGCGCTGGGCTGCTCGCCCTCCAGGACCAGACGCTCGCGGGTGCGTTCGCGCTCCGGGTCGGGCACCGGGATCGCGGAGAGCAGCGCCCGGGTGTACGGGTGCCGGGGGTCGGCGAAGAGCGCCTCGGTGGGGCCGGTCTCGACGAGGTGGCCGAGGTACATCACGGCGATGCGGTCGGAGAGGTAGCGGACGACGGCCAGGTCGTGGGCGACGACGAGGGTGGCGAGGGAGAGTTCCCGGCGCAGCCGCGCCAGCAGGTTGATCACTCCGGCCTGGACGGACACGTCGAGGGCGGAGAGCGGTTCGTCGAGGACGAGGAGTTTCGGTTCGGTGGCCAGTGCGCGGGCGATGCCGACGCGCTGGCGCTGACCGCCGGAGAGCGCGGCCGGGAAGCGGTCACCCAGCGTCTCGTCCAGGCCGACCAGGCGGAGCAGTTCGGGGACGCGGGCGTCGATCGTGGCGCGGTCGGCGCCCATGGCCTGGAGCGGTTCGGCGAGCAGATGGTGGACCGGCAGGCGCGGGTCGAGGGAGCCCATCGGGTCCTGGAGGACGATCTGGACGTCCCGCCGCAGCTCCCGGGCGCGCGCCCCGGCGGTCGCGATGTCGGTGCCGGCGATCTCGATACGGCCGCCCTCGGGCCGCTTCAGCCGCAGGATCTCCAGCAGGGTCGTCGTCTTGCCGCTGCCGGACTCGCCGACCAGGCCCAGGGTCTCCCCCGCGCGCAGTTCGAAGCTGACGCGGTTGACGGCGTGCAGCGTGCCGACACGGCGTTTGAGGACGGCGCCCCGGGTGACGGGGAACGTCTTGACCAGGTCCTCGACGCGGAGGACCACCTCACCGGCGGCCGTCTCGCCGCCGCCGGGCTCCGGCGCGCCGTCCGGGGCGGCCCCCGCCGGGTCGAGCGTGCCGGCGGCGACCTCGGCGGCGCGCAGGCAGGCGGCCTGCCCGTGCCCGGGGACGTCGCGCAGCTCCGGGTCGGTGGTGCGGCAGGCGTCGACGGCGACGCGGCAACGGCTCGCGAAGGCGCAGCCGGGCGGCGGGCCGACGAGGACGGGCGGCTCCCCGCCGATGGGGACCAGCGGGCGGCGCACCCCGCTGTCGACGGTGGGCACGGCGGCGAGCAGCCCGGCGGTGTACGGCATGACCGGCCGGTCGAACAGCTCCCGGGCGCCCGCGCGCTCCACGATGCGGCCGGCGTACATCACGGCGATGTCGTCGGCGTGTCCGGCGACGACGCCGAGGTCGTGGGTGATGAGGACGAGTCCGGCGCCGGTCTCCCGCTGGGCGACCCGCAGCACGTCGAGGATCTGCGCCTGGACGGTGACGTCGAGGGCGGTGGTGGGTTCGTCGGCGATGAGGACGGACGGCTGGTTGGCGATGGCGAGGGCGATGACGACGCGCTGGCGCATACCGCCGGAGAACTCGTGCGGGAAGGAGCGGGCGCGCTCGCGCGGGTCGGGGATGCCGACGAGGTCGAGGAGTTCGACGGCCCGCTCCCAGGCGGCGCGTTTCGTCAGGTCCTGGTGGACGCGGAGGGCGTCGGAGAGCTGGCGGCCCACGGAGAAGATCGGGGTGAGCGCGGACAGCGGGTCCTGGAAGACCATGCCGAGGTCGTTGCCGCGGACCGAGGAGAGCGCCTTGTCGTCGAGTGAGGCCAGGTCACGGCCGTGCAGCAGGACCTGGCCGGAGAGGTGGGCGGTGGGCGGCAGCAGGCCCATGACGCCCATCGCGGTGGCCGATTTGCCGGATCCTGACTCGCCGACGATGCCGAGGGTGCGGCCGGGCAGCAGATCGAAGCTGATACCGCGGACCGCCTCGACGGGGCCGGATTCGGCGGGGAAGGAGATCCGCAGGTCCCGTACGGAGAGCACGGGGGTGGTGGCGGCGGAGCGCGGCGCCGGGTGGGGCAGGGTCGTCGTACGGGTCACTGTCGGCCTCCAGCCGCGCCGGTCACGGATGTGGGGTCGAGGGCGTCGCGCAGTCCGTCGCCGATGAAGGTCATCGAGACGGTGAGCAGGACGACCAGGCCCGCGGGGAAGGCGAAGAGCCAGGGGGCGCTGGTGACGGTGGTCGCGCCGTCGGCGAGCATCGTGCCGAGGGAGACGTCCGGCGTCTGGACGCCGAACCCGAGGAAGGAGAGGGCGGTCTCGCTCAGGACGGTCGCGACGACGCCGAGCGTGAGGTTGACGATCAGCAGCGAGCCGAGGTTGGGGATGAGGTGGCGCCGGATGATGCGCGCCGGGCTGACGCCCATGAACTCCGCCGCCCGTACGTAATCCCGCTCGCGCAGTGAGGTGGAGACCGACCAGATGACGCGGGCGGTGGACATCCAGCCGAAGACCGTCAGCACGACGATGAGGACCCGCCAGTCACCGGCGAGGCGGTGGGAGACCAGCGCCAGGATCAGGAACGAGGGCACGACCAGCAGGAAGTGGATGACGGCGAGCGTCATCCGCTCGATCCGGCCGCCGAAGTACGCGGCGCCGGAGCCGATGACCGCGGCGACGGTGACGGTCAGCACGGAGACGCTGACCGCGATCACCAGGGACCGCTTCAGGCCGTGCACGGCGGAGGCGTAGACGTCGTTGCCGCCCTGATTGGTGCCGAACCAGTGCGCGGCGCCCGGCGGTTGGGTGAGCGCCGCGAAGTCGGTGTCGGCGTAGGTGTACGGGGTGAGCAGGCCGCCGAGGGCGCTGAACAGCACCAGCAGGACGAAGATCGCCACGCCGGTGACGGCGAGCCGGTTGCGCAGGAACCGTCGCAGGTAGAGACGGCCGAGGCGGTGGGAGCGGGGCGGGGCGGCGGCGGTGCGGGCGGTCAGGTCGGTGGCGCTTGTGGCCATCTCAGCTCACCCGCACTCTCGGGTCGAGGAAGACGGTGGCGATGTCCGCGAGGATCGCGCCGACGGCGGTCAGCGCGGCGGCGAAGGCGGCGGTGGCGACGGTGCCGTGCACATCGTTCTTGGCGATGGTCTGGAGGAAGTAGCGGCCCATACCGTTCCAGCCGAAGATCGTCTCGGTGATGACGGCGCCGGTGAAGAGCGCCGGGATGCTGAACGCCACGGATGTCGCCGTCGGGATGAGCGCGGTGCGCAGCGCGTGCCGGCGGATCGCCTGGGCGCGGGTGAGCCCGGTGGCGCGGGCGGTGCGGACGTAGTCGGCGTGGAGCGTGTCGAGCAGCAGCGACCGCTGCGTCAGGTGGTAGCCGACGTATCCCATCAGGGTGAGCGTCAGGGTCGGCAGGATCAGATGGAGGAGCCGGTCGCCGAGGGTGGGGAGCAGCCCTTCGACGTTCGGGGAGTTCTCCCCGGCGACGTAGAGGAAGTGCAGTCCGGCGTGCTGGTTGAGCCAGATGGCGACGAAGACCACGGCGAGCGCGGCGACGGAGGTCGGGATGTTCAGCACCAGGACGGAGAGCGCCTGGGAGAGGCGGTCGGCCCAGCCGTACTGGCGGGACGCGGTGTAGACGCCCAGCGCGACGCCGAGCACGACGGACAGGACGGTGGCGAGGACGACGAGTTCGGCGCTGACCAGGGCGCGGTAGCCGATCTCGCCGTTGACGGCGACGCCCGTGGGGGACTTCCCCCAGTCGAAGTGGAGGACGACGGAGGTCAGCCACTCCCACCACCGGTGCACCAGCGGCTCGCCCGGGTCCAGGTTGTAGGGCGCGAGGGCCCGGTCGATCTGCGCCTCGGTACGGACCGGCCGCAGGTCCCGGAAGTTGGCGCGCGGATCGAGGAACCAACTCGCCAGGAAATAGGTGGCGTTGGTGGCGACCGCGATCATCAGGAGCCAGCCCGCCGCCTTGCGCGTCACATGGCGCAGCATGTGCCCCACCTCCTGGGGCGGGCCGCGGGGGCGCCGGATCTGCGGGATTTCTGCATTGCCGTGGAGCTTTCCGGGAGAACGGGACATGAGCACAGATGTGCGAACGCCAGTCTTGCCCGCTCCCCGGCGGCGGCACCAGGCTTTACGTATTACCGCCACGAGGCTGACATACCGCTGTAGTAATACGCGGTTTCCCGGATTTCCGGATACCGCGCCCGTCCCGGATTTCCGCCTTTCCGGCGGAGTACCGCACCTTCCGGGAGTACGCATTTCCCCGCGAGCCGACCGCAGGACAACTCCCGCTCACATCAAGGGAATTGACCGCACCTCACCGAAGGGTGTCCGGCCCGGCCGGAGCAGGGCCCCACCCCCGCGCGGTGACCGACGGTACACGCCTTCCCTACCGCCGGTCACCAGGGGCGATGTCACTCCGCGACGAGCTGTGCGAGCAGCGCGGCGGCGGGCTCCGGGTGGACGAGCCAGTGCAGATGGCTGCCCGGCAGGGTGTGGACGTCGAAGGGGTTTCCTGGGGTGAGCGCGTCGCCTTCGCGGATCATCCGGTCCTGCATGGCGAGCGGAATGGCGATGTCCTCGGCCAGCCGTACGTACGTCTTGGGAATACGGCCCCAAGTCGCCTGCCCGGCACGATCGTCGAGGGTTCCGGCGTCGAGATTGTCATCGGGCTGGAAAGTGTTCAGAAAGGTGCGGAATTCGTCGTCGGTGAGGTCGGCGGCCATGATGTCGCGCAATGCGGCGAGCGCCTCCGGGTCGGCGGTACGGAAATTGTTGCGGAGCAGGCCGAGTTCGGCGGGATCGCCGACGAGCGCCGTCGCCAGGGCCCGCGGGTCGGTCTCCGCCATCTCCGGCCCGGCGTAATAGCCCGCGACGTCGAGGTCGACCGGACACCAGGCGGAGACGTAGACGAGACGGTCGATCAGGTCGGGCCGGGCGTTGGCGACGGCGGTGAGGGTGATGCCGCCCCGGCTGTGGCCGACGAGCACGGTCGGGCCGTGCCGCTTGGCCCGCTCCAGTACGCCGATGACGCGGTCCACGGCGTCGGCGAGGGTGACCTCTTTGATGGCGCCCGGCGCGGCGGCGAGTGCGTCGAGATCCTGCGGCGCCTGGTACGCGGCGGGGAACGTCGCCTCGAAGCCGTGTCCCGGCAGATCGACCGCGGCGGACCGGTGCCCCAGGAGGGCGAGTTCGGCCTGGAGCGGCGCGAAGGAGAAGGAGTTGGCGAAAGCCCCGTGGACGAGGACGAAGGTCGGAAGAGTGCGCATGCCCCAGCGTCCAACGGAAACGATCTTCGCGACAAGGGCGAGGGCGGGACGGATCGGTCACTCCGATCGGCCGGGGCGCGGGGGCCGGGCACCGGCACCGGCCCGGTGCCGGGGTCCACCGCGAACGGCCCGCCCCGGGGCGAACGGCCCGGCCGGACCGCCGGGCGCGGCTCCCCGGCGCGCCGCGCCCGCGCGTCAGCCGTCGAAGTCCTCGCCGAGGGCGCGCAGGACGGCGATCTGTTTGCGGTCGCGTTCGGCGGCGAGTTCGCCGACGGTGCCGCCGAACTCCGCGGTCTGCTCGGTCAGCAGCCGTACGGTCCGCTCGTCGAAGGTCACCCGCTCCTCGGCCATGGCGGCCCAGCCCTGCTCCATGGCGGGGCCCAGATGGCGGACGAAGTGCGGGAGTCCGCCTTCGCCGCCGCCGAGGTGGAAGGAGCGGAAGGGGCCGGCGACGGCCCAGCGCGGGCCGAGGGAGGAGGTGACGACGGAGTCGAGTTCCTCCATGGTGACGACGCCTTGGGTGACGAGGTGGACGCACTCACGGAAGATCGCGGACTGCAGCCGGTTGGCGACGAACCCGGGCACCTCCTTGCGCAGCACCTGCGGCCGCTTGCCGAGCGCGGCGTAGAAGGCGCGGGCCCGCTCGACCGTCTCCTTCGAGGTCTTCTCGCCGGGCACGACCTCCACCAGCGGCACCAGATGCGGCGGGTTGAACGGATGCCCGACGACCAGCCGCCCCGGATCCTTGAGGACCGTCGCGATCTCGGTGGCGGGAATACCCGAGGTCGAGGTGGCGAACAGGGCACCGGCCGGGGCGTTCTCCTCGACGGTCCGCCACATCTCCTGCTTGACGTCGAGCCGCTCCGGACCGTTCTCCTGCACCAGATCGGCGGTGCGGACGGCCGCTGCCAGGTCCGGTTCGAAGGTGAGCCGGTCGGTGAGACGGGAGGTGTCGAGCCCCAGCTCGGCCAGCGCGGGCGCGGCCCCCGCCAGGTATCCGCGGACGGTCTCCTCGACGCCGGGCTGCGGATCGCTGACGGTCACGGCGAGACCGCGGGCGAGGAAGAGCGCCGCCCACGACGCGCCGATGACACCGCCCCCGACCACGGTGACCTCACGGATCCCGGCGAGAGCGCCGCTACCGGTCCCGGCCATGTGCTGCACCTTTCTCCGTGCGGGGCGCCGGTGCGTACCGGACGGGCCACCCGCACCGGGACACAGCGCCGGCCACCGGACGGCACCGCACACACCCCTGAACACCCCACGACCTGCCGTGTTGCCTCGCGCAACGCGACTTCCGCGATCACTGTACGCCGCCGGGGCGCCTCCCGAGGGGCCCCGGCGCACCCGCATCGCGGCCGCGCGTCCGGGCGGACGGGTGAGCACGCGGAGGCCGGTCCGGCGACCGGCCGCCCCGAGGCGGGAAAGGCGGGGCGGGCGCGCTGGACGACGACGGAGGAAGGCGTCGAACTCCCGGGATCAGCAGGCCAGTTGAAGATCCTCGCGCGACGCTTCCGGGCCGACGCCGAACGGCTCCACCCCGAGCTGCCCCTCGCCGGCTACGCCCTCCTGACCGAGAGGGCCGCACACGAGGGCGTCCGCACGGACGGCCTCACCGGTCTGTACGGCCTCAACACGTCGGCCCTCAGCCGCCAGGTCGCCGGTCCGCACCGCGCAGGTCCGGTGGTACGCGACCGCGACCCGGCCGGCTCCCGGGCCCGGCCGCTGCGGATCAGCGACCGCGTGCGGCGACTCCTCGCCCTCGCGGCCCCCCGGCCGCACCGCGAGAGCGCCGCCCGTACCCGCGACCCGGCCCCCTAGAGGGCCGCCGGCCCCGCACCGCCTTCTCGGCCGCTGCGACGGCGTCTGACGGCTCCGGGACGAGAACGGACCGACCGGCCCGGCCCCCTTCCGACGGCCCACACGGGCATCCGCCTGTGCTTCGGTGGTCCGGGCGCGTCCCGCCCTGCGAAGGCGAGGCGGACGGACGGCGGCGCGGAGTTGCGCCGGGGTCGGGGCGGTGTGCGACAGTGGTCCTCCGGCCGGCCGGGCGCGCGTCCGCGCTGCCGCCGCCGGACCCCCACTTCCGAAAAAACGGCCCGCCACCGGTCGCGCCCGCGCGCGCCCGGCCCGTCGGCCTCCCCACGCCCCCGAGAGAACGCTATGCAGGCAACGACACCCGCTCCCCGCACCACCGACCCGCTCGGTCAGGGCCTGGAGTCGCGGACCGGTACCGCTCTGCTGCGCTACGGAGTCGCGCGGCACCGTCCCGCCGACCGGATCAGCTGGAGCGGCACCGGCGCCGCCGCCTGGCTCGATCGCGGCCAGGTGCTGAGCGTCGGGGACCCGGACGCCGCCGCCGGTCTCGTCCTGCGCGCCGCGCACGGACTCCCGGACCGGGTGCGGGAGTTCACCGTGCCGCGTGGCTGCGACGTCCTCGTCGGGCGGCACCTCCCGGTGACCGACGCCGTCGACTGGGTCTTCCGCTGGACGGAACAGGAACCGCCCGCCCACCCCGCGGAGCAGCGGGTCCAGGCGCTGGACGCCACCCACCACGACGAGCTGCGCACCTTCCTCGCCGAGCACAGCCCCGCCCACTCCACGGGCCCCGGCTCCCCCGACGTCACCCTCTGGGCCGGTATCCGCGACGACGCCGGGCAGCTGGTGGCGTGCGGGGCGCTGAGCCGGCTGCGGGACAGCGGCGCGCCGCTGATGGTCTCCGTCGCCACCGACGCGGCCCGGCGCGGCGAAGGGCTCGGCGCCGCCCTCACCTCCTGGCTGACCCGGCACGCCGTCCGCCACGACGGCGTCTGCACCCTGTGGCAGCTCGGCGGCAACGCCCCCGCCGAACGGCTCTACGACCGCCTCGGCTACCGCACCGGCGACCCCTGCGTCACCGCGCGGATCGCTCCCGCGGCCGCCTGACCGCACGCCGTAGGGGCGGCGGGGCCCACCCCGCCCCACCTGCCGGAGATGCCCTAGAATCACCGGATGATCTTTATTGTTGTGAAGTTTCCGGTGAAGCCCGAATACGCCGAGGAGTGGCCGCAGCACGTCGCGGCGTTCACCGAGGCGACGCGGGCCGAGCCCGGCAACCTCTGGTTCGAGTGGTCCCGCAGTGTCGAGGACCCGCTGTCCTACACCCTCGTCGAAGCGTTCCAGGACGACGCCGCCGAGGCCCACGTCACCTCCGACCACTTCCGCGCCGGGCTGGAGACCATGCGGCCGCTGCTGCGGCACACCCCCGAGATCGTCAGCACCACCATCGAGGGCGCCACCGGCTGGAGCGCCATGGGCGAGCTGGTCATCGACTGACCCCCGCGCCTGTCACGGCCGCCGTACGGGGGACCCCGCGGTGCGGGCCACAATCCGTACGGCGTCCGGGTTCAGAAGGGTTTCAGCGCGCGGGCCAGGAGCGGTACGCCGATCTCCTGGTGCCCGCCGCTGGCCAGCATCCGGACCTCACCGCGGTCGCTGATCTCGGCGCGGACGATCCCCGTCTCGTCCTCGTAGATGGGGAATCCGCCCGCACCGGCGGCCGCGGTGCGCCGGACGACCACCACGTCGTCGGCGACGGCGGACGACTGGAACACCAGCTCAAAGGCTTCCGGGTACTCCATTGCTGCCTCTTCGGCGATGCGCGTCACGTCTGGGACCTCCATCGTCCCGCACCCCGGGCCCCCGCGCCCGGCGGGACGGCCACCGGGCCCCGCACCGCTGCCCCGCCTCGGTATCGTGACGCCGTATGGGGGACAACAGCACACTGTGGACCTTGGCCATCTCCGCGGTGACGGGCGGCACCGCGGTGCTCGCGAGCTGGGTGACCGGCCGCGGCAGCGCCCGCGCCGCCACCATCCAGGCGGAGACCGCCGCCCGTACCCAGCGCGCCGAACGGCTGCGGGAGAGCCGCCGCACCGCCTACCTCGACCTCATCGAGCAGGCCCACCGCATGGGCGAGCTGTACTGGGAGACCTCCGCACTCCTGCGCCGCCCCGACTCCCCCGAACGCCTCACCGCCCTCCGCGAACTCCACAACCGCGAGATCGCGGAGTACGCCCGCATCCGCCGCTGCGCCCGCGTCGTCGAACTGGAGGGCCCGCCCGCGGCCGCCGCCGCGGCCCTCTCCCTCCAGAAGGCCACCGGCCCCTTCTTCACCGGCATCACCGCCGAACTCGACGGCGACTCCACCGGCCGCGCCCACCTCGACGCCGCCTACCACCCCTTCTGGCAGGCCCTGGAACACTTCGTGGACGCGGCCCGGACGGCGCATCAGCGGGAGTGATCCGGTCGGCGGGCCGACGGTGCGGACCGTCCGCGACGGCCCGGCGGAGCCCGGAACACCGGCTCGTCGGAACCACCGTTCCGCGGCCACGGCGCCCGGTGGACGGCCCGGACGCCGTGGCACTCACCCCTCAGCCCCGTGAGCCCGCCGCCGGGGCGAGGTGCCGGGCGAGGAAACGGGCCGCGCTGTCGGCCTCGGTGAGACCGGGGAAGGCGCCATGTCCGCCCGCGTGGGCGTGCAGGGTCTTCTCCTTCGAGGCGAAGGCGTCGAAGAGGGTGAGGGCGGCCTCGCGCGGGATGCGCTCGTCGTCCCACTGCAGGCTGAACTCGACGGGGACGGTGATCCGCCTCGCCGCCCCGATCAGGGCGTCGGGCCACATCAGGCCGAGGACGGCGGCCTTGATCCTGGGCTCCGCCGCCACCAGCGGCACGCCGATCGCGGTGCCCAGCGCGATACCGGCGTAGCCCACCGGACCGTCGCCGATCTCCGGGAGCGTCTGCAGGGCGTCCAGGGTCGCCTGCCATTCGGGCACGGCCTGCTCCGCCAGGCGGGCGTTGTAGGGGACGACGACCGGGCCTTCCGGCGCGCCCGCCGCCTGTGCCGCGCGCAGGGCGGCGATGTCCCGCTCGTCCTGTGCGGTACGCGGCCGGTCGCCGTGGCCGGGGGCGTCGATGACGGCGACGTGGAAGCCGTGGCCGGTCACCAGCTGCCGGGACCGGCCCAGCATCGCCGGGTGCTTCTTGTGGGCGCCGCCGCCGTGGCCCATCAGGACCAGGGGTGCCCGCTCGGCGCCGGAGGACGGCGACCGGAGGACGCCGGGGACGCCGCCGACGGTGAAGTCGCGTTCGCGGATGCCGTTCGCCGACGATTCGGCGGTGAAGTGCGGAGAGCGCATGGTGGGGCCTTTCGGGAGTGCCTGGTGATCGAGGCGCTCCCGGCGACCTCTACGTCAATCGCCGGCCGTGACGGGAAGGGGGAGCACCCACGTCGATACAGCGGTCATGGGTCTCACCTCCTCGGGCGGCGTCACGGTCGGACGCAAGCTACAAGCCCGGCCGCACGCCGTCCAGCTCTTTTCCCCGCCGGGTGATCACGGAGCCGGACCGCCCCGCCGGCCGTCCGGCTCCCGGTGGGCCGGCAGCGCCCTGGCCTCGCACGTCCGTGGATGCCAGGGGCCGTACGCGCGCTCGCACGCCTCGGCCGCCTCCTTCGCCAGGCGGTGGGCGTCGGCGGGGGTGGGTCGCGGTGGCCGGCTGACGGTGGCGTCGAGGAAGCGGACGACGGGGGCGGGGAACACGCCGACGGCGCGGGTGCGGCCCGGACCGTCCTCGGCCAGGCTGCGGACCGCCTCACCGGCCACCTCGGCATGGGTGAGGCGGATGAGCGCGGCCGCGCGGGGGTGGTCACGCTCCAGGGCCGCCGCGTCCCGGAAGAACAGGGCGTCGTGGAGCAGGGACAGCGCCTCGCCCCACAGCCGTTGACGGCCCCGGACGCGGGCGCGGTGCAGCTGGGTGAGGATCCGCGCCGGATGGGCGGCGCCCAGGACCCGCCAGTACAGCCCGTTGGCGGAAAGCAGCAGCCGCTCCCCCTCCGCGTACCGGCGGCGGCCGCACACCGCGCCGGCCAGCACCGTCAGGACGTCGGCGGCCCGCACCAGCACCTCGCCGTCGACGGAGGAGAGCTTGCCGGTGAAGGGCCCCTCGGCGTTCTCCCGCAGCAGCTCCCCCAGGGACGGGCCGGTCCGTCCGGCCAGGGTCAGCCCGCGGGCGGTCACCGCCTCGTCCGCGCGGGCCAGCGCCGGCCGCAACGCCGCCTCGGCCTCGGCGTACTCCCCGCAGCGCACCCTCAGGCGGCCCAGCGCCAGGGCGTCGGCGAGACCGTCGCCCTCCGGGCAGGCCACGATCAGCTCGGCGAACGGCAGCGCCGCCCCGTAGGCGCCGCACCGCTCGAAGCCCTCCCGGAGGCGGCGGCCCGCGGCGACCGGCTCGGGCCGCGTCCCGCCGGAGCGCCGCAGGAGGGCGTGGACGTGCGGGGCGAACAGCGGGAGTACGGCGTCGTCGGCGCGCCGGGGCAGGGCGCGCTCCAGCAGTGCGGCGGCCCACGCGTCGAGCGCGGGCCGCGCGGGGCCGCCGGGAGGGGCGGCGGGCGGACGCAGACAGCGGACCCGGACGGGGGCCGCGCCTTCCGGTGCCGTGGGCGGGAGCGCGGGCACGGTCTCGGCGGCGAGCGTGCCGACCGCCGCCGCCAGTGCCCCGGACGTGGGGCCGGGCTCCGGCGGCGGGACGGCGGCCAGCGCCGCCGCGTCGAGCACCTGGGCGGGCAGCGGCGCGTCCGCGAAGCGCGCCAGCAGCTCCTCGGGGCCGGGCGGGGCCGCGGCGTCCGGTCCCGCCGCCGCTGCGGGTGCCGGTCCGCCGTAGGTGATGATGTGCAGGTCCCGGCCCGCCTGATGGACGCGCCCGCCCTCGCCCGCCTCGGCCCGGAAAGAATCCGCGTCGCCCATCTCCGCCCCCGAACTCCGTGAACCTGCTTCCAGGTTAGGGGGTACCGGTGACAGCGCGCGGTCCGCGCGGAGCCCCGCCGGTGTCAGGTCGCCCCGGGCTCCGGCGGCGCGGTCCCGTCCGGGGGCGGCACTCCGTCCAGGAGCCGCCAGAGGAGGCCGAGGACCAGCTCGCAGACGTCGTCGGGGTCGGCGCTGGCGAGGGGTTCGCGGCCGACGACGACCCGCATCATGCCGATGCCCAGCAGCCACGCCATGGCGAGATCCGCGCGCAGCGCCGCGTCCTTCGCCCCGGAGAGCGTCGCGAGCACCGCCACGTACTCCTCCCCCAGCGCCTTCACCGTCTCCGTGGCGTCGTCGGCGCCGAGGGAGCGCAGATACACCGCGAGGGAACGGTCGTGGGGCTCCTTGCCGTGGTGGGTGAGCATGCCGCGCAGCGTCGTCTCGAACAGCTTCTCCGGGGGTGTGGAGCGCAGCTGCTCCTGCCCGCTGTGCGCCATCACCTCCGTCAGCAGCGCGCTCTTCGACCCGAAGTAGCGGAACAGCAGCGCCTGGTTGGCACCGGCCCGGTCCGCGATGTCCCGCACGGTGGCGGCGTCGTAACCGCGCTCGGCGAAGAGATCCGCGGCGGCCTCCAGCAGTCTGCGGCGGGTGGCCCGAGCATCTCTCCTACGGGGTGAACCGGCCGGTACGCCGGCGGGGTTCGCCATGGTGCTCCTCTCCGGACGGTCCGTCAGGATAACGGCCGTAACCGGTCGTTGACCGTCCGCGGACCGGCGCCCTAACGTTTGTAAGCAGGTGCTTACACAAGGGAGGTCACCGTGACCACAGCTGACACAGCACCCCTCTCCTATCCCTTCAACACCGCCGACAACCTGTCGCTTTCCGAGATGTACGACGAAGCCCGCAACAGCCCCGGACTGCTGCGGGTCCGTATGGCCTACGGGGAGCCCGCCTGGTTGGTGACGCGGTACGCCGAAGCCCGCTTCGTCCTCGGTGACCAGCGCTTCAGCCGCGCCCTCGGGCTCGAACACGATGAGCCGCGGCAGTCCGAGGGCAGCCGCGACAGCGGCATCCTCAGCATGGACCCGCCCGAGCACACCCGGCTGCGCTCCCTGGTGGCGAAGGCGTTCACCGTCCGCCAGGTGGAGAAACTCCGGCCACAGGTCAAGGAGTTGACCGGCCAGTTGCTGGACGAACTGGAGGACGCCGGTCCGCCCGCCGATCTCGTGGACCGCTACGCCCTGCCGATCCCGGTGGCGGTCATCTGCCGGATGCTGGGCGTGCCCGTCGAGGACCGGCCGAAATTCCGGGCCTGGAGCGACGCGGCGCTGTCGACCAGCTCGCTGACGGCGGAGGAGTTCGACGCCAACCGCGAGGAACTCCGCTCCTACATGCGGAAGTTGATCGAGGAGCACCGCAGCAGTCCGCAGGACGACCTGATGACGGCGCTCATCGACGCGCGGGACGCCGGGGACCGCCTCTCCGAGCTGGAGCTGGTCGATCTGTGCGTGGGCATCCTCGTCGCCGGGCACGAGACGACCGCGACGCAGATCCCCAACTTCGTCCTCACCCTGCTCGATCACCCCGAGGAGCTGGCCCGGCTGCGGGAGCGGCCGGAGCTGATGGCCGGTGCGGTGGAGGAGCTGCTGCGGTTCGTGCCGCTGGGCAGCGGGGCGGGCCAGCCGCGGTATGCCACCGAGGACATCGAGGTCGGCGGCACGCTGGTGAAGGCCGGGACGCCGGTGCTGGTCGCGGTGGGCGCCGCCAACCGCGACGCGCTCCGCTTCTCGTCCCCCGGCACGCTGGACTTCACCCGGACCGGCAACCAGCACCTCGGTTTCGGCCACGGTGTCCACCACTGCCTGGGCGCGCCGCTGGCCCGGCTGGAACTCCAGGAGGCGCTGGGCGCGTTGATCACCCGCTTCCCGCGGCTGCACGTCGCGGGTGATGTGCAGTGGAAGACCGAGATGCTGGTACGCGGTCCGCGCGTGCTGCCGGTGGGGTGGTGAGCCCGTGAGCCGCCAGGTGGAGGTGGATCCGCTGCGCTGTATCGGCTCCGGCATCTGCGCCGGAACCGCGCCCGGACTGTTCGTCCTGGACGGCCCGCGCTCCCGTCCGGTGCGCGAGGAGATCGACGGGGACGACGAACTGGCCCTGGACGCCGCGGACCTGTGCCCGGCGATGGCGATCACCGTGCGGGAGGACGGCCGCGAGATCGCGCCCCGGGACTGACCGCCGGGCGCCCCGGAAGCCACGGCCCCGGGGCGCCCGGCCGTCCCGGGCCGCCGGCTCCGGGCACAGCGCCGGGCCGGAGAGCCGTCAGAAGCCCGTGCGGCCGTCGATGCGCTCGCGGATGAGGTCGGCGTGACCGCAGTGGCGCGCGTACTCGGCGATCATGTGGGTGTATATCCAGCGGAGCGTGACACGGGACTCCCCCAGCGCCCCGGTGCCGTCCAGGGAGCGGTCGGCGCAGACGCGGCGGGCGTGCTCCACCTCGGTGTGCCACAGGGCCAGGGTCTCCTCGCCCGTCATCTCCCCGGCGCCGCCGAAGCCACCGCTCATGCCCTCGGCGCCCGGGTCCCCGGGGAACAGATCGGGGACGTCCTCCTCGGTGAGGACGCGGCGGAACCAGTGCCGCTCGACCTCCGCGAGATGCCGGACGAGACCGGTGAGGGTGAGCGGCGAGGGCGGCGCCGAAGCCGTCCGCAACTGCTCCTCCGCCAGCCCCTCGCACTTGCCGGCGAGGGTCGCCCGGTAGAAATCGAGCCAGCTGGTCAGGGACGTCCGCTCGTCGGCGTCCATCGGCGGCATGACACGTTCGGGAATGCTCATGCCCGCATCGTGGCACGGGGGTCTGACAACCGCCCCTGACCTGGAGCGCGGCCGACGGGGCGGGCGGCGGCGGGGCGTGGCGGCGGGCCGGGCGGCGCCACGAGCCCGGACCGACGGTGGCGGGCCGGGCCCCGGGCGAACCGGATCGGGAAGGTCCCGGGGCCCCCGCGGCGCGGGCGGCGAGCAGGCGCGAGGCCGGAACGAGCAGGCCCCGAGCCCGAGGACTGCGTGGTCCCGCGGCCCCGGAGCTCGGCGGACCGGCGGACCGGCGGACCGGCCCCCCCGCCCGCTCCCCGCCTCACGGACCGGCCCGCCACACCACCGCCCGGCCCGGTTCGCCTCCGCTCAGCCTCGCCCGAGCTCGCCACCGCCGTGCCCCCCGGAGAATTCCTGATGCGGCCCGCTCCGGCCTGAGGTACGGTTCCCGGGTCCTGTTGTCTCCGATAGAGGTGGACGTTGCGCATCTGAGGTCCGCGACCATCGCGCGGTACGGCCCCGCCGTACGCCTGTCACGCCGTGCCGGCATTTCTGCCGCCCGTGACCTCGCGCGGATGCGACCTCGGTGCATGAGCCGTCCTCCGTTGCCAGGACCGCACCTCTCCCTCCCCGGCCGGTCGCCGCGTGGTGCTCGCCTACGACGCCCCCGTTCCTGCGTGCAGACTGCGAGAAGAACCATGTCCCGACCCCCCGCTCCGCAAGCCTCGGTCACCTGCTCCGGCGTGACGTTCCGGTGGCCCGACGGCACTACCGTCCTCGACCGGCTCTCCCTCGTCATCGGCCGGGGCCGCACCGGTCTCGTCGGTGACAACGGCACCGGAAAATCCACGCTGCTGCGGCTCATCGCCGGTCAGCTGCGGCCCGCCGAGGGCACGGTGAGCGTCACCGGCACCCTCGGCTATCTGCCGCAGAACCTCACCCTCGACACCGCCCTGCGCGTCGAGGACGCCCTCGGCATCGCCGAGCGGCGTGCCGCGCTGCGCGCCATCGAGTCCGGCGACACCGACGAGGCGCACTTCACCGCGCTCGGCGACGACTGGGACATCGAGGAGCGCGCCCTTGCGGTGCTGGGCTCCCTCGGGCTCGGCTCCCTCGGCCTCGACCGGACCGTCGGGGAGATGTCCGGCGGCGAGACCGTCCTGCTGCGGCTGGCCGCGCTGCTCCTCGACCGCCCCGACGTCCTGCTGCTGGACGAGCCGACCAACAACCTCGACGTGTTCGCCCGGCGGCGGCTGTACGAGGCCGTCGCGTCCTGGCGCTCCGGCGCGCTGATCGTGGTCAGTCACGACCGGGAGCTGCTGGAGCGGATGGACCGGACCGCCGAACTCCGCGCCACCGGCGTGACCTGGTACGGCGGCGGCTGGTCCGCGTACCGGGAGGCCGTCGCCGCTCAGCAGGACGCGGCCGCGCGGACGCTGCGTACCGCCGAGGCGGACGTCCGCAGGCAGCAGCGGGAGCTGGAGGAGAGCCGCGTCAAGGCGGCCCGGCGGCGCCGGCAGAGCGCGAAGCTGGACGCACAGCGGCGGGCGCCGCGCATCGTCGCCGGGGAGCGCAAACGCTCCGCCCAGGAGTCCGCCGACCGGGTCCGCGGCATCCACGAGGACCGCCTCCAGGAGGCCCGCGAGCGGCGTGAGGAGGCCGCGGACGCGATCCGGGACGACGCCGAGATCCGGGTGGAGCTGCCGCACACGGCGGTCCCCGCGGGCCGCACCGTCCTGCGGCTGACGGCGCTGCGGCCGCGCCACGGGCTGCTGCGGGAAGGCGATCTGGAGGTGCGTGGCCCGGAGCGCGTCGCACTGATCGGCCGGAACGGCGCCGGGAAGACGACGCTGCTGCGCACGCTGGCCGGGCAGGTGGAGCCGGTGTCCGGTGAGGCGCGGACGTTCGTGCCGCTGCGTTTCCTGCCGCAGCGGCTGGACATCCTGGACGACGGTCTGAGCGTGGCGCGGAACGCGGCCCGTACGGCGCCCGGTGTCACCGACAACGCGCTGCGGGCACAGCTGGCCCGGTTCCTGTTCAAGGGGGCGCGCGCGGAGGCACTGGTGGGCACGTTGTCGGGCGGTGAGCGGTTCCGCGCCGCGCTCGCCGCGACGATGCTCGCCGCGCCCGCCCCGCAGCTGCTGATGCTGGACGAGCCGACCAACAACCTGGACCTGTCCGGGGTGCGGCAGCTCACGGCGGCGCTGGCGTCCTACCGGGGTGCGCTGGTGATCGCCGGGCACGATCTGCCGTTCCTGGAGTCCATCGGCATCACCCGCTGGCTCTTCGTCGGCGAGACGCTTCAGGAGACCACCGCGGAGGAGGTCCGGGCGCTGCTGGAGGTGCCGGAGAGCGTGTGACGCCGGAGGGGCGGGGCGGTATGTGCCCCGCCCCTCCGGCCCGGGGCGGGGCAGGCATCGCCCGTGGGCGTACGGGACGGGCGGCCCGCCCCGGCGGAAGGGCGCGTCCCGGCGGGCGCGCGCCCCCTCTCCCATCGGGGCCCCGCACCGCCCCGGGGACGCCCGGTTCACCAGGTGTCGCCCCAGGATGAAACTCGTCCGCGCGCCCCCCGGGGCGGGCGCGGAGGCGGGATGGCCGGGCCGCGTGGTGGCGGAGCTGATCCGGGGGTCGGCCGGCAGGGCCCGCTGACCGGCGTGGGTCACCAGCCAGGGCGTGCTGCCGTCCCGCAGCCGGACCCGGGTGAGCGGCCCGCGCCGCCGTGCCTCGCTCAGCCCCGGCGGACCGGGCCCCGCGCCTCACCCCCGCCACCACGGCTTGCGTACGTACAGGCTCTCCACCCGGGTGCAGCCCTGGCCGTTGGAGATCTGCTCGGAGTCGAGGTTCCAGCCGACGATGCCGTTGCCCTTGCGGCCCAGTTCGATCAGCCGGTCGCTCCCGGTCACGGTGCCGCTCGTGACCTGGCACCGCACGATCGGCGTCCACGCCCGCCCGTCCAGCGCGGAGACGAGCGCCAACGCCGGCAGGACCAGCACGGTCAGGGCCAGCGCCACCCACTGCTCGACGGCCGCCGCCCGGCGCAGCCAGGAAGCCGGCCGGTACCCCGGGGCACCACCGCCCTTCCCGCCCCGCAGACGGCGCCGCCCGGTCAGGTACTCCACCACCACGCCCTCGCGCAGCAGATACGCCACCGCACACGTGCCGAGCCCCCACCGCAGGCCGAAGAGGCAGGCGATGATCGTGCCGACCGCCACCGGGTTGACGACGGTCAGCGCCACCCGCCGCGCGGCGCCCGCCACCCCGCCGCCGGCCGGTACCGCGCCACGCGCCGCGAACAACGCGAACACCACCCGGGAGACGACGACGCCGAGCACCGAGGCGAGCAGCGGATCGGTGAGCACCATCCCGATCAGGACGTCCGGCCAGTTGGCAGGCTCCATCCCGACGAGCACCTCACGGACCGCGTCACCGCCCCCGACCGTGTACGCGACCTTGACGACCGGCACGGCGAGGGCCAGCGCCATCAGGACGGTGTGCCCCGGCCCGCCCTTACGGTCGAGCGTGCCCGCCTGTTCACCGCCGGGATCCACACCGTCCCGGCTCCCCGTGCTCCCTGCCTCGGCCATGGCGCTCACTGAAGCACGCGCCACCGGAGGACGGCAGGCGCGACACGGCCCGCCGAGGGGGCGCACGGAGCGGTGCGGGGCGGGCCGCCGGACGCCGGACGGAGCGGTCCACAGGCGTCCCGTCCGCGGGCCGCCGGGACGGGCGCGCCCGCGAACGCCCGGCTCACTCCCCCGATTCGGAGTCCGCGACCCAGGTGCCGAGGGAGATCTCGGCCGTGATGCCGGGCCCGAAACCGGCCATCAGACCGCGGTCCCCGTCGAGGGCGGACGCCTCGTCGAACAGCCGGGCCATGGCGTCGAGCACCACGGCGCTGGCGATGTTGCCGTACTCGGTGAGCGTGGCCCGGCTGAAGCGGAACGCCTCCGGCGGCACGTCGAGGAAGTAGCTGAGGTCGTCCAGGATCCGCGGGCCGCCGGCGTGGATGATGTAGAAGTCCATCTTCCCGGCGTTCCAGTCGTGGTCCTCCGCGGCGGAGGAGAGCGCCGGGGCGAGCGGTTCCATCGTGCCCGGCACCCGCTTGTCGAGCTGGAAGTGGAACCCGGTGGACCGGACCGCGTAGGAGATCCACGCCTCGGTGTCCGGTATGAGGTACGAGCTGTTGCGCTCCAGCCGGATGCCGGTCCCGCCGTCGCCCCGCAGGACGGCCGCGGCGATCCCGTCGCCGAACAGGCCGTTGGACAACAGCGATCCGACCCCGAGGTCGGTGGGCTGGTAGCACAGCGAGCAGAACTCGCAGGCGACGATCAGCACGTTGGCGTCCGGGTACGCCGTGCAGAAGTCGTGGGCCCGGTTGACGGCCGCGCCGCCCGCCGCGCAGCCGAGTTGGGCGATCGGCAGCTGCCGCGTCTCGGGCCGGAACCCCATGGCGTTGATCAGCCAGGAGGTGGCCGGCGGCATCATGAAGCCGGTGCAGGAGACGTAGACGATCAAGTCGATCTGCTGCGGCTCCAGTTGGGCGTGGTCGAGCGCGCGCCGCACCACGGCGGGCACCCGTTCCTTGGTCTGCTCCTCGTAGACGATGCTGCGGGCGTCGAGCCCCGGGTGGCGCAGTGTCTCCTCGATCGGCTGGATCAGATGGCGCTTGCGTACACCGGTGTGCTCGATCAGCCGGAGGACCAGGCCGAGTTGCGGATGGTCGCCGTGCAGCCGCTCCGCGAGTTCGAGTGTTTCCTCGTTGGTGATGACGTGCTCGGGTACTGCGATGGCCGGTTTGCAGAGAACCGCCATGGATCTCCTCCTAGCGGACGGTGCTCCACACGGCTGAGCCCTCTGGGGGACGCGACGGGGTCGCCGGCCGATGGCCGGCGGCGTTGCGGCAGTTTGTGCGCGCGATGGCGCGGGGCGGGCCGTTGGCGTTGCGCGGCGCCGCGCGTCCCCGGAATGGGCGCTGACGGGCCGACCGCCGAAAGATCGGGTTCTCGCCGTATGGGCAGATGATGGTGCGCCGCACCGTGGTTGGCCCTCGGCATTACGTTACGGCAGCCAGGTGACGCCCGCATGTCGGCTCCCGGCCCCGCGCCCCACGGGCCCGGCGCCCCCGGTTGCCGCACCCTGACGCCCGGCGCACCTTCGGAAGAGGTCGCGCCGACGGACCGCCGCCGGGCGCACCGCCCGCACCGCCCCGGGGCCACGGGCCCCGCCGGGCGCGCCGCGTCGCGGTGTCCCACCGGACGGGCGGGAGCCGCCGGTCCGGCAGGACGCCGTCATCCCGTGCTCACCAGGTGACGGGCAGGGCGAGCGGGTAGCGCCAGATGGAATTCTTGTTCCACTCGATCGACTCGGCAGGCACCGCCAGCTTGAGCGCCGGGAAGCGCTTCATCAGCGTGGTGAGCGCCACCTCCAGTTCGGTGGCGGCCAGCGGGGCGCCCAGGCAGTGATGGCCGCCCCACCCGAAGGTCATGTGGGACGGCCCGCTGCGCTCCAGGTCCAGTTCGTCCGGCCGGTCGAACTTCCGGCCGTCCCGATTGGCCGTCAGGTACGAGACGTGCACGATGTCGCCCTTACGGATCAGCACCCCGCCCAGTTCCACGTCCTCGGTGGCCACGCGGGGAATACCGACGCCCTTGCGGAACGGGATGTACCGCAGCAGTTCCTCCAGCGCCTGCGGGAACTTCTCCGGGTTGTCCCGCAGCATCGCCATCTCATCGGGCCGGGTCAGCAGGGCGTACGAGATGTTGCCGAGCTGGTAGGTGGTGGTGTCCTGGCCGGTGATGAGCAGGACCATCGCCATCACGGTCAGCTCGTCGTCGTTGAGCAGCTCGTCCCCGTCGCGGGCGGTGGCCAGCACGCTGATCAGGTCGTCGCCCGGGTCCGCCCGCCGCCGCGCGGTCAGCTCCGCGAAGTAGGCCCGCAGATCGGCCTTGGAGCGGATGGCGGCTTCCTTGTTCTCGACGGTGACGTTCATCATCGTCCGGGCGTGCTTGCGCAGCTGCGCGCGGTCGCCCTCGGGGATGTCGAGGACCTCGCAGATGGTGGTCAGCGGCAGCGGCGCCGCGAGGTGCTCGAAGAGGTCGGCGGGCGCGCCGTGCTCCTCCATCCGGTCCAGCAGTTCGTCCACCACATGCTGGGTGCGGACCCGCATCCGCTCCATGTGGCGCGGCGCGAACCCCTTCGAGATGAGGCTGCGCAGCCGGCTGCTGCCCGGCGGGTCCATGACGTTGATGGCCTCGGCCTGGACGATGGGCTCGGGCGTCATCCGCGGGAAGTCCCGGCCCACCACCTCTCTGCGGCTGAAACGCCGGTCGGTGGTGACGGTACGTACGTCGTCGTAGCCGGTGACCAGCCACGCCTCCCCCTCGCCGTAGGGCAGCCGGATCCGGGAGACGGGCCCCTCGTTCTGCAGCGCGCGCAGCTGCGGGTCGAATTCGAGGGCCTCGGCGTAGTCGAAGGGGCAGTTCCGCGTGGCGGGCACGGGGTCCATACGAAGCTCCAGGTACGGGATCGGACGGATGGGGCGGGGCCGGAGGGGAATCAGGCCCCTCGGAAGACCGCCGGCGTGGCGCCGTCCGTCCGCCGGGCGGTTCCACGGGGTCGGTCCGCGGCCACGGGGCACGGTCGGGGACGGCGTGCCGACGGGGGCGGCACTCGGGCGCGCCGGACCTCGTGCACCGGACCCCGTGGACCGGTCCCGGCGTGGACGACACGACCTAGGTACCCGGTCACCTCCCGGCACACGCGCCGCATCCGGGCGATTGATCCCCTTTGGCCCATCCGCCGACACCACCCGGGCGACGGCCCGCACAACGGCGGCACGCTTCCGTCCCGCACCCACAGGGCCGCGGACCGGGACGGAAGCGCCCCCTCACCCGGCCGGCACCTCCCCCACCGGAGCCTCGACGTTCGCGGCGTCCACCGCGCGGCGCAGGACCCGGGCGAGCGCGACGGCGTCCGCCACGGCCCAGAAGTGGGTGAAGAACAGCCGGGGCGACTCGTCCAGATGATGGTTGTGCAGCTCGACGAGGCGGATCCCACCGCGCCGCAGCACCCGCAGCACGTCGGGGACCTCGTCCGCCGTCATCGCGAAATCCCCGGCCAGCGCGGCCCGGCCGCCACCGACCGGCTGGAAGATGAAGGCGCAGGTCGACCCGAGCCCGGTGGGCAGCAGCAGCGGACCGCCGGTCACCTCCTCCCGGCGCACGAAGAGGCATTTGAAGACCCCGTCCTCGGTGGTCCCGCGGGTGCCCAGCGCCGCCTCGATCCCCGCGGTGTCGAGATCGAGGGGCAGCGACGGCTCCGGCGGCCCCGGCGGCGGGGTGCCGGTCCGGTCGAACCCGGCGCGCAGCCCCCGGGCGATCGCCTCCGCGTCCCGCCCGTGCGCGTGCACATGGGCCCACCAGACGTCCGGGTACTGCGCGAGCAGATGCTTGTGGAGCGCGGTCAGCTCGATCCCGTGGGTCTGCCACGCGTCGATCACCCGCTGCATCTCGTCCTCGGTGACGACCACATCGCCCATCGCCATCGCACCGCCGTCGGCGTACCGGACGAACGACACATGCGCCCCGAGCGCCAGCCCCGGCCGCACGAGCACCCCCTCGGAGACCACGCTCAGATCCCCCCGCGGAAACCCCGTGTGATAGATCGTCCCCCGCAACATGTTCCCGCCTCGCCCCAGCGCCCGCGCCACCCCGGCCCAGTCCGCCTCGGTGGTCGGCATCGGCGCGATCCTCCGCAACCCCCGGCCCCCTCCCGCTCCCGCGAACCGCGCGCCCGCGGCGGCTACCCCGCCGCCCGCCGCTCCGGCCAGCACCGGCGCCGCCGCCACCGCGGCCAGCAACCGCCGCCGGGACGGGACCACCCGCGAGGAGGCAGCCTGCGGGCGGCCTCCGTTCATCGTTCCCTCACCTTTCATGACGGGATGAAACCATGATGGAGGGTAGGAAATGGGGCATTTGCTTGCCCGAGTGTCCGAGGGGCGAGGCTCCTCGCGTACGGGGCGCGGCTGGGGAGGCGGAGGGCGAAGGCCCACGGACAGGCGTCCGTCCGCCGGCACCCAAAGGGTGTCGGCTTCCAGGCGATTGGTCCTGGAAATGCGGAAAGCCCCGCACCATAAGATGCGGGGCTTTCCCCAAAAATTGTTCGGCGGCGTCCTACTCTCCCACAGAGTCCCCTCTGCAGTACCATCGGCGCTGAAAGGCTTAGCTTCCGGGTTCG